>NZ_JBBCUU010000001.1:0-729954 GCF_037147735.1 Microbacterium sp. MMO-20 | reverse complement strand
ATCACTCTTCTTGCTTCTTGGCGGAAACAACTGGTCATCCCACGATGGCCCTTCACCGTCTACGACGACGAGAACCCCGCGGGAATTGACACCACGCTATTGGACTCACCCTCTCGTAGTGCACGAAACCGGTATCGGTCGCGAGGGAATCATAGAGGCGCCGCGCGGCGCGGTTGCCCGACTGGGTCAGCCAGTAGACCTTCTGCGCCCCCGCCGCCTGTGCCGCGTCGCGCACGTGCGCGATGAGCGCCGATCCGATACCACTGCCGCGTACGTCGCGAGCGACGAAGAGGTCTTCGAGGTAGCAGTAGCCGCTCGTCGACCACGTCGAGGGGTGGAACAGCCAGTGCACGAACCCGACGGCTCGGCCATCGTCGTCGCGCGCGATCGCACCGTGGAGCCCGTCTGCGGCGGCAAGCCGTGCGAACACGTCATCGGTCACCGCATCATCGAGCGCACTCTCGTAGAACGTCAAGTACTGAGCCCAGAGCGGCGCCCAGTCGGCGCGGTCGCGCGCGCGGAGCGGTGAGATCGTGGTCACTCCACGAGCCTAGCCGCCGCGCGCGGACGCTCGACCGGACCCGCACGCGGAGCGAGATCAGCGCGTCACGATCAGCGCTTCGCCCTGGCCGCCCCCTCCGCACAGCCCGACCGCCGCCGTTCCCGAGCCGCGCCGAACGAGCTCGTGCACGGCGTGCACGACCAGTCGCGCACCGGAGGCGCCGATCGGATGGCCGACCGCGATGCCGCCGCCGTGCACGTTGACGACGTCCTCGCCGATGCCGAGCTCGGCCTGCGAGTGGGCGACGACGGCCCCGAAGGCCTCGTTGATCTCGACGAAATCGAGATCGGATGCCGTGATCCCCTCCCGCTCGAGGGCCTGCGCGATCGCGCGGGCGGGCTGAGCATGCAGCGAGTTGTCGGGGCCGGCGACCTGCCCGGCGGCGCCCACGACCGCGAGCACCGGCCACCCCGCATCGGCGGCGTGCGCGCGCGTCGTGAGGACCACCGCGGCCGCGCCGTCGGAGATCTGCGAGGCGTTACCCGCTGTGATCGAGCCGTCCTTCGCGAAGGCGGGGCGAAGACCCGCGAGGGTCTCTTCCGTCGTCTCGGCACGGATGCCTTCGTCGGCCGTGACCTGCACGGGTTCGCCGCGCCGTTGTGGCACCTCGATCGTGACGATCTCGGCGTCGAAGAGGCCCGCGTCTCGCGCGGCCGCGGCTCGCTGGTGCGAGAGCGCGGCAACGCGGTCTTGCGCCTCGCGCGTCACGCGGAATGTCGGGTTGAGCCGCTCGGTCGAAGCGCCCATGGACTCTTTGTCATAGGCATCCGTCAGACCGTCGTACGCCATGTGATCGAGCACCTCGACGGACCCATAGGACCACCCGTCTCGCGAGCCCATGAGCAGGTGCGGCGAGCGTGTCATCGATTCCATGCCCCCCGCGACGACGACGGTGGCGTCGCCCGAGGCGATCATGCGCTTCGCGTCGATGATGGCGGTGAGGCCCGAGAGGCAGACCTTGTTGACCGACGATGCCGGGACGTCCCATCCGATACCGCCGGCGAGAGCTGCCTGGCGCGCCGGGTTCTGCCCGGATCCTGCCGGCAGCACCTGACCCATGATGACGGCATCCACCGCATCCGCCGGAATGTTCCCCTTGGCGAGCGCACCCGCGATGGCGAGGCCGCCGAGCTGCGGTGCGGTGAACGATGCGAGCTGTCCCTTCAGGCGCCCCTGAGGCGTCCGGGCGGCGGCGACGATGACGATGTCGTCGGTGGGGGTGGTCATGCGATCTCCTTGAGCGGTTCGGCGATGATGAGCGCGGGCTCGGTAGCGGCCACGACCTCGTCGACTGTGACGCCCGGCGCGGTCTCGACGAGCACGAGTCCTTCGGCGGTCACGTCGATCACCGCGAGGTCGGTGATGATGCGGTCGACGACGCCGCGGCCCGTGAGCGGCAGTGAGCACTCGTCGACGATCTTCGCCGATCCGTCCCGGGCGACGTGCTCCATGAGGACGATGACCTGACCGGCGCCGTGGACGAGGTCCATCGCGCCGCCGGGGCCCTTGACCATCTTGCCGGGGATCATCCAGTTGGCGAGGTCGCCCGAAGCGGAAACCTGCATCGCCCCGAGGATGGCGGCGTCGATCTTGCCGCCCCGGATCATCCCGAAGCTCAACGCCGAGTCGAAGAAGGCGGATCCGGGCAGGACCGTGACCGTCTCTTTGCCCGCGTTGATGAGGTCGGGGTCGACGTGTTCCTCGGTCGGGTACGGACCGACACCGAGGATGCCGTTCTCCGACTGCAGCACGACGGTGACGCCGTCGGGAACGTAGTTCGGGACGAGCGTCGGCAGACCGATGCCGAGATTGACGTAGGAGCCGTCGGCGAGTTCGGCGGCCGCGCGCGCGGCCATCTCATTGCGTGTGAGTGCCATGGTCAGGCTCCTTCCGGGACGGGACGGCTGAGGGCTTGGTCGACCGAGACGGTGCGTCGCTCGATGCGCTTCTCGATGTCCGAACCCACCTCGACGATGCGGTGCACGTAGATCCCCGGCAAATGGATGCTGTCGGGGTCGAGCTCCCCCGCGGGGACGAGTTCTTCCACCTGGGCGATGCAGATCTTGCCGGCCATCGCGGCGAGCGGGTTGAAATTACGGGCCGCCTTGTTGAAGACGAGGTTGCCGTGCACGTCGCCGCGCGCTGCGTGCACGAGCGCATAGTCGGTGACGATCGCCTCTTCGAGCACGTAGTCACGCTCGGTGCCGTCGGGCGCGAAGGGCCGGACGTCCTTCCGCGGGGATGCCACGGCGATGCCGCCCCGCCCGTCGTACTTGCGCGGCAGGCCGCCCTCGGCGACCTGCGTGCCGACGCCGGTCTGTGTGAAGAAGGCGGCGATGCCCGCGCCGCCCGCGCGCAGCTTCTCGGCGAGCGTGCCCTGCGGGGTGAGCTCGAGTTCGAGCTCACCGGAGAGGAACTGACGCTCGAACTCCTTGTTCTCGCCGACATAGGAGGACGTCATCTTCCGAATGCGCTTCGCGTTCAAGAGCACGCCGAGGCCCCAGTCGTCGACCCCGCAGTTGTTGCTGACGATGGACAGGTCCGTCGTACCCTGCGCGAGGAGCGCTTCGATGAGGGCGATCGGATTGCCGGACAGCCCGAAGCCGCCGACGGCCAGCGAAGCTCCGTCGGGGATGTCGGCGACCGCCTCCGCTGCCGATCCGTAGGTCTTGTCGATCACGTGAACTCCTTCGTCATCCGTGTGTCTCTATCGTGCGCCCCGTCGAGGCACCGTGCGTCACGCGTGTTTGCGATGTGGGCGCCGCTTCGCCTAATGTCCACATCATGGACACCACGTCGTCGCGCAGCGTGCCGGGCGCGCAAGCGATCGCGCGCGCTGCCGCCCTCCTCCGCCTCGTGACGGGCGCGGGCGAGAGCGGGACAACCGTCGCCGAGCTCGCGCGGCGGGCCGACCTCACCCGCCCGACGACCCATCGACTTTTGACGGCGCTGCGTCACGAGGGCCTCGTCGATCAGGATGACCGGTCCGGACGATGGATGCCGGGGCCGGAGCTGTATCTCATGGGCACCGTCGCGGCATCCCGCTACGACATCACCGCGATCGCCCGCGACATCGTGCGCTCACTGGCCGTGCGTACCGAAGAGAGCGCGTTCCTCTCCGTCCGACGCGGCGACGAGACCGTGTGCCTCCTGCGCGAAGACGGCGCGTTCCCGATCCGTTCGTTCGTCCTCTCCGAGGGCACGCGGTTCCCGCTCGGAGTCGCCTCGGCAGGGCTGGCGATCCTCGCGTTCCTGCCGCCCCACGATGTGGACGCCTACTTCGAGCGCCACCCGGAGCTGCCCGAGCGGTACGGCAGCCCCCACGCGGAGCCCCGCCTGCGCGCGCGGCTGCGCGAGACGCACGCCCGCGGCTTCGCCCTGAACCCGGGGCTCATCGTCGCGGGGAGCTTCGGACTCGGTGCGGCGGTGTTCACCTCGTCGGGACACCCGCAGTGGGCTCTGAGTCTCACGGGCGTCGAGTTCCGGTTCACGCCGGAGCGCATTCCCGAGCTCGGGCGCACCCTCCTCGCGCACGCGCACCAGCTGTCCACGCGCGTCGCCGCCTCCGCCCGCTGAGGATCACGCCGCCGCGAGTGCCAGCTCGTCAGCGACGACGCGGGCGAGCCGTTCGGCGCCGGCCGCGCTCAACACCACCGTGTAATGGTTGAAGCCGTTCCAGCGCTCATGCGCGATCTGCGGGTGCTCCGCGAGCAGGCGAGTGAGGTGCTCGTCAGGGTACAGACCCGGCTCCTCGTTCTGCAGTCCGCGCGGCACCGTGATGAGCGTTGCCGGACGATCGAGCATCGCGAGCGCGTCGGCCACCGTCGTCGTGGTGTTCATGTCGATCGTGTCTTCGACTGTCGTCGCGTACGCGGTCGCGGGGCGGAGCCCCTCCTCCCCCGCCGAAACGAGGTCGTAGGCGAGGTATCGCTCCAGCTCCGGCGTCCAGTCGCGCGCGAACGCCGGGTGCGAGCGCCAGAAGTCGAGGTACTCCGCGACGCTCGAGAAGCGCAGATTCAACCGCGCCGCGGTGGGGCCCAGAATCGCATCGACGAGCTGGTCGGGGGCGAGCCCCGCCGGCGCGCCGAGCGGCAGGCCCCCGTCGACGAGGACGAGTCGTGCCACGAGTTCCGGATGCCGCGCGGCGAAGGCGACCGCGACGAACGCTCCCATCGAGTGCGCGACGACGACGACAGGACCCAGGTCGAACGCGGCCGAGACGGCGGCCAGATCGGCCGCATGCGCGGCCATTCCGGCGGGTCCCGCGATCTCATTGCTGCGTCCCCGGCCACGGAGGTCCGGCGCGACGATCCGCACCCCGGGGAGGGATTCGGCGAGGAACTCCCACGCGAGGTGCGAAGAGGTCACGCCGTGGATCGCGAGGATCGTCGGCGCGGCCGGGTCCTCGGCATCCCACACGCCGACGGTGAGGTCACCCCCCGCGACCGGAACAGCCACCCGGTGGCTCGCGCGCGTCATCGCGCCGTCCAGCCGCCGTCGATCGTGTAGCTCGCTCCCGTCACCATGCCCGCCTTGTGCGACGCGAGCCAACCCGCGAGGGACGCGACCTCGTCGGCCTCGACAAGACGCTTCACGACGCCCTCGGTCAGCATGATGTCTCGCACGACATCGCTCTCCGCAATGCCGTGCACCTTCGCCTGGTCGGCGATCTGCTTCTCGACGAGCGGCGTCCGCACGTAGGCAGGGTTGATGCAGTTGCTCGTGACGCCGTGCGGACCGCCCTCGAGGGCCGTCACCTTCGACAGTCCTTCGAGCGCGTGCTTCGCCGACACGTACGCCGACTTGAACGCGCTCGCCCGCAGGCCGTGGGCACTCGAGATGTTGATGATGCGACCCCAGCCGCGCTCGTACATCTTGGGCAGCGCCGCTCGGGTGAGCAGGAACGGCGACTCGACCATCAGCCGGTGCATGAAGCGCCAGCGCTCAGGGTCGAACTCCTCGATCGGGGCCACGGTCTGGACGCCAGCGTTGTTGAGCAGGATGTCGACATCGAGTGCGAGATCCTCCTGAGCAGCGGTGTCGGAGAGATCGACGACCCAGGCCTCGCCGCCGAGCTCGGCTGCGACGGCGGCTGCCGCCTCGCCATTGAAATCGGCCACGATCACGTGTGCGCCGCGTGAAGCGAACTCGCGGGCGCACGCGAGGCCGATTCCGCTCGCTCCCCCGGTCACGAGGGCGCGGTGCCCGGCCAGATCCTGCTCAGTCATGGGAACCTCCCGAAGTGCGACGCGGCTCGAGCGCGTTGCGGATGAATCTCGTCATGTGGTCGATGACCGCCTCTGGCATGGCACTCGGCGCGTTGTCCTGCTCGTCGCGCTCCCAGAGCAGATAGCGCATACCGATGAGCTCTCCGGCGCCCATGAGGGCCCACGCGGTGACCTCGGGGTCGAGCGCCTCGTCGACGTCGCCCTCTCGTTGCGCCGCGCGCAGACCCGCCTCGTATCCGTCCACGATCCGCGTGTAGTGCAAGCGCAGCATCTCGGGCGAGACGAACTCGGCCTCCCGGACGACGCGATAGAGCGCCGGATGGGCGGCCGTGAACCGGAAGAAGCCCTCGAATCCGGCGCGCTCGGCCTCGATGCGTCCTGACGCTCCGGCCATCGCCTCGCTCATCGAGTGGCGCACCCGCCTGTTGAGGTCGACGACGAGCTCTTCGAAGATCTGCTGCTTGCTGTCGAAGTAGAGGTAGAACGTTCCGAGACCGATGCCCGCGCGCTCTGTGATCTTCACGATGGATGCCTCGTGGTAGCCGAGGCCCGCGAAGACCTCCTCGGCCGCTTCGAGGAGCTTGCGCCTCGTCGCCTCACCGCGCTTGGTGAGCGGCTTGCCGGTCGCCGAGAGGGCGGGCATCGGCTCGGCCGTATCCGACGCCATGCGTGACACCGCGTCATCCATGGGTGGTCTCCTTCATCAGTTCCGCCGCTGCGGCACGCAGACGCGAGCGGGCGAGCTTCTCGATCGTCGACCGCGGGAGCGCCTCGACGAACGCGACACGCACGGGGACTTTGTAGCCCGCGAGCTCCGCGCGCGCATGCGCGATCACCTCGTCCTCGCCGAGCGCGGCGCCGTCGGCGCGCACGACGAAGGCGACTCCGCGCTCACCCCAGACCTCATCGGGCACGCCGACGACGGCGACTTCCGCGATCGCGGGGTGCAGCGCGAGCGCGCGCTCCACCTCGGCGGGCGCGACGTTCTCGCCGCCGGAGATGAAGATGTCCTTCAGGCGGTCCACGATCCGGTAGACGCCGCCGCGGTCACGATGCACGATGTCGCCCGTCCGCAGCCATTCCCCCGCGAGCACCCGGGCCGTGGCTGCGTCGTCGTTCAGGTAGCCGGAGAAGACGCTCGGGCCGCGCACCCACAGCTCGCCGGTCGCCTCACCCTCGAGCACGAGTCCCGTCTCGGGGTCGGCCACGCAGACGTCCACGTGCGGATACGGTCGTCCCACGGCTCCCGCGTGGCGGCCGAGGTCGGATGCCGGCAGGCACAGCACGTTCGGCGCTGCCTCGGTGAGCCCGTACCCCTGGGTGAGCGGCACACCCGCCGCCGCCCATTGCGCCGCGAGATCCGCCGGGACCGTCGCTCCGCCGACGAGAGCCTGGCGCAGCGGCCCCGCCGCGATCTGCGCGAACGCCGGATCGTCGGCGAGAAGGCGGTACTGGGTCGGCACGCCCATCATCGCCGTGACCCCGCGCTCGGCGAGCAGCTGGAGGACGCGCCGCGGTTGGAAGGAGCGCTCGAGCACGACCGTCGCGCCGACCCACCACGCCAGGAGCGGCTGGCAGTTCCACGCCGCGACGTGGAACTGCGGGAGCATCGAGAGGACGACGTCGTCCCCCGTGAGCTGCTGGGCGCCCGCGAGCGCGAGATTGTTCCAGAAGCAGTTCGCGTGCGTCAGCACGACGCCCTTGGGCGCGGATTCGCTGCCCGAGGTGTAGATGACCAGGAGCGGGTCGTCGTCGCGGACGCCCCGCAGCGGGACCGCCGGTCCGAGGCGTGCGGGAACGGCGGCTTCGACCCCGGTCGTGCCGAGCGGTGCCACCGGGCACCGCTCGGCGACCCGTCGCAAGGCGTCGGCGGCCAGGCCCTCGTACTCGTCCTCGACGAGCACGAGGGCGGGGGCGGAGCCTGTCAGCACCTCGGCGAGTTCACGCGGAGCGAGCCGCCACGACAGGGGCACGAACGCGACGCCGCTCTTCGCACAGGCGAAGAACGCCACGACGTGGTCGATCGAGTTGCCCGACACGGTCGCGATCCGGTCACCGGGACCGTAGCCCGCTCGCCGCAGTCCTGCGGCGAGCTCGCGGGAGCGGGTCTCGAGGTCGGCGTAGCCGATCCGCACACCGCGATCGTCGATCGCGGTGTGCGCGGGCACGGTCGCGGCGCGATCGGTGAGCCATCGGCCGATCGTGTGCGCGCCGTCGATCAGCGCGGAGCCGTCCATCCCGGCATCTATCCCCGAAGTCATACGCGGGCCTCAACGGCGTCATCGACGACCTCGGTCGTCTCGTCGAGCTGGCGCAGTTGCGTGCGCGTGCGCTCCCCGCGGCGCCGGCGCACCCACGCGTCGACTGTCCCCGCGATGCCGCCGGGCAGGAACATGACCACGAGGATGAACAGCACGCCGAGGAGGAACAGGGGCTCCGACAGCGGGATGTGCAGCCAGCCCGGGAGTGCGTCGATCCACTCCGAGCGGGCGAGCACCTTCAGTCGCTGATCGAGGATCGTGTAGAGCACGCCCCCCACGATGGCACCCCAACGGAACCCGACGCCACCGAGAACCACCATGACGAGCACCGTGATCGTGAGATCGGCGCCGACGCTCGAGGGCTGGGTGCCCGACTGCAGCAGCATGTAGGCGATGCCCGCCAGCGACGCGCACAGCGCCGCGACGACGAAGACGATGAGCTTCGCCGAGTACGGCCGCAGGCCCAGCACCTGCACGCGCAGCTCGTTCTCGCGCGTCGCCTGCGCGAGGTGGCCGAGCCGCGAGCGGTCGACCCACAGGACGACGAGGTAGATCACGACGAGCGCCGCGAGGCAGACCCAGTAGAGGTTGCGGGTGTTGACGACGCCGACGAGCCAGTCGGGCACGAGCTCGACGGGCAGGCGCAGCCCCTCTTCGCCGCCCGTGACCTGCTGATTGCGGCGGACGAGCACCGACCCCGCCTGCGCGAACGCCAGAGTCACCATCGCGAACGGGATGCCGGAGACCCGCATCGCGACCGAGCCGGTGAACGCTGCGATCACGAGTCCGCCGAGGAGCGACAGCGGGATGCCGAAGGCGAGCGGCACCTGGAGGAGTTTCAGCACGAGCCCCAGCCCGTAGGCACCGGCACCGAAGTACAGCGCGTGGCCGAACGACAGCATGCCCGAGGTGCCGAGCAGGAGGTTGTAGGAGAGCGCCAGCGCTGCGTAGACCATGCACAGCGACAGGAGCGCGAGCGATCCCGGAGTGTAGGTCGCTCCCGGGAGGATGCCGGGGATCGAGATGTTCAGCAACGGCAGCAGCGCCATCAGGACCACGAGCGCGGCACCCACGATGAAGGGCAGATACGCCCCCTTGCGGCCGGGAACGAGGGTGGGGACCCCGGTGGTGACGGTCATGCTTTCCTCCCCATGAGGCCGGTGGGGCGCACCAGCAGGACGACGGCCAGGAGGGCGACCACGATGAAGTCGCCCGTGCCGCTCAGGTAGACGTTCGCGAACTGCTGCAGCACCGCGACGAGCACCGAGGCGATCGCCGCGCCCGTGAGCGAGCCGAGACCGCCGATGACGGTCACGATGAACGCGAAGATGAGGAGCGTCTGACCGAGGTGCGCAGAGACGAACGTCGTGTAGTGCATCGCGAGCACGCCGCCGATTCCCGCCGCCGCGCCGCCGATCGCGAAGACGAGGGTGAAGCTCTTCCGCACGTCGATGCCGAGCGCCGTCACCATGGAACGGTTCTCCACGCCGGCGCGGATGATCATGCCGTACCGGGTCTTCTTGAGGAACAGCACGAGCGCGACGAGCACGATCGCCGCGGCGAGCATCAGGATCCAGTACGTGTTCGGGATGCGGGCGCCGAGGACCTCGGTCGTGCCCTTGAGCCATGACGGGCCCGCGATGTTCACGGCATCCGTGCCCCAGATCCCCTCGAACAGCGCCACGGCAGCGAACGAGAGGCCGACCGTCACCAGGACCTGTTCGATGTGGCGTTCGTAGAGCGGCCGGATCAGGACGAGCTCGGTCAGCGTCGCGAAGATCGCGCCGACGACGGCGCCGACCAGGATCGAGACGAGGAAAGATCCCCAGGAGGCGGTGCCGAGCGCCTGTGCGACCTGCCAGCCGATGAAGGCGCTCAGCGTGAGGAACGCTCCGTGCGCGAAGTTCAGGACGTGCATGAGACCGTAGATGAGGCTGAGGCCCGAGGCGACGAGGAAGTAGAGGGCGCCGAGACCGACGCCCGTCAGAAGGATGAGGACGATGCTGCTCATGCGTGTGCCTCCGCGCTGACGCCCAACAGGCGTGTGGTGAGGGACTCGTCGTCGAGGATGTCGCGCGCCTTCCCGGTGTGCACGACGCGGCCTCCGGCGATGACGATGGCGTCGTCGGCGAGGCGCCTGACGACGTCGAGGTTCTGTTCGACGAGCAGGATCGGGACCGTCTTCGACGCCTCCTGCAGCGCGTCGGCGACTTCGGCGACGATCTTGGGGGCAAGGCCCTTCGTCGGCTCGTCGACGAGGAGAATGCGGTTGTCGTTGAGGAGCGCGCGGGCGACCGACACCATCTGCTGCTGGCCGCCCGAGAGCGTCCCCGCGGCCTGGCTGCGCCTCGCGACGAGGTCGGGGAAGAGCTGGGCGACGAAGTCGCGCCGCGGATTCTTGTCGCGCTCGGCGAGGGCGAGGTTCTCGGCGACGCTGAGGCCGGCGAACACTTCGCGGTCCTCGGGCACGTAGCCGACGCCGCGCTGCACGATCTGGTGTGTCTTCAGTGCGTCGATCCGCTCCCCCGCCAGCGTGATCTCGCCGCGGCGCTGAATGAGACCGAGGATGCCACGGATCGAAGAGGTCTTGCCGACGCCGTTGCGCCCGAGAACAGCCGTGATGCCCGAAGAGGGCACCTCGAACGTGACATCTTCGACGACCTGCTGGCCGGCGATCGAGGCGGACAGGTTTCGCACGGTGAGAATCGGCTCGCTCATGCGGCGTTCCCTTCGGTGCGACCCAGATAAGCGCTCTGCACGAGCGGGTTCTCCATGATTCTCTGCGGGACGTCGAACGCGATGATGGACCCCGAATACATCACGGCGACCTGGTCGACGAGTCCCATCAGCACGTCGATGTGGTGCTCGACCATCAGCACGGTGCACTGCGTGTCGCGCTGCATCTCGCGGATGTTGTCGACGAGCCCCGGGACGTCGCCCGAGGCGACTCCGGCCATCGGCTCGTCGAGCAGGACGATGCGCGACTCGGTCGCGAGGAGCACGGCGATCTCGAGCTTGCGCTTGTCGCCGTGCGAGATGTCCCCCGCGGCCGTGTCGAGCTTGTGGGTCAGCCCGACTTTCGTGAGCTGCTCGAGTGCGGTGCGCGTCGCGGCATCCGATCGCCGCGGGAAGCGCAGCAGGGAATAGTTGCCGCCGAGTCCGACCTGAGCGGCGATCCGGACGTTTTCGAGAACGCTGAGCCGCGGGAAGAGGCTCGACGTCTGGAAGGTGCGCCCCAGTCCCGCCCGCGCCCGCTGGGGCACGGACGAGCGGGTGATGTCCTCGCCATGCATCAGAATGCGACCCGATGTGGGCTTCGCGACGCCGGAGATCACGTTGAACAACGTGGTCTTGCCGGCACCGTTCGGTCCGATCACGCCGACGAGGCTGCCGGGCGCGATGTCGAGATCGACATCCTTGAGGATGGTGGCGCCGCCGATCTGGAGGCCGAGACCTTCGATCGTGAGCGCGGACGGGACTGGAGTGCTCATGTGTACGACTTCTCCTCGGAGGGCAGGATCACTGCTTCTCGGCGGGGGCGACGTCCTGCGCCGGAACCGTCGCGACGAGTTCCGGAGCGAATGCACCGTCCTTCGCGACGAGCTTCACCTGGTACATGTCCTGGATCAGCGCGTGGTCGCCGGCGCGGACCTCGAGCTTGCCCTTCGGGCCGTCGAAGGTGAAGCCTTCGAGGGCCTTGACCATGGCATCCACGTCGCCCTTGCCCTCCTTGACCGCCTGCACGAGCATGATGGCCGCGTTGAAGCCGTCGGGGGTGAAGAGGTCGGGCGTGCCACCGGCCGCCTCGACCGCCTTGATCATCTCGTCGTTGATCTCGTTGTCCGGGGCGCCGGGGAAGTAGTGGTTCAGGAAGCTGATCTTGTCGGATGCCTCGCCGTAGGCTCCGAACGTCGCCGAGTCGCCGAGACCCGTGACGACGGGGACCTTATCGAAGACACCCTGCTGGCTCATCGCCTGCCACATCGCGCCCGAGGTCGCACCCGCCCACGCGACGAAGACGAGGTCGGGGTTGCCGGAGAGCACCTGCTGAGCGAACGGGGTGAACTCGGTGACGTCCTCGGCGACGAGGACGGGGGTGATCGTCGCGCCCTTGGCGCCGAGGATCGCCTCGACGGCGGCGGCATTGCCCTGCCCGAACGCATTGTTCTGAGCGAAGACGGTCACATTCTTGCCCTCGAGGTCGCCGAGGAACGTGCCGGCGGTGGCGACGTCCTGGGCCGACTGGCGGCCGGTGCGGAACGTGTACCCGTTGATGCCGGTGATCGCGTCGGCGGCGGCCGGGCCCGAGAGGAAGAGGACCTTGTTCTGGCCGGCCTGCTCGGCCAGCGCGGCGGCGACACCCGAGGAGGCGCTCCCGGCGAGGATGTTGGTACCCGAGCCGATGAGCTCCTTGGCGATGGCCACAGCCGTATCGGGAACACCCGCGTCGTCGCGGTAGTCGATGTTGAGCTTCGTGCCGTTCACCTCGCCTGTGCCGTCGGTGGCCCAGTCGAGGCCGGCCTTGAAGCCGTCGAGGTACTGCTTGCCGTAGCCCGCGAGGGGGCCGGTCTCGCTCGTGATGATGCCGACGGAGAGCTCAGCGGGGCCGGCCTCTCCGCTCTCGCTCGCGGAGGGCGCCGCCGTCTGCGGCGCACAGGCCGCCAGGGCGAGGGCGGCTGTGGCGACCACAGCCCCCACCAACGCTGCCTTCGGGAGCAACTTCTTCGTAACCCGCATGTGCGTGCCTTTCACCATTGGAAGGGATACCTGAAACGTGATTCAGATAATGAGAGTCTGTTCAGGTCCGGCATCCATGTCAAATACGGCACGCCTGGAGTCATCACGATTCGGCAACTCGCATTTAAATACCATAGGTATATACTTTTGGTATGCAACACGACCGAGACATCCTCCGGCTCGTCACCGGCGCGCACGCCCTCACCCGCGTCGCGTCGCTCGAGACCCGGAACGAAGCGCCCGCTGCGCAGTGGCGGACGATCACGCTCCTGCGAGAGTACGGACCCCAGCGCATCGGCGACCTCGCCGCTCTCAGCCGCGTCACGCAACCGGGAATGACGCGCCTCGTCGCTCAGATGACCGAAGCGGGCCTGCTCGAGCGGAGCACGGATGCGAACGACTCGCGCGCGACCGTCGTCACCGTGACGGATGCCGGGCTCGCCGCCCTCGACGACTGGATGCGCGTCCTCGGCGAAGCGCTTGCGCCGCGGTTCGCGGACCTCGACGACGACGAGTGGGCCGCCATCCGCCGCGCCGCCGACATCGTCGAGTCGCGCACGCGTCTCGACGCGCCCGCCCTGGAGGCGACCCGATGAGCGGCGTCGCCGTCCACGCCGAGAAGGTCAGCGTGTGGCGTCAGCCGGCGCAGGTGTGGGCTGTCGCGTTCGCGTGCGTCATCGCCTTCATGGGGATCGGGCTCGTCGACCCGATCCTCCCAGCCATCGCCGAGTCGCTCGAGGCGAGCCCCGTGGAGACGGAGCTGCTCTTCACGAGCTACCTCGTCGTCACGGGTCTCGCGATGCTCTTCACGAGCTGGATCTCCTCGCGCATAGGCACCAAGGCGACGCTCTTGACAGGTCTCGGCCTCATCGTCGTGTTCGCCCTCCTGTGCGCCCTCTCCGGCAGCGTCGACGCCGTCATCGGCTTCCGCGCGGGATGGGGCCTCGGCAATGCCCTGTTCATCTCGACGGCGCTCGCGACCATCGTCGGCGCCGCGTCGGGTGGATCTGCCGCCGCGATCATCCTCTACGAGGCGGCCCTCGGCCTCGGCATCGCGATCGGGCCGCTCCTCGGCGGCATCCTCGGCGAGATCAGCTGGCGCGGGCCGTTCTTCGGCGTCGTGGCTCTTATGGCGATCGGCTTCATCGCGGTGTCTGTGCTCGTGCGCTCGAACGGCGAGAAACGCGAGCCGATCCCCCTGTCGGCGCCCTTCAAGGCCCTCGGCCGCCCGGCCCTCGCAGTGCTCGCGATCGCCGCGCTGTTCTACAACATCGGCTTCTTTGTGCTGCTCGCGTTCTCTCCGTTCCCACTCGGATTCGGCGCGATGGGCATCGGGCTCACGTTCTTCGGCTGGGGCGTCGCTCTCGCCGTCACGAGCGTATGGGTGGCACCGCTCCTGCTGCGCGGAATGAAGCGCAGCACGGCGATGCTCCTCGTCCTGCCCCTGCTTGCGATCGACCTCGTCGTGGCCGGTCTCGTCGTCGGGTCACCGGCGGCCCTCGTGACCTGCATCATCGTGGGCGGCCTGCTCCTCGGCCTCATGAACACGATCCTCACCGAGTCGGTCATGGAGGCCACCGATCTGCCGCGCTCGGTCGCGTCGTCAGCCTACTCGGCGGTGCGCTTCCTCGGCGGAGCGGCCGCTCCCCCGATCGCCGCGGCGCTCTGGCACGCGTTCAACGCGTCGGTGCCGTTCTGGTTCGCCGCGGCATCCGTCGTGCTCTCCGCCCTCGTGATCCTCCTCGGACGCCCCGCGCTGAAGCGCATCGACGAGCACGAGGCGGATGCCGCCGAGGAGGCGGAGTCCGTGCTCATCGGCGATGCCGCCTGAGCCGCCCTTCGAACGCGACCGGAATCGCACGACGACAACGGATTCGGATGCCGCGACCCGTGGCATCCGAATCCGTTGTGCGTCTGCGAATCCGCTCGCCGCAAACACGAACGGCCCCGGAAAGATCCGGGGCCGTTCGTGAGCGGTGCACCCCCTGGGACTCGAACCCAGAACCCACTGATTAAGAGTCAGTTGCTCTGCCGATTGAGCTAGAGGTGCGTTCCGTGTCCGCCCGATTCCGATCGAGAACCGGAGGGGCGAACCGAGCGTCAACGTTACCATCACGATGCGGCACATCGCGAATCGAGCATGCACGCCCCCGTATCCTGAAGGGGTGACCTCCCCCGCACACGCCCCCTCCTGGAGTGCGCCCTTCGAGGGCGACCTCGCCGCAGACCTCGACC
Organism: Microbacterium sp. MMO-20; assembly: GCF_037147735.1. Classification (NCBI taxonomy): domain Bacteria; kingdom Bacillati; phylum Actinomycetota; class Actinomycetes; order Micrococcales; family Microbacteriaceae; genus Microbacterium; species Microbacterium sp. MMO-20. The sequence continues at coordinate 714,931 of NZ_JBBCUU010000001.1, read as the reverse complement.
TCGCGCTGCGGCTGGCCGACGCGGCCGATGCCGTCGCCATGTCGCGCTTCGACGCCGCCGATCTCGACGTGCAGACGAAGTCGGATGCCTCGCCGGTGACCGAAGCGGACCTCGCGACCGAGCGGGCGATCCGCGGCATCCTCGCCTCCGAGCGGCCCGCAGACGGCGTTCTGGGCGAGGAATTCGGCACGAGCGGCACAACGTCCCGGCAGTGGATCATCGACCCGATCGACGGGACCGCGAACTACCTCAAGGGCATCCCCATGTGGACGAGCCTGATCGCCCTCGCGGTCGACGGCGTCCCTCGCGTGGGCGTCGCGAGCCAGCCCGCGCTCGGGCGGCGCTGGTGGGCGGCCACGGGCCTCGGCGCCTGGACGAACGTTCCCGGCGGGGATCCGAAGCGTCTCGCCGTCTCGAGCGTCGCCACGGTCGCCGACGCGAGCGTCAGCTTCCAATCGCTCGCGCAGTGGGACGAGGTCGGCCGTTCCGACGACCTGCTCCGCCTCAGCCGTGCCGTGTGGCGCGACCGCGGTTACGGAGACACGTGGCCGTACATGCTCCTCGCCGAGGGGCGGCTCGAGTTCGTCGCCGAGTTCGGTGTCAAGGAGTACGACATCGCCGCGCTCGTCCCGATCATCACCGAGGCCGGCGGCCGCTTCACCGACATCGACGGAGCCGACAGCATCGCCACCCGGTCTTCCCTCGCGACGAACGGACTGCTCCACGACGACTTCCTCACCCTGCTGAACACCCCCACGGAGAACGATCGATGACCCCCCGCAGCTTCGCCTCCCTCGCCGCCGTCGGCCTCACCGCGCTCCTCCTGACGGGGTGCGGCGCCGGCTCGCAGGACCCCGCCCCCACCGCCACCGTCGGCACGGACGCGCCGACCACGGCTCCGACTGCCGCCCAGCCCGACCCGACGTCGAGCCCGGACGCCGGGGGCCTCGACGCGACGTGCGACTCGATCGTCGTCGCCGACGTGCACGAGCAGCTCGTCGCGAAGGGCTGGAGCTTCAAAGAGACACCGTTCGCCGCCGGAGGCGTCACGCTCGACGACGGCTTGCAGTGCACGTGGGCCGACTTCACCAAGCCGTCGGGCAACCTGCTGCTCTTCGGCTGGGCACCGCTCACGAGCGACCAGGCCACCAAGATCCAGAACTCCCTCGAGCAGCAGGGATGGAAGCGCCAGAGCGAAGGCGACTACGTCTACCTGACGCAGGATGCCTCACAGGCCCCCACGGTCGACGAGAACGGCTACGGCATGACGTACGAATTCGGCGACGGCTGGGTGACCCTGTCGGACACGAAGCAGAACCTGCTGCTCATCCAGCGTCCGAACTGAGTCTGCGGACGGTAAACCGAAGGCCGGCCCCGCTCGTGAGAGCGGGGCCGGCCTTCGGCGTTCCACGTGACAGCGGCTGGTGGAGCTGGGGGGAATCGAACCCCCGTCCAACGCTGAGATACTGCGTCTTCTCCGGGCGCAGTCTGTGAAGACGTTCTGCTCGGCTCCGACCTTTGTCACAGACACCTAAGTCGACGAGCCCAGTCTCAGAAGAGTCCCGTGCGACGTCGAGACCCCGTCGCACAGCAAGATCCCTAGATGACGCCAGGGTCCGTAGCGGGATCGCCTACGGTCTGACGGACTTCAGGCTCGCTTAGGCAGCGAGGGCGAAGTCGTTGCGCTTTGCATCGGCAACTATTGGTTCGCAGAGGTCGTTTACGAGATAACCCTGCATCCTCGGCCCGCTTCCCGCAGCTTCACAGGCGCTGTCGAAACCGATCAGCCCCGTGCGCCGTGCGGCAGGGTGAGCCACTGTCACGCTGTGGAATTGTGTGGCGGATGCCCAGGCACCCGAGCGTTACAGTCTATCCCATGAGCGATGTCATCATCACCGTCCGCGGCGAGAGCCAGACCCGGGTCGCCCCCGAGCGGGCCGTCGCGCACGTGAGCGCCGCGGCCGACGGCGCCGAACGCGGCGCCGTGGTCGAGCGGATCGCCGCCCTCGCCGAGCCCGTTCGCGCGGACCTCGCGGCCCGGAAAGCAGCGGGCGGCATCGCGGACTGGTCGAGTCAGCGCGTGTCGGTCTGGGCCGACCGTCCGTGGAACAGCGACGGCCGACAGCTCGACCCCGTGCACCACGCCTCGGTGGAGCTCACCGCGACGTTCACGGACGTCCTCGCCTTGTCCGATTGGCTCAATCAGATCGCCGCGACGGAAGGATTGCAGGTCGGGGTCGTCGACTGGCAACTCTCGCCCGAGACGCGCGCCCGTGTCGAACGAGACGTCGCCACTGACGCGGTCGCCGCCGCCGTCGAGCGCGCGACCGCCTATGCCAGCGCGATCGGACTGACGCAGGTCACGCCTGTGCAGATCGCCGATCTCGGGCTGCTGAACGGCGGCGCGCCCGAAGCTCCCGCGCCACGCATGTTCGCGCGCGCCGCGATGGCGATGGATGCCGCACCCCCCGCTGCCGTCGACTTCCGCCCCGACGACATCGTCGTCACTGCCGCCGTGGAGGCGCGCTTCAGCGCGGCGTGATGCCGTCGGAGGGTCAGTCGCCGAGGCGGTTTCGGCTGCGCATCGCACGCTCCGCTTCGCGCTTGTCCTCGCGCTCGCGGATGGTCTGGCGCTTCTCGTACTCGCGCTTGCCCTTCGCGACCGCGATCTCGACCTTCGCGCGACCGTCGGAGAAGTAGAGCTTGAGCGGGATCAGCGTGTACCCACCGGCGCTGATCGCGTGCGACAGCTTGATGATCTCCTGCTTGTGCAGCAGCAGTTTGCGCGTGCGCTTGGAGGAATGGTTCGTCCAGTGGCCCTGCGAGTACTCCGGGATGTGCACGGAGTCGAGGTAGGCCTCTCCCCCGTCGATGTACGCGTACCCGTCCGAGAGGTTCGCACGGCCTTCGCGCAGCGACTTCACTTCCGTGCCGGTGAGCACGAGGCCCGCCTCGTAGGTCTTCTCGATGGCGTACTCGTGGCGCGCGCGACGGTTGGTCGCGACGACCTTCTCCCCGCGTTCCCTGGGCATGGTGACTCCTCATTCCGGATGCCGTGGATACGGCAGCCCGTCAGTCTATCTCAGGAGCGCGCGGTGTCAGGCCCGCAGCCAACGGCGGATCGCGAAACCGGCCGAGAGCGCGGCGAGCACGAGGCCGATCACGATGATGATCGGGATGACCACCGCGGCATCCGCCACACCCACCCAGTCGGTGATGAAGGTGACCCGGTCGCGCAGGTACCCCCCGACTCCGAACTGCACACCGGCGAGGATCGCGCCCCCCGCCAGGAGAGAGCCGATGAAGGCGGCGAAGACGCCCTCCAGGATGAACGGGGTCTGGATGAACCGGTTCGAGGCGCCGACGAGACGCATGATCCCGACCTCGCGCCGCCGTGCGTACGCCGACAGCCGGATCGTCGTCGCGATGAGGAGGACGGCGGCGATGAGCATGAGAGCGGCGATGCCGACCGCGATGTAGGTCGCGACCGTCAGAGCGGAGAAGAGCGGCTCGAGATACTGCATCTGGTTGCGGACGCCCTCGACCCCCTGCGTACCGGAGAACGCCTCGGTGATGACATCCGACTTTCCGGGGTCGATGAGTCCGACCCAGTACGTATCACCGAGCTGCGCCGGAGTGACGTAGTCCTTGTACTCGTCGCCGTAGAGGTCGAGGAGGTTCTGGTAGGCCTCGTCGCCCGACTCGAAGCGGACGTCGCGCACGAGCGCCGCCAGTGCGGGGCTCTCGAGCCGCTCCGCGACCGCCGAGATCTGGTCCTCCGTCGCCGCACCGTCGGCGCACGTCGCGGCCGTCGAATCGTCGCGGCACATGACGACGGAAACCTGTGCCCGCTCGGCCCAGTAGGACTGCATCTTCGCGATCTGCATCTGCATGAGCATCGCCGCGCCCACGAACGTCAGCGAGACGAACGTCACGAGCACGACGGAGATCACCATCGAGGCGTTGCGCCGAAGGCCGGTCAGGGCCTCGGCGAGGATCAGTCGCACCCTCACGAGGTCGGCCCCACTTCGTCGTCGTCGGATGCCAGGCCGAGCCGCTCGGCCACGGTCAGGTCGTCGAGCTCGAGTCCGTCGAGCTGCACGATCGGCGCGTCGATCTTTATCGGCCGGGTCGTCGGCGTCGATTCGCGCGCCGGCTCGGGGGCGACATCGAGCTCGGCGTCGGGCATCACGTCGGGCGTCACCGCGACAGCCGCGGCGACCGCGGATGCTGAGACCGCTTCCGCCGCGGCATCCTTGACCGCGCTCGGCACAGGTTCGACGGGAGACGCGGCGATCTCGCGCTGCAGCTCGAGCACCGCGGTCAGGGCAGCCGTCGCGGCGGCACCCTTCTCCTCCTGCGGAGCAAGGCGCGGGATCGCGGACGTGTCCCCGTAACCGCCGTGGCGGTCGTCACGGACCATGACGCCGTCCTGCAGCTCGATGACGCGTCGCTTCATCTGGTCGACGAAGCCGGCTTCATGCGTGGCCATGACGACCGTCGTACCGCCTTCGTTGATGCGCGCGAGCAGCTGCATGATGTCGACCGACGTCGCGGGGTCGAGGTTTCCCGTCGGCTCGTCGGCGAGGAGGATCTGCGGTCGGTTCACGATCGCGCGCGCGATCGCGACGCGCTGCTGTTCACCACCCGAGAGCTCGTGCGGGAGACGCTTCTGCTTGCCGTCGAGGCCGACGAGGGTGAGCGCCTCGGGGACCGCCTGCTGGATGAAGGCGCGCGAGGCACCGATCACCTGGAGCGTGAACGCGACGTTCTGGAAGACGGTCTTGTTCGGCAGCAGCCGGAAGTCCTGGAAGACGGCGCCGATATGGCGGCGGAAGTAGGGCACTTTGCGGGTGGAGAGCGCGTGCAGGTCTCGGCCGAGCACGACGACGCGGCCGTCGCTTGGGGTGTCTTCTCGCAGGATCAGCCGCAGACACGACGACTTTCCCGAGCCGGAGGCGCCGACGAGGAAGACGAAATCGCCGCGCTGCACATCGAAGTCGACATCGTTGAGGGCGGGCTTCTTGGTGCCGCGGTACTTCTTGGTGACGTGCTCGAACCGGATCATGACCCGACGAGCCTAAGCGCGCAGACTATGGATGCCGGACGGCGCGCCCGCGCGTCGCGGTTCCCGCCGCGGCACCTGATCAGTCGTCGTCGTCTTTGCGCTTGCGCCAGCGGATGCCGGCCGCGATGAGGCCGTCGAGGTCGCCGTCGAAGACGACCGCGGGGTTGCCGACCTCGTAGCCGGTACGGAGATCCTTCACGAGCTGCTGGCCGTAGAGGAAGTAGGAGCGCATCTGGTCGCCCCAGCTCGCGGTGATCGTCCCCGCGAGCTCCTTCTTCTTGGCGGCCTCCTCTTCGCGCTTGAGCAGGAGCAGGCGCGTCTGCAGCACGCGCATCGCGGCGGCGCGGTTCTGGATCTGGCTCTTCTCGTTCTGCATCGAGACGACGAGGCCGGTCGGGATGTGCGTGATGCGCACCGCCGAGTCGGTCGTGTTGACCGACTGCCCACCCGGGCCCGACGAGCGGAAGACGTCGACGCGGATGTCGCCTTCGGGCACCTCGACCTCGACGGCCTCTTCGAGCGCGGGGATGACCTCGACCGCAGCGAACGACGTCTGCCGCTTGTCGGCGCCGCCGAAGGGGCTGATGCGCGCGAGACGGTGCGTCCCGGCTTCGACGGACAGCGTGCCGTAGGCGTACGGGGCATCCACTTCGAAGGTCGCCGACTTGATGCCCGCACCCTCCGCATAGGAGGTGTCCATGACCTTCACGGAGTACTTGTGCCGCTCCGCCCAGCGCAGGTACATGCGCAGGAGCATCTCGGCGAAGTCCGTCGCATCGTCGCCGCCGGCGCCCGAGCGGATCGTGACGACGGCAGGACGATCGTCGTACTCTCCGTCGAGGAGCGTCTGCACCTCGAGCTGGCCGATCACATCCTGCAGATCGGAGATCTCTCGCCGCGCCTCGGCGGCGGTGTCCTCGTCGTCCATCTCGCGGGCGAGCTCGACGAGCACGTCGAGGTCGTCGAGGCGCTGCTCGAGGTCGGTGACGCGCTTGAGGTCGGCCTGGCGGTGACTCAGGGCACTCGTGACCTTCTGCGCCTTCTCGACGTCGTCCCAGAGGTCGGGGGCACCGGCCTCCTCGGAGAGTCGATCGATCTCCGCGCGGAGCGCGTCGACGTCGACCACGGCCTGGATGTCGGAGAACGTGGAGCGCAGGGCCTGGATGTCGGCGGAGGGATCGAAATCAAGCATGACACTCCAGACTAACGTGGATGACGTGACGGATGCCGACTCCCCCGCCCCGATGCGGAGCATGCTCTGGCGTCTCGCGCCCGTGATCTACGGGCCGACCGTTCTCTTCGCGCTCGGCGAAGGGGCCGTCATCCCGCTTCTGCCGATCTTCGCCTCGCGCCTCGGCGCCGACGTCCCGACCGCCGCACTCGTCGCCTCCGCCCTCGTCGTCGGGCAGCTCTGCGGCAACATCCCCGCCGGCTGGGCCGTCGCCCGCATCGGCGAACGGGTGACGATGGCGATCGGCGGCGGCATCGCGATGGCGGGTGTCGCGGGACTCGCTCTCGCGCCGAACCTCGCGGTGCTCGCGGCATCCGTCTTCGTCATCGGCTTCTGCGCGGCCGTCTTCGGGCTCGCGCGGCACTCTTTCATGACGACGCGCGTGCCGCTGACGTTCCGTGCCCGCGCGCTGTCGCTGCTCGGCGGCACCTTCCGCCTCGGCATGTTCGTCGGCCCCTTCATCGCGGCCGCCCTTCTCGCGGTGTTCGGCGACGAACACGCGACCGTCTGGTTCTTCAGCGTGTGCCTGGTCGCGACGGTGCTGCTCGTCCTGCTCGGGCCCGACCCCGAAGCCGACGGCGCAGCGCCCGGTGGGCCGTCCGCGCGGGGCGACTCGCGCGTCGCCGAGGACACCGGCGAGCCGGTCACGGGATCGATCCCCACGCGTGAGCGCGTGGGCGTCTTCCGGACGATGTGGCGCTTCCGCGGGGTGCTCTCGCGGCTGGGACTCGCGGCGGCGTCGCTGTCAGCGGTGCGCTCGGCCCGCCAGGTCGTGCTGCCGCTGTGGGGCGTCTCGATCGGTCTCGACGCGCAGACGATCGCGCTCGTCGTCGGCATCTCGGGCGCGATCGACTTCGCCCTGTTCTACGCGAGCGGGCAGGTCATGGACCGCTTCGGGCGGCTGTGGGCGGCTCTCCCCGCGATGATCCTCATGGGCGCCGGGTTCCTCGCCCTGTCGTTCACGCACGATCTGCCGCAGGCCGCAATGTGGTTCGCACTGTTCGCCGCGGTCCTCGGCGTCGGCAACGGGCTGTCCAGCGGCATCCTGCTGACGCTCGGTGCCGACGTCGCACCCCAGGACGATCCGGCGCCCTTCCTCGGGTCGTGGCGGACGTTGACGGATGCCGGGGGCGCCATCGCACCCTTGCTCGTCTCCGCTCTCGCCGCCGCCTTCTCGCTCGCCCTCGCGACCGGAGCCATGGGTGTGATCGGTCTCGCGGGAGCGGCCGCGTTCGTCCGCTGGGTTCCTCGATTCGTTCCGCGGGCGCGCTGAGAGGCTCCCGCCCGCGAGGCGCCGCGCGACGTCAGCGCAGCGCCGTGCGGCTCGTTGCCGTCGCACCCAGCGTCCAGCCATCGGGGACGAAGAGGGCGAGGACGGGCGGGCGCCAGTCCACCTCGACGCGGACGCGGGCCGATACCCCGTCGGGCGTCGACGCCGACACGAGCCGTGCGGTACCGAGCGCGTCGAGCAGCTCTGCGGCCTGGGCGTGCACGCCGTCGTCCGAGAGCCGGGCCACGGGCCCACCACCCTCGATCGTCAGGGTGAAGCCGTCCGCGCCGGCGAGGGCCGCGGCGTCGGCGGCGGCATCCGCGCGCTTCTGCGTGAGGTAGAGACTGGTCGCGTCGACGCACACGAGTACGAGGACGAGGGCGAGAAGCGCGTAACCGAGAGTCAGCACGAGCACCGAACCCTCGTCGTCCGCGTCGGCTCCGCGAGCGCGCATCAGGGGGTCGCTCCCCAGAAGCGCGAGATCTTCTGCGCCGAGGCGGCTTCGACCGGCACCCGGGCCAGATCGTCGAGGCCCAGGATCGCGGGAACAAGGGGCAGCGGAACCTCCGTGCGGACGGTGACGGTGAGGATCGCTCCCGGCTCGGGGCAGGTCGCCCGCGAGCACGACACCTCGATGTCGAGGGCACCGGGATCGAGGCCGTATTCGCGCACGATCGCGTCCCGCACGCGGTTCGCGCGGGCGTCCGCCGTCGCCGCATCCGGTGCCGATGCGATCGCGCGGGCGAGCTGGCGCGCCCCGGTCTCGACACCGAGCGCCTGCCCTTGGATCGCGCCGAGGGCGATGACGAGGTAGACGATCGGGACGAGCAGCACGAGGCCGACCAGGATGAACTCCAGCGCCGCCGACCCGTCGTCGTCGCTGCGGAAGTCGCGCGCCGGGGCGCCGCGTCGATGCTCAGTCGAAGCTCTCGCGCGGAGCATGCGCCGTCACCTCCATACCGGCGGGGATGCCGATGAGCCCCACGAGCGGGAGAGTCGCCGTCACGGTGACCGCGACCTCCGCGCCCGATGGCCCCTCGTGCACGGCCGAGATCACCGCGGCATCCAGCCCGCCGCCCGTCGCCGCCGCGATGAGCGCCTGCGTGCGGAGGGCGCCGTCGGCCGGTTGGGTGTCGGCGAGGGCTCCGTAGTAGGCGCCTTCGACAGCCGCGTCGTGGACGACGTTGCGGATGTAGACGGCGAGCGCGAGCTGGACGACGGCAAGAGTGAGGAGCGTGAGCAGGGTGCCGACGAGCACGAACTCGACCGGCGCGGAACCCGCCTCGTCATCGCGCAGCGCACCACCGCTCGCCGGCAGACGCATGGGATTCTCAGAACCCCGAGACGCGACTCAGCGCCTGCTCGAAGAGATCGGCGAGCGCCGGACCGGCAAGGGTCCAGATCGCCACCACGAGACCGGCCGTCATGAGCGTCACAAGGACCCAGCCGGGCACATCACCTCGCTCGTCGTCGAGGGTGTCGCGCAGCACCTCATCACGCCAGGCCTGCGCCCGGCTCCACAGCGTGCGGATCATCTCCGCCTCCTTCCGACCGTCACCGGTCATCCGATTCCGAGCTTGAGCATGACGATGCCGGGGAACACGGCGAACAGCACCGAGAGCGGCAGAATCAGGAAGACGAGCGGCAGGAGCATCAGAATCTCCTTGCGACCTGCGGACTCGATGAGGACCCGCTTCGCGTCCTCGCGCGCGTCGACCGCCTGGTCCTGCAGGACCTGAGCGAGCGGTGCTCCGCGGTCGATCGCAGCGACGAGGTGCTCGACAGCACGCGACAGCGCGGGCACGTCGCACGTCTTGGCGACTGTGAGCAACGCATCGGAGAGACTCGAACCGGTGCCGCTGGCGAGCACGGCCGCGCGCAGTTCTGCCGTCAGTACGCCCGAGCCCACATCGCCCACGCGGCGCAGCGCATCGCGCAGCCCTTCACCGGCTGCGAGGCACAGCGCGAGGAATTCCAGAACGGTCGGGAGCTCCTCCTCGATTCGTGCGACACGTCGCCGCGCGGCGAAAGACAACCGCTGATCGGCGACCACGATCGCGATCGCCGCGACCAGCGGAGGCAGCACCGCCGCGACGGGGCCGCCGCGCCCCGCAAGGGTCGCCGCGATCGCGAGCGCTCCGCCGACGGCGAGGCCGCTCACCGCCCATCCGAGCTGCCCGGCCCGGAACGCCACCACGTCGCTCCGTCTCCCCGCCTGCCGCAAGCGCTGCGCGAGAGCCTCCCCACCGCCCAGACTTGAGGCGAGCGTCGTCGCCATCCGTCTGGGCACCGTACGCCAATCCCCGACCGTGGGCACGGGTTGCAGGGGCGTCATTCCCGCGGGGTCGGCGAGGTCGCGAAGGTACGGCGCGATGCGTCGCGACAGCGTCGGGGCCGACCACCGCGGCATCCGCTGCAGCGCCAGCAGCGCACCCGCGGCGAACGTTACGCCGAGAACCACGGCGCAGGTGAACAGAGTCACCCCGCTCATCCGAACCACCGCTGTGGCTCGGGCAGCCGGCCGAGCCGGATCGTGAGACGGTACGCACACACCGACACGAGGGCTCCGACGAGCACGACGACGACCCCCGCTCCCGTGGCGTAGGCGGCGACCCCCTCCGGTCGCAGCACGAGCAGGCCCAGCACGATCCAGGGCGCGACGACGCCGACGACGGCGGCACCACGCACCCATGATTGACGAGCCTCCACCTCGGCGCGCAGCGTCGCGTCGGCCCGCACCGACGCCGACAGGGCGCGCAGCACACCCGTGAGTTCCGTCCCGCCGACGTGCCGCGCCATCCGGAGCGTCTCGATGATCCGGTCGGCCACGGGGTCGGCGAGCGCGGCCTTCAGCCGCAGCGCGCTCGAGTCGAAGTGACCGGATGCCGCCATGTCCTCCGCGAACCGCGCGAACGCGGGGCGGAGGGGCGCGGGACCGGTGCTCGCGAGCGCGGAGACCGCGTCCGGCAGCGAGAGCCCCGCCCGTACGGCTGAGATGAGCAGGTCGCAGACGTCGGACCAGAGCGCTCGGCGCGAACGCCGGAGCCTGCGCGCCCGTGCCCGCAGCCAGGTGAACGGCGTGGCAGCCCCGGCCACCGCAGCGACGAGCGCGACGGCGGGCAGTCCGGTCGCGAGCCACGCCATCACGGCACACACGGATGCCAGTACGCCTGCGATCAGGACGGGACGTCCCGCCGGCGCGTGCGCATATCCGGCCTGCTGCAGCAGACGCACGACGCTTCCACTCTCACGACCCGGTGACGGAACCGCCGTCCGAGCGCCGCCGGGCCAGAGCCAGGGCGCGAGGATCAGCAGGATGCCCGCGGCCAGAGCCGCTCCCCACAGGGCGGTCACGACGCCGCCCTGTCGCGCGCGTCGGGACCGCTGGCCCGGTAGAGCGGCCGGGTCTGCACAGCGTCGTCGATGACCTCCCCCGTCACGTCGACGACTTCCTCCACGAAGCGGCGTCCGTCGGCGCCTCGTCGGCAGTGCACCACGAGGTCAACGCTCGCCGCGATCGCGGGCAGCACGAACCCCGCGTCGATATTGCGTCCCGCGAGAAGCGGCAGCGCGGCGAGTCGACGCAGCGCGTCGTGGGCAGAGTTCGCGTGGATCGTCGCGGCTCCTGGCACACCTGTGTTCAGCGCAAGCAGCAAGTCCAGCGCCTCGGCGTCGCGCACCTCCCCGACGACGAGACGATCGGGACGCATGCGCAGCGCCTCCTTGACGAGCCGGCGCAGACTCACTGCGCCGGTGCCCTCGAGGCTCGGCTGCCGCCCCTGGAGAGCGACGATGTCGGGCGCCGCGACGGCGAGCTCGAAGGTCTCCTCGACCGTGACGATGCGCTGCGCCGGCGGGCAGGCGCCGATGAGCGCTGACAGCAGCGTCGTCTTGCCCGCGTGGGTCGCGCCGGAGACGAGGACGTTGCGCCCCTCCGCCATCGCATCGGCGAGGAGGGCCGCGATCCGTGCCGGCATCGATCCGGCGGCGACCAGGTCGCCGAGACGGCGGTGCGTCGTGAGGAACTTCCGGATGTTGACGGCGTAATGGGCGCGCGTCACGTCCGGGATGACGACGTGGAGGCGCGACCCGTCCGGCAGCGACGCATCCACGAACGGCTGACTGAGATCGACGCGTCGGCCCGTCGCGTGCAGCATCCGCTCGACCAGATCACGGACCGCCTCATCGGTGAGGCGGATGGGGGCACGCTCGCTGCGACCGGCCCGCGCCACGTAGACAGTGGCGGGGTCGTTGATCCAGATCTCTTCGACCTCAGGGTCATCCAGCAGCGCCTGCAGCGGGCCGTAACCGGAGACACGTGCGAGCACCTCGTGCACGCACGCCGCTTCGTCGTCGACGAGTTCCCAGCCGCGAGCCAGGGCGAAGTCGTTGTGCCGACGCACCTCTGCCAGAGCAACCGCCGCCGCACGATCGGGGTGGCGCAGCGGATCGGCCTGCTCTTCCCGGAGGCGATCCCGCACGCGTTCCGCGACGGACTGCACGGCGGACGCCGGGAGCTCGGATGCGGTCAGGGTCATCCCGGCATCCTGACAAGCGCGCGTCACCGAGCGTGGAAGTTATCCACAGGAGGCCGTCATCCGAGCGCCTGCGTCCCGATCACGTGGAGGAGCGCCAGCTTGTCCGCGTCGACCGAACCCGGCTCCGCGGTGTAGACGAGGAGAGTGTGGCCGTGTTCCGGGTCGATCAGCGTCTGACACGCGAGCGTGATCTCGCCGACCTCGGGATGCACGAACCGCTTCGTCGTCTCGGGACGCAGGTCCACCTCCCCGCGCGCCCAGAGCCCACGGAACTCGTCGCTGTGCGCCGCAAGCTCCGCGGCGATGCGCGCCGCACGCGAGTCGGGACCGCGTTCCCCCACGACTCGGCGGAGGTTCGCCACCCAGAGACGCCCCAGTGCGTCCCGGTCCGCCTCGGCGTACAGAAGCCGCGCGGAGGGCTCGGTGAACCAGCGGTACGCGATACTCCGTTCGATCCCCACGCGACCCCGGGCGTCCCCGAGGAGCGCCGCCGCGAGCGGCGTCTGGTGCAGGGTCTCCCCGAGTTCGCTGACGACTTCGGCGGGAGTGTCGATGAGTCTGTCGAGGATGCGCATGAGCGCCGGTGCGACGTGATCCGTGGAGCCGTCGCGATCAGGGACTGGGCGACCCGCGAGGCGGTGGAGGTGATCTCGCTCGGCGCGAGTGAGTCGGAGCGCCTGCGCGATCGCGGCGAGCATCTGGGCGGACGGTTGCGGGCCCGACGCCCGCTCCAGTCGCGCGTAGTAGTCCGGCGACATGTAGGCGAGCGCCGCGACCTCCTCGCGGCGAAGGCCCTCCGCGCGGCGGCGGCGCCCGCGCGGCAGACCGACGTCCTCAGGCTGGAGCGCGCCGCGGCGCACGCGCAGGAACTCCGCGAGGCCTTCGCGATCGATCGACATGATCCTCCTCTGCACTCCGTTCTATCTCCGTCCCGGCGCCAACTCCACCGGCCGAGCCGCAACCACACCTCTCAGGCGTGCCCTGAGAGGTCCTGGATGCCGCCCCCCGCCTCGCGCAGAGTGGACTCACCCACCGAGCTTTGGAGTATTCATGCCGCGCCGCGCCGTCGACATCACCATCCCCGATCTCTCCGGCACTCGTGCCGTCGTGACGGGCGGCAGCGACGGGATCGGGCTGCGCATCGCCGCGCGTCTCGCCGCGGCGGGCGCGGAGATCGTTCTTCCGGTCCGGAACCTCGAGAAAGGGCAGGCCGCCGTCGCGGAGATCGTTCGCACGGCGCCGGGCGCGTCCGTGACCGTCCGGGCGCTGGACCTCTCGTCGCTGACGACGGTGCGCGCTCTCGGAGACACCCTCCGCGACGAAGGAGTGCCCATCGGCCTCCTCGTCAACAACGCGGGCGTGATGACGCCGCCCACGCGTCGGACGACCGCCGACGGGTTCGAGCTGCAGTTCGGCACCAATCATCTCGGCCAAGTCGCTCTCGTCGCCGAGCTGCTGCCGTTGCTCGAGGCGGGGCGGGCCCGCGTCGTCTCCCAGGTCAGCATCTCCGCGGATCGCGGTGGCATGAACTGGGACGACCCGCAGTGGGAGCGCTCGTACGACGGCGAGCGCGCCTACAGCCAGTCGAAGATCGCCCTCGGCCTCTTCGCGCGAGAGCTCCAGCGACGCACCGCCGAGGGCGGCTGGGGCATCACGAGTGTCCTCTCGCACCCCGGCATCGCCCCGACGAGCCTGCTCTCGGCGCGGCCGGAGATCGATCGCGATAACGACACCGCGGCCGTACGTGTCATCCGCTGGATGTCGGCGCGCGGACTCATCGTGGGGTACCCCGGCGTCGGCAGCGCTCCCCGCACTGTACGCCGCGACTTCCCCCGACGCTGTGCCCGGCGAGCTCTACGGGCCCAGCGGTCCAGGTCATCTCGGCGGCACGCCGGGCCATCAGCGCATGTACTCGCGCCTCGCCGACGACGACGCCGCGAGGCGCGTCTGGACGATCTCCGAGCAGCTCATCGGAAGGTCGGTGACGTCTCTGCGCTGAGGCGGCAGGCGGCGTGCACGCGAACTGGTCATGACGCCTGGCACTGTGGTCTGACCACATGTAAGATCGTGTCGTGCTCACGATCCCCGAGACCCTCCACGCGCAGGCATCCGCCGCCGTTCACAAAGCCGACGGTCTACGCTCCCCCGGGCGATTCGTCGTCTCCGGCATGCTCGCGGGCGCGTACATCGGGATCGGCGTCGTCCTCATGGTGTCCACCGCCGGCCCACTCGCGGCCTCCGGGGACGGACTCGCCAAACTCGTGAGCGGCCTCGTCTTCGGCGTCGCACTGACGCTCGTCGTCTTCGCGGGCGCCGATCTCGTGACCTCCGCCATGATGGTGCTCCCACAGGGCGCTCTCCTGCGCGCCGTCGGACCGTGGCGCGCCCTCGGTACGATCCTCGCGACGTTCGCCGCGAATCTCGTGGGCGCGCTGTCGTTCGCGGGCCTCGTCGCGGCGTCGGGCGTACTACGCGCCAATGCCGCGGCGGGCACAATGCTCTCCGACATGCTCGCCGCGAAGGCGCACGAAGGCCCCGTCGAGCTCTTCGTCCGCGGCATCCTGTGCAACGTCCTCGTCTGCCTCGCGATCTGGATGTGCGCACGCGTCCACTCCGATGTCGCGAAGATCCTGCTGATCTTCGCCGCGATCCTCGCCTTCATCTCCTCGGGTTTCGAGCACGTCGTCGCCAACATGACGACCTACGGCATCGGGCTCTTCACGGGAGACGCGAACGCGACCCTCCCGCTTTTCGCGAGCAACCTGCTCTGGGTGGGGCTCGGCAATTTCGTCGGCGGTGCGCTCATCGTCGGCGTCGGCTATTGGGTCATCGGCGGATCGCCGCGCCTCACCCTGCCCGCCGAGACTCGGGAGCGCGCACTCGCGCCGGTAGACTGACACTCCCCGCGGGAGTGGTGAAATCGGCAGACACGCAGGATTTAGGTTCCTGTGCCTTCGGGCGTGTGGGTTCAAGTCCCACCTTCCGCACAGGGTGAGCCAGGATACGCTCTATCCAACCGGCTCCGCCGACCTCCTCCCCCGCCCACCGACCGACGGGAACCGTGTGCACTCTCTGGCCCTCATCCCCTGGCTGGACCCCGAGAACATCATCAGCGCGGCGGGGCCGTGGGCTCTGCTCGTCGTCTGCTTCATCGTCTTCGCCGAGACGGGCCTGCTCGTCGGCTTCCTGCTGCCGGGAGACACCCTGCTCGTCATCTCCGGGCTCCTCTCACACTCGACGCCGGCTGCACCGAACGGCATCTTCGGCATCAACGTGTGGTGGGTCGCCCTTCTCATCGCACTCGCGGCATTCGTCGGTGGCGAGGTCGGGTATCTGATCGGCCACAAGGGCGGACCAGCCGTCTTCGAACGCAAGGAATCGGGCCTGTTCAGCCGCAAGAACGTCGAGCGCACGAACGCGTTCTTCGAGCGCTACGGCGGTCTCACCGTCGTCCTCGCACGCTTCGTGCCCATCGTGCGCACCTTCGCCCCCGTCGCCGCGGGTGTCGGTCACATGCCGTGGCGCCGCTATTCGCTCTACAACCTCATCGGCGCGCTGCTCTGGGGCTTCGGGCTCACGATGTTCGGCTACCTCATCGGGTTCATCCCCCCCGTCGCGTGGTTCGTGCAGAACTACATCGATCTGATCCTGCTCGCCGCCGTCGGAGGCACGGCACTCGTCACGCTCTGGCACTACTTCTCCGAGCGCCGCCAGGTGCGCAAGGAGCAGGCGGCAGGCGTCGCCCCCGAGAGCGTCGAACCCCTCACCGACGACTCGCCCGCCTGATCAGGAGGCTTTGCCCGACCGCGCGGCACGGGCCTTCTCGACGCTCGCCTTGAGCGCCGCCATGAGGTCGATGACCTCACCCCCGGCATCTGGCTCCGCCCGCTCACCGAACGTCTCCGCCGTGTCGAGCGCGTCGCCCTGCGCGAGCTTCGCGTCGATGAGCGTCCGCAGTTCCTGCTGATACTCGTCGACGAACTGGTCGGGTGCGAAGTCGCTCGAGAACGACTCCACGAGGGATGCCGACAGCTCGAGCTCCTTCGCCGAGATCTTGACCGGCTCGTCGAGCCCCGGGAACGACGCCTCGCGCACCTCGTCCGCCCAGAGGAGCGTCTGCAGGACGAGCACGTCCCCGCGCACACGCAGCGCCGCCAAGCGCGTCTTCTGTCGGAGCGAGAAGCGCACGATCGCCGTGCGGTCGGTCTGCTCGAGCGTCTGGCGCAGCAGCACGTAGGCCTTCGGCGACGATGAGTCGGGCTCGAGGTAGTAGGCGCGGTCGAGGGTCAGCAGGTCGATCTGGTCGCTGGGCACGAACTCGACGACCTCGATCTCGCGGCTGCGCTCGGCGGGGAGCGACGCAATGTCCTCCGCCGTGAGCACCACCGTGCGCTCGCCGTCGTCGTACGCCTTGTCGATCTCGGCGTAGGGCACGACCTCGCCGTCGAGCTCGCAGATGCGCTGATAACGGATGCGCCCGCCGTCGGCGGCATGCACCTGGTGCAGCGGCACATCGTGGTCCTCCGTCGCGGAATAGACCTTCACCGGCACGTTCACGAGGCCGAAGGTCAGTGCACCCTTCCAGATCGCTCTCATCACACCAGTGAACACCGGTCGCACCCGTGACGCTAGCCTGGCGCCATGGCTGCGCCCACACCCGGAATCTCGCCTGGACCGCGTGGGGAACTCGTCGACGTCGACGGACGCCGACTGCGCCTCACGAACCTCGACAAAGTGATGTACCCCGCCACCGACACGACCAAGGGCGAGGTGATCGACTACTACTCGCGCGTCGCACCGGCGATGCTGCCCCACCTGCGCGGCCGCCCTGTGACGCGCATTCGCTGGCCGGACGGCACGGGCGGCGAGCGCTTCTTCGCGAAGGACCTCGAGGCGGGCGCTCCGGACTGGCTCGCCCGTCACGCCATCGACCACTCCTCGGGCGCGAAGGATTACCCCCTCGTCGGCGACCGCGCTGGACTGGTCTACCTCGCCCAGGTCGCGAGTCTCGAGCTGCACACTCCGCAGTGGCGCTTCGACGGCGCGGGCCGAGGCCGACCCGACCGACTCGTGCTCGACCTCGACCCGGGACCCGGCACGGGCCTCGCGGAATGCGCGGCGGTCGCGCGGTGGGCTCGCGACATCCTCGACGACGTCGGGATGACGCCGGTGCCCGTGACGAGCGGATCGAAGGGCATCCATCTGTACGCGCCCCTCGACGGGACGCGGACGAGCGAGGAGATCTCCGCGTTCGCGCGCGAGCTCGCCCGCGCCCTCGAGACCGATCATCCCGACCTCGTCGTGAGCGCCATGGCGAAGGCCGTGCGACCCGGCCGCGTCTTCGTGGACTGGAGCCAGAACAACGCCGCGAAGACGACGATCGCCCCGTACTCGCTGCGCGGGCGCGCCGAGCCGACCGTCGCCGCGCCGCGCACCTGGGCCGAGCTCGACGATCCCGACCTCCGGCATCTCCTGCTCGACGACGTGCTCGCGCGCGTCGCGGCGCAGGGCGACCTGCTGGCATCCGTCTTTCCTGGGCTCGCGGAGCCTCCGGCGCCGGATGCCGCGGCCGCGTCGCCCGACGCCGCGGCAGCCCTGCGCACGTACGTCGCCAAGCGGACGCCGGGCGCGACACCCGAGCCCTTCCCCGACGCCGCGGATCCCGCGCCCGGCGGCGAGACCCGCTTCGTCGTGCAGGAGCACCACGCCAGCCGGCTGCACTACGACCTGCGCCTCGAACGCGACGGCGTCCTCGTCAGTTGGGCCGTGCCGAAGGGGGTGCCGCAGCACGGCGAGCGCAATCACCTCGCGGTCATGACCGAGCCGCATCCGCTGGCCTACCTCGACTTCGCCGGGACGATTCCCGCCGGCCAGTACGGCGCCGGCACGATGACGATCTGGGATGCCGGGGAGTACCGCGCCGAGAAGTGGCGCGACGACGAGGTGATCTTCACGGCGACGGGTCGACCGGGCGGCCCGCTCGGCACGGCACGTTTCGCGCTGATCCGCACGACGGGCGACGGGGAGAAGTCGCAGTGGCTGCTACACCGCATGCCCGCGCAAGACGCCCGCGGAGGGCGCACGCCCGTCACAGCCCCCCGCAGCGGCACACGGAACGTGCACGACGTGCGCGACGCGCCCATGCTCGCGACGCCGTCCACGCCCGCCCTGGCGGCGGCGTCCGCAAGGCGGTGGGGCGTGCCCTGGGTCGAATTCAAGTGGGACGGCGTCCGCGCGATCGCGACGTGGGACGGCGCAGCCCTGAGCCTGCGTGCCCGCAGCGGCACCGATATCACGGCGCGATATCCGGAGCTGACGAACGCGGCCGCCGCACTCGGGTCGGTGCCCGCCGTCCTCGACGGCGAGATCGTCGCGATGGATGCCGCCGGCCGCCCGAGCTTCACGCGGCTGCAGGCGCGTATGCACCTCACGAAGCCGCACGAGATCGAACGCGAGGCCGCACGCACGCCCGTACAACTCCTGTTGTTCGACGTGCTGCGCACGGACGGGCGTGACGTGGCATCGCTCGCGCTCCGCGAGCGCCGGGAGATCCTCGACCGCATCACCGCGAACATCGCCGCACCGCTCGTCGTCCCGCCGGTCGCAGACGACGTCGACGCCGCGCTCGCAACGGCGCGCGCCCTGCACCTCGAGGGCATCGTCGTCAAGGATCCGCGATCACCGTACCGGCGGGGTGCGCGCTCCGAGGAGTGGCTCAAGGTCAAGATCACGGCGACGCGGGACGTCGTGATCGGCGGCATCCGTCCCGGCAGAGGCGCGCGCAGCGGTGCGATCGGGTCACTCCTCGTCGGCATCCCTTCGGACGGAGGGCTCCGCTACGTCGGCCGCGTCGGCTCCGGGTTCAGCGAGCGCGAGCTGAGCCGCCTGACAGCCCTGTTCGCCCCCCTCCGCTCCGAGCAGAACCCGTTCGTCGGCGTTCCGGCGGCGGATGCCGCGGACGCGCTGTGGCTGCGCCCCGAGGTCGTCGCAGAGGTCGAGTTCGCCGAGTTCACGCCGTCGGGCACGCTCCGCCACGCGCGCTGGCGGGGTGTCCGAGACGACGTCACGCCGGCCGAGGTGTCGGCGAACTCGGAGCTGCCATGAAGACGCCCACGACGTCGCCGTCGAGCACGAAGCTCAGAGCGGTGCCGTCGGGATAGTGTGCACGGAGCTCGGCGGGCGACTGATCGTCGACGACGAACTGCACCGTCGCGGGGAACGGACCCGCGCCGCAGCCGGTGTAGGTGCGACCCTCGTAGCTGATCGAGTCTCCGTCCCGGGTGAAGTTCGTGATGTCGCCGACCATGAGGCACGACTGGTCGGCGTAGAGCCCCTCGGGGAAGTGCACGGCGACCAGACCGAAGAAATCGAACGCGCTGGCCTTCTGCCCCGAACGCGTCCACAACGACAGCCAGTCGACGCTCTCCGGCGCCACCGGCTCATCGAGGGTCGCGACCTGCACGGCACCCGTCACCGGGGACACGGGGCGAATGGATGCCAGCGAGAACACGATCGCGCCCGTGATGACCCCGACGAGTGCGATCGATGCCGCCCACACGATGAGCCAGGCGCGCGGGATCGGTCGTGCAGCGCGTGCAGGCGCCGTCGTCGGCTCAACCGGGGCGTCCGTCGCCACGTCGGGCGCAGACGCACCGGATGCCGCGCGTGTGGCGGCTGCCGGAGCCGCCGTCGCCGCCGCATACGGCTGCGGGTCCGCGACGACAGGCTTCGCCTGCGCCTCGAGCTCGTGAAGCCGGGCGAGCGCGTCCGGATCATCGAGGATGTCGGCGCCGGGTCCGTAGGCGCGCTCCCGGAGTGTCGCGAGTTCGTCCTCGGGGGAAGTCATCCTCTGCATCGTCGCATACGACCGGTGCGCGGCATCAGTGCGCCTCGTGCTCCGTGTGCCCGGCGGGCTCGAACTGGAACGTCGAGTGCTCGACGTCGAAGTGCTCTGCGAGACAGGATTGCAGACTCGACAGCAGCGCGCCCGACCGACCGCTCGTGAGCACGTCGGGCTCGACGACAACGTGCGCCGTGAAGACGGGGGCGCCCCGCGTGAGCTGCCAGACGTGCACGTCGTGCACGTCG
The DNA here is from genome assembly GCF_037147735.1 of Microbacterium sp. MMO-20. NCBI lineage: Bacteria > Bacillati > Actinomycetota > Actinomycetes > Micrococcales > Microbacteriaceae > Microbacterium > Microbacterium sp. MMO-20. The sequence goes on along the minus strand of NZ_JBBCUU010000001.1, from coordinate 694,736 downwards.
GCGACACCGTCGGCGGAGAGGATGTGCTCGCGGATCGTGGCGACGTCCGTGCCCTCCGGCGCGCGCTCACCGAGCACGGCGAACACTTCGCGCAGGAGCGTGATCGCGCGCGGCACGATCATGACCGCGATGAGAAGGGACGCCAGGGCATCGGCCGGCATCCATCCCGTCGTCCAGATGACGATCGCCGCGACGATGACGACGGCCGAGCCGATCAGGTCACCGAGCACCTCGAGGTACGCGCCGCGAACGTTGATCGACGTGCGCTGAGCGGCCGACAGCAACCACATCGAGATCGCGTTGGCCACGAGGCCCGTCACCGCGACGGCGAGCATGAGGCCGCCCGCCACCTCATGCTCGGACGGGGTCACGAGGCGACCGATCGCCTCGATGGCGATCCAGACGCACAGGGCGATCAGCAGCACGGCGTTGATGAGCGCGCCGAAGACCTCCGCGCGCTGATAGCCGTAGGTGTTGCGTTCATTCGCCGGGCGTGCGGCGACGAGGCTCGCGATGAGCGCGATCACGAGCGCCGAGGCATCCGCGAACATGTGCGCGGCATCCGCGAGGAGCGCCAGCGAGCCGGTCAGGACGGCGCCGACGATCTGGACGACCATGACGAGTGATGTCAGCGTCAGGGAGATGGCGAGAAGGCGATGGTTGGCCTGCCCGCGCACTCCCGAGACCCCGTGCGCGTGATCGTGCATGTCTCGAGGCTATGCCCGACTCGGCGCCGCGCGCGCGAAGGCTCCCCAGTCGGGAATGAGTGTGATTCTCAGTCGCCGGGAAGACTCGCCAAGAGCGGCGCAAGGGCGACGAAGGCGCGGGCGCGGTGGGATGCCGCGTTCTTCTCCGCCGCGGTGTACTCCCCCGCCGTGCGCTCGCTCCCCTCGTCTTGGCCGTCCGGGATGAAGATCGGGTCGTAGCCGAATCCTCCGGAGCCGGCGGGCGCGGTCGCGAGACGACCGGGCCAGACGCCCTCGACGACGTGCTCCGCGCCGCCCGGCAGAACGAGGGCGATCGTCGACGTGAAATGCGCCGCGCGGCGCGGGTCGGCGATGTCGGACAGCTGGTCGAGGAGCAGCTCGAGGTTCGCCCGGTCGTCTTTGCGGTGCCCCGCCCAGTACGCGGAGAAGGCGCCCGGCGCTCCGCCCAGGGCATCGACGCAGATACCCGAATCGTCCGCGAGCGCAGCAAGCCCCGTGTGCGCGGCGGCAGCGCGCGCTTTGATGAGCGCGTTCTCGGCGAACGTCACGCCGTCCTCGATCGGCTCGGGCCCGTCGTAGCCGACGACCTCGAGATCGGGGCGGACGCGCGCGACGATCGCACCGAACTCCTCGACCTTGTGCGTGTTGTGCGTCGCGAGGACGATGCGCATCAAGATTCCAGCGCCGCCAGCTGCGCGGTGCGCAGGTCGGCACAGCCCGCGACACCGAGCTCCAGCAGCGCATCGAGCTCGCGCTTGTCGAAGGGTGCCCCCTCGGCCGTGCCCTGCACCTCGACGAAGAGGCCGCGGCCTGTGACGACGACGTTCATGTCGGTCTCGGCGCGGACGTCCTCGACGTACGCGAGGTCGAGCATCGGCTCACCGTCGATGATCCCGACCGAGACGGCCGCGACGGAGTCGATGAGGGGTTTCGCGTTCTTCGAGACGAGGCCCTTCGCGCGGCCCCACTCGATGGCGTCGGCGAGAGCGACGTAGGCGCCCGTGATCGCCGCGGTGCGAGTGCCGCCGTCGGCCTGCAGCACGTCGCAGTCGATGACGATGGTGTTCTCGCCGAGCGCCTTCGTGTCGACGACGGCGCGGAGGGCCCGCCCGATGAGGCGAGAGATCTCGTGCGTGCGCCCGCCGATCTTGCCTTTGACCGACTCGCGGTCGTTCCGTGAGTTCGTCGCACGCGGCAGCATCGCGTACTCGGCCGTGACCCAGCCCTTGCCTTTGCCGGTCAGCCACCGCGGCACACCGCCCGTGAACGACGCGGTGCAGAGCACCTTCGTGCCCCCGAACGAGATGAGCGCCGAGCCCTCGGCGTGGGCACTCCACCCCCGCTCGATCGTCACGGGGCGGAGTTGATCGGTCGTGCGCCCGTCGGCGCGCGTGATGTCGGTCACTTAGATTCCCTTCGGAAGGTCGATGGCGCCGGTCTGCACGAGACGCACGGCGGACACGCCGCGACCCATGAGGCGGTCGGCGAGACGGAGGAAGTCGTCGGCGGAGTCACCCGTGGCTTCGTAGGTGTGGGATGCCACGGCATCCGGCCCGGCCAGCAGATCGCGCGAGACGAGCTGGCGGTAGACGTCCTTGGCGGTCTCGGTGTCGCTCGAGACCAGCGAGACCCCCTCGCCCATGACGTAGCTGATGGCGCCCTCCAGGAACGGGTAATGCGTGCAGCCGAGGACGAGCGTGTCGACGCCCGCGTGCCGGAGCGGCGCGAGATAGTGCTCGGCCACGTCCAGCACCTCGGGTGAGTCGGTCACCCCGGCCTCGACGAACTCCACGAAACGCGGGCAGGCCTGCGCAGTGACGGTGAGGTCGGCGTTCACCCCGAGCATGTCCTGGTAGACGCCCGACCCGATCGTGCCGGCGGTGCCGATGACGCCGATGCGCCCGTTGCGCGTCGTCGAGATCGCGGTGCGGACGGCGGGGCCGATCACCTCGACGACGGGAACGTCGTAGCGCTCACGCGCATCGCGCAGCATGGCGGCGGATGCCGTGTTGCACGCGATCACGAGCATCTTGACGCCTTCGTCGACAAGGGTGTCGAGGACTTCGAGGCTGTAGCGGCGGACGTCGGCGATGGGCTTCGGACCGTACGGCGAATGCGCCGTGTCGCCGATGTAGAGCACCGACTCGCGCGGCAGCAACTGCGACACGGCCCGCGCCACGGTGAGCCCGCCGACGCCGGAGTCGAAGATCCCGATCGGCGCGTCATCCACGATCGTCCAGCCTACTCGGCACCGGGGAGAGGCTGGGTAGAGTGACGGCATGTCCACGGCGCTGCTCACCGACCGGTACGAACTGACGATGATCGACGCGGCGCTACGGGACGGCACGGCGAGCCGTCCGTGTGTCTTCGAACTGTTCGGTCGCCGTCTGCCGGGCGCGCGCCGCTTCGGCGTCGTGGCGGGCACGGGCCGATTCCTCCAGGCCTTGCGCGAGTTCCGCTTCGGCGACGACGAGCTGCGGTTCCTGCGCGATCACGGCGTGGTCAGCGCGGAGACGATCGCGTTCCTCGAGGACTATCGGTTCACGGGCTCGATCCGCGGGTATCGCGAAGGTGAGCTGTACTTCCCCGGGTCTCCGATCCTCACGGTCGAGGGCACGTTCGCGGAGGCGGTCGTCCTCGAGACCCTCGCCCTGTCGATCCTCAACCACGACTCCGCGATCGCGAACGCCGCCGCCCGTATGAGCATCGCGGCCGGCGACCGGCCGCTCGCAGAGATGGGCTCGCGGCGGGCTGCCGAGCACTCGGCCGTCGCCGCGGCCCGTGCGGCGTACATCGCCGGTTTCGGCGCGACGAGCAACCTCGAGGCAGGGCGCGCGTGGGGCATCCCCACAATGGGGACCGCGGCGCACGCCTGGACCCTTCTGCACGACACCGAGGAAGAAGCGTTCCGCAGCCAGATCGAGGCTCTCGGCACGTCGACGACGCTCCTCATCGACACCTACGACATCCGCACCGGCGTCGAGACGGCGATCCGTGTCGCCGGGACGGGCCTCGGTGGCGTCCGCATCGATTCCGGCGACCTTCCCACGGTCGCGGCAGAGGTGCGCACCCAGCTCGACGCCCTCGGCGCGACCGGCACCCGGATCACCGTCACGAGCGACCTCGACGAGTTCGCGATCGCCGCCCTCGCGGCATCCCCCGTCGACTCCTACGGTGTCGGCACCTCAGTGGTCACGGGATCGGGCGCGCCGACGGCGGGAATGGTCTACAAGCTCGTCGCTCGGCAGGATGCCGCGGGTGGCTGGGTCGCGGTCGCGAAGGCCTCGACCGACAAAGCCTCAACAGGCGGGCGCAAGGCCGCCTTCCGGACGCTGGACCGCGGCACCGCGACGAGCGAGCTGATCGCCGTCTCGGATGGCTTCGAGCGCGTGGATACCGGAGAGGAGCACCCCGACGCCCGACCCCTGCAGGTGACGCTCGTCGAGAACGGCGAGCCGGATGCGGCGTACGAGGGCGCCGCTGGGGTCGCGCAAGCCCGCGCACATCACGCGTTCGTCCGCGAGGAGCTGCCGGTGACCGCGCTCGCCCTGAGCCGATCAGACCCCGCGCTGCCGACCGTCTACGTCGCCGCGGCGGGCTGAGCCGCCGGGAGCGCCGGTCCGCGCGATCAGCCGATCAGCGACTCGTAGATCTCTTTGCACATCGGGCAGATCGGGAACTTCTCCGGATCGCGGCCTGGCGTCCATTTCTTGCCGCACAGCGCGCGCACGGGCTTTCCCGTGATCGCGGACTCGAGGATCTTGTCCTTCTTGACGTAGTGCGAGAATCGCTCGTGGTCGCCGGGCTCGATGTTCTCCTCGCGAAGGAGCTCCTCGAGCTCGCGGTCGAGGGTCAGCGTGCCACCCTGTTCGGGGCCTTCCACGGGGGTGCTCATGGCACCCGAGTCTACCCAGGCCATCCATCGGCGGGGCGGGAGGGCCCGACTTGGGATCACGTCGACTCGGCGAACTCCATGAGACGCCCGCCGCGACGGGAGAAGTAGGCGCCCCCGCCGGCGACTCCCGCGACGAGCACGACGAGACCCGTGGCCAGGCCCGTCCAGAGCGCCGCCCACGCGGCATCCTCGTCGCCCGACAGCGCCGCCCAACCGAGCCACAGGGCCGGGGCGCTCACGACGATCGCGCCGACGAGGACGACACCCTGGGCAAGCCCGCCTCCGGTGCGCTGGGGCTGCTGGAACGGGCTGTCACCGGGGCGCGACACCGGGTAGGGCGCGACGACCGAAGACAGTGATGAGAGGCCGAGCCCGCAGAGGAAGAGGCTCGCGCAGACGCCGATCATCGCCGGCAGGATCATCCACCGCCCGTGCAGCGATACGAGGAGCGGGACCGAGACCGCGAGCGCGGCCGTGCCGACGAGGAGCACCGGAACGAGGCGTCCGACGCGATCGGAGGATCCGCGGACGGCGGATGCCACGTGCATCCAGAGCGCTGTCGAGTCGTACGCGAGGTCGTTGTGCGCCAGCCAGCCGAAGAAGAGAGCCATGAGCGGGGCAGGGACGAGGGCGACGTACTCGACGGGGACGCCGACGAGCAGGAGCGGGGCTACCACGACCCCCGCGGCGATCGGGACGATGACGAGATTCACGACATAGCGCGGATCCCGCAGCCAGTACAGGAGGCTGCGCGCGGCGATTCCCCCGCCCGGCGTACTCGGCGTCAGCGCGAACCAGCCGAGCCCCGCGCGCTCGCGCCCGGATCCCGGCCGTTCGGTCGTCGTGAGCAGCAACCGCACGAGCACGAACCAGAGGGCACCGAGCGCGATCACAGTGAGCACCGCGACGACGACCGCGGCGGCCGCAGAGCCCGACACCGCCGCTCCCGGAATCGCCCAGGCAGCGCCCAGCGGCGTCATCTCGAGGACCCGCACCGCCTCTGCGAGCGCCGACGGCACGCCTCCGCGCCACTCGAGCGAAACGAAGAAGACCGCCACCGGCATCGCGACGACGATGATCGTCACGATGAACAGTCCACTGAGCTCACGCGACCGTCGCTCGCGCAGCACGAGACTGCCGAGCGCGAGCGCCACCTTCGCCGCGAGCCCGCAGGTGAGCACGGCCAGCACCATCGAGAGGATGACGACCGCCGTCGACGCGCCCTGCGCACGCCACAGACCGCCGACGGCAACCGCAACGACGATGAGCGCGAGGATCGGCAGGCTGACGACGCTCGCGAGCAGCGTCGCGCCCGCGACACGCGCGGGAGATGCCCCGAACACGGCGAATCGCCGGGGATCGAGCTGATCGTCGAAGCCGCCGACGAGGGCGCCGATGAAGAAGCCGAGCGTGAGCGCGGATCCCGCGACGACGATCACCGCCTGCGCCGCATCGGCGCCGACGTCGTGCAGGCGTGCCGCTCCAAGGAAGACGCCGACGAGCACCGCGACCAGGAGAACGAGGCCCATGACGCGTCGAACGGTGTGCACCGCGTCGCCGCGGAACGCGCCGAGAAGCAGATCGAGTCTCAGTCGGAGAACGTGTGCAACCACTCCAGGCCCTCCACGTCGGTGAGACCGCCGGCGAGCTCCAGAAAGCGCTGCTCGAGCGAGCGCTCCCCGCGCACCTCGTCGACGGTGCCGGCTGCGAGCACCTGACCGGCGACGATCACCGCCACACCGTCGCAGACACGCTCGACGAGGTCCATGCCGTGGCTGGAGAGGACGACGGTGCCGCCGTGCGCGACATACGCGGAGAGGATGTCGAGGATGACCGCCGACGACACCGGGTCGACGGACTCGAACGGCTCGTCGAGCACGAGCAGCCGCGGCGAGTGGATCATGGCGCCCGCCAGCATGAGCTTCTTCGTCATCCCGGTCGAGTAGTCCGAGACCGTGCGGCCGAGGGCGTCCGTGAGGTCGAAGGCACGCGCAAGGTCGGCGGTGCGAGACTCGACGACCGATGACGACAGCCCGCGCAGGACACCGTAGTAATGCAAGAGCTGACGACCGGTGAGCCGGTCGAACGTCCGCAGCCGGTCGGGCAGGATGCCCATCTGCCTCTTCGCCCGCGCCGGGTCGGCCGCGAGGTCGATGCCCGCGATCTCGACAGTCCCCTCGTCGGCCCGGAGCAGCCCCGCGATCATCGAGAGCGTCGTGGTCTTGCCCGCGCCGTTGGGGCCGACGACCCCGTAGAAGGTCCCCGCGGGGATGGTGAGATCGACGGCATCCACGGCCCGCGTCTGTCCGAACCACTTGGCGAGGCCCCGCACGCGCAGTGCAGGAACAGCGGCGTCGATGTCGACATCGAGTTGGATGTCGATCGTCGGCGCCTCTTCGACCGGCTCGGGCTCGGGTTCGGGCTCGGGTTCGGGATCCGGCTCGCGTCCGAGCTCGGGTTCGGGTTCCGGATGCGGCGCGGACTCGGACGGGGCTTCCAGCTCCGGCGCGATCTCGGGTTCCGTGTCCTGGGGAGCATCGCTCTCGGGTGCGACGACATCGGGCGCGTGCGTCGCGCGCTGTGCCGCGGCGACGGCCGCGGAGACGGTCGGCGGCGGCGGTGCCGGTGCGGCGGCGGCTTCGGGCTTCACGGCAGGGATGCGCTTCGTCGCCGTGGTCTTCCGACGGGGTTTGCGCGGCGCGCGCGGAAGGGGCGGGGCGGGCGGCGCCGCCGCGGCATCCTCCGCGCTCTGGGCCGGCAGCGGGGGGAGCGTGACGGCACGCTCGCCCGGGTCGTTCTCGGGGAGCGGGGCTGAGGCGGTCACGCGTCCAACCTAGCAAGCGCAGTCGACTCGCGCGGGGCCCTGTTGACCGGTGTCAACGCATAGCGCAAAGATCACGAAAAGGCAACGGACCGGCCTCTTCCTGCGGTCTCCCAGCCGCCTTCGATACCATGGCGGGCGGCACGAAGGAGTGTCCACACGTCGAACAGACAGTGAACAGAATCTCCAGGAGCACCCCCTTGACCCTTCAGACCGTCATCCTCGCCGCAGGCATGGGCTCGCGTCTCGGCCGCAGCCTGCCCAAGCCCCTGACCGAGCTCAGCGACGGCCGCAGCATCATGCGCCAGCAGCACGACAACATCCGCGCCGCGTTCGGCTCGCAGGCGCGCATCACCACCGTCGTCGGCTACCGCGCCGAGACGATCATCGACGCGTTCCCGCACGTCGACTACGTGCACAACGACCGCTACGACCAGACCAATACGTCGAAGAGCCTCTTGCGCGCGCTCAAGGCGACCGGCAAGGGCGGCGTGCTGTGGATGAACGGCGACGTCGTCTTCGACCCCCGCGTCCTCGGTCGCGCGAGCATGCTCATCGAGCGCGACCAGTCCTTCGTCACCGTCAACACGGCGAAGGTCAGCGACGAAGAGGTCAAGTACACGGTCACGGCCGAGGGCTACATCAAGGAGCTGTCGAAGAGCGTCGTGGGCGGCATCGGCGAGGCCGTCGGCATCAACTACATCTCCTCCGCCGACAAGCGCGCCCTCATCACACAGCTCGGCCGCGTGGACGACCAGGACTACTTCGAGCGCGGCCTGGAATTGGCGATCGCCGAGAACGGCCTGCTGCTCGAACCGCTCGACATCTCGGACCTGTACGCCGTCGAGGTCGACTTCGCCGAAGACCTCGAGCGGGCCAACCAGTTCGTCTGACCCTCCTCCCGAGTGCCCGCCCGGGCGCATACGATCGGGGATGACATGGCCAAGGTGCACCGCATCCACTCGATGCCCGACGACGCCCCCTGGGACGGCGGCCTCCCGCCTCCGGGGTCGGCAGAGCATCCGCGTGTGATCCGCGCCCTCGACGGCGTGCTGCGCGTGCAGCGGCCCGCCGTCGTCGCGCACCTGCGCAGCATCCGCCTCCGGCATCCGAACGCCAGCACGGCGGAGATCGTACGCATGCTGGAGCGCCGCTACCTCGCGGCGGTGACGACCGGCGGTGCGGCCGTCGGCGCGACTGCCGTCGTTCCCGGCATCGGTACAGGAGTGACGCTCGCGCTCTCGGGGGTCGAGACGATCGGCTTCCTGGATGCCACGGCACTGTTCGCGCAGTCGCTCGCAGAGCTGCACGGTATCCCGGTGGAGAATCCCGACCGTGCCCGGGCGCTCGTGCTCACCCTCATGCTGGGTAAGGAGGGCGTCGACCTCGTCGGACAGCTGGGACGGCAGCTCGCCGGCAAAGGCGTCACCCGCTCGGCGTACTGGGGCGAGCTCATCACGAAGTCACTCCCCCGTGCGGCGGTGGGGCCGTTGGTCGATCGGTTGAAGTCCGCGTTCGTGCGTCAGTTCGCCGCGCGCGGCAGCGCGTCGATCCTCGGCAAGGCGCTTCCGTTCGGTATCGGCGCGGCTGTCGGCGGCACCGGAAACCATCTGCTGGGACGCCGGGTCGTGGTCGGTTCTCGACGCGCCTTCGGCCTTCCTCCACTGCAGTACCCGCCCGAGCTCGAGCCGCTCCCGGGGGCGGCGACCATCGAGGCGACGGCGTTCGGCGTGGTGCGCCGGGCAGGAACGTCGATCGGTTCGATGACCACGCGCGTCGCGGGCGCGGTGACGCGCGCACCACGGAAGCGAACAGTTCCGCGCGCGGACGACGCAGAATAGTCAAATGGGAATCTTCCAGAGTCGACCGGAGGAGCCGTCGGAGTGGGCCGGGCTCCCCGCGGAACCGTGGGAGGAGCGTGTCCCTGGAGAAGTCCTCCCGCCGCCTCTCGGCTCGACGTCCGATGTCTTCGGGCCGGCGAGTGTTGCGAGCATCGAGATCGCTGTCGACGCGGAACCCGACGCCGGCTGATCCTCAGTCCTCCTCGACCTCGTCGTCCGGCTCATCGGCCCCGCCGTCGGATGCCGTGGAGTGCCACTCGTCCCAACGCTCCATGAGCGTGTCGATGGCGGCCTCGAAGCGTGCGGTCGCCGCGCCGGGAGCGGTGTCGCCGAAATAATGCCGCACCCACGACTCGAGCGCGCGCGAGGCGTCCGGGTCGGAGAGCACCCGATTCGCCTCCTCGAGGAAGCGCTCGGACGCGGCGGCGCTCAACCACTCGGCATCCGACAGGTATCCGTGCGTGTCGACGAGCGCCTCGGGATCGACGGGCCGCGTCACGAGCAGGGGGCGGTCCGCCGCCAGACGGTCGTAGACCATCGCTGAGATGTCGACGACCGCGAGGTCTGCCGCGGCGAGCTGCCACCCGAGATCGGGGCCGTCGTCGTAGACGTGGTTCGCCGAAGCATCGGCGACGTTGGCGGCGGTGATGGCAGCGATGATGCGCTGATTGGCGGCCCCGTACTCGGGATCGACGACACCCGAACGCGGGTGCGGACGGTAGATGAGGCGGTGCGCGGGCGACGCGAGGATGGCGGCGGCGAGCGCCTCGCCGTGGGTCCGCACGGATCCGTAGTGGGCTGACGGACGGTCACCCTCCCACGTCGGGGCATAGAGGACGACGGTGCGCTCATCGGGGATGAAGGGGAGCGCACCCGAGTAATAGTCGGCCTGCGGGCGGCCGATCTCGATCGTGCGCGCGTCGAGGTCGTAGTCCCACAGCACGCGACGCAGGCGCTCGCGTGCCGCGTCACCCGCGATCAGGGCGTAGTCGTAGGCCTTGAACTGGTTGGTCGTCATGTACATCTTGTCGGACTCGCCGTGGTTGATGAACACGTGCCAGCGGCGACCGTAGCGGAACATCTGGAAGTTGCGGGTGTTCTGGTTGACATACAGGACGACGCGGATGTCATGCTCGGCGACCGCCTGCTCGAGGTCGCGCACGGTCGGCGCGTACACGACCGGGAGCGCACCGTCGCGCAGCAGTGCGCGCGCCCCCGTGGCGTTTCGGGCCAGCACGACGACGGGCCAGGTCTGCGCGAGGTGGGCGAGTGGTCTGTACCACTGTCGGATCTGGTACATGTTGACCTCACCGTCGGCGAAGTAGACCGCAACCGGGTAGCGCCCCGGTGTCACAGGCCCCTGCTGAGCGAGCGCGAAGCGCACCTCACGGACGGCGGCACGGGAGCGCAGCGCCCGCCGCGCGAGAGCGAGACCCTTGCGCGCGTCGGAGAAGATTCCCATCCCTCCAGCCTAGACGGGCACGCGGCCGGGCCCCGTGGCGGGGCCCGCGCGGTTCGGGGCGGCATGACATGATCGACGGATGCACGACGTCGCCCCCGGAGCGCGCGCCCACGGCGGGCCGCGCACGACGCGCGACGCGCCCGTCCCTCCACCCGGCTCCGGTGTGAGCTTCGTCATGCCGGTTCTCAATGAGGAGCGCTACCTGCGTAACGCCGTGGAGAGCGTCATGCAGCAGGAGGTCGACGGACCCGCCGAGCTGGTCCTCGCCCTCGGGCCGTCGACGGATGCCACGGACGCGATCGCCCGCGAACTCGCCGCAGCGGACGCCCGGATTCGGCTCATCCCGAACCCGGCGGCCGACATCCCGGTCGCGCTGAACCTCGCCATCGCGGCATCCCGTTACCCGACCATCGTCCGGGTCGACGCGCACTCGGCGCTCGAGCCGGGCTATGTCCTTCGGGCGATGGCCACCCTCTCGCTCGCGCGCGCAGCGAACGTGGGGGGTGTCATGAAGGCCGATGGGCGCTCCCCGTTCCAGCGCGCCGTCGCGCGCGCTTACAACTCCCGGATCGGCCTCGGTGGCGGCGCCTACCACTCCGGGGGCGCGGCAGGGCTCGCCGAATCCGCATACCTCGGCGTGCTGCGGCGCGCGGTGCTCGACGAGGTCGGCGGCTTCGATGAGTCCATCCGCCGCGGCGAGGATTGGGAGCTGAACCTGCGGATCCGCCGCGCCGGGTTCCGAGTGTGGTTCGACCCGTCCCTCGCGGTGACGTACTGGCCGCGTGAGAAGTGGACGAGCCTCGTGCGTCAGTTCCGATCGACCGGCACCTGGCGGGGCGAACTCGTGCGCCGCTACGGACGGCGGAACTCCGTGCGCTTCTTCGCGCCGCCCGCCCTCGTCGCACTCACCGCGGTCGCGCTCGTCGTCGCAGCGCTGCAGCTGACCGGCGTTCTGACCGGAATCGGCGCCGCCGCGGCATCCATTGTCTACCTCCCCCTCGCCGCCTACATCGCGCTCGTCGCCGTGTACGCGGCGAGCGCGCACGCGGGGCCGGGCTGGCGGGAGCGGCTGTGGGCTCTCGTCGTGATCCCGTCGATGCACCTGGCGTGGGGCGCGGGTTTCCTGGTGGGCGTCGCGCGGGGTGCGCGCGAGAACATCGACACCTCCCGGCTCCGCCGCAACACTCCCCTGCCGTAGCGGCGGGCGCCCGGTTACGCGCGGTCGATGTAGCCCTGGTCGAGGATGCGTGCGACGACCCGTTCGGACGCGTGTCCGTCGTCGCGCGCGTTGAACTGCTCCTGCCACCGGCGGTAGCGGTCGGCGTACTCTGCCGGGATCTGCGCGAACCCATCGGCGACGAGCGCGTCGGTGAGGTCCTCTTGCGTCGTCCGGAGCGGCCCCGGCGCGTGCGCAGCGAGGTCGAAGTAGAAGCCGCGCAGATCCTCGCGATAGTGCTCGAGGTCGGGGGTGAAGAAGAAGATCGGCTTGCCGGTCGCGGTGAAATCGAACATCAGCGACGAATAGTCCGTGACCAGAGCGTCGGCGGCCAGCAGGAGGTCCGACACGTCCGGATACGCGGTGACGTCGACGACGCGTGCGCCGCGGATGTCGCTGCCGGGAAGGAGCGTGCGCGAGTGGCCACGCACGAGCACGACTGCTCCGGTGTCGGCGGCGAGGCGCTCGAGATCGAGGTGATCGACGATCTCGTCACGATCGTCGCGCCACGTCGGCGCATACAGGATGACGCGCTCGCCCGAGCCGATCCCGAGCGCCGTGCGCACGGCATCCGGCACGCCTGCGACGAGCGCGTCATTGCGGGGATAGCCCTCGACCCACACGGGGCGCCCGAGGAAGGCATAGGCCTTTCGGAGGACCCTCTCCCCGTAGAGGTTCTGCGCGAGCAGGACATCCCAGCGTCGACCCTCGCGGATGACCGCAGCCATGCGGCGGGGGTCGAATCCCCGGCGGTGCAGCGCGAGTCGCTTGAGCGGCGTGCCGTGCCAGGTCTGCAGAACGACTTGGCCGGGCCGGCGCGCATAGCGCCGCCGCAGCCAGTCGTTCACGACGAGCAGGCGCGCGCTTCCCCGGGCGCGCCACCATTGCGGACTCCCCTCCACGACCGGAACGCCCCCCTCGGGCACCTCGACGGACAGGTCGACGACGCTCCAGTACCGGGTGACCCCCGGCGCGACGCGAGCAAGCTCACGATCGATCGCGCGCGGGTTGCAGCTCGCATTGCGGCCGTAGAAGCTCTCGAAGAACACCGCGTTCTCGAGGCTTTGCGGACGTGTCGCGTAGCGGCGCTCGAGCGCGTCCTGCCCCTCACCCGACTCATAGGCGGGATCGATCGGCGGCCGCACTCGAAGGGCTCCGTCCGCCAGCGCGACGCGCATCGTCGTGGTCATCGTGTCGGCGATCGCCGCGTCGACGGGAACGCGCGCACCGTCGCCGTCGACGACCTCGACGGCGTACACGCCACTGGGCAGTGGCAGCGGCGCCCGTCCCCAGCGCGCGGCCTCGAGCGGCAACCGCGCGGTCCACGTCGTGCCGCGTCCGGTCAGCCGCGCGTCGACGATCGCGCGCCGTCCGACGAGCCGGACGTGAGCGGGCCGCCTGCCGGTACCCGCGATCACGAGCGTCGGGACCGCGGGTACCGTGGTGTCGTCGAAGCGTGCGGTGATCGTCATGGTGCTCTTTCCGGTGCGGGAGCGGGGCGCAGCAGGCCGCGGATGACACGGTAGACCCTCGCAGTGCTGCCGCCGTCACGAAAGGCGTGCACGTGCGCGCTGAGCGCGCGGGCGCGGCGGAGTCGGTCCGCGAGCGCGCCGGGGTCGGTGAGGACGGCGCGCAGCGCGCGCGTCACGCCCTCCCAGTTCCGAGCGGGATCGTCGCCGGCGACCTCCGCGTACGTGCCGTAGAACCCCCGAGACGCTGTGTAGGCCTCGAGGTCCGGGGCGAAGAACACGGTCGGGAGCTCGGCGAGCGCCGCGTCGAACGCGAGCGACGAGTAGTCCGTCACGAGGACATCGAATCCGGGCAGGAGGGGCGTGATGTCGGCGACGACGCCGCTCCCGAGCATCCGTACGCGCGGGCCGCGCAGTGCCTCGTAGTCACCCACCCCGAGGTGGTGGGATCGGATCAAGAGGACGGCATCCGTCTCATCGAGGAGCGCTTCGATCCGCGCCGCGTCGCTGGGCTCGGGCGCCGCGGGATCGGCGCCGCCGTCACGCCATGTCGGCGCGTACAGCACGAGGCGCGTCGTCGACGCGAACGGACCGACGAGGGTATCGACGGCCGCACGTCCGTGCGCGCGCCGCTCGGCGTCGCTGCCGGTCCGCAGGACGTCCGTGCGCGGCTCCCCCGTGACCGGCACACGCGCGGTCTCCAGGCCGAACGCCGACTCGAGCCGCCCCCGGACGAGTTCGGAGGCGGCCGGGAGGACGCGGATGCGCGCCTGGGTCCGCCGGTAGAGCGCGCGCAGCAGGAGGACTGCTCCGCGCCGCGCGAACGGCACGGGACTCGCGGTCGTGACCTCGGCATCCAATCCGATGCGCTTGAGCGGGATGCCGTGCCAGAGCTGCACGACGATGCCGCCCGTCGCGCTGTAGCGGTTGACGTCGCCGAAGCCGTGCGTCACGACGATGACGGCGGCGCGCGCCGTGAGTGCGAACCCGCGCCACGACGACTTCGGGGCGGACGGGATGCCGCGCTCGCGCGCGAGCGCCGCTTCGGCATCCGTCCCCGTGAGCCAGACTGCGCGTTCCCCCTGGGCTGCGGCCTCACGCCACAGCGCCCAGGCTCCGTCGGCGAGCCCGACAGCAGAGCCGAAAACCCACAGATCGGCCGAGCGCGGCACGAGCGCCGTGACGACGCGGCCAAAGACGTACAGCGGGATGCGCAGGAGCTTCCCGGCGTTGCCGGCGCCGAACGAGAAGGACGCCATCCCGCGAGCCTATCGCGGGGTGGCGTCCTTCTTCCGGATGTCGCAGAACAGGAGTGATCTGCGCGGCCGCAGGCTACTGCGTGAGGGTTCCGAGCGTGACCTTCGCGGTCGCGGTCTTGCCGTCGCGGATGTAGACGATGTCGGCGCTGCTGCCGGCGGCGAGCGCGCGCACCTGGGCGGTGAGATCGGTCGCGTCGGTGATCGGGAAGCCGTTGAAGCTCGTCACGACGTCACCCTTCTTCAGCCCCGCGCTCGCGGCGGCGCCGCCCGCGGTTGCCTCGCTGATGTACGCACCGGACGTGGTGGCGCCCTCCTGACCGGCGGCGTTGCCCACCATCGCGCCCAGCAGGCCGTGCGTGGCCGCACCATCCGCGATGAGCTCATCGGCGATGCGCTTGACGATCGACGACGGGATCGAGAAGCCGACGCCGATCGAACCCGACTGACCGGACGAGCTGGATCCGCCCGCCGACGCGATCGCGACGTTGATGCCGACCAGTTCGCCGGCGCTGTTCACGAGCGCACCGCCGGAGTTGCCGGGGTTGATCGCCGCGTCGGTCTGGACGACCGCGATCGAGATCGACCCCGTGTTCGACTGCTGCTGCCCCTGACCGAAATCGAACTGGAACGGCGAGTCGCCCTGGCCCGGCGTCTGCTCCTGCTGGTCGCCGCTGTCGGGCGCGGCCGACGACGCGATCTGGATCGAACGGTTGAGCGCCGACACGATGCCCGTCGTCACGGTGTTCGACAGCCCCAGGGGCGCACCGACGGCGACCGTCTGATCTCCGACGTTGAGCTTGCTGGAGTCGCCGAACGTGATCGGCGTGAGGCCGGAGGCATCCTCGAGCTTGATGACGGCAAGGTCGTACGTCGGGTCGGTCCCGACGACGGTGGCCTGGTAGACCTTGCCGTCGGAGGTCGTCACGGTGAGCTTCGCGTCGGCCGTCTCGCCGTCCAGAGTCACGACGTGCGTGTTGGTGACGACGTAGCCGTCCTCGGTGAGGACGACGCCGGAACCCGTGCCACCCGACGAACCCGACGACGCCGAGATCGTCACGACCGACGGAACGACCTTCGCGGCGATCGCCGTCGTCTGGTTGACTGAATCGGTGTTGTTGACGGTGACGTTCTGCGGGGTCGAGGTCACGACCGTCTGCGACTGCGGGAAGATCGAGGCTCCGGCAGCCGCGCCGCCGATACCGGCCGCACCGCCGACGAGGGCCGCGGCGACCATGATGCCGACGATCTTGCCCGCGCCGACCTTCGCCCCGGGAGCGCTCGATGCCCCCGTGCCGGCGCCGCTGTGCTCGTCGGTCGCCGTGGCCGTCCCGACTCCGTAGGGGGCGGTCCCGTACGCGGGGGCACCGTAACCCGGAGCGCCGTAGGGGGTCGTGGGCTGCGTCGCGTTCGCCTGCGGCGGCGTGTACGGCTGCTGCGAGGCGTAGGCGCCGAACGCGTTCGGACCGCCATGTGCCCCGGGGCCGCCGTGCGCGCCGGGCGCCGCGTGCGTGCCGGGTGCCGCGTGCGCACCGTACGGCTGCGCGGGCTGTGAGACGGGCGGCTGCGGCGCCATCGGCTGCGGCGCGGCGGCGGATGCCGCGTCGGCCGCAGGCTGCGCGGGCACCGGCGGGCGCTCGGCGTTCGCGGCATCGTGCGGCTGTGCGTCATTCGACGTGGGGGTGTTGTCGCTCATGAGTGGTTCCTTCTTCCCAAGACACATTCAGCATGGCGCGGGTTTCTGTGTGTTGGTTATGCCGTGACCCCCACGAGCCTATGCATGTAGCGTGTGCGAGATGCGAGAGATTCCCGGCGCGTGGCGCCGCACGGCGCAGGGCGCCGGACTGCTGGACGCGGCCGACTCCCCCGCGCCGACGATCTTCGCCGAGATGACGGCACTCGCGACCCGCACGGGAGCCATCAACCTCGGGCAGGGCTTTCCCGACGAGGACGGTCCCGCCGAAGTGCTCGAGGCCGCCTTGGCGGCCATCGCCGCCGGTGCGAATCAATATGCCCCGGGCCGCGGGGTGCCGGCACTCCTGCACGCCGTCGCCGCGCACCAGCACCACTGGTACGGGCTCGATCCGGACCCCGAGCGCGAGATCCTCGTCACAGCGGGCGCGACCGAAGCCCTCGCGGCGACGATCCTCGCGCTCGTCGATGGCCCCGATGACGAGATCGTCGTCTTCGAGCCCTACTACGACGCCTACGCGGCGTGCGCGGCGCTCGCCGGGGCGCGCCTCGTCCCGGTGCCACTGCGCTTCCCCGACTTCCAGCCCGATCCGGGCGCGCTCGCGCGGGCGGTCACCGACCGCACCCGGATCATCCTCGTGAACGACCCGCACAATCCCACGGGCGCGGTCTTCACTGCGCAGGTGCGCGCCGAGATCGTCCGGCTCGCCGAACGGCACGACGCGATCGTCGTGACCGACGAGGTGTATGAACACCTCGTCTTCGAGGGCACGCACGTGCCGATCGCGACGCTCCCGGGAGCCGCCGAGCGCACCCTCTCGATCTCATCCGCGGGCAAGACCTTCTCCACGACGGGATGGAAGATCGGCTGGATCACCGGGCCGGCCGATCTCGTCGACGCCGTGCTGGCGGTGAAGCAGTTCCTGACCTACACGAACGGCACGCCCTTCCAGAGCGCGATCGCCACTGGGCTCGGGCTGCCGGATGAGTTCTTCACCGGCATCGCGCAGACCCTGCGCGTCAAACGCGACCTCCTCGGCGACGGCCTCCGCGCAGCGGGCCTCGCGGTCTCGACGCCTTCCGGCTCGTACTTCACCGTCGCCGACGCAGCGCCGTTCCTCACGGACGGCGAGGATGCCGCGGACTTCTGCCGTCGCCTCCCCGAACGAGTCGGAGTCGTCGGCATCCCGCTCACGGCGTTCGTCTCGCCCGCGCACCGCGAGGACTATACGAGCCTCGTCCGATTCGCGGCCTGCAAGCGCGTGGAGGTCATCACCGATGCCTCCGAGCGCCTCCGCTCCCTCGCCTGACATTCCCCGGCGACGACGGAGGGGGATCAGTCCGGCAGCGCGCTGCGTGGCACGACGCGGAAGCGGCGGAGGGCGAGGGCGGGGTTGAGCCGCCGCACCCGCTCGATGCTCGCGCGGTCGACGAACCCGACGGCGACGTCGGTCGTCACACCGACGCCGGCGATCTCGACGCCCTGCGGGTCGACGACGACCGAAATACCCACGCCCAGAGGTGGCGGATGGTCGGCGCCCGCCACGTAGAGCGTGTTCTCGATCGCCCGCGCGTGCAGAAGCGTCCGCCAATGGTGTTCCTTGAGCGGGCCGCGCACCCACTCGGCCGCTGTGAGGATGACGTCCGCACCGGTGTCGGCAAGCGTTCGCGCGACCTCCGGGAAGCGCAGGTCGTAACAGGTCATGAGGGCGAATCGGATGCCGCGGCGCACGAACGTCTCCGGCTCCGCGATATCTCCCGCCGCGATCCAATCGGACTCGCGCTGCCCGAACGCGTCGTACAGGTGGAGCTTCCGCGACGCGGCGAGGACGCCGACCGCGCCCACGGCGACGACGGTGTTCCGCACGCGTCCTTCCGACGCGCTCTCCAGAAGGCCGGCGACGATGACCACGTCGTGGACCGCGGCGAGCTCCCGCAGCGCCTCGGTGAAGGGGCCGACGACCGGCTCGGCGTGGGCAGCGAGAGTCTCGTCGAAGGGGTCGACGAAGTAGCTCGCATACTCCGGCAGCAGGACGACGTCCGCTCCGCGCGCGCGAGCGCGCTCGACGAGCGCCGCGATCGCGGCAATGTTGGCGGTCGTGTCAGCGGTGGGTGCGAACTGGGCGACGGCGACGCCGACAGGGGCGTCGGCGGCATCCTCGACGAGGGGCGCAGTCATCGCAAGGCACTCTCCTTCCGAAGCGTGAGCGGGATCGCGAGCCAGAGCACGACGACGGCGGTCGCGGCTCCACCGGCCGCGATCCATGCGGCAGCGCCGCCGACGACGACGTCGAACACGAATGCGACGACGCCGACGAGCAGGAAGGACACCGTCACGAGAGCGGTGACGAGCGCCGCATGTCCGTATGCGACGACGACGCGCTTCTCGCGACGTGCGAAGAGCATGCGGTGGAGGGCGACCGGGGCGAGGGCGACGATCGCACTCACGACAGCCACAACGACGAGGCACAGATACAGCGCCCGCTCGATATCGCCCAGATCGGCGAACGCCGGCTGGAATGCGACAGCGAGGAGAAAGCCCGTGAGGATCTGCGTGCCCGTCTGCAGCACACGGAGCTCCTGCAGCAGCTCGCTCCAGTTGCGGTCGGCGCGCTCGTTGGGCGTTTCATCGCGCCCGTCGACCCGGTCGTCGCCGTCGCGGGCGTCGCGGCGCGATGACGGAGGTGGAGTCGGAGCGGTCACGACCTCATCCTCCCGCGCCACCCGGATGCCTGCAACGTGCCCCGGGTCACGAGCACTCGAAACCCGTGCTAGGCTCTTATCTTGTGCCGCGGGGTGGAGCAGCTCGGTAGCTCGCTGGGCTCATAACCCAGAGGTCGCAGGTTCAAATCCTGTCCCCGCAACGAAAAACAGCCCCTGATCAGGTGAAAACCAGATCAGGGGCTGTTGGGTTTTCGGTTGAAAGTACCGAACTACGCTAAGGACTAGGCTAAAGCGATTCCGCCGTGATACTGCGTGATACTCCCGAGATCACGCGGATGTCGTGGCTCATGGGCCTGTCCGAAGCGGAGCGGCGGACGGGCCTGCCCGCTGCTCGGAGCGGAGCGGAGAGCACGGCCTACCTCATCCCCTCGAACGGGTCTGTGACGCCGTGCAGGCCCTGCTCAGGGCACGAGAACGCGACCCGAATGCCAACGCCCTCGCCGCCCTCGAATATCTCAGGCTCGCAGTCACGGCCGCAGACGGCGCAGGTGCGGTAGTTCTCGTTGCTCGAGCCGTCGCCGATGCGAATCATTGGCAGGTCGCTCATGAAAGACTCCCCTCGCCAGAATCGCCGGCTTCTTTAGAGACGATGGACATGAACTCGACCTGCTAATCACTAGAACGTCCAGAGCCTTCGCCTTTTGGCGAACGGGATCGTCGTTCGAGACCACGACCGGCTTGCGGAACGGACGGTCGGCTGCCGGTAGAGGCCGACGAACGCGAAGAGGGTGCTCAGTCGAGACAATCGAGCACCCTCTTCGGAACGGCGCGCGTCTACGCGCCGGAGAGGACGCGCTGCTTCTGCGCCTCGAACTCAGTTTCAGTGAGCACGCCCGCGTCCCGGAGCTGGCCGAGCTGCGCGAGCTGGTCGAGAACCGAAGTGCTGCCCCCAGCGGGTGCCGGTGCGGGCGGTGCGACGGGCTCCGGAGGAGCAGCCGCTGCAGCGAGAGCGGCGGCAGCTGTGTCCTGCGCGGCCCAGCGTTGTTGCTGGCGGCGGTGGGTGCTCCCGATGACCCGTGTTGCGACGGATGCGCGCGCTGCGGTGCGGAGGAGACTCATGACTGATTCCCTTCGTTGAGTGCTCGTTCGAGATCCTCGATGGCGATTCCGCCCGAGAATAGTTCTACGCCGCCCGCTGCCGCCCACGCGCCTGCGGCGACCGCGAGCGAGCGGTCTTCGTAGACGACGGCGAGGGCAATCTGGTCCTCTGCGAGCTCTGAGGCGATGCCAGTGAGGTCGTCCGTGTCGAGAATGCTGCTCTCGACTCCGTCGAATGTCGAGGTGTCGATGCCGGTGACGCCGTCGAGGTCGGCGAACGCGCGCTTGACGGGTGCACCCGCCTCGTCTCGGCCGATGAGCTCGATGTCAAGGATCTCGATGATGCCCTGCTGCACCCGATTGAGGAGAGCGGCAAGACCCTCGCCGAGGTCTGCGTGCTCGTCGAAGACGAACACGAGGTAGTCGATGGGGCCCGCGAACTGTTCGGTTGCCATGGGTTAGGCCTTCTTCCCCGCGATCGCACGGATCACGTTCAACGCGCCGAGCACGATGAGAGCGATGGCGAGGAACCACCACAGGAACACGGCGCCCCAGAGCGGACTGCTCAAGAGCGTGAACCCGGCGATGACGGAGAGGATCGCGAACACGATCGTGAGGACCTTAGAACCAGACTGACCGAGAGTGAACAGCGCCGTGAAGCCCTCGATGACCCACATGACGCCGACCAGGATCGTCAAGAACAGCGCGAGAAACGCAGCAGACTGCTGCAGTGACGAGAAGGCATACACGCCAGCGATCACGTAGAGGACACCGAGGAGCACATGGCCGATCCGGCCGCCCGCACCGAGGCCCTTGGAGAAGAGGCCGAGGGCTGCGTAGACAACGCCTGCGATGATCGCGTAGAGGGCGATGACGCCGGTCAATGCGACCGCTGCCTTGGTGGGCCAGGCGAGCACGGCGATGCCGAAGCCGACGGCCGCAAGCCCGCCGATCAGCAGTGCGAGACGCGCTCCCTTCGCAGGTGCGGTGGCTGGTGTGGTGGTTGTGGTCATCGGGTTCCTCGGGCTCTTGCTTGTAAGCGTGTACGGCGGGTTCGTCTATTAGTGATCTTATCGGCGGCAAGTTGCGCACCGAGGGTGCAGTTACCTGCAATGACGTAAGTACGCGCCGATATGATGGGCAGCGGACCCGGAACAATGAACACGCAGGAGTGCAGACGTGATTTCCACAAAGAGCCGCATCAAGGTCTTGGCGGTTGCCGGGATCGCCCTGTTCGCGCTCACCTCGTGCTCGACGCCATCTGCGGAGGTGACGGGAACCTGGGGAGAGGATGGTGACGGGCAGCCGCACCTCGTGCTCGAAGAGGGCGGGATGCTCTCCGGCACGGACGGCTGTAACCGTCTCAGCGGTAGCTGGGAACAGGACGGTGACGTGATCGACTTTGGGGAGGTCGCGACGACGATGATGGCCTGCCCAGACGTCGACACCTGGCTGATGGATCTCGACACTGCGCGCATCGACGGTGACACGCTGCACGTGAGCGATGCCTCCGGCACGGAGATTGGATCGCTCGCCAAGGCATCCCAGTAGTGTCGGCGTCCGGCCTCACAGAGCCTCCGAAGGGTCGCGGAGGCGCGCGCTTCATGGAGCTCGTTTCTTCGGCGGGTGGGATCTACGGGCTGATCGTGGTGTCCGGTGTCATCGTCGTGACACGCAACCTCACTGGCAGCTCCTGGGAGGCGCTGCTCGCAGTCGTAGGCACCTTGCTGGTGTTCTTTGCTGCGCACGCCTATGCGGCCACGCTGGCAGAGATGAGCCACCACCGTCTCTCATTCCCGGCCGCCCTGCGCGCCGGGATAGGGGAGTCGCTCGGCATGCTGGTGATCGGTTTCATCCCGGTGCTCGTGTTGCTTCTCGGCGTGCTCGGTGTGCTGCGACCCGTTGACGCCGTCTGGCTGGCGCTCCTGATTGATGTGCTGCTCCTCGGATTCCTCGGGTGGGCAGTCACCGCAGCCCGCCTCCGTAGCCCATGGGCACGTCTCGGCGGTGCGATGATCACGGCCGCATTCGGAGGTCTCATCATCGCCCTCAAGGCTCTCATCCATTGACCGGCACCGGTGTGCACCTCAGTGCCCCCCCACACACCTGAAGAAGAGACGGACTAGGCGATGGACCTGAACGAGCCCGGAGACGATCGCACTCGCCGTGCCTTGCGCCGCGCGCGATGGTGGACGCTCGACCCGATCGGGTCCATCATCGGGCTCACGTTCGCCATCCTCTCAGTGACGCCGTCGCTGCTGCCACGCCCCACAAACTTGCAGGGGGGCGTGAGGAACGAACTGGTGACAATTTCGGTTTAGGCCGCGAGTGTGAGCGGCTCGGCTAGCTTGGCTTCGAACTCGATGGGCGTCAAGCCGCCGAGGGTGTCCTGTGCTCGCTGGCGGTGGTACTTCCGCTCGATCCAGACGACGATCGCGAGTCGCAGCTCCTGCCGTGTGTCCCAGCGCTGCTGGTTGAGCACGTTCGTCTGGAGCAGCGACCAGAAGCTCTCCATCGCGGCGTTGTCCCCGGCGGCGCCGACGCGGCCCATCGATCCGACCATGTCGTGACGGCGCAGTTCCCGGGCCATCGCCCGGCTGCGGAACTGGCTGCCCCTGTCGGCGTGCAGGATGCAGCCAGCGACCTCACCGCGGCGCGCGACGGCGTTTCGGACGGCGTCGACGGCGAGTTTCGCGGTCATCCGGTTCGAGATCGAGTACCCGACGATCCGGTTGGAGAACACGTCCTTGATCGCGCAGCAGTACAGCTTGCCTTCGCTCGCTTGGATTCCAGCAGTCGTCGCAACATCAGCGGCGAGGAGCGGAGATGCCGGCGAGGGAGTACACGGAGCAGCAGAGGTTGGCGTTTCTGGCGTTGATCGATCGGGGCGGGTCGGTGCGGGCGGCTGCGCTGGCCGCGGGGGTGAGTCCGGATCGCGGGTATCGATGGATGAAGCAGGCGGGGTTGTCGACGCCGCGGGGCACGCAGCGTAAGCACACCGCGGAGGATAAGGCGGAGTTCTTCCGACGGCTCGCTGTGAGCGGCAACGTCTCGGCGGTCGCACGCGAACTCGGCTTCAACCGGGTCACGTGCTACGCCTGGGCGCATAGGGCGGGGATCTTCACGGGCGCTTACGCGGACGCGAGGCGGCAGGAGTTCCTCAAGCTTCGAGGTGAGGGCGTATCGCGCCGTGAGGCCGCCCAACGGCTGGGTGTCGAGTCGCATCAGGCGCTGGACTGGGACAAGGGTATCCGCGTGTTCTCGAAGGGCCGGGTCTACCCCGACGGCAGAGTGGTGCTCTACCGGCCCGAGGAGGTCCTGGCGAACGTGAAGAACCCGAGAACCGCATGGGTGCAAGGCGAACGCGTGCCCATTGCTCGCGTCGAGCAGGTCATCGACGCCCGCTACCTCAGCCTCCTCGAGCGAGAACGGCTGAAGGACCTGATGATGACGGGTCTGTCGATCCGGAAGATCGCGGCGGTGATGGGCCGGGCGCCTTCGACGATCAGCCGTGAAGTGAGACGCAACACAGTCAGCCGGGTGGGCTATCTGCCTCACACGGCGCACCGCGTCTCCGTGAAGCGGCGTGAGCGCCCGCGGGCAGCGAAGCTCACCGTCGACGGGCCGCTGCGGGACTATGTTGCCGCCAAGCTCAAGAAGCGATGGTCGCCGGAGCAGATCCGTCATCGGCTTCAGCGAGACTTTCCCCATGACCCGGGGATGCGCGTGAGTTGCGAGACGATCTACCAGGCCATCTACGTCCACGCGCATGGAGAGCTGAGACACGAGATGGCAGGCTCACTGCGTCGCGGCCGCTCGCGCCGCAAACCGCACCGTGACCCACAGACGCGCACGAGCAGGTTCGTCGACGAGATGACACCGATCTCCCAGCGCCCCGCCGACGTCGAGGGCCGCACGATCCCGGGGCATTGGGAAGGTGACCTGATCGTCGGCGCCGGCAGCGGGTCAGCTGTCGCGACACTCGTTGAAAGGACCACGCGCTACGTGGTCCTTGGCCATCTCCCGATCGAGCGCACTGCCGATGCTGTTCGCGACAGCCTCGTCACCGCCCTGCAGGCAATGCCGGTCGCGCTGAAGAAGACCCTCACCTGGGATCAGGGCGCCGAGATGAGCGAGCACCGGGCCTTCTCCCTCGCGACGGACATGGCGGTCTACTTCTGCGAGCGTGCTTCACCCTGGCAGCGCGGCACGAACGAGAACACCAACGGGCTGCTCCGGCAATATCTCCCCAAAGGCACAAACCTCCGCACACACGACGCTGAGGCCCTCGCCGCGATTGCCGACGAACTGAACGACCGGCCGCGCAAAGCGCTCGGCTGGGACACACCGACGGAGCGGATGAGTGCTTTACTGAGCCCGGGATAATTCACACCGTTGCGACGACTGCTGGAATCCAAGTCGTCCAATGCTCCGTGATATCGGTGAGCCAGAGCCGGTTTGGGGCATCGGCGCGGAACACGCGCTCGATGTGATCGTCGAACACGGGCGGTCCGGCTTTCTTGCCCTTCCCGCGCCGGCGGCGTTGCGCGGACGAGAGGATCCCGGCCTGCGAGCACAGCTTCCACGCCGTCCGCCGACTCATCCGCCACCCCGCCCGGCGGGCTTCGTCGGCGAGGTATCGGTACCCGAACGTCGGATCGTCGTGGTGCGCGTCGTGGAGCGCGTTGATCCGATACGCGCGGAGCATGTCCGCGTCCCGGACCGGGTCGCCTCTCCACCGGTAGTAGGGCTGTCTTGCGAGCTTGAGGACCCGGCACGACACCGTCACGGGGATCCCCGCAGCGGCGAGCTCAGATACGAGCGGGTACGTCATTTTGGGGAGCCACCCAGGCGCAGATTCGCCTGCGACAGATACGCCGCCGCACGACGGAGGACCTCGTTCTCCTGCTCGAGCAACCGGATCCGCTTCTTCAACTCTCGCGCCTCGGCCGCGTCCGCGGCGGTCTGACCGGGCCGGTTGCCTTCTTCGACGTCGGCTTGGCGGAGCCAGTTCTGCAGGGTCGCTTCACTGATACCGAAATCAGTCGCGATCTGTTTGATGGTGACGCCGCTCTCACGGCGACGAGCGACCGCGACGACGTCCTCGCGGAACTCTTTGGGATAGGGACCGGGCATGATGACATCCTCCCCGCCAGCACCTCCCGGCACTAACGATCAGTTGTCACCGATCCGTTCCTCACGCCCAGATGAGGAAGGCGTCCCGCTTGGCGGGACGCCTTCTTTGCTTCCCCGAGAGTTGCTCTCCGCGCGCCGTCACTCCTCGAGCGCCGTTCCGACCCCGCTCAGAAACCTGATCACGGCACGCAGTTCATCGTCGTCGAAATCCTCCATGGCGTCGCGCATTCGGCGCATGCGTTGCCCGAAGTGCGCGAAGAACTCCTGTCGCGCGAGGTCGGTGAGCACGACGATCCGGGAGCGTCCGTCATGCGGATGCGGACGCCGCACGACGTGCCCCCGTTCGGAGAGACGGTCGAGCAGTTTGGTCGTGGACGCCGTCGAGATGGAGAGATGGCTCGCGATCTCATGCGGTGACACCCACTCACCGCGACGTTCTCTCACGACCAGCATGCGCAGAGCCGCGACGTCCGAGGCGTTCATGTCCATGTCGTCGCGGACCCCGCCGTACATGCGGTCCATGGAGTCGGTGAAGGCGCGCACCGCCTCCATCGCCTCAAGCACGAGCTCGTCCCTGGGCGTGCGTGGCATCCATCGCTCGCTCACCGTGTGGACACCTCCCTCTCTCCCCGGTAGTATCTCTGAAAATCGCTAGATAAACTAGCAATAGGAGAGATCGTGTCCCCCACCGACGCTGCAGGCGATCTGGTCGTCCTGCTCGACGACGACGGGAGCCCGATCGGGGCGGCTCCCAAGGCTACCGTCCACGGCACCGAGACCGCCTTGCACCTGGCCTTCTCTTGCCATGTGTTCGATGCAGACGGGCGGGTGCTCGTGACACGCCGCGCTCTCGTGAAGAGGACGTGGCCGGGCGTCTGGACGAACTCCTTCTGCGGGCACCCGCAGCCCGGCGAGAGCATCGAAGGCGCTATAGCCCGACATGCGGGCAACGAGCTCGGTCTGACGCTCCAGCGCGTCGAGGTGGTCCTTCCGCGTTTCCGGTACCGCGCGACGGATGCCGGCGGCACCGTCGAGAACGAGATCTGCCCGGTCTACACGGCGTTCGCGACCGACGAGCCGCGACCGAATCCGGCCGAGGTCGCCGAGTACGCGTGGGTCGACCCGACACGGCTCGGCGCGGCGCTGCAGGCGACACCCTGGGCGTTCAGCCCGTGGCTCGTCCTGCAGTCCGAACAGTTGAGCGCCTACACGCCCGTTCCCTCCGCAGTAGCCTCCGTGGGAGGCCCGTCGTGATCGAGATCGACGACGACGACCGCGCCCAAGTGGATGCCGCGATCCGCGACTCCTTGGAGCGCCTCGCCCGCCGCAGCGCAGCACTCGGAGACGGCGCTCGCGCCCTCGCCGACGCCGCCGCGGCCGCGGGCGTCGACGGTAAGCGACTGCGACCGGCGCTCGTCGTCGCCGCCTTCCGCGCCTTCGGCGGCGTCCCCGGTCCCGCACTCTGGCAGATCGCTGCCGCGTTCGAACTCCTCCACACGGGGTTCGTGGTCCACGACGATCTCATTGACCGCGACCTGGAGCGGCGCGGGTCGCCGAACGTGGCGGGACGCTTCCGCGCGCGTGCGCGGGCGCTCGGCGCTAGCGCAGACGACGCGGCGACCGTCGGTGACGCGGCCGCTGTCCTCGCAGGTGACCTCCTTCTCTTCGAGGCGACGCGCCTCATCGCCGTCGCGGAGATCCCCGTCGGCGTGCGGGCGCGACTTTTCTCGGTGCTCGACGACGCGATCCTCGTCTCCGCCGCCGGCGAGCTCGCCGACGTAGAGAACGCCGCGCGTATCGATGTCCCCGACACCGATGAGCTGCTCGGCGTGGCGCACGACAAGACCGCGGTCTACTCGTTCGAAGCACCGCTGGTGGCGGGCGCGATCCTCGCGGGCGCATCGCCCGATGCGCAGCGGGATCTCGCGTCATCCGCCGCCGACCTCGGCCTCGCCTTCCAGCTCGTCGACGATCTCATCGGCACCTTCGGATCACGTCGCCAGGCCGGCCGCGACCCGGGTGCCGACCTCCGTGAGGCGAAGCGGACACCCCTCATCGGCCTCGCCCGCCGCTCCGGCGCGTGGCCGGAGGTGAGCTCCGCCCTCGCCGTCGCGCACACGGGCCCGATCGCGGTCCGCCGCGCGCAGCGCGAGCTGGAGCGCAGCGGCGCGCGCGACGATCTCGTCGCCCTCATCCACGAGGGACTCCGCCGCGCCCGCGTCCGCGCCGCCTCACCCGAGGTCCCGGGCGACGCCGCCGCCCTTCTCGCCGACATCGCCACCGCGATCGAGCGGCGCATCCCATGACGACGCCGACGCCGTATGACCGGTGCGCGCAGGATGCCGCGGCAGCTGTCATCTCGTCGTACTCGACGTCCTTCGCGCTCGCGACGCGCCTCCTCGGCCCGCGCGTGCGCACACACGTCCGGAGCGTCTACGCGCTCGTGCGCGTCGCCGACGAGATCGTCGACGGGGCCGCCGCGGTCAAGGGCGTCTCAGCACAGGAGCAGCGGGATCTCCTCGACGCGTTCGAGGCCGAGACAAACGCCGCCGTCGAGCGGCGTTTCAGCACCGACCTCGTCATCCACGCATTCGCTCTCGCCGCGGTGGAGTGCGGCATCGGCGCCGATCTCACGCGCCCGTTCTTCGCCTCGATGCGCACCGATCTCGAGCGCTCGCGGCACGACGCGGCCTCACACGAAGAATACGTCTACGGGTCGGCGGAGGTCGTCGGCCTGATGTGCCTGCAGGTCTTCGTCAACGCGGGTCGCGCATTCCCGGTCGACCCGGACCCTGGGCTCGTCGAGGGTGCCCGTCGCCTCGGCGCGGCATTCCAGGATGTCAATTTCCTGCGCGACTTCGCCGACGACAGGGGACGCCTCGGCCGCGACTACCTCGGCCTCGACGGCGGCGGTGCGGGCGGTGACGAGACGCGCGCCGCGGTGCTCGACCGCATCGACGCCGACCTCGATGTTGCGGCGGCCGCGATCAGCGGGCTCCCCGCAGACTGCCGGCGCGCCGTCACGACGGCGCACGGCCTCTTCGCCGAGCTCGCCCACCGTCTGCGTGGGGACTCCGGCGACGCCCGCGTGTCGGTTCCGGCTCCGGTGAAGGCGACGATCGCCGCGAAGGCGTTCGCCGGCGTGCCTCCGCGGCGGAGCGGCGCGTGAGCGGCCGGCGGCGCGGTACCTCCGGCCGTGCGGGGCGCCGACCCGGCACCGCAGCGATCGTCGGCGGCGGGATCGCCGGGCTCGCGACGGCGGCACTCCTCGCCAGGGACGGCTGGTCTGTCACGCTGTTCGAAGCACGCGACGAGCTCGGCGGCCGTGCCGGCTCGTGGGAGTCCGGGGGCTTCCGCTTCGACACCGGACCCAGCTGGTACCTCATGCCCGAGGTGTTCGAGCACTTCTTCCGCCTGCTCGGCACGACCGCCGACGCCGAACTCGACCTCGTCACTCTCGACCCCGCGTACCGCGTGTATCCGCAGCCGGACGCCGAGGGCACGGACAGCGGGAGCACGCCCGTTGACGTGCGCAGCGGCCGCGCTCTTGCCCGGGCGCTGTTCGATGAGCGCGAACCCGGGGCCGGGGTGCGCCTGGACGAGTATCTCGACTCGGCGCGCAGCGCGTACGATCTCGCCGTCGACCGCTTCCTCTACGACACGTACGCCTCGTACGGCGGGCTCGCAGACCCGGCGGTGACGACGCAGCTGCCCCGGCTGGTGCCGCTGCTCACGCGCACCCTCGAGGACCACGTGGCGCGCTCGTTCTCCGACCCCGTCCTGCGCCAGATCCTGGGATACCCCGCGGTCTTCCTCGGCGCCTCCCCCGACACCGCTCCCGCGCTCTACCACCTCATGAGCCACCTCGACCTCGACGACGGCGTGCGCTACCCGCGCGGTGGTTTCACCGCCCTCATCGCCGCGATCGCGCGACTCGCCCGCGGGGAGGGCGCGACCGTGCGGACGGGCGCCCCGGTCGAACGCATCCTCGTCGCGGGGGGCCGCGCCCGTGGCGTCCGTCTCGCCGACGGCACCGAGCATCACGCCGATCTCGTCGTGTCGACCGCCGACCTGCACCACACCGAGCACGCTCTGCTGCCCGCGACCGAGCGCTCGTATTCGGAGCGCTGGTGGCAGCGCCGCAATCCGGGCCCGGGGGCCCTCCTCATCCTCCTCGGCGTCGAGGGCGAGCTCCCGCAGCTCGCTCACCACACCCTCCTGTTCGCGCGGGACTGGGACCGGAATTTCGCGGACGTCTTCGGGTCCCCGGGTCGCATTCCCGATCCGGCATCCATCTATATCTGCCGACCGTCCGCCACGGACGACACGGTTGCGCCCGGGGGGAGCGAGAACCTGTTCGTGCTCGTCCCGATGGCGGCTGCTCCCGAACTCGGCCACGGGGGCATCGACGGCGCCGGCGACGAGGCGATCGAACGCGCCGCCGACCGCGTCATCGCGCAGATCGCGCAGTGGTGCGGCATCGACGACCTCGCCGCGCGCGTGCGCGTGCGGCGCACCATCGCTCCGGCCGACTTCGAGCAAGATCTCGGGGCGTGGCGCGGGGGCGCGCTCGGGCTCGCCCACACGCTGGGGCAGAGTGCCGTGTTCCGTCCGCGCGGAGCCTCCGCGAAAGTCGACGACCTGCTCTACGCAGGCACCTCGGTGCTCCCCGGCATCGGACTGCCGATGTGTCTCATCTCCGCCGAGCTCGTCGTGAAGCGTCTGCGCGGCGAGCGCGGCGCGGCGCGGCTTCCCGAACCCGCGCGCGTCGGGAAGCAATGATGCCGGGGCTCTACCTGCTGTGCCTGATCGTCTCGATCGGCGGCATCGCCGTGCTCGACGCGCGGTTTCGCCTGGCTTTCTGGGCCGCTCCCGTCACGACCGCGCTCACGACGGTGTGCGGTACGGCGTTCTTTCTGGCGTGGGATGCCGCGGGAATCGCCGCCGGGGTCTTCGTGCGCGGCGAGAGCTCGCTGCTCCTCGGCGTCGACCTCGCGCCGCACCTCCCCGTCGAGGAGCCCGTCTTCCTCGCATTCCTCAGCTATCTCGCGCTCGTCGCGCACGCGGCGTTCCTGCGCCTGCGCGCGCGCCGACGCACATCCAGCGCTCCGAGGAGCGCCTCGTGACGTACGCCCTGATCGTGCTGCCGTTTCTCGTGGTCGCGGGCATCGTGACGGCGGCGAGCGCGATGCGCCCGGGATTCGCGCGCCGCATGCGCGCGTCGGCATTGACCGCGATCGTGCTCGTCGCGCTCACCGCGATCTTCGACAACGTCATGATCGCCGCCGACCTCTTCACCTATCCGGAGCACCTCATCAGTGGCATCCGCATCGGCCTCGCGCCCCTCGAGGACTTCGCCTACCCGGTCGCGGCGGCATTCCTCGTGCCCGCGGTGCGGACGCTCCTCGCCCCGCGTCCCGTGCCGCCGGTGCGATCCGCCGCCGAGGAGGGCGTCGCGTGATCCGTCAGCTCCTCCTCGCGTCGCGCCCGGTCAGCTGGATCAACACCGCCTATCCCTTCGCCGCGGCGTACCTGCTGACGACAGGACGCCTCGACGCGACCCTCATCGTCGGCACGCTCTTCTTCCTGGTGCCCTACAACCTCGCGATGTACGGCATCAACGATGTCTTCGACTACGAGTCCGATCTGCGCAATCCGCGCAAGGGAGGCGCGCACGGCGCCGTGCTCGACCGCCGCTTCCACCGGGTGACCCTGTGGGCGGCCGCCCTGTCGTGCCTGCCGTTCGTCGTCTTCCTCGTGGTGGTCGGCTCACCCGCATCATGGGTCGTGCTGACGCTGAGCCTCTTCTTCGTCGTCTTCTACTCGGCGCCGCCGCTGCGCCTGAAGGAGCGTCCCGTCGCCGACTCGGTGACCAGCAGCATCCACTTCTTCTCCCCCGCCGTCTACGGCCTCGTGCTCGCCGGCGCGACCTGGACGCCGTCCCTCGTCCTGCTCCTCGTCGCCTTCGGACTGTGGGGTGTCGCCTCGCACGCCTTCGGCGCCGTCCAGGATGTCGTCGCCGATCGCGAGGCAGACATCGCGTCGATCGCGACCGCCTTCGGCGCGCGCCGCACGGTGTGGTTCGCCCTCATCGCGTACGCCCTCGCGGGCGCAGCGATGCTCGCTGTGAGCTGGCCCGGACCGCTCGCGGCGCTCCTCGCGCTCCCCTACCTCGCGACCGTGTGGCCGTTCCGAGCCGTGACGGATGCCACGGCATCCACCGCCACCCGCGGCTGGGACCGCTTCTTGTGGCTCAACCAGTTCACGGGATTCGCGGTCACGCTGCTGCTGATCTGGTACGCCCTGATCCGCTGAGCTCGGGCCGGCTCACCGCGACCGAGGTCAGTTCCCGCCGCTGAGCGCCAGCAGCTTCTGCACGGCGGCGGTCAGCTGGGCGTCGGCGGCGGCGAACGCCGTGAGGTCGCCGGCCTTGAGCGCGGCATCCCGCGCGGTCATCGCCGCCTGCGCCTCCTTCAACGCCGCCTGGAACTGGACGTCCGTGCCCGTGCCGCCCGTCTCGCCCGATCCGTCGCCCGACTCCGAGGGGTTCGGCGTCGGCGTGACGTTGTTGTCGCCCGTCGAGGCGCCCGAGTCACCGCCGAACAGCGCGTCGAGGGCATCCTGCAGGGTGTCCTCGAACGCGACCTTGTCGCCGAACGCGACGAGGATCTTGCGGAGCGCGGGCAGCTGGGTCCCGCTGGATGCCTGGACGAACACGGGCTGCACGTACAGCAGACCGCCGCCGACAGGGAGGGTCAGCAGGTTGCCGTTGAGAACCTCCGACTGGCCCTGCTTGAGCAGGTTGATCTGCGAGGAGATCTGCTGATCGGAATTGAACGTGTTCTGCACCTGACCGGGCCCCGGAACGCTCACGTCCGCGGAGATCTCGAGCATCCGCAACTTGCCGTAGTCCGCCGCTTTCTGCCCCGCCGTGCTGCCGGCGTCGGAATCCACCGCGAGATAGCCCATCAGCACGTTGCGTGCGCCGTCGCCCTCGGCGGCGGGGATGAACGACGTGAACATCGAGAAGGTCGGCGCCTCCTGGCCCGGCATCTTCATCGACAGGTAGTACGGCGGCTGCAGCACGTCGGCCTGCGAGACCGGGTCGTTCGGCGTCTTCCACGCGTTGTCGCGCGCGTAGAAGGAAGCCGCGTCGTCGACGTGATACGTCCCGAGCATCGCGCGCTGGACCTTGAAGAGGTCCGTCGGGTAGCGCACGTGGCTCATGAGGTCGGCGGACATCTCCGACACCGGCTTGAGCGTCGAGGGGTAGACCTTCTGCCAGGCCTGCAGCAGGGGGTCGGTGTCGTCCCACGCGTAGAGCGTCACCTCGCCCGAGTACGCGTCCACCGTCGCCTTGACCGAGTTGCGGATGTAGTTGACATCGTCGAGCGCGACGCGCGGCGTCGTGTTCGTCGTGTCGCTGATCGCATCGCGCAGGCTCACGATCGACGAATACGGGTAGTTCGCGCTCAGGGTATAGCCGTCGACGATCCACACGATCTTGCCGTCGACGATCGACGGATAGGGGTCGTTGTCGAGTTCGAGGTACGGTGCCACCTTCTGCACGCGCGTCAGCGGATCGCGGTCGTAGAGGATCTGCGAGTCGGCGTTGATCGCGTCGGAAAGCAGGATGTCGGTCGACTGGAACTTGAGCGCGTAGATGAGGCGGTTGAAGAGATTGCCGATCTTCGGTCCGCCATTGCCCGTGAACGTCGTCTTAGTCTGTGCCGCGCCGTCCTCACCGCGCGGGTAGTCGAGCTCGATGTCGGTGCCGCCCTCGGGCCCGCCGACGATCGAGTAGGTCGGGGACGACTCGCCGAAGTACACCCGAGGCTCGTAGCCGGTCTCGTCGGTGAGGGAACCCGCCGTCGGGATGCCGCGCTCCATGAACACCGGGTTGCCGTCCGCCGCCCGGTCGTTGCCCTTCGCGGCGACCATGCCGTAGCCGTGCGTGTACACGAGCGTCGTGTTGTACCACGTGGCCGCGGCTCCGAGCTGGTCGAGGTTGAGCTCACGGACCGACACGACAGCGTCCTGCGTCTGACCGTCGATCTGGTAGCGATCGACGTCGAGCGGGTCGGAGAACTTGTAATAAGGGCGGTACTGCTCGAGCTGGCGGACGGTCGGCGGAATGATCGCCGGGTCCATGATGCGAATGGATGCCGTCGTGTCGGCGTCCTCGCGCAGCTGCCCCGGCTCGGCATCCGTCGCCGCTTTGAAGTCGCTCTTCTCGAGGCCGTCGATGCCGTACGCAGCCTTCGTCGCGTCGATATTGCGCTGGTAGTACGGACTCTCCAGCGTCTCCTGGTTGGGCACGACCTGGAACTGGTTCACGAGGAACGGGTAGGCGACGGTGACGACGAGCGAGGACACGATGAGCAGCGCCGTGCCGATGAGCGGGAAGCGCCATCGACCGATGACGGCCGTGACGAAGAACAGGACCGCGACGATCGCGGCCGCGATCGAGAGGATCGTGAGTCCGGGGATCACGGCGTGCACGTCCACGTAGCTCGCACCCGTGATGCGATCGCTCGAGGAGGTGAGCGTCTTGAAGCGGTCGAGCCAGAGGCTCGCACCCTGGACGAGGAGGTAGAGACCGGCGATGATCGCGAGCTGGATACGTGCGGCCTTCGAGATCCGGAGCTCCCGCTGACCGACCCGCACCGACCCGTAGAGGTAGCTGACGAGCGCCGTGACACCGAGGCAGACGAGGAGGACCGCGGAGACGAAGCCCAGCGCGGCCGAGAAGAACGGGACCGAGAACAGGTAGAACCCGATGTCCATCTGGAACTCGGGGTCGGTCGTGCCGGTGTCGCCGCCGTTCGCCCAAAGCCACACCGTCTCCCACTGCGCAGACGCGGCGAAACCGGCGAAGAAGCCGAAGAAGACCGGAATCCCCCACATCGCGAGGCGGCGGAGCGGTTCTACGACTTCCTGGTAGTGGTCGAGCTGCGACGACAGGCGTGCGTAGACGGGGCGGAGCCGGTAGGCGAGTTGAATCGCCGCGAAGACGGGGAGGGCCATCGCGAGGAACCCCACGAGGAACATCACGACCCGCCCGGTCCACTGCGTGACGAGCACGCCGCTGAAGCCCAGTTGATCGAACCACAGCCAATCGGCGAACAGGCTCGCGAAGACGAAGAAGCCCACCACGACGACGGCGATGACCGCGAGGGTGATGCCGATCGCGCGGCGGACGGGACTGGGCGTGGCCTGGTTCGGCGCTGAGGTCGTGGTCACTCTCCCATCCTACGAGCCGCAGGTGGGAAGAGCCTCGACGTCGCCGTCGCCGCGGATCGCCTTCAGCGCGGTCAGCGCGTCGTCGAGGGTTCCGACCGAGAAGACACGCAGCCCGTCGGGCACGTGCCCGACGACCTCGTCGCAGTTGGCTTCGGGCGCGAGGAACCAGCGCGCGCCGGCATCCACCGCGCCGTACATCTTCTGTCGGATGCCGCCGATCGGCCCGACGGTGCCGGACGCGTCGATCGTGCCCGTGCCCGCGACCTGCTCCCCTCCGTTGAGGTTCCCGTCGCTCAGCGTGTCGATGATGCCGAGCGCGAACATCATTCCCGCGGAGGGCCCCCCGACGTTGTCGAGCTGGATCGTGACGTCGATCGGGAAGTCGTAGTCGTGCATCGTCGAGACGCCGATGAGCCACAGCGTCTTTCCGTCCGACGTCACCTGCTTCGGCGTCACGGTCTCGTTGAGGGTGCCTCCGGCCCGTTCGACGGTGAGCGTCACAGGCGCGCCGCTTCCCGCGTTGATGATCGATCTCAGTTCATCGGTCTCAGTGATGGCCTGACCGTTCGCCGCCAGGATGATGTCGTCCTTCTGCAGGATGCCCGTCGCTGGGGAGTCGTCCGTCAGGGAGTACACCCTCACCATCGGCTTGACGTCGTAGCCGAGATGCGTGAGCGCGGCGGCGGTCGCTTCCTTCTGCGAGTCGACCATCATGACCGCACTCTCCTGATTTCGCTGTTCGGTCGACTGCCCTTGCGGGAAGACGTCGTCGAGGGGCAGCACAGCACGGGAACGGTCGAACCAGGCGAGAGCGAGCTCGAACCACGATGGAGTACGCTCGCGCGACCCGACGACCTGCACGGTGAGGAGGTCGAGGGCCCCCGACGTCGGGTAGGTCTGCGCGCCGTTCACCGATATCAGCGGCACGTCCTCCCCGCTCGCGTTCTGCGTCGAGCCGAGCGTGTTGAAGACGGGACCCGGTTGCTGGATGACGAACGACGTCGGCAGGAGCGTCAGGGCGAGGAGCGCGAAGATCGCGACGGTCAGCGACCAGATGCCGATGGTGGTCGCGCGCGGACGCTGCCGGCGCGGAGCGGGGACGATCGTCACCCGGTCGTCGAAGAGTGCCACTCGAGCCCTTTCCGGCCGGTCGTTCGCGATCGGCGTACACGCGGCCCCTCGTCCGCAGGCGCGGATCGCGCCGCGGCGGAGGCCGTGCGACTAGCGTAGAACGGGACCCGACGAGCCTGCTGAAAGGCGCCTGACATGGCTGACGACGACACGCCCAACCGCTTCGAGGGCGGCTTCGACCCCGAGGACTTCCAGGAGCTGCTGCGGAACCTGCTCGGCGGAGGCGCGGGTTCCGGCGACATCGACCCGGCCCAGCTCGAGGGCCTCTCACGCATGGGGGTCGACCCCGCGATGCTGCGGCAGATGATGGCGCAGATGCAGGCGGCGTTCGCGCAGGGGTCGGACGACGGCGGCATCGACTGGGCGGCCGCGAAGACCCAGGCTCTGCACCTTTCGAACAAGGACGGACTCAGCATCTCGGCGGCAGATCGGACCGAGTTCGACCAGGCGTTCGCCCTCGCCACGCTGTGGCTGAGCGAGGCCACGACGATCTCCGAGCTCGCGACCGCGCCCGTCGCGATGACGCGCGGGCAGTGGGTCGAGGCGACGCTGCCCGTCTGGCAGGAGCTCGCGGAGCCCGTCGCGGACTCTATCGCCGGAGCGCTCACATCCGCGATCGACGAGCAGACCCCCGAGGAGATGCGTCAGCTGGTGGCGGGTGCCGGCGCGTTCATGCGCCGCATCGGCGGCTCGTTGTTCGCCGCCCAGCTCGGCGGTGTGATCGGGCGTCTCTCGCTCGAGGTCGTCTCCGGCGGCGACGTCGGCATCCCCGTCATGCCCGACGGGGTGGCCGCGATCCTTCCGCAGAACTTCGCGGACTTCGGACGCGATCTCGACGTGACCGACGACCAGCTCGCGCTGTATCTCGCGACACGCGAACTCGCGCACGCGCGCTTGTTCCGCCACGCCCGCTGGCTGCGACTGCACGTCATCTCGCAGGTCACCGAGTTCGCCCGCGGCATTCACGTGGACACATCGGCGCTCGAGGACCTCGCGGCACGCTTCGACCCGTCGCAGCCCGAAGAACTGCGCGGGCTCATCGAGTCGGGCGCGCTCCTGCCGCAGCGCACCGAGACGCAGGAGGCGGCGCTCGGGCGGCTCGAGAACCTCCTCGCGACCATCGAAGGCTGGGTCGAGGTCGTCACCGCCGACGCGACCGCACGCCTTCCGGAAGCCGCGAAGATCGCCGAAGCGGTGCGGCGCCGCCGCGCCGTCGGCGGCCCCGCGGAGCAGGCGATGGCCTCGCTCGTCGGGCTCGAGCTGCGCCCCCGGCGCCTGCGCGAGGCGGCGGCGATGTGGCGGGCGGTGACGGATGCCGTAGGCGCGGCCGAACGCGACAGCCTGTGGGACTACCCCGACCTGATGCCGACCCCGGAGGATATCGACGACCCCCAGGCGCTCGTCGCCCGCCTGCGCGCTCGTGCGGCCGGTGAGGCCCCGCCGCGCGACGCGTTCGACGACGCTCTCGACGAACTGCTCGCGCAGGAGGCGGGCGAGAGCCAGGGCGACGGCGACGGTGCGCCGGAGGATCCGCGCCCGGTCTGATTCACCCTCGCGGTCGCCTGTGGACAGTCGGAACGGCGATGCGGCGAGGCGAGCAGAATCGGCGCATGCTGCGACTCGCCCCCTCCCGCCCGCCGCTGTGGCGCACCGATTCCTCCGTGCAGCTCGGGTCTGACGGCGCCGTCCTGGTCGACGAGATCACACCGTGGCAGGAGGGGCTCCTCGATGCGCTCGCCGGCGGCATCCCCGATGCGATGCTGGGGCCGCTCGCGGCGACGCTCGGAGCGTCCGCAGAGGATGCCGTGGCATTCGTCGCGCACATCGCGGGCGCGTTGACGTCCGCACCCGCGCAGCCGATCCCCGTGGATGTGGAGATGCCGCCTGACATCGGCTTCGCCGAGACCGAAGCGCTCGCCAGCGCGTGGCGAGCGGCGGGCATCGAGACGGCGCGGACGACACGGTGGGCACAGGAGGACCCCGACCCGGGCCGTCCGCTCGTCCTCATCGCCGACCGGATCGTCGAGCCGCGGCGAACCGCCGCCCTCATGGCCGCCGACATCACGCATCTGCCGATCGAACTCGCCGGGGATCGCGTCGCCGTGGGACCTCTCGTGATCCCCGGCCGCACCGCCTGCCTCACCTGCCGACACGAGCATCGAGCCGACGACGACCCGCACTGGCCGCTCGTGGCCGCACAGCTCCTCGGGCGCGAGCGCACGCCCACCGACCCGGCTCTCGTGATCGAGGGCGCCATCCTCGCCGCGCGCCTGTTGCGCGCGGCCGGTGCTGTCGACCGGCCTGCGACGGTGTCGGTGACGATCAGCGGCGGGAGCGCACGCCGGACGTGGCACGTGCATCGGCCGCACGCACGCTGCTCGTGCCGATCTCCTGAAGGAATCGCGACCGCTCGCGAGGACGCGGCCGCTCCGGTGTCCCGCCGTTTCGAGCCCACGACAGCGACAGGGAGCGCCCAGCTCGCGTGACGCCGACATAGGCGAGGCGGCGTTCCTCGTCGATCTGCTCGAAACCCGAGGCGTAGGAGATCGGCAGGAGCCCCTCGCTCATGCCGACCAGATGCACGTGGTCCCACTCGAGGCCCTTAGCCGCGTGCAGCGTCGCGAGGGTCACGGTGCGGAGCGCGGGCTCGTGCTGGTCGCGGCCCCGCGCGATGAGCTCATCGGTGAAGGCGCGGAGGGTCGTCGCGGAACCTGCTTCCTCGGCAAGGCGAAGCACGGCGGCGCGCGCCTCCCACGCGTCGCGCAGGGCGCCGCCCGCGGGTGGCGGCTCGTCGCTGAGCCCGAGCCCGCGAAGGATGTCGCGGACAGTCGCGAGGAACGAAGTCTCGATCGGCGCGACCGTCGCGGCCCGCAGTGCCATGACCGCCTGGCGCACCTCGGGCAGGTCGAAGAAGCGCTTGCCGCCGAGGACGGTCGTGGGAATCCCGCGCGCCGCGAGGGCGGCCTGCAGCGGCGCAGACTGCACGTTCGCCCGATAAAGGATTGCGACGTCGTGCGGGGAGGCGCCCCCGGCGACCTGTGCCGCCACCGCTGCCGCCACTCCCTCGGCTTCCGCGGCGTCGTCGTCGTAGGCGGCGACGACCGGCAGCGGCCCGGCCGTCCGCGTCGAGGTGAGGGCGAGGGCTCCGGGGCGCCCGCGCATGAGCGCATTCGCCACACCGAGGATCGCCGGATCGGACCGGTAGTTGTGCTCCAGCCGGACGATCTGGGCGCCCTCGTGGTGCTGCGCGAAGTCGAGCAGATAGCGCGGGTCAGCGCCGGCGAACGAGTAGATCGTCTGGCTCGCGTCGCCGACGACGCAGATGTCGTGCCGATCACCGAGCCAGAGCTCGAGCAGGCGCTGCTGCACGGGCGAGACATCCTGGAACTCGTCGACGGTGAGGTGCCGGTACTGCTCGTGGACCGCCGCCGCGACGCGCGGCTCGGACTCGAGCATGCCAGCGCACGCGAGCAGCACGTCTTCGAAGTCCAGCTGGCGCCGCTCGTCCTTGACCTTTTCGTACGCACGCATGAGATCGGCGAGCTTTCCGGCATCCAGCGACCCGAGACCCTGCGGATGCCGCGCGGCATCCTGCTCGATCGTCCGCATCGCGACCTTGCGCCACTCGATGCGGCTTGCGACGTCGCGCAACGTCGCGGCATCCAGGTGCAGACCGAGCCCGTCGGCCGCCTGACCCAGCACACGCACCTTCTTGTCGATGATCGACGGCGCCGTGTCACCGGCCAGCTGCGGCCAGAAGAAGTTGAGCTGCGCGAGCGCCGTTGCATGGAACGTGCGCGCCGCGACACCCGCGACGCCGAGTGCTCGGAGTCTCCCGCGCATCTCGCCCGCTGCTTTCGCCGTGAAGGTGACGGCCATGACACGCCCCGGCGAATACGCGCCCGTATCCACGCCGTGGGCGATCCGGTGCGTGATGACGCGCGTCTTGCCGGTGCCGGCGCCGGCGAGAACGCACACGGGTCCGCGGAGAAGCGATGCCGCGACCCGCTGCTGTTCGTCGAGGCCTGCCAGCGCGTCACCGCTCACGCGGGCATCGCCACCCAGACCTCGATGAGACGCCGCGCGATCGATGCCGTTCCGGGCAGGGCGAAGCCCGCCGCGCCGGGATCAGCCAGGGCTGTGCGCAGCTCCGACCGCGTGAACCAGCGTGTGTCGACGATCTCGACGCCGTCCGGCCGCGGGGCGACGTCGCCCCTGACGACGGCGTGGAATCCGAGCATGAGCGACCGAGGGTAGGGCCACCCCTGCGAACCGCGATAGTGACTCGCGATGACCTCGACACCGGCTTCCTCACGGAGCTCCCGGACGATTGCGGCTTCGAGGGACTCCCCGGCCTCGACGAAGCCCGCGAAGGTCGAATACATGTTGCGCTCAGCCCAGAGTGCATTCTTGCCGAGGAGAAGGCGAGCGTCGCCCTCGTCGTGGATGGCGACGATGACGGCGGGGTCGGTGCGCGGGAAGTGCTCCCGCCCACAGGACGGACAGTGTCGCGCCCAGCCGGCGGCGCGCACCTCCGTGCGAGCGCCGCACGCAGAGCAGAACGGCGCGTCCACGATCCACCGGCCAAGAGCGACCGCCTCGACGAACAGCCCCGCGTCGACGGAATCGAGCCGGCCGCCGGCATCGCGCAGAGACGCCCAGCTCGCGTCAGCCACGGCGTCCGGCTGGACGTCGGACTCCGCGTCGAGCACCGCCAGCAGCACGGGAACGCCATCGGCGCTCCGCCCGAGGAACGCCTGCAGGCTGTCCGCGGGGACGGCCGAAGGCGCCAGACGCACGAGAGACGCCCCGGATGCCGCGACGAGAGCCCGGTCGCCGTGCACCGGGATGACACGCGTGGCCGTGTCTGCTGCGAGCGTCGGGACGAGGTCCGGCGTGTCGCGCTCCTCCGCGGCGCGGTCGATCCCGGCGCGTGCCAACGGGGGCGGCGGGGCGTCGCGACCGGGCATCCGGGACCTCTCTTCAGGGCGTGGCGCGCGGCCCGACGGGGCGCGGCAGACCTACCCTGGGGGCATGGCACGCTCACCCCTCACTTTAGCCGCGTCGGTGACCTCCGCCCTCCCCCGCGTCGTGGTGACGGGCGTCGGGATTCTGAGCGAAGGCGTGTCGGGACGCTACGACAGCGCAATCGCGGAACTCGAGGACGGACGCCGCGTGGTCGTGCGCGTCCCCGTCGACGACGACGCCGATCGGGACCTGCGCGCCGAGGCGCGCGCGCTCACGGCGCTGACCCCGGGCGTCCGTGCCGTGCTGCCCTTCGGAGCTCCGGACGTCCTGGGCCAGACCGCCGTCGACGGACGCCACACGCTCGTGCAGACGCTGCTCCCCGGCTACCGCGTCGACGCGGGTCACGTGCCCGCGGGCCGCGGCATCGCGACGGCGCTGGGTGAAGCGATCGCCCAGGTGCACGACCTCCCCGTCACAGTGGTCCGCGACGCCGGGCTTCCGATGCTCACCGCGACGCAGGTGCGCGACGACGTCGAGCGGCTTCTCGACCGCGCGGAGGCTACCGGCGAACTCCCGTTCG
This sequence comes from Microbacterium sp. MMO-20, assembly GCF_037147735.1. Lineage (NCBI taxonomy): Bacteria > Bacillati > Actinomycetota > Actinomycetes > Micrococcales > Microbacteriaceae > Microbacterium > Microbacterium sp. MMO-20. The sequence continues at coordinate 653,557 of NZ_JBBCUU010000001.1, read as the reverse complement.
GGCTGCTGCGCCGCTGGAGCTCCGCGCTGGGCAGCGACGCGCTCTGGCGGTTCGAAACGACGATCGTCCTCGGCGGCGTCGACCCGGCATCATTCGTGTTCGAAGACGATGCCGACGGCGTCCCCGTCGTCACGGGTCTGCTCACCTGGGGCGGTGTCGGGGTCGGTGACCCCGCCGTCGACCTGCGTTGGACGTCATCCGCGCCGGAAGCGCAGAGCGATGTCATCGAAGCGTATGTGCGAGCCTCGCACCGCGCCCCCGATTCCCAGCTCGCCGAGCGCGCCCGACTGCATGCGGAGCTCGAGTTCGCCAAGTGGCTCCTGCACGCGCACGAGAGCGGATCGCGCGACCTCGTCGCCGACGCCATCGCCCTGCTCACGTCGCTCGACGAAAGCGTGCGCGATCAGCCCGCCGTCATCCACGGCTCCGTGAGCGCCGACGAGGCCATCGCCGCGAGCGCGCGCGTTCCCAGCACCCTGAGCGGACCCGTCGACACATCGATGCACACCGACACGTTCGACCCAGAGACGCTCGCGAGCTTCCTCGAGGATGAAGCGCGCGGCGCGGATCAACGCGGCGCCGATCAGCGCGAGGACGCGGGCGCGACGGTGCCGATCGAGCTCTCCGGATGGACGGGTCTCGCCGTGGAGGACACCGGACCCACGCTCAACCGAAGCGTCGAAGGCGATGCGCCCGGACTCCCGAGACGCACGGACCCCTCGCTCGGGGAGGGCGACGGCACCGACGACGACAACCCCGACGAGGCGGCCCGCAACGCCCTGCGGCGGTGGACCGGCACCGTCTGAGGCACGATGCACGCCGCGCGCGGCACCGTGCTCCGTCCCGGATGCCGCTCGCCGCTCAATCCCGAATGATCAGGCCGTCCGCGACGTAGAACAGCGCGACGTCGATGTCGGCCTCCGGGATGCCCGACCGCGCGTGGTAGGCGCGACGGTAGAGGCGCAGCTGCAGGAGCCGCTCGTCGCGCTCGGCGGCCGTCCGCGGCGCACGCCCCGTCTTCCAGTCGACGATCTCGACACGGTCTCCGCGGCGGTACACGGCGTCGAGCTTGCAGATCGCGATGTGCGGGCGTCCATCCGGAAGGAGGTCGTCGAGCACGACGTCGATCTCGACTTCGACCTCGATCGGCTGCAGGGGTGCCCACTCCGAGGCGAGGAAGCGCTCCTTCAGGTTGTCGAGGGCCACCGCGTCCGCGGGGGCGATCGCGAGGGACGCATCGCCATCGCCCCCGTCGTCGTCCAGCTCCCACAGCGCGGCGTCGGGGGCGGCGCCCGCGCCCGGCAGCCCCGAGCGCTGCTCGACCCACGCGTGGAACAGAGTGCCCAGGCGAGTCTGTCGATACGGCCGCTCGGGAAGCGGCACCGCGAGCGCCGCGACCGCGCCGTCGTAATCGGCGACGAAATCCTTGTAGCGGGATGCCGCGAGTCGCGTCGGCGCGCCATGGCCCGAGCCGGACGCTCGTCGATCGCGCTCCGCGCGCTCGACGAGGAGCAGCGTCACTTCGCGTGACGCAGGTGCGGGCGGCCCCGCGCGCGCCGCCCGCACCTGCGCGGCGGCACCGGTCACGGCCATCCGGCGGGCACCGAGCGGGTCGAGAGGCCACGACAGCAGCCGGCGCTCGTCGAGGTACGGGTTCTCCCCGGCATCCGCCGGCACGTCGAGGTCCACCCCGAGCGCGACGGCGATCTCCTCGAGGAACGGGCTCGGTCGACGCGGCGCCTTCGTTCCGGACCAGGCCGACCCCGTGATGAGCAGCCGGTCTCGTGCGCGGGTGACGGCGACGTACGCGAGCCGCCGCTCCTCGTCGAGCTGCCGATTCTTCAGCGCCGCAGAGAAGTCCTCGAGCGCGGCCCGCAGATCCTGCTGAGTGGGCGCGTCCTCCGCGCTCCAGGCGAGGCGTGGCAGCCAGTCACGGTCACCGCGGAAGGGGTAGGGAAGCACCCCGAAGCGCAGCCAGCCGAGGCCGTCACGCGGCTTCGCAGGCAGCTCCTCGTCGACCGCGCGCACGACGGCCACGGCATCCCATTCGAGGCCTTTGGACCCGTGGATCGTGAGGAGCTGGACGACGTCGTCTTCGGGAGGCTCCGTGCGCGGCGCGAACTCGTCCGCGCGCTCCGCCCGGTCGAGCCAGGCGAGGAGCGCCGGCAGAGACCCGCTCTCGTCCGTCGCGAGGAAGCCCTGCAGCTCGTCGACGAACGCGCGCAGCTGATCGCTCGCCACGCGCGCCGGCCCGCGGGCCTCGTTGGCCGCGAGCTCGATGTCGAGGCGGAGCTCTGTCTCGATGAGGCGCACGAGCTCGGGGATCGGCAGGCCTGCAGAGCGCCGCAGCGCCGCGAAGGTCGTCGCCGCGTCGCGCAGGCGTGCGCGCCCGACGCCGGTGAAGCCAGCGAGCCACCCGTGGTCGTCGCTCTGGCGCCCGACGAAGTCGAGCGCGTCGATGAGCGACGCGCTCTCATCGCCCGAACGGCGCAGTCGCGCCACCACCCCGGAATCCAAAGCCTGGAGCGACGCGTCGGAGCGCCCGAGCCGCCGTGCGAGCGCCGCGAGGGCGCGCAGGTCCTCGAGGCCCACAGCCCAGCGCGGTCCCTCCAGCAGTCGGATGAGCGCGGACCCCGACCGCGGGTCGCTGAGCACGCGGATCGTCGCGACGACATCGACGACCTCGGGAGTCGACAGGAGGCCGCCGAGGCCGAGGATGCGGTGCGGGATGCCGTGCCGCCCAAGCGCCTCGGCGAACCGCAGCATGTGCTTCTTGGCGCGGAAGAGGACCGCCCCGGTCGTCGGCGAACCCGCGGCGGCGCGTTCGGCGCGCACCCCACCGAACCATCGCGCGACCCTGTCCGCCTCGGCATCCACGTCGCCGTCGTAGGCCACCTCCACGAGCCCCTCCGGCGCCCCGGGGCGCGCGCCGAGCTCACCGACGGCGACGGGGGTGCGGGTCGCGAGGGGCGCCAGCACGGCATTCGCAGCGGTGAGCACCTGCTCACTGTTGCGCCAACTGGTCAGGAGCGAGAACCGCAGCGCGTCGGCGCCGAGGCTCGCCGGGGCGAAGGCGCGGGCGAAGGCGCCGAGGTTCCCCGCGCTCGCACCGCGCCATCCGTAGATCGATTGATGCGGATCGCCGACGGCCATCACGGGCGTGTCCGCGAAGATGGTCGCGAGCAGGTCGCTCTGCACGACGGATGTGTCCTGGTACTCGTCGAGGAGCACGACACGGTACCGGTCGCGCAGGTCCGCCGCGACGCTCGGGTGCGACATGACGACCTCGAGCGCCCCCGCCACCTGGTCGGAGAAGTCGATGAGGCCGCGGCGGCGCTTCTCGGCATCGTAGGCCCGCGCGAGGACCGCCAGCTGCGGCAGCCACGAAACGGGGGCGACCGCGTCGCGGACGGGCGCGAGGGGCCCACGGCCGCGCTGCGAGGGGCGATCGAGCACCTCGCGCAGGTCGGCGGCGAACGCTGCGACCTCGTCCAGGTCGGCGAGGTTGTCGACAGCGTCGCGCGCGAAGCGCAGCGCCGCATCGATGATCGTCGAGGGGCGGCGCTCGATCGCCTCGAGACCCGGATCGTCGCTGTCGTGCACGACGCGGCGCATGAGCAGCCACGCGGCCGACTCGCTGAGCACGACCGACTCCGGATCACGTCCGATCCGCACGGCGTTCTCGCGCACGAGCTGGTCCGCGAAACTGTTGTAGGTGGCGACCGTCGGCCGCTCGAGCAGCGCATCGCCGCGCGGGGTGTGACCGGGCGCGTCGCCCGTCTCGGCGACGCCCGCACGCGCCTCGCGCGTCAGTCGGTCGTCGGCGAGGCGATCGAGCGTCTCGCGGCGCAGGGCGGCGGCGCGGCGCGGATCTGCGCTCTCGCGTTCGATGCGGCCGAAGACGTCGAGCTCGCCGCGCCGGTGGAGGTCTTCGAGGTCGGGCAGGAGGCCGCGAGACTCGAACTCGGTCAGGCGCGCGAGCCGACGCTGGATCCTCTCGGCGAGTTCGCCCGCCGCCTTGCGGGTGAAGGTCAGGCCGAGGATCTCGTCGCGACGGACGAGCCCGTTGGCGACGAGCCAGACGACCCGGCCCGACATCGTCTCGGTCTTGCCGCTGCCTGCGCCGGCGACGACGAGCGTGGGCGCGAGCGGCGCCGCGATGACGGCGGACTGCTCGGGCGTCGGGGGAAACTGCCCGAGGGCCGCGGCGATCGCCTCCGGTGAGAGCGATGGGGACGGCGTCGACGTGCGGGGCGAGGTCACGAGCGTCACGAGCCGCTCACCGCCCCGACCGTGTGAATGCGGCAGAGACCGTGTGTGTGGTCGTCGCGGCAGTGCGCCTCGTAGGGCGCGAGGAAGCTCCGACCGCCCATGACGTGCACGGCGTTCTCGATCGTGCCGACGAAGGCGGCGCGCGACTCGTCGTCGAAGGGCGCCTGCACCGGCGTGGCGTACGGCGCCGTGCGGGTCTGCTTCAGCACGAGGAGCTTCGCTCCGCCGGAGGGACGACCGGATGCCGCGGGAATCGCGCCCTGCTCGAACGCGAGCTGGTAGGCGCTCAGCTGGGGGTTCGTCACCGCCGCAGCGGCGCCGGTCGCCCGCGTGCGACCGGTTTTCAGGTCGACGATCACGACGGTGCCTTCCGCCGTGAGCTCGACGCGGTCGATCGTCCCGCTGACGACCGCAGGATGAGCCGCCCCGGGCACCGGAAGGCTCAGCTCGAAATGCGGTTCGGCGCCGAGGAGGGTCGTTCCGGCGGCGTGAGTGTCGCGGAGGTACCGCGCGAGCCGGCGGATGAGGTCGCGCGCCCGGGTGCGCTCGGTGCGTTCGATCCAGGCGGCGTCGAATTCCAGCTCACCCCAGCGCGCCTCGACCGCGGCCCAGAGTGCGTCCTCGTCCGCCCCGTCGGCGTGCTCGAGGGCGGCGTGGATGAGCGTGCCCAGGCCCGCCCCGACGCTGCCGCTGTCACCGCCGAGATCGCCGATGACCCAATTGAGCTGACACTCGCCGATCGCCTCGAGCTTCGAGGGCGACACGCGCGCGGCCTCGGCATCCAGGTCGTACAGCGGGCCGGAGCTCGAGTACGCGGCGAGGCCGTACCACTCGTCCGGATCGGCGCCGGGTACGCCGGCCGCCGCGAGCAGGGCGAGTTGGCCGGCAGCGTTCTCTCGCGCCTGATTCGGCGAGTGCGGGTCGGTGAGGGCACGGCGATGCAGCGCGACGAGACCCCGCAGCGAAAGCGGGTGCTCCGCGGCGCGCGGTGCCGCCTCCGCCTCGGGCAGGAACTCGAACAGGGGGCTCGGACCGGTGTCGTCGTCGTTCACGGCTGTCACGACGAGACGCTCCCGCGCGCGCGTGACGGCGCGGACGAACAGTCGCAGCTCGTCGTGCAGCACGCCGCGACGAAGATCCAGGGCGTCGGCGGACTCGCCGCGATCGAGCGTTGCGAGCCGCCACGTGTCGAAGAGGCCTCCGCGCGTGCGCAGATTCGGCCACACGCCGTCTTGCACTCCCGCGACGACGACGGTGTCGAACTCGGCGCCGATCGCCCCGGCGGGAGTCAGCACCCGCACGACGCCCTGCGCGGCCGTCGTCGTCAGTCGGTCCTCCGCCACGTCGGACTGCAGCACGCCCCGCACGAAGGCGAGCGCTGATGTGCCGTCGGCGCGTTCGCCGTGCCGCTTCGCCGATTGGAAGAGGGCGACGACCGCGTCGAGGTCACGACGCGCGCGATCGGCGACGGGACCGCTCCCCTGCGCGGCATCGCGCCACGTGCGCTCCCATCCCGACCGCTCCCACGCCGTCCACAGCAGCTCGTGCGCCGTCGCGCCGTCTGCGAGCTGGGCGCGCAGCTCGGCGAGCGTCCGCGCGATCCGCGCCGCCCGACGCGCCTCGCGCGTGTCGAGGAGGTCGAACTCGATGGGGTGCGCCAGGGCGGACGCCACGAGATCGCGCGCGCTGGGTGCCGGTTCTGCCGAGCCGTGCGAAGCCTCGTCTCGTGCAGTCTCGTCCCGCAGGGCTTCGTCTCGCAAAGCCGCGTGCCTCAGGGCCGTCCGCAGCCGACGCAGCTCGACGGGGTCGAGACCGCCGCTGCGGAGAGCGTCGAACACGTCGTCGTGCGACCAGCTCTCGCGCGCGGCGAGGTCGACGAGCTGCAGCAGATCGCGAACGGCGCGCGTCTCGCCGAGCGTGCGCCCCTGTCCGCTGGAGGTCGGCACGTCGCGCGCCGCGAGCTCGGCTTCGAGGTTCGACACCTGGCGACCGTCGTGCGCGATGACGGCGCAGTCGTCCCAGGCGATGCCGTCGAGGATGTGGCGTTCGCGCAGCAGCCGCGCGATCGTGTCCACCTCCTCCCCCGCCGAGCGCACCGCGAAGGCCCGGACCGAGGCATCCGGCTCCGCCGGTCCGGGCGCCCGACGATGCGCCGCGATGCCGCCGGCACCGATGCGCGAGGTCACCTCCGCCGCGAGAGCACGCTGCGCCGCGGTGCCGCGGTGGACATCGTCGAGCACGTAGACGGGCACTCCCGACGCCAACCGCGCGAAGTTCTCGGGGCGGGCACCGCGAAACGCCCCTGATCCGATGTCGGGATCACCGAAGGCGAGGACGGCGACGCCCGTCGCGCGGCACGCCTCGAGCAATTCCACTCCGCCGAGCGTGAGCTCCTGCGCATCGTCGACGAGCAGTGCGCGCACGCGCGCAGTCGTCCCGCGGGCGACATCGCCCTCGGGGAGCTGCCGCGCGAGGAGCGCCGCCTCGCGGACAAGCCCCGCGGCGTCGCGGTGGGCACCGCGCATACGGGACCGGACGGCGAGGTAGTCCTCCGCGAACGACGCCAAGGCGACCCATACCTCGCGATCCTGCGCGCGGGCGTGCTCGCGCAAGCGCTCGGGGGGGATGCCGAGGGTCGTGCACTCGGCAAGGAACGCGCGCAGCTCCGCGCGGAATCCGCGCGTGGTGCGGACGTCGGCGCCCAACCACGCGGGCCAGCGAGGGCGTCCGTCGGCTTCGTCCTCGGCATCCCCGTCGAGGAGATCCGCGACGATGCCGTCCTCATCGGGGCCGGTGAGCAGCTGCGGCGGCTCAGCGCCCGAGTGCACGGCGTGCGCGCGGACGATCTGGTAGGCGAACGCGGCCAGCGAGCGGGCGAGCGGTCCCGGGGTCGCGATGCGGACGGCGAGCGCAAGTCGGTCGCGCAGCTCGGTCGCGCTCTGCCGCGTCGGGGTGAGCACGAGCACTTCTTCGGGTGGGACCCCCGCCTCGATGAGCGCCACCACGCGTTCGACGATGACGGTCGTCTTGCCCGATCCGGGCGGCCCGACGACGACGCCCGATGCGCCCGAGGGCAGCGACACGACGGCGTGCTGGGCGGGATCGAGGCGCATGCGTCCACGCTATCCGGGAGCGCCGACACGTCCGTCCCCCATGCCACCACCGCACGGCCACCACCGCACGGCTACCACAGGGTGGAGGGTGCGGCGTTCGCGGAGAGCGAGCGCGGAAGCCCCGTACGCTCTCGGTGTCGTAGAGTCGACGTGCGCCCGGCGTTCGGGCCGGGAAGGCAGTCACCGTGGAGATCCGCATCGGCATCGCGAACACCGCTCGCGAGCTCAGCTTCGAGTCCGCTCAGTCGGCGGATGCCGTCGCCCAGGCCGTCTCGACGGCGCTCGAGTCCGGCCAGAGCGCCGTGAGCTTCGCCGATGTCAAGGGCAACACCTACATCGTCCCGACGGCGGGCATCGCCTTCGTCGAGGTGGGCACCGAAGAGTCCCGCCGCGTCGGCTTCGTCGCCTGAGCCGCTTCCGTGGACATCCTTCTCGCCTTCATCTTCGGCGGGGCGGCGGGGGCCGTCCTCCATTTCCTGATGCCGGGGCGCGTCTCCCGCGGTGCGGCGCTGGCCACGATCCTGGGCGCCGTCGTGGGCGGCTTCGTGTGGCTCGCGTTCACCTGGGCAGGCGTCACGACCGCGAGTCCGTGGATCTGGATCGTCTCGATCGCGGCCCCGCTCGTGGTGGTGCCGCTCGTCCTCCTCGCGCTCACCCGCGCGCGTGCCACGCATGATGCGCGCGAGCGTCTGCGTCTGAAGATCTCCTGATCAGGCGTCGAGCCCGATCGCGGACATCCGCCGTGAGTGCGCCGCGAGCAGGTCGGTGAACACCGGTTCGACCTTCTTCTCCTCCGCGGCATCCAGCGTCTGCGGGCGCAGCGCGCCCCGGACGATGAGGAGCGTATCGCCGACGAGGCGCCTGCCCCACAGCGACAACAGGTCGCGCCACTGCTCGTCGGCGTCGATCGCGTCGGTGAGCAGCCGGACGAGCGCCTGACGGTCGTCGTCGCCCAGCAAGATCTTCGCTACGCGGTCGCCCGTTGATCCGTAACCGCCCGAGAGAGCGAGGTAGAAGTCGTCGAGCATGCCCGCGGTGATGTGCACCGACAGCATCGTCTCGAGGTGGCGGGCGCCGTGCGTCGCGCGGCGGAACGCGTCCAGCGGCTCCCGGAACGGCAGCATCAGGTCGAGCGGATCGTCGCCCCGCTCGCGGATGACCGCCACGATCTGCTGGTGCTTGAACAGCGCCGCGCCCGCCGCGCGCGAAATCGACTCCTTGTGCGAAAGCTCGGGAGTCGGCGCGATGAGTTCGGACAGCGTCTCGAAGTAGCCGAGCTGCAGGTACGCCGCCTGGCCGAGGAACGTGTCGATCGCCGGCGCGAGCTCCTCGAAGTCGACGCGATTGACGTCGCCGAAGTCGCCCCGCGAACGCACTTTCAGTGTGCGGGGGGCTGTGCGCTTGCGCTGCCAGGGCCAGGTCACCACGCTCACAGCCTACGACGCCGGACCGCGGCGACGAGCGATCCGGCCCGCCTCCGGTAGGCTTGCCCTGTCCCGGCGACGGATCGGGGCCACCGCGCCTGTGGCTGAGTGAAGGGCGTGGACTCTTTCACCCGGCGGCCTCTCACCGCCAGACAGGCACGTATCGTGACGACTTTCGCACAGATGGGCGTCGACGCCGACATCGTCGAGGCACTGGCATCCAAGGGCATCGTGGATGCCTTCCCGATCCAGGAGCAGACCATCCCGCTCGGCCTTCCCGGCCAGGACATCATCGGTCAGGCCAAGACCGGAACGGGCAAGACCTTCGGCTTCGGCATCCCGGTCGTCCAGCGCCTCGGCCTCGACCCCGCTCCCGGCGTCAAAGCCCTCATCGTCGTGCCGACGCGCGAGCTCGCCGTCCAGGTCTACGAGGACATGGACATGCTCACCTCCAACCGCTCGACGAGCGTCGTCGCGATCTACGGCGGCAAGGCGTACGAGGGCCAGATCGATCAGCTCAAGGCCGGTGCGCAGATCGTCGTCGGCACCCCGGGCCGACTGATCGACCTGAGCAATCAGCGCCTGCTCGACCTGTCGCACGCGACCGAGGTCGTCCTCGACGAGGCCGACAAGATGCTCGACCTCGGGTTCCTGCCCGACATCGAGAAGATCTTCGCGAAGGTCGCACCCGTCCGCCACACGATGCTCTACTCGGCGACGATGCCCGGTCCGATCGTCGCGCTTGCGCGCCGGTTCATGTCGAACCCCATTCACATCCGCGCCACCGACCCCGACGAGGGTCTCACGCAGGCGAACATCAAGCACCTCGTCTACCGCGCCCACTCGCTCGACAAGGACGAGGTCATCGCGCGCATCCTGCAGGCCGAGGGCCGCGGCAAGACGGTCGTCTTCACGCGCACCAAGCGCGCCGCGCAGAAGCTCGTCGACGAGTTGAACGACCGCGGCTTCAACGCGGGCGCCGTGCACGGCGACATGAGCCAGGAGGCGCGCGAGCGCTCCATGGCCGCGTTCAAGGCGGGCAAGAAGGACGTGCTCATCGCGACGGATGTCGCGGCGCGCGGCATCGACGTCGACGACGTGACCCACGTGATCAACCACACGATCCCCGATGACGAGAAGACCTACCTGCACCGCGCGGGACGCACGGGACGCGCCGGCAAGACCGGCATCGCTGTCACGTTCGTCGACTGGGACGACCTGCACAAGTGGGCGCTCATCAACCGCGCCCTCGACTTCGGTCAGCCCGAACCCGTCGAGACCTACTCGTCGAGCCCGCACCTGTACGAGGACCTCGACATCCCCGCCGGAACGAAGGGCCGTATCGCGAAGGCGCCGAAGACCGAGACCGTCCGCACGCCACGCTCCGCGCGGCCCGAGCGCGCCGCAGACGCCGCCGCCGAGGGCACCGCTGAGGGCGGCACGCGCCGTCGCCGCCGTCGCCGCTCGGGCAGCACGCCGGTCGGGTCGACGTTCAGCGACGGTCAGGCACCCACCGAGGGTGGGGCCCCGGATGCCGCGGTCGGCGACACTCCGCCCGCCGACCGCGAGGGCGCCGGGACCCACGACGGCTCAGGGCGCGAGCACCACGACGGCAAGCCCGCCCCCGCACGTCGCCGCCGCCGTCGCCGTGGCGGTTCGGGCGGCTCCGCAGCCGCGGCGCCGACGGCCTGAGCGCTTTCACGCCCGCGTCCGCGGTCACGCACGAAGCGGCAGGCGCGGGTCGCGGCGTCGATGCGCGCTCGATCGGCCCGGGCTGCTGCACTCACCCACGCTAGGCGTCGCACGCGTCGCGGCGTCATCTGGCGTGCCGCGCGCTGGGCGACCCCTACGCTGTAACCGACGGCACCCGCCGTCTCCACTCTTTCGAAAGGCACGTCATGCGCTTCATCAAGGCCGCCGCGGTCGAGTACCACGGCTTCTGGGGCTCGTTCTGGGACCTCATCTGGTGGTTCCTCACCATCTTCATCTTCGTCGCCTATCTGATGGCCCTGTTCTCGATCATCAGCGACATCTTCCGCGACCGGAACCTCGCCGGCGGCTGGAAGGCGCTCTGGATCTTCTTCCTGATCTTCTTCCCCATCGTCACGGCGCTCGTGTACCTGATCGCGCGTGGTCGCGGCATGGGTGAGCGCCAGGCCGCCGCCGTGCAGCAGTACAAGACGGCGCAGGACGACTACATCAAGGAGGTCGCCGGCACGAGCCCCGCTGACCAGATCGCACAGGCGAAGTCGCTGTTGGATGCCGGGACCATCACGCAGGCGGAGTTCGACGCCCTCAAGGCCAAGGCTCTCGCCTGACCCGTCCCGCGGGCCGACGCGCCCCCGTCGTCGCCGATCAGGCGAAGACGGGGGCGCTGCCCGTTCCGCGGGCGATGATGCGCGCCACCATCTCGTCCGTCGTGCTGTGCTCGCCGGGCTGATTCGGCTTTCCGAGGCCGTGATAGTCGCTCGATCCGGTCACGATGAGATCGCGTCGGCGCACGAGCTCACGCAGCTCGCCGAGCGCGGGCTCGCGGTTCTCCCGGTGCCCCAGCTCGAAGCCCGCGAGGCCCGCCGCGAGCATCCCCTCCACGATGCGGTCCGGGAGCAGCCCCGCGCGCCCCGCCGGGTGGGCGATGATCGGCACACCGCCGGCATCCGTCACGGCCGCCACCGCCGTCACGGGGTCGGGTGCGTAGAGGGCGACGTAATACTCGCTGCCGGGGCTGAGGATGCCGGCGAACGCCTCCCCCCGGTCACGCACGTGTCCTTTTGCGACGAGAGCGTCGGCGAGGTGCGGGCGTCCGACAGTCGCCCCGGTCGCGGTCTGGTCGAGCACGTCGTCCCACGTGAGGTCGTAATCGCGCCCGATGCGCTCAGCCATCTCTCGGGCTCGCGTGAGCCGTGAGGAACGGATGCGGTCGGTCAGCGCGCGCAGTGTCGCGGCATCCGGATCGAACAGGTAGGCGAGCACGTGGACGCTCCGCCATTCGTGGCGGGCGGACAACTCCATGCCCGGGAGGAATGTCATACCGAGCGATCCCGCACTCTCCGCGGCCTCCGCCCATCCCGAGGTCGTGTCGTGGTCGGTGAGCGCGATCGTGCCGAGGCCAGCCGCGTACGCGGATGCCACGACGTCCGCCGGCCGCTCAGTGCCGTCGGAGTGGTCCGAGTGCAGGTGCAGATCACTCGGACCGGAGAATCGCCTCGCCATCCCTCGAGCGTATCGGCCCGCCCTCCACTCTCAGGGTTCGTCCGCCTCACCCCCGTAGAGTCGAACGCGTGCTGCGCCTGCTCGGACTCCTCTTCACCGTGCTCGCGGCGATCGCGGCTGCGATCGTCACGTGGCCGCAGTTCTTCCGCCTCGAGCGCACGTTCCCGATCGCGCAGATCGTCTCTCTGCGTCCGCTCGTGATCCTCGTGTGCGCCGCCGTCCTCGTGCTCGCCCTGCTCCTGTGCCTCGCACGCCCGATGCGCGCCCTCGCGGCATCCCTCGCGATCATCGCGGTGCTTGCAGGGGGTGCGAACGTGGCGATCCTGATGATGCGCGGCGTGGGGCCCGGCTCACTCCCCGAGCCGACCGACCAGTCCGTCCGGGTCATGACCTGGAACACGGCGGGGGACGGCACCGACGCCGACCTCATCGCCCAGACGGCGGTCGCCATGCGCGCCGACATCGTGGCGCTCCCCGAGACGACGATCGAGACGGGCGAGGCCGTCGCGATCGCGATGCGCGACCTCGGTTCGCCCATGTGGGCGCACCACGAGAACTTCGGCGATCGCGAAGACTTCCCCGATTGGGCCTCGAATTCCACGACCCTCCTCATCTCGCCCGACCTCGGCGACTACTCGGTCGTGTCGTCGACGACGGACGGCGAGAGCAACACGTCGCAAGTGCCGACGGTCGTCGCGATGCCCGTCGACGGCACCGGGCCGGTCGTCGTGGCCGTGCATGCCGTCGCGCCCCGGCAGAGCGCCATGGGCGACTGGCAGAGCGACCTCGAGTGGCTCGCCGACCAGTGCGGCAGCGCGAACGTCATCATGGCGGGCGACTTCAACGCGACCGTCGACCACATGGCACGCCTCGGCACCGGCGGCGACCTCGGCAACTGCCGTGACGCGGCGGTCGCAACAGGGACGGGCGCCGTGGGCACATGGTCGACCGAGTGGCCGGCGGTCTTCGGCACGCCGATCGACCACGTCCTCTCGACGGATGCCTGGACCCCGACCGGATCCGTCGTCCTCACCTCGCTCGACGACAGCGGCAGCGACCATCGCCCGCTCGTCGTGCAGCTGGAACCCGCCGCGCACTGACAGCGTTATGCACCGCCACGCGCGCGAGACGGACGCACGAGACGCGCACGCGAGCGGAGTGCGAGACTGGACGCATGAGCACGAACGAGAGCGACACGATCGCACCGGAGACGTCGACGGAGGCCGGGACCACGGCCGCCCCTGGCCCCGCATCAGCGGCGCAGAACCAGAACCGCAAGCAGCCGTTCCCGCAGGGCTTCCTCGACGAGATCTCGAACGGATGGGCCGAGCGCCCCGACCAGATGCCGCCCGAGCGAGCACAGGCGCGGTTCGCGGCGCGGCGCCGCGATGCCGTCTCGGCCGCCTTCCCGGGTCGGCGCCTCGTGCTTCCCGCCGGCTCCTACAAGCAGCGATCGAACGACACCGACTACCCGTTCCGTCCGCACTCGGCGTTCGCGCACCTCACGGGGTGGGCTTCCGATGCCGTCCCCGACTCGGTGCTCGTGTTCGAACCGACCGATGAGGCGGGCCACGACGTCACCCTTCATTTGCGCGAGCGCGCCGACCGGACGACGACCGAGTTCTACGCCGACGCCACGATCGGCGAGTTCTGGATCGGGCCGCGGCCATCGCTCGAGGGTGTCGCCGGCGAGCTCGGCATCCGCACGGCGCACATCGACGCCTTCGAGGCACGGGACGGCGACCTGGTCCTCGACGAGGACGACGACCTCACCCGTTTCGTCTCCGAGCTCCGCCTCGTCAAGGACGAGTACGAGGTCGCGCAGATGCGACTCGCGGTCGAAGTCACGGCGCGCGGCTTCGACGACATCGTCGCGGACCTCCCCCGCATCATCGACACGCCGCGCGGCGAGCGCGCGGTGGAAGGCATCTTCCACCACCGGGCCCGCGTCGAGGGCAACGGCGAGGGCTACGACACGATCGCCGCCTCCGGCCCGCACGCGTGCTACCTGCACTGGGCGCGCAACGACGGTGCCGTCGTCCCCGGCGACCTCATCCTCATCGACGCGGGCGTCGAGGTCGACAGCCTCTACACCGCCGACATCACCCGCACACTGCCGGTGTCGGGCACCTTCACCGAGGTGCAGCGGAGGGTGTACGAGACGGTGCGCGAAGCGGCCGACGCGGCGTTCGCGGTCGCGAAGCCGGGCGTGAAGTTCCGCGCCGTGCACGAGGCGGCGATGGCGGTCATCGCCCGGCGCACCGCCGAGTGGGGACTTCTACCCGTGACCGCCGACGAAGCTCTGGATGCCGATCGCGGCGGCCAGCACCGGCGCTATATGGTGCACGGCACCTCGCACCACCTCGGGATCGACGTGCACGACTGCGCGCAGGCCCGCCGTGAGATGTATTACGACGGTCTGCTCGAAGAGGGCATGGTGTTCACGATCGAGCCCGGTCTGTACTTCCAGATCGACGACCTCACCGTGCCCGAGGAGTACCGCGGCATCGGCGTGCGCATCGAAGACGACGTCCTCGTGACGGCGAACGGCGTGGAGAACCTGTCCGCCGGCATCCCCCGCACCGCCGATGAGGTCGAAGCCTGGATCGCGCGCACTGCCCGCTGAGGAGTGGGGAGCGGACTCAGACGCGCGTGCGCAACCACTCCGCGACGGTCGGAGCCAGCGCGGCGCCGACCTCGTCGGGCGGGCGCCTCTGACCCTTCACCTCGAACGAGTGACCGCCGCCGGGAATCCATACGATCTCGGCGTCGGTGCTCGTGGCCACCGATGCTTCGAAATCCGCGATCGGCTGGATGAACGGATCGACGTCGCCCTCGACGAACAGCTGAGGCGGCCGGATGAGGGCGAGGTGCGCACCGCGCGGTTTGTCCGACTTGCCCGGGGCATGGAACGGGTAGCCGAGGTAGACGAGCGCCGCGGGCTCGATCGCGCCCTCGGCGGCGGCCATCGATGCCATCCGGCCGCCGTACGACTTGCCCGCGGCGACGAACGGCACGCCGGTCGCGATCCGCGAGATCTCGGCCGCGACGGCCGCCCAGGTGGCGACCGCGTGTGGCGCCGGCCCCGGCATCCGTCGGCCGGCTTCGCGGTAGGGGAAGGCGAAACGCAGAGTCGCGAAGCCCTCGCTGCGCAGCCCCGCGGCGAAGCCGACGAGGAACGGATGGTCGAGTCCGGCGCCGGCACCGTGCGCAAGTGCAACCACCGCCCTCGGCGCCGCGGCCGGCTCCTCCCACGCCGTCGTGACGCGCACCGCTCCCGACGGAAGGGCGACGTCGAGCGCCGTCATGGGCGGGGTGCGTCTGCGCCCGGCTGCGGCGGAGTGTGGGAAGCGTCCGGACCGGGTGCGGGCGGCGCAACAGGTGTAGGCGCCGGGTCGACACGCTCACCGTACTGCGGTGGCGTCGACAGGTCGATCGGGGCGGGAGCGGGCGCGGTGGGAGCGGACCCACGGCCGATCACCTCACGCGCCCGGTGGATGCTCGAGGGAAGCACTGTGACCTCATAGCGGTCGGCGACGACCTGCGTGACCGAGGTGTAGTCACGGCGACGCCGCAGCAGAGCGTACGAGACGAGGCTCAAGAGCATGCCCACCGCGATGCCGACGAACATCACGCCGATGAACAGCTGGATGGCGGCGCTCGGTGTGCCGAGGACGAAGATCGCAGAGAACAGCAGGCCGAGGAGGATGCCGTTGATCGCACCCGACCGCGCCGCCGCCGCGTAGCCGAGCTTGCCGGTCACGGTCTCGATCGAGCGCAGACCGTGACCGACGACCTGGATGTCACGCGCCGGGATGTCCGCCTGGATCAGCTGCGACACCGCCTGCTGGGCGCCCTGATAGGTCGCGAAGTCGGCGATCTTCTCGCCGTGCTGCTGCGGGCTGCCGCCGATCATGCTCATCCGTCCATCTTGACACGGAGCCTGCAGACTACGCTGGACGGGTGAGTACGCAGAGGGTTTTCGTGGCACGCCTGGTCGGCTGCACCGTGTTCGACCCCGCGGGCGACCGGCTCGGCAAAGTCCGTGACGTCGTCGTCATTTACCGCAAAGACGACCCGCCGCGGGTCGTGGGGCTCGTCGTCGAGATCCCGGGTCGCCGGCACGTGTTCCTCTCCATCGGACGGGTCACCTCGATCCAGACGGGCCAGGTCATCACGACCGGGCTCATCAACGTGCGCCGCTTCCAGCAGCGCGGCGGCGAAGTGCGGGTCATGACGGAACTCCTCGGCCGTAAGGTCTACTTCGCCGATGGATCCGGCGAGGCCGTCATCGAGGACGTCGCGATCGAGCGTGATCGGCTGGGCCTGTGGGACATCGGTCAGCTCTTCCTCCGCAAGCCCAAGACCTCGGCATCCCCCTTCGCGAAGGGACCCACGACGTTCGCCGACTGGCAGGACGTGCGTGAGCAGCAGGCCCCCGGCGAAGCCCAGTCGGCCGAGCAGCTCGTCGCGACCTACTCGGAGCTCAAGCCCGCCGACCTGGCCAACACGCTCCTCGACCTCCCCGACGAACGTCTGCTCGAAGTCGCCGAGGAACTCAGCGACGATCGCCTCGCGGATGCCCTCGAGGAGATGCCCGAGGACGACCAGGTGCATATCCTGGAGGCGCTCGGCGACGAGCGGGCCGCCGACATCCTCGACCAGATGGAACCCGACGACGCCGCCGACGTGCTCGCCCAGCTCCCCGAGGACCAGCGCGAGGAGCTTCTCGAGCTCATGGAGCCCGAAGAGGCCGAGGACGTCCGCGCGCTGCTGAAGTACGGCCCCGACACGGCGGGTGGACTCATGACGCCCGAGCCCATCGTGCTCTCGGCGGATGCCACGGTGGCCGAAGCCCTCGCGCTGATCCGTCGGCACGAGCTCCACCCGGCTCTCGCCGCGGCAGTGTTCATCACCCTGCCCCCGTACGAGACGCCGACGGGGCGTCTGCTCGGCACCGTGCACTTCCAGCGGATGCTCCGGTACCCGCCGCACGAGCGGCTCGGCGCAATCATCGACGACACCGCCGACGCGGTGCCGGCGACCGCGTCCGCCGCCGAGGTGGCACGCATGCTCGCGAGCTACAACCTCGTCTCGCTCCCGGTCGTCGACCAGGCGCACCGCCTCGTCGGTGCCGTCAGCGTCGACGATGTGCTCGACTACCTCCTGCCGGAGGACTGGCGTTCGCACGACGGTGACGATGCGGCGCGGCCGGCGACCGAAGGAGTCCGCCGGTGATGGCTCGCACGCCTCGCGCCGCGAAGGCGAACCTCGAGGACCCGCGCGGCCGCTCCGGCGTCCTCGCCCGCACGCCCCGCGCGCCGCAGCCCTCGCGCGACCGGTTCGGGCGCTTCACGGAGTGGATCGCCCGCGCCATGGGAACTCCGGCATTCCTCCTCATTCTGAGCCTCTTCTGCATCGCCTGGATCAGCTGGAACACGCTCGCCCCGGAACTGTGGCGTTTCGACTCTCAGACGTACGGGTTCACGGTGCTCACCCTCGTGCTCTCTCTGCAGGCGTCGTACGCCGCTCCCCTCATCCTCCTCGCGCAGAACCGCCAGGACGATCGCGACCGCGTGCAGATCGAGCAGGACCGTCAGCGCGCCGAACGCAACCTCGCCGACACCGAGTACCTCGCCCGCGAGGTCGTCGCGCTGCGGATGGCGCTTACCGACGTCTCCGAGCAGGTCGTCACGCGTGACGTGCTGCGGCAGGAGCTGAAGGCCCTCCTCGAGGATCTCCATGCACGTGATGCCGCGGTTTCGCCGGCTCCGAGCGGTCCGGCCGCGAGCGTCTGAGCTCCCCGTGTCTCTCGCTTCGACACCCGAAGACACCGTCCGCGCTGCCGTCGGCGCGGTGACCGATCCCGAGCTGCGCCGCCCGCTTGCCGAGCTCGACATGGTCCGCGGCGTCGAAGTGACAGGCAGCAGTGCGCGGGTCGAGATCGCGCTGACGATCGTGGGGTGCCCCGCCGCCGACCGCATCGAGCGCGACGTGCGCAACGCCGCGGCATCCGTATCAGGCATCGACGAGGTCGATGTCGTCGTCGGCGTGATGACGCCCGCCGAGCGGGCCGCGCTCACCGAGCGGCTGCGCGGAAGCCGCGCACGAGCAATGCCGTTCGGCCCCGACGCGCTCACACGGGTCATCGCCGTCACGAGCGGCAAGGGCGGCGTCGGCAAGTCGACGCTCACGGCGAACCTCGCCGTGGCTCTCGCCGAACGCGGCCTCGCGGTGGGACTCATCGACGCCGACGTGCACGGGTTCTCGATCCCGGCCCTGCTCGGCCTCGTCGAAGCGGACGGCCTTCCCCCGCAGCCGACGCGCATCGACGACCTCATGCTGCCGCCCGTCGCGTACGGCGTGAAGACCATCTCGATCGGGATGTTCCTGCCGAAGGGCCAGCCGGCCGCGGCGGTCGCCTGGCGCGGACCGATGCTGCACCGCACTGTTCAGCAGTTCCTCACCGACGTCTTCTTCGGCGACCTCGACATCCTGCTCCTCGACATGCCGCCCGGCACGGGCGACGTCGCGATCTCGGTCGGCCAGTTACTGCCCCACGCCGATGTGCTCGTCGTGACCACGCCGCAGACGGCGGCGTCCGACGTCGCCGTCCGCTCGGGTCTCGTCGCCGGTCAGACCGGGCAGCGGGTCGTCGGCGTCGTCGAGAACATGGCCGCCATGACCCTCCCGGACGGGACCGTGCTCGATCTCTTCGGCGCGGGCGGCGGAGCCGCCGTTGCCGCGGCTCTGTCGACGGATGCC
Organism: Microbacterium sp. MMO-20; assembly: GCF_037147735.1. Lineage (NCBI taxonomy): Bacteria > Bacillati > Actinomycetota > Actinomycetes > Micrococcales > Microbacteriaceae > Microbacterium > Microbacterium sp. MMO-20. The sequence goes on along the minus strand of NZ_JBBCUU010000001.1, from coordinate 634,770 downwards.
GCACCCGTGCCGCTCCTCGGGTCGGTGCCGCTCAGCGTCGCGCTGCGCACCGGCGGTGACACGGGCGTCCCCGTCGTCGTGGGTGACGCGCAGGACGCCGCGGCGCGCGCGATCTCCGCCGTCGCCGACGCTCTCCTCGCGACCGGCTCGCGTCGTCTCGCGGGTCGCCCGCTGCCGCTCACCCCGCGCTGAGCGCGACGTCTCCCCGGTGCCTCAGGTCGCCTCGGTGTCGTACGGAACGATGGCATCGGGCTCGAACGCGGTCGCCGGAGGAGCCGACGCCGTTGCGACGGCGGCGGCGCCGATCGCTGCAGCCTTCACCGTCGGAACGGGAGCGTCGTCGAGCAGCGCGTCGCGGATGATGCGCCGCGGGTCGTACTGACGCGGGTCGAGCTTGCTCCACTGCACGTCGTCGAAGTCTTCGCCCATCTCTTCCTTGACCCGCGTGCGCGCGCCCGAGAGCCATTCGCGCGTGCGTTTCGTGAGCCGCGCGAGGCCCTCCGCGTAGCGCGGCAGGCGCTCGGGTCCGAGGAGGAGTGCTGCCACGAGGAGGAGAAGGAGGAACTTCTCCATGTCGTAGCCGAAGAACATGGCTCAAGGTTACCCGTGCGCCTCACCGGCAGCGCTCCATCCGCCCCGTACGCTGGCCCAAGAAGGAGCAATTTCATGGCCGAAGCAGAGGCGATCCGCCGCTACGCCCTCGAGGCGACCGTCGAGCCCGAGTCGATCGAGCGCGCGCGGGCGCGCGCCGTCGAGATCGGCGCCGACCCGATCAGCGCGGCCGTGGGCGCTCAGATCGCGGTGGTCACTGCGGCGACGGCGGCCCTGAACATCGTCGAGATCGGCACCGGCGCGGGTGTGTCGGGCCTGTGGCTGCTGCACGGCTCGCCGCGCGCGACCCTGACGACCATCGACAACGAACCGGAGCACCTGGCCGCCGCACGCACGGCGTTCACCGAGGCCAAGGTCCCGCCCGCCCGCGCGCGATTCATCACCGGGCGCGCGGCCGACGTCCTGCCGCGCATGAACGAAGCGTCCTATGACATCGTGCTCGTCGACGCGGATGCCGACGGCGTCATCGAGTACGTCGAGCACGGGCTGCGCCTCGTTCGCGCTGGCGGAACGGTGCTCGTCCCCCGCGTGCTCGCCGGCGGCGCGGTCGCCGACCCGGTGCGCCGCGACGCGGTCACGAGCGCGTACCGCTCCCTCATCCAGGAGACGCAGTCCTCCCCCGCGGTTCTCGGGGCGCTGTCCATCGTCGGCGAAGGTCTGCTGCAGCTGACGACGGTGCCGGGCGACGGGCACTGACGGCGAACGGCCGGCTCCCTTCTCAGGGACCGGCCGTTCGAACGGATAGTGGAGGTCAGGCGGCGCCGACGACACCGCCGAGAACACCGTGGAGTTCCTTCGCCTCGTCGTCGTTGACGGAGACGACCAGACGGCCACCACCCTCGAGCGGAACACGCACGATGATGAGGCGCCCCTCCTTCACGGCCTCCATAGGTCCGTCTCCGGTACGCGGCTTCATGGCTGCCATGGCTGGCTCCCTCTTCTCATCGGACAACACGACAAGTTTATCGGGTCCCTGCGACGCTCGGTGTCATCCCGGGAAACCGTCGTGCCATCCGATCAGGGGATCTGCGTGAAAGTGGTGCCCTGGACGAGCATCTGATCGATCCACCACCACTGCCCGAGAACCCCGACCGCAAGCACCGCGAGACGCCAGCTCGTGCGTCGCGGCACCGCGAGCGCGCCGGCCAGCGGCGCGAGCGGAAAGAGGAGTCGGAAGATGCTCGACTGCGGAAAGAACACGAGCAGCAGGTAGATGAGATAGCTCGCCGACCACAGTCGGATCTCGACGCCCAGCCGCCGCATGTGCGGCTCGAACAGCAGGACCGCAGCGGCGGCGGCGATCACGAGGGCGAGCGCGACGTACCCCCAGACCTCGGGCAGCCCCCAGACGCGGAACCAGATGGCGGATGCCTGGACGAAACCCGAGAACGGCACGAAGCCGCCCTCTTCGTTGGTCCAGCCTCGACGCCACGACAGCTCCGTCTCCATGTACGCGGACGGGTCACCCGTGGCGACCCCCGCAATCATCTGCCACGCAAAGCCGAGGGCAGCGGCGAGGAGGCCCGCGCACACGATGTGCACGATCTCGACCGCGGGCAGCGGGTCGGTGCGCCGCCGTACCCACCGCACGACGCCGTACCCGGCGAGCATCAGGGCGAACGCGAGCACGCCGGGACGCGTGAAGGCGAGGAGCGGCAGCAGCAGGTACAGCCAGGCGAACCGACGCCGCACGACGACGAGGAGAGCCAGGAACAGCCAGAGGAGGAACAGGCTCTCGGCGTAGCCCATCTGGAAGAGCGCTGCCAGCGGACCCGCGGCGACGAAAGCCGTCGCCCACAGTGCTGCCGCATCGTCGATGCGCGCGCGCAGCAGGTGGAACAGCACAAGACAGGCGAAGTACCCCGCGACGACGGACACCGTGATCGCCGCGAGCGGGTACTGACCGCCGAGGACGACCGACAAGGCCCGCGACAGCGCGGGATACAGCGGCATGAACGCCCACGCGTTCTGCGTGACGTCACCCGCGGCATCCAGCGGGAGGTCCGCCGGATAGCCCGCCGTCCCGACGACCCAGTACCACTGGCCGTCCCAGCGCATCGCGAGAGACCCGATCGTCGCCTCGGTACCGGTGGCTCGCGTCGCGATGCCTGCGCCGACCGCGAGGAAGATCGTCGTGAGGATGCGGGCCGCGAGGTAGATCGCCGCGATCGCGATCGCCGGGCGAAGCGTCAGCCGCAGCCCACCGAGGCGGACGAGGACCCGACCCCGCGCCGGCTCGAGCCGAGCGTCGACGGGCGTCGTCATGGAGCCGTCAGCCACACCCGCAGACCCTGCTCGACGGCTTCGATCTGCCGGAACGACACGCGCTCCTCGTCATGGTGCGCCAGGCTCGGGTCGCCCGGACCGTAGTTCACCGCGGGCACACCCATCGCCGCGAAGCGCGCGACATCCGTCCAGCCGTACTTGGGCCGCGGTTCGGCGCCGACGGCCGCGAGGAATTCCTGCGCGAGCGGGGCATCGAGACCCGGACGGGCGCCCGCAGCGCCGTCGACGACCTCGACCTCGAAGCCGTCGAACACTTCGCGCACGTGCGCCTCCGCCTCGGCGAGCGTACGGCTCGGCGCGAAGCGGAAATTGACCTCGACCTCGCAGAGGTCGGGGATGACGTTGCCTGCCACACCGCCGGAGATGCGGACCGCGTTGAGTCCCTCGCGGTAGACGAGACCGTCGACGGCGATCTCGCGGGGGCGGTACTCCGCGAGGCGTCCGAGGATCGGCGCGGCACGGTGGATCGCGTTGTCCCCCATCCACGCGCGGGCGGCGTGCGCGCGTGCGCCGTGGGTGCGCACGACGGCGCGGAGCGTCCCGTTGCATCCCCCCTCGACCTGCCCGTTGGACGGTTCGCCGAGAATCGCGAAGTCGCCTGCGAAGAGGTCCGGCCGCGTGCGGGCGAGGATCGTGAGGCCGTTGCGCGCGGAGTCGACTTCTTCGTTGTCGTACCACATCCAGGTGATGTCGACCCGCGGATCTGAGAGCTCGGCGGCGAGCTTCAGCTGCACCGCGGTGCCGCCCTTCATATCGACGGTCCCGCGCCCCCAGAGGAACGGCTCGCCGTCCACGTCGACGTCACGCGTCGGCAGATTGCGGTTGATCGGCACGGTGTCGATGTGCCCCGCGATCACCACGCGCTGCGCGCGGCCGAGGTGCGTGCGCGCGACGATCGTGTTGCCCTCTCGGTGCACGTCCAGATGGTCGAGCGGATCGATCTCGGCGAAGATCGCGTTGGCGAGGGATACCTCATCACCCGACACGCTCGGCATGTCGCAGATCGCACGCGTGAGGTCGACGGAGGAAGAGCGGAGGTCGAGGCGCGCCATGGCGTCGAGTCTAGCCAGCGCGCGGGCGCGCTTCCCGGCGCCGGTACCCTGGAGGCATGACCGAACAGCGTTGGATCTGGGCCGCGGGCCTTGCCACCACGGCCGCAGACGGCACCGTCCTGGACACCTGGTTTCCCGCCCTCGAGACCGGCCGCGCCCCTGAGGTGCCCGACACCTCCGCGCTCGATGCGCAGGCGGGTAGCGACGAGCGCCGCGAGGTCACGATCGACGTGGTCGTCGTGGAGATCGACCTCGATGCCCCACCGCAGGCCACCAGCGACGCCTACCTGCGCCTGCACGCGCTCTCCCACCTGCTGGTCGCGCCCAACGAGGTCAACCTCACCGGCATCTTCGCACACCTCCCGAACGTCGCGTGGACCAATGCCGGGCCCGTCCACCCCGAGACCTTCGCGCGCTTGCGTCCCCGGCTGCAGCGCGCCGGCATCCAGTTGCAGGGGCTCGACAAGTTCCCCCGTCTCACCGACTACGTCGTGCCCGCCGGGGTCCGTATCGCCGACGCCTCGCGTGTGCGGCTCGGCGCGCACCTCGCCCCCGGGACGACGGTCATGCACGAGGGATTCGTCAACTTCAATGCCGGCACCCTCGGCGCGTCGATGGTCGAGGGCCGGATTTCGCAGGGCGTGACTGTCGGCGACGGGTCCGACATCGGCGGCGGCGCCTCCATCATGGGCACACTCTCCGGCGGCGGCACGCACCGAGTCTCGATCGGCGCCCGGACGCTCCTCGGCGCGAACGCCGGAATCGGGATCTCGCTCGGCGACGACTGCATCGTCGAGGCCGGCCTGTACGTCACCGCCGGCTCGAAGATCGTCCTCCCGAACGAGGCGCCGCTCCACGACGGCACACGCCCCGTGGTCAAAGGCGCCCAGCTCTCCGGCCAGAACGGCATCCTCTATCGCCGCAACTCGCTGACCGGCGCGGTCGAGGCCGTCCGTCGCGAGGGGGTCGGCGTGACCCTCAACGAGGCGCTGCACGCGTGAGCGCGGATGCCGTCGCCGCCTTCTGGGCGGATCGGCGGGAGGAGGATGCCGCGCTGCCGCCGCAGACTCCCGCCGCATGGGCGTTCGGAGCGACGCCCGAGCACGCCGACGAGCTGCTCGCCCTCGTGCTCGCCGGTACCAAGACGGGCACGGCGTCGACCGTCTGGGAGTACGAGGACAGCGGCGAGCCGATGCCCGTGGTGGGCGAGCTGAGCATCATCCTCGACGGCTCGGCGGCGCCGCGTGCGGTCATACGCACGACGGCGCTCGCGATCGTGCCGTTCGACCAGGTCGACGCCGAGCACGCGTACTCGGAGGGTGAGGGCGATCGCACCCTGGAGTACTGGCGCTCGGCGCACGAGCGCTACTGGCGACGTCACTCGACCTCGCCGCGCGGGTTCGCCCCCGACAGGCCGGTCCTGTGCGAGCGGTTCGAACTGATCTGGCCGTGCCCCGCCTGAGGCGCGGCCCCGGTACGCTCTGGGCATGAGCGAGCGCATGCCCAAGAAGGCGTACGAGAAGGAGCTGAAGGCCCTGCAGGCCCGGCTCGTCGATATGCAGGCTTGGGTGCAGTCGAGCGGCGCCCGAGTCATCGTCATCTTCGAGGGGCGGGATGCCGCGGGCAAGGGCTCGACGATCAGCCGAGTCTCCCAGTACCTCAACCCTCGCGTCGCGCGGGTCGTCGCACTCCCGACGCCCACCGAGCGCGAGAAGACCCAGTGGTACTTCCAACGCTACGTCGCGCATCTCCCTGCCGCCGGGGAGATCGTCCTGATGGACCGCTCCTGGTACAACCGCGCGGGTGTCGAGCACGTCATGGGCTATTGCACCAACATGGAGTACCACCGGTTCCTCCACCAAGCACCGATCTTCGAGCGGATGCTGGTCGAAGACGGCATCCTGCTCTTGAAGTACTGGTTCAGCGTGTCCGATGTCGAGCAGGAGGCCCGCTTCCGCTCACGCAACGACGACCCGATGCGGCGGTGGAAGCTCTCCCCCAACGATGTCCTGTCGATCACCAAGTGGGAGGACTATTCGCGCGCGAAAGACACGATGTTCGTGCACACCGACATCCCCGAGGCTCGCTGGTTCGAGGTCGACAACGAAGACAAGCGGCGGGGCCGGATCAACATGATCCACCACCTGCTCTCGCAGATCCCCTACGAGCAGGTCGAACGCGCCCCGATCGAGATCCCGCCGCGACCGGCATCCGGGGGCTACGAGCGCCCCCCGCGCGAACTGCAGAACTACGTACCCGACTACGCGTCAGAGGTCATCGCCCGGGGCTGAGCGCTTCGGGGGTTCGATCGTCCCGGCGCCACGGGCCCTCCGGTCGCTCCGCGCGCCAGTGCACGCGCGGCCCCTCCGTCTCATGGACGAGCCCCGTCAGCCAGTACGTCTCGTCGGGACCCCAACCGGCGATCACGCTCGAGTACTCAGCATCGACGGCGATCTCGCGGGTCGCGGCCGTGAGGTATCCCCAGCCGCTCAGGTGCACGGCATCCCACGCCTCGCTCACGCGCGCCCAATCCGGCAGCACCCACCGACCGTCGCGCCCGGTCGCTCGGTACCAGTCGTGGCGTCGACTGCCGGTCACCTCGAGCGGGTATGCGCGGCACAGGTGCGCCCAGTCCGCCGCATCGTGCACCTCGTACGTGCGCCCCGACCCTGCCACGGGCAGCGCAACAGCGTGCGTCCAGCCGAATCCGTCCTCGACATACGGGATGCCGGCAGGCGGGCCGGACGGCAGCGCGCCGGTCGTATGCGGCGCCCCCCACGGGTGCGACCACCAGCTCCCGCTGAACATCGCCGTCGCGTCGGCGGGGCGCTCGACGCGGGCGCGCGCCTCCTCGTCGGCGGTCGCCGCGCGCCACCGCGACGCCGCCGTCGGCGCGGGATCGAACGGAGCACCGTCGCCGGACGGGTCGAACTCGATCGCCCACTGCTGCGGAGTGCGATCGCGGCGCCACCACGCGATATCCGCTCGAGCGGGGAGTGCGCCGGCGACCGCGCTCAGCGCCGCGGCGACGAGCGGGTCGGCGGCGACGATGTCGTCGCCCTCCGGCGCCTGCCAGTATCGGGCGGAGTCGACGGCGCGCAGCATCGCGGCATCCAGGGCCGCCGGGATCGGGGTAGGCGCTCCGACCGCCCGGATCGCGCCGGCAAGGGCCGCCGTCGTCACGGGTGCGGGCGTGGGCTCCGACGGCCCGTCTCCCCCCGAGAAGACGAGACGTGTGACGGAGGCCCCGGCATCCACGTCGGCCTGAGAGGCGAGCTCCCAGAGCCCGCGTTTCACTTCGTCGGGCAGCGCGTCTCGGACGAGTTCCAGCACGAGCCGTCGACCGCGTGGGCCGTCGCACAGGTTCTCGGTCATCCGTTCAGCCTGGCACAGGCCGTCGGGTGACGCCTCGGTCAGACCCCCGGGTAGTTCCGCTCACCCGAGCCGATGTACAGCTGCTGGGGCCGGCCGATCTTCGTCTGCGGGTCGTTCTGCATCTCGGTCCAGTGCGCGAGCCAGCCGGGCAGACGCCCGATCGCGAACAGCGGCGTGAACATGCGCGTCGGGAAGCCCATCGCCTTGTAGATCACACCCGTGTAGAAGTCGACATTGGGGTAGAGCCGGCGCTCCTTGAAGTAGTCGTCGCTGAGAGCAACCTCTTCGAGCTCCTTGGCGAGGTCCAGCAGCGGGTCGTGCACGCCGAGCTCGGCGAGTACCTCGTCGGCGGACTCCTTCACGAGCTTCGCGCGCGGGTCGAAATTCTTGTAGACGCGGTGCCCGAAGCCCATGAGCTTCACGCCGTCTTCCTTGTTCTTCACCCGCTCGACGAAGCGCTGCACGCTCTCCCCCGAGTCGCGGATGCGCGCGAGCATGTCGAGCACCGCCTCGTTCGCGCCGCCGTGCAGAGGGCCGTACAGCGCGTTGATGCCGGCCGAGATCGACGAGAACTGGTTCGCGCCGGTCGAGCCCACGAGACGGACCGTCGAGGTCGAGGCGTTCTGCTCATGGTCCTCGTGCAGGATGAGCAGGCGCTCGAGCGCGCGTGAGGTGACGGGATTCACCTGGTACACCTCGGCGAGGTTGCCGAAGTTCAGCTTCAGGAAGTTGTCGACGAAGCTCAGCGAGTTGTCCGGGTAGAGGAAGGCGTGGCCGATCGACTTCTTGTGCGCGTACGCCGCGATGACGGGCAGCTTCGCCAGGAGGCGGATCGTGTTGAGCTCGACGTGCTCGGGGTTGTTCGGGTCGGACTGACCTTCGTAGTACGTCGAGAGCGCCGCGGTCGCCGCCGACAGCACCGACATCGGGTGCGCGGTGTGCGGCAGCGAGGAGAAGAAGCGCTTCAGGTCTTCGTGCAGAAGCGTGTGGTGACGGATCTTGTCGTCCCACTCGGCGAGCTGGTCGGCCGTCGGCAGATCGCCGTAAAGCAGCAGCCAGGCGACCTCGAGATACGTGCTGTTCTGCGCGAGCTGCTCGATCGGGTAACCGCGATAGCGGAGGATCCCCTGGTCGCCGTCGATGTAGGTGATGGCGGACTTGGTGGCCGCGGTGTTGACGAAGCCGTAGTCGAGCGCGGTGTGCCCGGTCTGCTTCGTGAACGTCGAGAAGTCGACGCTCGGGACCCCTTCGGTGCCGGAGAGGATCGGCAGCTGCGCCGTGCGCTCGCCGACGGTGACGGTCGCGGTCTGGGGGGTGCCCGTGTCGCTCACGAAGCCTCCTTGCAGTCGTCTGGGGGTCGTCTACAGCCTACTGGCCGCGCGGGCCTACTCCGATCTCTGCCAAAGGATCTGGCATTCCGCTGGAGAATACCTACGAAGTCTCCGTGCTCGCGCGCAGCCGCGCCGCCGCGGCAGCGATGCGCTCGTCGGTCGCCGTGAGCGAGAAGCGCACGTGCTGCGGGAAGTGCTCGCCGTAGAAGTGTCCCGGCCCGGCCAGGATGCCGAGCTCTGCGAGACGGGCCATCGTCGCCCACGCGTCCCGCCCCTCCGACGCCCAGAGGTACAGGCCGCCTTCGGAGTGGTCGATGCGGAAGCCGGCAGCCTCGAGCGCGGGCTTCAGCACGTCGCGCCGCGCGCGGTAACGCGAGCGCTGCTCGGCCACGTGTTCGTCGTCGCCGAGCGCAGCGGTCATGGCCGCCTGGACGGGAGCGGGCAGCATGAGCCCGAGGTGCTTACGCGCCGTCGTCAGGCGCGCGATGAGGTCGCGGTCGCCCGCGAGGAAGGCGGCGCGGTAGCCGGCGAGGTTCGATTGCTTGCTGAGCGAGTACACCGAGAGGATGCCGCGGCGGTCACCGTCGGTCACGCGCGGGTCGAGAACGCTCGGGACGCTCTCGTGCGCCCACGCGCCGTCCCAGCCGAGTTCGGCGTAGCACTCGTCGGAGGCAAGAACCGCGCCGAGCTCACGCGCCCGCTCCACGGCTGCGCGCAGTTCCGAGGCATCCAGCACGCGGCCGTCGGGATTGCCGGGCGAGTTGATCCAGACGAGCTTCGTCCCCTCGGGCCATTCGGCGGGATCGTCCGATGCCACGGGCACCGCACCCACGAGCTTCGCACCGACGGCGTACGTCGGGTAGGCCGCGCGCGGATGCACGACGACATCCCCCGCCCCCACATCGAGCAGGAGCGGCAGGAGCGCGACGAGCTCCTTCGATCCGACAGTCGGCAGGACGTCTGCGCCACGGAGACCGGGCACCCCGCGTCGGCGGTCGTACCAGGCGGCGATCGCCTCGCGCAGGGCCGGTGTCCCCACCGTCTGCGGGTACCCGTGGGCATCCGTTGCGTTTCGAAGGGCGTCTGCCACGACGGACGGCGTCGGGTCGACGGGTGACCCGATCGACAGATCGACGAGACCACCGGGGTGCTCAGCGGCCTGGCGCGCGTAAGGGGCGACGGCGTCCCAGGGGTAGTCGTCGAGGTCGCGGACGGCCACCGCGGCTCAGTGCCCCTGCGGCGGAAGCGCGGCGATGACGGGGTGATCCTTCGCGATCACGCCGACCTTCGCGGCGCCGCCCGGTGAACCGATGTCGTCGAAGAACTCGACGTTGGCGGTGTAGTAGTCCTGCCACTCGTCCGGCAGATCGTCTTCGTAATAGATCGCCTCGACAGGGCAGACCGGCTCGCACGCTCCGCAGTCGACGCACTCGTCGGGGTGGATATAGAGGGAGCGCTCGCCTTCGTAGATGCAGTCGACGGGGCATTCGTCGATGCAAGCACGGTCCTTCACATCCACGCACGGCAGGGCGATCACGTATGTCACCCCTCGAGTCTAGTTCGTGCTGCCCTCGTCGGTCGTCCCGCCCGACACGGAGGCGTGCGCAGAAGAAGGCACGGGGGAAGGCACGGGGCGCGCGAAGCTCGGCCAGCCGACGATGAGCGCGGCCAGGAGCGGCACGGCGATCGTCCAGATGATGCCGGACGACAGCTGCCCGTCAGCGGGTGCCGGCACCACGATGGAACCGCCGGGCCCCTTGCCCGAGAAGACGAGCGTCGTGAGCATGACGCCCATGCCGCAGGCGAGGGCGTTCCACCGGTCTCCGGTGAGCAGCCGCACCGCAAGAAGGAGCGCTCCCACCCCGATGACCGCGATCACGAGTCCGAGCGGCACGGGGCCCCAGACGGCGGCTTGGCCGATCGTCCCTGCGACGCCGTAGACCGCTCCGATCACGAGGGCGATCACCCACGTGCCCACGCGCGTCCACGAGAAGCCCACGCGTCCAGTCTACGGCTCAGGCGGCGAGTCCCCACAGTCGCAGCAGCGCCGCGACGACCGCCGCCGCGACCACGACGACGAGGAAGGGCGCCCGTACGACGAGCAGGCCCGCAGCGACGATGAGGGCCGGCACCCGGGCATCCACGACGATCTGCTGCCCGACACCCAGCGTCTGCACCGCGACGAGAGCTCCCAGGAGCGCCACCGTCAGCAGATCGACGATGCGCGATGGCGCGGGCGCGTCGAACCACCGCGCGGGAATGAGATAGCCGAGCGCCTTCAGTGCCATGCACAGAAGCGATGCCGCGAGCACGGCCGTCCACAGCGTCACGGCAGGCCGCCTCGCTCGGGAACGTCGCCCGCTTCCGGCGCCGGGAGCTCGCGTCGACCCAGCCAGTTCGTCCCACCGACGACGACGGCGACGAGGGCCGCGATGAGCACGGGGATCCCCGCCATGAGCACCGGCGTGAGCGCGGTCGCGACGACGGCGGCGGCGACGCCGACGGCGATCGCCTGGCGGCGCCGGAGCCGCGGCCACAAGAGCGCGAGGAACGCGGCCGCCGCTGCGGCATCCAGCCCGTATTGCTTCGGGTCGCCCAGCACGTCGCCCAGGAGCGCGCCGAGGAGAGTGGTGAGGTTCCAGCCGAGATAGATGCCGACGCCGGTCACCCAGAAGCCGACGCGTCGCGCGCGCGGCTCGGTGTGCGCGAGGGCCACGGCGGTCGATTCGTCGATCGTGAAGTGCGGACCGAGCGCGCGAGTGACCCGGCTCGTGCCGACGACCGGGGCCATCCGCAACCCGTAAGCGACATTCCGGACGCCCAGCAGGCCCGCCGAGGCGATGGCGGCGGGTGCCGCCGCCACTCCCCCGGCGCCGATCACGCCGATGAAGGCGAACTGCGAACCGCCGGTGAACATCACGAGGCTGAGAACGCACGTCTGCCAGACGTCGAGTCCCGATGCGACCGCCAGAGCTCCGAAAGAGATGCCGTAGGCGCTCGTCGCGATTGCCACGCCCATGCCCTCGCGCCAGGCTCGGCGGGCAGCATCGTCGGTTCTCACCTTCCGAGCCTAGGCGTCCGCGGGTACGCTGCCGAAATGGAGCGAATCTTCGGCATGGCCGTCGCCTCGGTGTACCCGCTCTACGTCGCGAAAGTCGAGCGCAAAGGGCGGACGAAGGCCGACGTGGATGAAGTGACGCGGTGGCTGACCGGCTTCACACAGGACGAGATCGACGCGCACGTCGCATCCGGCACCTCGTTCCGCGACTTCTTCGCGGATGCGACCCTCAACCCGAAGGCTGCGCTCATCACGGGTGTGATCTGCGGGGTCAAGGTGCAGGAGATCACGGATCCGCTCATGCAGCAGATCCGCTATCTCGACAAACTCGTCGACGAGGTCGCACGCGGCAAGGCGATGGAGAAGATCCTCCGAGCCTGACCGCGCCGCTCGCTCGACGCGTCAGGCGTTCGCGTCCTGGCGCTTCGCGCGCGCGGCAGCTCGTCCCCGCTCGGTCGCGTCCAGCACGACCTTGCGGATGCGCACCTTCTCGGGCGTGACCTCGACGCATTCGTCGTCGCGGGCGAACTCGAGCGACTCCTCCAAGGTCAGCACGCGCGGCGGAGTCATGGACTCGAAGGAATCCGACGTCGACGAACGCATGTTCGTGAGCTTCTTCTCCTTCGTGATGTTGACGTCCATGTCGTCGGCGCGCGAGTTCTCGCCGATGACCATGCCCTCGTAGACCTCTTCCGTGGGCTGCACGAAGAACGACATGCGCTCCTGCAGGGCGATCATCGCGAACGGCGTGACGACGCCGGAGCGGTCGGCGACGATCGAGCCGTTCTGGCGGGTCGTGATGGCGCCCGCCCAATCGTCATAACCGTGCGAGATCGCGTTGGCGATACCGGTGCCTCGCGTGATCGTCAGGAACTCGCTGCGGAAGCCGATGAGGCCGCGGGACGGAACGACGAACTCCATACGCACCCAGCCGGTCCCGTGGTTGGTCATCGTGTCCATGCGACCCTTGCGTGCCGCCATGAGCTGCGTGATCGCGCCGAGGTGCTCCTCGGGGGCGTCGATCGTGAGGTGCTCGAACGGCTCCTTGACCTTGCCGTCCTCACCCTTGCGCGTGACGACCTGCGGCTTGCCGACCGTGAGCTCGAAGCCCTCGCGGCGCATGTTCTCGACGAGGATCGCCAGCGCGAGCTCTCCACGCCCCTGAACCTCCCACGCGTCGGGGCGGCCGATGTCGACGACCTTGAGCGACACGTTTCCGATGAGCTCGCGATCGAGCCGGTCCTTCACCATGCGGGCGGTGAGCTTGTGCCCCTTGACCTTGCCCATGAGGGGCGAGGTGTTCGTGCCGATCGTCATCGAGATAGCCGGGTCGTCGACCGTGATGGCCGGCAGCGGGCGCACATCCTCGGGATCGGCGATCGTCTCGCCGATCGTGATGTCCTCGATGCCCGCGATGGCGACGATGTCGCCGGGGCCCGCCGATTCGGCGGGGAACCGCTCGAGCGCCTTCGTCTTCAGCAGCTCCGTGATGCGCGCGTTGGAGTGCGAGCCGTCGTGGCGCACCCACGCGACCGTCTGCCCCTTCTTGAGCGTCCCGTTGAAGACGCGCAGGAGCGCGAGACGGCCGAGGAAGGGCGACGAGTCGAGGTTCGTGACCCACGCCTGCAGCGGGGCTTCGTCGTCGTACTCGGGCGCCGGCACATGCTCGAGGATCGCCTCGAACAGGGGCTCGAGGTCGTCGTTGTCGGGGAGGCTCCCGTTCTCGGGACGCGTGCGGGATGCCGCGCCGGCGCGCCCCGAGGCGTAGACGACCGGCACGTCGAGCAGCGCGTCGACGTCGAGGTCGGGCACGTCGTCGACGAGGTCACCGGCGAGGCCCAGCAGGAGGTCGTGGGCCTCCTCCTCGACCTCGGCGATGCGCGCGTCGGGCCGGTCGGTCTTGTTGACCAGCAGGATGACGGGCAGCTTCGCCTCGAGCGCCTTACGGAGCACGAAGCGCGTCTGCGGGAGTGGACCCTCCGAGGCATCGACCAGGAGCACGACCCCGTCGACCATCGAGAGGCCCCGCTCGACCTCGCCGCCGAAATCGGCGTGGCCCGGCGTGTCGATGACGTTGATCGTGACGGGCTCGTCGGTGTGGACGCCGTTGTAGGTGATCGCCGTGTTCTTGGCGAGGATCGTGATGCCCTTTTCGCGCTCGAGGTCGTTGGAGTCCATCGCGCGCTCTTCGACGTGCGCGTGCTCGCCGAACGAGCCGGTCTGGCGGAGCATGGCGTCGACGAGCGTCGTCTTGCCGTGGTCGACGTGCGCCACGATCGCGACGTTGCGGAGGTCCGGACGGAGGGCGTGCGCCATGGAATGCCTAACGAAAGAATGGGATGCGCCCCGAGCGGAGCGCATCCCATTCTACAAGGCGGGACCGTCAGTGGCGGTCAGGCCTCACTTGGCCCATCCGACGATGGTCCAGTCGACCGGCGAGTACCCGAACATCGCGGCACCGTAGTTGACGAGACCCTGCTTGACCGCCCAGACGTTGGGCAGCGGAGCGATCGGGAACATCGGCACGTACGACCAGATGGTGTCGTTGATCTCCTTGGCGATGTCGATGCGCTTCGCCGGGTCGAGCTCGGTGTTGGCCTGCGTCCACAGGTCACCGAGCTTGTCGTCGGTGGTGCCCGTGAAGTTCTGACCCGAGTCGAGCGGGTAGAACAGCGCCTCCGACGACGAGATCGGGAACGGCGTGCCCTGCCACGAGAAGGTGACCATCTCGAAGTTGCCCGGGATCACGTAGTCGCTGAAGTACTGCGCGGCCGGTACCGTGGTGAGCTCGACGGGGATGCCGAAGTCACCGAGATCGGCCTGCACCTGCTCGGCACGCTGGATGTTCGTGGCGGTGTCGGCGGGAACCGTGACGGTGAGCTTGAGGGCTTCGCCGTCCTTCGTCCAGCTGTCGCCGTCCTTCGTGTAGCCGGCGTCCTTCAGGAAGCCCTCGGCGGCGGCGGGGTCGTGCGCGAGCGCCTTGTCCTCGTAGCCGTCCTGGCCGTTCATGAAGATGTAGTCGCCCTGCGTGACCGCGGGCACGTCGACCGGGGTGTTCGCCGCGGCCGAGATCTGCTCGCGGTTGACGATCGAGGCGACCGCCTTGCGGACGTTGACGTCCGACAGCGGACCTTCCTTCGCGTTCATCGTGACGTGCGTCCAGGTGAGACCGTTGGTCGCCTGGATCTCCGCGTCTTCACGCGACTTGGCGGTCGCGTACAGGTCGGCGTTCGACGAGATGTAGAGCGCGTCGATCTCCTTGTTGGCGAACGACGAACCCTGCTGCGCCTGGCTCACGACCTTGAAGAGGATGGTGTCGAGCTTGGGCTTGGCACCCCACCACACCGGGTTCGGCGTCAGGGTGATGACCTGACCCGTCTGGTCGATGTTCGAGATGACGTACGGGCCCGACGACGGCATCGCCTTGTCGACGAAGCCGGTGTTGAAGGCGACCGGGTCATTCGCGATGGCCGCGGGGAGCACGCCGCCGAACAGCGACTGCCAGTCGGCGAAGACCGAGCTGAAGGTGATCTTGACGTCGAACTCGTCGGAGCCCTGCTCGACGGATCCGATCTGGTCCCACCCGGTCGTCGAGACGACCTGGTAGTCAGCGTTCGATCCGTTGAGCGCCTTCCACGTGGCCACGTAGTCGGCGACGGTGATCGGCGTCCCGTCCTCCCAGACGGCCTTCGGGTTCAGCTTGATCTCGACGACCTGCGGGTCCTCGCTCACGAGTTCCACCGACGACGCGTAGTCGGGGTTGACCTCGCTGGTGCCGTCGGTCGTGATCCGCAGCGGCCCGCCGGAGGTCGGCGAGAGGAGCGTGTTGGTGTCGACGTCGTTGCCGTCGATCTGCGAGTTGTTGTAGTTCGCGGGCAGCGCGCCGACCGCGAGGTTCAGCGTGCCTCCATCCTGGACGTCGCCGGCCGCAGCCGCATCCCAGTCCACCACCGGCAGGGCCGCCGCTGCGCTGTCGCTCGCCGTGGGGGCGGTGTTGCCCGCCGCGCATCCGGCGAAAACCAGCGCTGCGGCACTGAGCACCGCGATGGCGCCCAGCGCCTTCGCACTCCGTGTCCTCATGTGATCATTCCTCTCGTTACCTTCTGGGGACCCGGCCGGCGTGGTGCCGCCGCCCGGGGGTTCTTGGTCACGACGCCGGCTGCAGCGCCGCGTCATCCACGAGCGCGGAGCGATCCGCGTGGTGGCAGGCGACGCGGGTGCGACCGTGCGGTGTGAGTACGGGGTCGGAAGCCCGGCACAGCTCCTGGGCGCCCTCGTCGAGCAGGGCGTACAGCGGGCAGCGCGTCCGGAAGCGGCATCCCGTGATCTCCTGCGTGGGGCTCGGCAGATCGCCGTTGAGGAGGATGCGGGTACGCCCGCGCTCGATCCGCGGGTCGGGGATGGGCGCCGCGGAGATGAGCGCCTTCGTGTAGGGATGCCGGGGGTTCGAGAACACGTCGGCGATAGGACCCTGCTCGACGATCGCGCCGAGGTACATGACCGCGACGTCGTCGGCGATTTGCCGGACGACAGCGAGGTCGTGCGCGACGAAGAGGTAGGAGAGTCCGAGACGCTCGCGCAGGTCCTCGAGCAGGTTGATGACACCCGCCTGGATGGACACATCGAGCGCCGAGACGGGCTCGTCGAGGATCAGTACGGCGGGATTGGTCGACAGCGCCCGGGCGATGCCGATGCGCTGGCGCTGACCGCCGGAGAATTCGTGCGGGTAGCGATCAGCCATCGCGGGATCGAGCCCGACCAGCTCGAGCAGCTCGGTGACGCGCTGGTCACGTTCGGCCTTCGGCACTCCCTGCACCCAGAGCGGCTCGGTGATCACCTCGCCGACCGGAAGGCGGGGGTCGATCGCGCCCATCGGGTCCTGGAAGACGATCTGCACGTCGCGGCGAAGCTTCTTGATCTGCTTCTTCGACGCCGACGCGACATCGACGCCCTCGATCGTGATCGCGCCATGTTGAGGCGCCGCCATCTCCATGACCTCGAGGATCGTGGTCGTCTTACCGCAGCCGGACTCGCCGACGAGGCCGAGGGTGCGGCCCGGGCGGAGGGTGAACGACACGCCGTCGACGGCACGCACGGTGCCGACACGACGGGGGAAGACCGACCCCCGCATGAGCGGAAAGTGACGCTTGAGGCCGTCGACGTCGAGGACGGGCCCGCCATCGGTCTCGGCGCGCTCATCGGCAGGCATGGCCTCGGGCCGCGGGAAGACCTCGGAACGGAGGAGCTCACCGCCGACGATCTCGCCCGCCCGGATGCACGCGGAGACATGCTCCGGCTCGGCAGGGTCATGTGCCACGAGCGAGGGCTCGACCTCTCGACACGCGTCGATCGCGATCGGGCAGCGGGCCGCGAACGGGCACCCCTGCGGAAGGCTCGCGAGGGACGGCGGACGCCCCTCCAGCGGCACGAGGCGGTGCGTGCCCGCCGTGAGCATATTCGGGACCGAGCGCAGAAGGCCGATCGAGTAGGGCATCTGCGGCGCCGTGAACACGTCCTCGGTCGTGCCCATCTCGACGAGCTTCCCCGCGTACATGACGCCCACACGGTCCGCGTGGCCGGCGACGACGCCGAGGTCGTGCGTGATGAGCACGATCGATGCGCCCGTGATCTCCTTCGCCGTCTCCAGCACCTCGAGGATCTGCGCCTGGATCGTGACATCGAGTGCGGTCGTCGGCTCGTCGGCCAGGATCACCTTGGGGTCGTTCGCGATCGCCATGGCGATCATGGCGCGCTGGCGCATGCCGCCCGAGTATTCGTGCGGGAACGCCTTCGCACGACGCTCGGCATCGGGAATCCCGACGACCTTGAGCAGCTCGACGGCGCGGGCAGCCGCGGCGCCTGCCGACAGGTGCGAATCATGCAGTCGCAGTGCTTCGGCGATCTGGTCGCCCACCGTGTAGACGGGCGTGAGCGCGGACAGCGGGTCCTGGAAGACCATCGCGAGGTCTTTGCCGCGGATCTTCGACAGGCGGTTGTCGTCGAGACCGAGGAGTGACTGCCCCTCGAACTCGATCGCTCCCGTGATCTGCGCCGTCGAGGGCAGCAGGCCCATCACCGCGAGCGACGACACGGACTTTCCGGACCCCGACTCCCCCACGATCCCGAGGAACTCACCGGGGTAGACGTCGTAGGAGATGCCGCGGACGGCCTGCACGGCGTTGCCCTCGCGCTGCGGGAACGTGACGCTGAGGTCCCGCACCGACAACAGGGGCGCTCCGGTGCGTCCGCGGGGTGTGTGAAGGAGGGCGTCAGTCACGGTTCATTCCAGAGGTCGGGTCGATCGCGTCGCGCAGCGCATCGCCGACGAGGCTGATCGCGAAGAGCAGGATGATGAGGACGAAGGCGGGGAAGACGAAAAGCCACGGGCGCGTGACCGCCGCCGCCGTGCCGTCGGACAGGAGCGTTCCGAGCGACACGTCGGGCTTCTGGATGCCGAAGCCGAAGTAGCTCAGCGACGTCTCTGCCATGATCGCCGAGACGACACCGAGTGTCGCATCGATGATGAGGAGCGATGCCATGTTCGGGATGATGTGACGGCTGAGGATGGTGTGCGTCGGCATCCCCATGTACCGCGCCGCGCGCACGAAGTCACGGTTGCGGAGGGACCTCGTCTGCGACCGCACCACCTGCGCCATGATCATCCAGCTGAACAGGGCGATGTAGAACATCAGCACGACCCAGGACAGACCCTTGATGAGCGGGCTCAACAGGATGAACAGGAAGAACGCCGGGATCACGAGGAGCAGCAGGATGATCCACTGCACGATCCGATCGAGCCATCCGCCGATGTAGCCCGACGCCGAACCGACGATCGCGGCGATGAGCGTCGCCGTCGGGCCGGCCACGAGACCGATGATGAGCGACTTCTGCAGGCCTGCGAGCGTCTGCGCGTAGATGTCCTGGCCGATCGAGTTGGTACCGAACCAGTGGATCATGGTCGGGCCCATGCCCATGTTGAGGACGTCGCGATCGGTGATCGACCACTGGTAGACGAGCGGCCCGATGAACGCCCACACGATGATCAGCGCCACGATCGACGCGCCGATCCAGAACCGCGGCATCCGCTTCAAGCGCTGCCAGACCAGGCCCGAGCGCGACAGCGGGCGGCGAGTCTTGGTGACTTCGCTGACGGCGTCGAGCGTGCCCTCCATCGCCTTCTCCTGCATGACCGACATGTCAGTTCCTCACTCTCGGGTCGAGTGCGGCGTAGAGCACTTCGGACAGCGTCGACGCGATGAGATAGAGGACCGCCACGAACAGGGCCGAGCCGGCGACGGCGTTGATGTCGTTCTTCTGGATCGCCTCGATCTGGAACTGGCCCATTCCGCGCCAGCTGAAGACGATCTCGAGCATCGCGGACCCGGCGATGAGCGTGCCGAAGCTGTACGCGAAGAACGTCGACATGGGGATGAGCGCGAGGCGCACTCCGTGACGGAACAACGCCTTCGACCGTGGCAGCCCCTTCGCGCGCGCCGTGCGGATGTAGTCCGCGCCCAGCACATCGAGCATGACATTGCGCTGGTAGCGCGAGAACCCGGCGGCGCCGATCATCGCGAGCGCGATCGTCGGCAGCAGCAGGTGCACCGCGCGGTCGAGGGCCAGATCCCACCAGCTTCCCGAGATGCCGGCGGTGTACTCCCCCGTGAAGGTGATCACCTGCGAGCCGACGAGGTTGTTGAACTGCGTCGCGAGGATCATCAGCAGCACGCCGATGACGAAGGTCGGCGTCGCGATGACCACGAACGAGGCGTACGTCACGATCTGGTCGCTCGCGCGGTACTGGCGCACGGCTCCCCAGACTCCGAGCAGCACGCCGATGACGGCGCCGAGCAGCGAACCGATGAGAAGCAGGCGCAAGCTCGTCCCCGAGCGGGCCGCGATCTCAGCCGTGACCTGCGCGCCGCCGACGGTGGTGCCCATGGAGAACTGCGTGAACAGCCCCACGAGCCAGTTCCACAGCCGCACGATGATCGGCACGTCCGGGTTCACGCCCATCGCATTCAGCGACGCGTCGATGGATGACTGCGGAGGGCGCGGATTGATGCCGTAGAACCGCGCGGCGGGATCGAGGGCGATGCTGGCCAGGACGTACGCCATGCACGTCGCGATCAGACTCAGGATCGCGTAGTTCAGAAAGCGCCGGATGACGTAGAGGGTCATCGAAGAGGGCTCGCGCAGACGGTCGGAGCGGAAGGATGGATCATCATTGTTCTTTCATCGAGGGCGACTCGAGCGGCCTTCGGTTCATCGACCTTAACTCGCTGAACGCTCTCCGACCGTCGTTGGCCGGGACTCTTTGCATGACCGTAACATTCCGTCACACGCATGCAAAATGCCCACTTCCAACCTGTGAATAGTTGCCAACCTGCGCTGTCGTCAGGCGACACTCAGAACGGATATCGCAGCGGCGACGATGAGAACGCCCACTGCGACGAGGCCCGGAGCATCCCAGGCGCGCGCCAGGGCGCCCGCCCCTGAGGCGGGGGAATCCGACGCCTGCCAGGCGTCGCGCAGCTCACCGATATCGCGCATCCACGCGGGCACGCGGCTCGGTTCGCGGGCTGTCCGTGCTGCTCTTCCGGGCCTCCCGGCGACGGGACCGCCATAAGCGACAATCGTCGACCCGCCGGTCAGCGCGAACTGCAGCTGCCACCGCATCTCGATGTCGGACACGCGCGACCACGGGATCCACGTGCGCCGGAGGTAGTTCTGCACGAGCACCCCGTCGCGGTCGAAGGCGACATGCGGTGCGTAGAGCGCGACGTAGACGCCCCAGACAGCGAGCAGGATCCACGGGGCGAGGCGCAGCATCTCGGGCAAGCCCGCGCGTATCGCGGCATCCACCAGCAGCCACAGCGCGACCACGCCGGACACGATCAGGATGACCGTGCCCGACGTGGGCCGCAGAACGCGCCGAGCGGGCGCATCGGCTGCGCCGTGACGGCGACGAGCGAGGGACACGCTCAGAGGCTTCCCGCGGCTCCACCGCCGAGGGTGATGCTCGCGCCCGGGATCGCGTCGAGCAGACGCCTCGTGTACTCCTGTGCGGGGTTCGCGAAGATCTCGTCGACACTTCCCTGCTCCACGACCTTGCCTCGCTCCATGACGCAGACGAGGTCGGCCACCACGCGGACGACGGCGAGGTCGTGCGTGATGAACAGGTAGGTGAGACCGAGCTCGGACTGCAGCTCGGCGAGGAGCTTCAGGATCTGATCCTGCACGAGCACGTCGAGCGCAGAGACCGCCTCGTCGAGGACCACGATGTCGGGCTTGAGTGCGAGCGCCCGCGCGATCGCGACCCGCTGGCGCTGGCCACCGGACAGCTCGTTCGCGTAGCGCGAGGCGAGGCTCTGCGGGAGAGACACCTGGTCGAGAAGCTCGCGCACGCGCTCGCGGCGCGAGGCCGCCGTGCCGACCTTGTGGATCTCGAGCGGTTCCGCGATCGTGTTCTCGATGTTGCGCAGCGGATCGAGTGACCCGTACGGGTCCTGGAACACGGGCTGCATGCGCCGACGCAGCGCGAAGATCTCCTTGCGCGAGAGCTTCGCCGTGTCGACGCCGTCGATCTCGATCGTGCCCGAGGTCGGATCTTCGAGCTTCAGCACCATCTTGGCGACGGTCGACTTGCCCGAGCCCGACTCGCCGACGAGGGCGAGAGTCTTGCCGCGCGGGATGTCGAACGACACGGAATCCACAGCGCGGAACGGCTCACTGCGGAAGCTGCCCTGACGGATCTTGTAGTCCTTCGTCAGCTCGCGCACGCGCAGCGTCGGCGTCGCGTCGGCGATGTCGGATGCTGTCCGGACGCCCCGGTCCTCCGCCACCGCCTGAATGCGCTGCGACGCGATCGACGGAGCGGCGGCGACCAGGCGCTGCGTATACGGGTGCTGCGGGTTCTCGAGAATGAGCCGGCTCGGTCCCGCCTCGACGATCTCGCCGTCCTTCATGACGATGATCCGCTCGGCGCGCTCGGCCGCAAGGCCGAGATCGTGCGTGATGAGGAGCACCGACGTGCCCTTCTCGCGCGTGAGGCCGGCCATGTGATCGAGGATGACGCGCTGCACCGTGACATCCAGCGCCGACGTCGGCTCGTCGGCGATCAGCAGCTTCGGGTCGGCGGCGAGACCGATACCGATCAGTGCGCGCTGACGCATGCCGCCGGAGAACTGGTGCGGGTACTGGTGCATACGCTTGTCGGCATCGGCGAGACCGGCTTGCTTCAGCACCTCGATGGCGCGTGCCTCGATCTCCTTCTTGCCCGACGCGATGCCGTTGGCGCGCACAGCCTCCTTCACCTGGAAGCCGATCGACCACACGGGGTTCAGGTTCGACATCGGATCCTGCGGCACGTAACCGATCTCACGTCCGCGGATGTCCTCCATCTGCGCCTTGTTGTAGAGCGTGAGGTCCTCGGCGCCGAGCATGATGGTGCCCGATGTGACGTGGCCGGTCCCGGGCAGCAGGTGGATGAGGGCGGATGCCGTCGTCGACTTGCCCGATCCCGACTCCCCCACGATGGCGAGCGTCTCGCCGGGGAAGATGTCGAAGCTGACGCCGTGCAGTACTTCGCGGCTGCCGGACTGCGACTCGAACGCGACGCGCAGGTCGCGCACGCTCAGCAGCGGTTCGCGTGAGGTCGCGTTCATCGGCGGGCCCTCGCTCTCGGATCGAGGGCGTCGCGGATGAGCTCGCCCAGAAGGATGAAGGCCAGCACCGTGACCGTCAGGATGATCGACGGGTAGATGAGAGCCATCGGAGCCACGCGCAGAGACTGCTGCGCCTGCGCAATGTCATTGCCCCACGACATGACGTTGCCGCCGAGCCCGACGCCCAGGAACGCGAGGGTCGCTTCCGCGACGATCGCCGCGGCGAGCGAAATCGTCGTGACGACGAGCAGCGGCGCGATCGCATTGGGGACGACGTGCGAGAGCAGGGTGCCGAAGCGCGACTTTCCCAGGGCCCGCGACGCGGTGACGAAGTCCGCCTGCCGCACACGCAGGACCTCGGCGCGCATGACGCGGGCGGTGGATGCCCAGGCGAAGCCGCCGATCGCGAACGCGAGAGTGAGGACGTTGCGATTGGCGGAGAAGACGCTCATCACGACGATCGCCGCGAGGATGTACGGGATCGAGAAGAAGATGTCGCCGATCCGCGAGAGCAGCGAGTCGAGCCAGCCCCCGTAGAAGCCGGCGAATGCGCCCATGACGAGACCGATCACGGTCCCGATGATCGTCGCGATGAGACCGACCGAGAGCGACGTGCGCGCACCCCACACCATGCGTGCCCAGACATCGCAGCCGAGGAACGTGAATCCGAGCGGATGCCCGTCAGTGGGACCTCCGTTGCTGTTGCCCAGCTGACAGTCGTTGTTCGGCGGCACCTGCGTGAACAGCGTGGGCCAGATCGCCATCAGCAGCACGATGGCGACGACGAGGAGGCTGAGCCAGAAGACGGGGCGGCGGCGAAGATCGCGCCACGCGTCGGTCCAGAGATTGCTGGGCTTCTCGTCGACGCGCACGGCGTCGACGACGAGAGTCGTCGTCGCAGGGGCGACGTAGTGGTTCACCCCCGCAGGGCCACCGGAGTTGTGGAGATCACTTGACATAGCGGATCCTCGGGTCGAGCAGCCCGTAGAGCAGATCTACGAGCAGGTTGACGAGCACATAGATGATCACGAACACCGTGACGAACGAGACGACCGTGGGGCCCTCGTGCTTCTGCACGGCGTGGAAGAGCGTATTGCCGACGCCGGGCACGTTGAAGATGCCCTCGGTGACGGTCGCGCCGACCAGCAGCACGCCGAAGTTCGTCGCGGAGTTCGTGATGACGGGGATGAGCGAGTTGCGCAGCACGTGCACGGGGATGACCCGCGAGCGGGACAGGCCCTTGCCGTACGCGGTGCGCACCCAGTCCTGGTTGAGGGTGTCGATGACCGACGAGCGCATGAGCCGCATGCTGGTCGCGTAGAGGCTGAGGCCGAGGACGATCGCCGGCAGCCACAGGTCGCCCCAGTCGTTCTGCGCGCCCACCGTGGGCTTGAACCAGCCCCACTGGATCGCGAGGAAGTACTGCGCGAGGAAGCTCAGCACGAAGATGGGCAGCGCCACAAAGATGAGTGCGACGACGAGTGACGTGTTGTCGAAGAGCTTGCCCTTACGCAGCGCCGAGATGGTGCCGATGATGATCGCCAGAGTGAACTCGATCGCGATCGCCATGACCGCGAGGCGGCCCGTGACCGGGAGTGTCCGGGCGAGAACGTCATTGACGGACTGACCGGAGAAGGTCACGCCCAGGTTTCCCTGGAAGATGCCGGTGATGTAGTAGAAGTACTGCACGAAGAACGGCTCATCGAGGTGATACTGCGCACGCAGCTGAGCGACCACCGCAGGGTTCGGAGTCTTGTCGCCGAACAGGGCGATGATCGGATCTCCCGGTAGTGCGAAGACCATGAAGTAGATGAGCAGAGTGGCCCCGAAGAACACGGGGATCACCTGCAACAGGCGTCTGAGGATGTAACCGAGCATCCCTCTCCTTCAGATGTGGGGCGCGGCGCGTCGGGCACGGCCGGAAACCCGCTAGAAGCATCGTGCCGCGCGAACGGCGCGGACGCGAGAGCCAGATGGACATACCGTGGGGCGGTGACTCGGTGTCACCGCCCCACGGATGATCAGGGAATGATCGGATTACTTGGTGATGAGGTAGTACAGGGGCACCGAGTTCCAACCGAACTCGACGTTCTGCACACCCTCGGCGATACCGCCGGTGACGTTCGAGTACCACAGCGGCGTCGCCGGGAGATCCTTCAGCAGGATCGACTGAGCCTTCTGGAAGTCCTCGTTGGCGGTCGCCGAGTCGGTGGCCGAGATGCCATCGGACAGCAGCTTGTCGAAGTCGGGGTTCGAGTAGTCACCGTCGTTCGAGCCGGCGTTGGTCGCGTAGAGCGGGCCGAGGAAGTTGTACAGACCCGGGTAGTCGGCCTGCCAACCGGTGCGGAAGGCGGTCTGGATCGTGCGACCCGTGACCTCCTTGCGCAGCGACGCGAAGTCGGCGAACGGAGCACCGGACGCATCGATCCCCAGCGTGTTCTTGATCGAGTTCGTCACCGCGTCGACCCACGTCTGGTGGCCGCCGTCGGCGTTGTACGCGATCTGGAACGAGCCCGACCACGGCGAGATGGCGTCGGCCTGCGCCCACAGCTTCTTCGCCTCGTCGGGGTTGTACGCGAGCACGTCGGCGCCCTCGAGCTTGTCCGACCAGCCGTCGATGACGGGAGACGTGAAGTCGCTCGCCGGAGTGCGCGTGCCGTTGAAGACGACCTTCGTGATCTCCTCGCGGTTGATCGACATCGAGATCGCCTGGCGGCGCAGCTGACCCTCTTCACCCGAGAAGTGCGCGAGGCGCGACGGGATGGTGAAGGACTGGAAGACGGCCGCGGGCTGGTTGACCGCACGGTCACCGAGCTCCGACTCGAAGGTCGCGAGCGCGGACGGCGGAACGCCGTCGATGACGTCGACCTCACCCGAGAGCAGGTCGGCGTACGCGGCATCCTGCGTCGCGTAGAAGACGATGTCCAGGCCCGCGTTGTGCGCTGCACGGCCGCCCTGGTAGTCGTCGTTCTTCACGAGCGAGATCTGCACGTTGTGCTCCCACGCGTCGGCAGAGGCGATCTTGTAGGGACCGTTGCCGATGGGGTTCTGACCGAACGCGTCCATGTCCTCGAACGCGACGTCCGGGAGCGGGTAGAACGCGGAGTAACCGAGACGCAGCGCGAAGTCGGATGCCGGCTTGTTGAGCGCGATCGTGAAGGTGTAGTCGTCGACTTCCTTCAGACCCGTGAGGTCGGAGTCCTCGTCGTAGCTGAAGCCCTCGATGTCCTCGAAGAAGTAGCTGTTCAGCTGGGCGTTGGACAGCTTCGCGCCGTAGTTCCACGCCTCGATGAAGTTGTGGGCCTGCACCTCGGTGCCGTCCGTGAACTTCTGGCCCTTCTTGAGCTTGACCGTGAGGTTCTGCGCGTCGTCGACGGTGATCGACTCGGCCATGTCGTTCTGCGGCGCACCCTTGGCGTCGTAGTAGACCAGGCCCGCGAAGATCTCGTCCAGGATCTTGCCGCCACCGACCTCGTTGGTGTTGGTCGGGATCAGCGGGTTCTCGGGCTCGGAACCGTTCGTCTTGATGATGGCGGTGCTGTCGCCGCCTCCCGACGCGCTCGGCGAGCCGCTGCCACTGCCGGAGCAGCCCGCGAGGGCCAGTCCTCCGGCGACGAGCAGCGCGATGCCCGCGAGGGCGATCTTGTTGCGCTTCAACTTGTCCTCCTGTGCAAGGGTGAATCGCCCACGGCGTGCTGTGAGAACGCAGGGGCGGGAATAGGGAAACTGTAAGTAACGGATCACTCTTCGACAAATCAACCCAGGAAAACGTTACAGACCCTTAACTCGATCGATCGCAGATGTGGCAATCTGACAAGATGATCGCCGATCGTGACCCATTCGGCCCTGCAGCACCCTCGGCATCCCCACCCCGTCTGCGCATGTCGCTCTGGTGGGAGATCGCGATCGTGCTCTGCCTGTCGGTGGGGCGCTCGGCCGTCTACTCGGTGCTGCAGCTCGTGCAGGCGCTCACGCGCGAGCAGGCGCTGGGCGATCAGTCGACGGCGCTCAACCCGGGCGCGGCCGCACAGGAGTTCTGGGACGTGCTCTATCAGTTCGTCGCGGCATTCTTCGGTTTCGCGCCGATCGCCCTCGCGATCTACCTGCTGTGGGAGCCGGGTCGGTCGGCCTTCCGGAGGATCGGGCTCGACTTCCGGCTGTTCGGACGGGATCTGGGCGCCGGCATCCTGCTCGTCGTCGTCATCGGCGTACCGGGGCTGGGACTGTACGCCGCCGGGCGATCACTCGGGATCACGGTGCAGGTGGATGCCGCGCCGCTCGACGCCTCGTGGTGGACGGTTCCGCTGCTGCTCATCGCGGCGCTGCGGGCGGGGCTCACGGAAGAGGTCATCTTCATCGGGTACCTGTTCGACCGGTTGCGCCGGCTCGGGTGGAGCACGTGGACGATCATCCTGTCGACGGCGGCGCTGCGCGGGGCGTACCACGCGTACCAGGGATTCGGCTCGATCGTCGGCAACATGGCGATGGGTGTGGTGTTCGGCTGGGTCTACCATCGCTGGGGGCGGGTCATGCCCCTCGTCATCGCCCACACCGTGATCGACGTGATCGCGTTCGTCGGCTACCCCCTCGCCGCCGCCTGGTGGCCGGGCCTGTTCTGAGCGGGCGGGGCGGGGCTGGGGTCGGGGTCGGCGAGACCGACCACATGGCGCGAGACCGCCTGCCCGGCGGTGTGTGTGGACGCCTCCGGTCGGTCTCGTGGTGGGTGCGTCGACTGCTTCCCAGGGCGCGAGTTCGGCGGAGCATCCACAGATCGGTCGGTTGGCCCCCGCGTGCGCGGTCGGCGCCCGAGGATGTGGGGATGCCGCTCATCGCCTGCCCCGTCGACCTGATCCTCGCGCGCGAGAAGCGCGCGCTCGGCGAGCGCGTCGCGGGCGACCCGACCCTCCACCGCGTGCGCCCCGGCGTGTACGCCGACAAGATCGCCTGGGCGCGCCTGGCACCGTGGGATCGGTATCTGGCTCGCGTACACGCGGTCGCGCTCACGTGGGATAACCCGGTCTTCATGCTGGAATCCGCCGCGGTCCTCCGCGGGCAGCCGGTCTTCCGCGAGCCGGCAGATATTCATCTGCTCTCGCGCACCGCGCACTCTTACCGCCGCGGCGACGTCGTCGTTCACGCCTCGGCGGATACCCGTGAACTGGTCACCGCACAGGGCCTGATCGCCACCGGGCTGATCGACACCACCGTGGATCTCGTTCGGGTGCTGCCGCCGGCGCACGGACTCGCTGTCGCGGATGCCGCGCTGCGTAGCCTCGGACTGTCGTGCGACGAGCTCGAACTCGACGCGCGGGCGCGGTTGCAGCGCTACGAACGGGGACTGCGCCGGGTGGCCTGGGTGGCCGAACGGGCCACCGGCGCAGCCGAGTCGACCGGTGAGAGCGTCAGTCGCGCCGTGATCGAGTGGCTCGGCTACGAACCGCCCGAACTGCAAGTCACCTTCCACTACGAGGACGTGACCGATCGCGTCGACTTCTTCTGGCGGCGGCAGCGCATCGTGGGCGAGTCCGATGGCTACGGCAAGTACGACGGGGCGGATACCGAGGCATCCAAAGCGCGCTTCATCCGCGAGAAGAAGCGCGAAGACCGGCTGCGCCGCCACCTGGGCGGTTTCGGTCGCTGGGACGTGGCCGACGGGTATGCGTTCACGCGATTGGACGGCATCCTCGGTACGGCCGGACTCACCCCCGTGCGCGCACGGCAGAACGCGTTTCTGCGCACCCTGGCGCACGACCCGCGCTCGGCGGTGCCACGACACCGATCGGCAGGCACGAGACCGACCGGCGGGCGGTAGGTCTCGTGCCAGACGGTCGGTCTCGTGCGCGCGCGGCTACGCGAACGCCTCGACGGGGGGGCAGGCGCATACGAGGTTGCGGTCGCCGTACGCGTTGTCGATGCGGCGGACAGGCGGCCAGTACTTCGTGCGCACCAGGGTGTGCACGGGGTACACCGCCAGCTCGCGCGGGTACGCGTGCGCCCACTCGGTGGCGACGACGGCCGCCGCCGTGTGCGGCGCGTTCACGAGGGGATTGTCGGATGCCGGCCACTCCCCCTCCTGCACACGCGACGCTTCGGCGCGGATCGCGATCATCGCCTCGATGAACCGCTCGATCTCGCCCAGGTCCTCCGATTCGGTCGGCTCGACCATGAGGGTCCCCGCCACCGGGAACGACATCGTCGGCGCGTGGAAGCCGTAGTCGATCAGCCGCTTGGCGACGTCGTCGACCGTGATGCCGGTCTCCTCCTTCAGCGGCCGCAGGTCGAGGATGCACTCGTGCGCCACGAGTCCGCCCTCGCCCGAGTAGAGCACCGGGTAGTGCTCGCGCAGCCGCGCGGCGATGTAGTTCGCCGAGAGGACCGCCGCCGCCGTGGCATCCCGGAGGCCCTCCGCACCCATCATGCGGATGTACGCCCACGAGATCGGCAGGATGGATGCCGAGCCGTAGGGCGCCGCGGAGATCGGCCCACCGTCGAAGACGTAGCCGCCCGCGTGCTCGGCGCGCTGCGCGAGCGGGTGCGACGGCAGGAAGGGCGCGAGGTGCGCCTTCGCCGCGACCGGCCCGACGCCCGGGCCTCCCCCGCCGTGCGGGATCGCGAAGGTCTTGTGGAGGTTGAGGTGCGACACGTCGCCACCGAGGTCGCCGAAGCGCGCGAACCCGACGAGCGCGTTCATGTTCGCGCCGTCGACGTAGACCTGCCCGCCCGCCTCGTGCACGGCCGCCGTGATGTCGACGACGTCATGCTCGTAGACGCCGTGCGTCGACGGGTACGTGATCATGAGGGCCGCGAGCGCGTCGGCGTGCTGGGCGATCTTCGCGCGGAGATCATCGAGGTCGACGTTGCCCGCGTCGTCGCATGCGACGACGACGACGCGCATCCCCGCGAGGACGGCGGATGCCGCGTTCGTGCCGTGCGCCGACGACGGGATGAGGCAGACGTCGCGCTGGAGGTCGCCGCGGGAGTGGTGGTACCCGCGGATCGCGAGGAGCCCCGCGAGCTCACCCTGCGAGCCGGCATTCGGCTGAAGCGACACCGCGTCGTAGCCCGTGATCTCGGCGAGCCACGACTCCAGCTGCTCGATGAGCACCAGGTACCCCGCGACATCCTCCGCGGGAGCGAACGGGTGCACGCGCGAGAACTCCGGCCACGACACCGCGGCCATCTCGGTGGCGGCGTTGAGCTTCATCGTGCAGGAGCCGAGCGGGATCATGCCGCGATCGAGCGCGTAGTCGCGGTCGGCGAGCTGCTTGAGGTAGCGCATCATCGCCGTCTCGGAGTGGTGCACATGGAAGACGGGGTGCGTCAGGAACTCGTCTTCACGACGCAGGTTCTCCGGCAGAAGCTCCGAACCCGCGACGGCCGAGAACCCGAAGGCCCGCTGCTCGGGGCCGCCGAACACCTGGGCGAGCGCGTGCAGCTCGCTCGTCGTCGTGGCCTCGTCGACGGAAATGCCGACCGAGTCGCTGTCGCGGAACCACAATTGGAATCCGCGCTCGCGGGCCGTCTCGACGACAGCGCCAGCGCGCCCCGGCACGTTGACGACGATCGTGTCGAAGAAGTCGTCGAAGACGACCTCGTTCCCGGCGGCCACGATCCAATCGCGCAGCAGGTGCGCTTTCGCGGTGACGTCGGCGGCGATCCGGCGCAGGCCGCCGGGACCGTGGTAGACCGCGTACATGGATGCCATGACGGCCAGCAGCACCTGGGCGGTGCAGATGTTCGAGGTCGCCTTCTCGCGCCGGATGTGCTGCTCGCGGGTCTGCAGGGAGAGTCGGTAGGCGGGTGCGCCGGCGGCATCCTGCGAGACGCCGACGAGGCGCCCGGGAAGCTGCCGCTCGAGGCCCGCCCGCACGGCCATGTAGCCGGCGTGCGGACCGCCGAAGCCCATCGGCACTCCGAAGCGCTGCGTCGTGCCGACGGCGATGTCCGCCCCGAGCGAGCCCGGCGAGCGCAGCAGCGTCAGCGCGAGAAGGTCGGCAGCGACGACGACGAGGCCGCCCTGGGCCTGCACCGCGGCGATGGCCTCGGACGGGTCCCCGATGCGGCCCGTGGCGCCGGGGTATTGGATGAAGGCGCCGAACGCACCCTCGGCGGGAACGAATGCACCCTCGGCGGGAACGAATGCACCCTCGACGATCTCGATGCCGACGGCGGCGGCGCGGTGGTGGAGGAGCGCCTTCGTCTGCGGGAGCGCGTCGGCATCCACCAGGAAGACGTTCGACGTCGACTTCGAGGCGCGCCGCGCGACGAGCATGCCCTCGACGACCGCGGTGGACTCGTCCAGCATCGACGCGTTCGCCGTGGCGAGCCCCGTGAGGTCGGTGACCATCGTCTGGAAGTTGATGAGCGCCTCGAGACGCCCCTGCGAGATCTCGGGCTGATAGGGCGTGTACGCCGTGTACCAGGACGGGTTCTCGAAGACGTTCCGCGCGATGACCGACGGCGTCAGCGTGTCGTAGTAACCGAGGCCGATCATCGACCGCGCGGGGCGGTTGAGCGCCGCGAGGGTGCGCAGCTCCGCGAGCGCCTCGGCCTCGGTGGCCGCGGCGGGGATCGCCGACTCGGCGACGGGCGCAGCGTGGATGGATGCCGGGACGGCGCGCTCGACCAGGGCATCGACGGTGTCGTAGCCGAGCGCGCCCAGCATGATCGCCTGCGCATCGGCATCCGTGCCGATATGCCGGTCCCGGAATGCGGCGGAGGTCACTCCTCGCCGCCCGTGAGCGCGACGTAGGCTGCGCGATCCATGAGCGTCTCGACGTCGGCCGGGTCGACCTGGATCTTCACGAGCCATGCGCCGAACGCGTCGCCGTTGACCGAAGAGGGGTCGGAGACGACGGCGTCGTTGATCTCGACGACCTCGCCGGTGAGCGGGGCGTAGAGCTCGCCGACCGACTTCGTCGACTCGATCTCGCCGCAGACCTCGCCTGCGGTCACGCTCGAACCGACAGCCGGAAGGTCGACGTAGACGACATCACCGAGCTTGTCGGCGGCGTAGTCCGTGATGCCGACGGTCGCGACGTCGCCCGCGAGGGCGACCCACTCGTGCTCGTCGGTGTACTTGAGGCTGGTCAGGTCGGTCATGCGGTCCTCCGGTAGAAAGGCAGAGCGGTCACGGTCGCGGGGATGCGGGTTCCCCGCACGTCGATGAAGAGTTCGGTGCCCGCCTCGGCGAACGCGGGCGGAACGAAGGCCATGGCGATGGGGTGGCCGAGCGTGGGGCTGAGAGCCCCGCTCGTGATCTCGCCGATCGGCTCGCCCTCCACGGCTGCGGCGTACACGGCATAGCCGGCGCGGCCGGCGCGGCGTCCTTCCGCCGCGAGACCGACGAGCACGGGCAGGTCGGTGGGCGCGGCGGCGAGCGCCTCCTTGCCGACGAAGTCGTCCTTATCGGATGCCACGACCCGGCCGAGTCCCGCCTGCGCGGGGAGAATGCGATCGCTCAGCTCGTGGCCGTGGAGCGGCATCCCGGCTTCCAGGCGCAGGGTGTCGCGGGAGGCGAGGCCCGCCGGGACGAGGCCGAGAGGCGCGCCTGCGGCAAGCAGAGCGTCCCACAGGGCGGTGGCCACCGCGTTCGGGACCATGAGCTCGAAGCCGTCCTCGCCCGTGTAGCCGGTGCGGGCGACGAAGACGTCTTCACCGGCGAAGCTCCCTCCGAGCCATGCGTAGTATCCGAGCTCGGCGAGGCCCTCGACGGTGAGCCCCGCGGCCGCGTGGACGATCTCCTGCGCACGGGGGCCCTGCACCGCGATGAGAGCGACGTCGTCGGAGATGTCGTCGATCACGGCGTCGCCGACGTAGCGCTCCCACGCCGCGGCCACGAGTGCCCGGTTTCCGGCGTTGGAGATCACGAGGAAGTCCTCGTCACCGCGCCGGTAGACGATGACGTCGTCGATGACGCCGCCGGCATCCGACAGGAGGAGGGAGTACTTCGCCTTGCCGACCTTCATAGAGGAGATCCGACCGGCGAGGGCCGTGTCAAGCACGGCGGCGGCGCCCGGGCCCGCAAGCGTGAACTCGGCCATGTGCGAGATGTCGAACAGGCCCGCGGCGTGGCGTACGGCGTGGTGCTCGGCGAGGTCGGAGGTGTAGCGCACAGGCATCGACCACCCGCCGAAATCGGTGAAGGAGGCACCGAGCGCGGCATGGCGATCGTGGAGTGGGGTGGTGCGAAGTTCGGACACGAGTTCTCCCCGAGATCGGGCGGAGGATGCCGGGAACCCGGCATCCGTGAACTCCCCCTCTGTCATGGGCCTGAGAGCTTCACCGGCACCGTCAGGCGGATGCTGGCTTTCACCGTCGGCGGAGCCCCCTCACACAGCGGGGATCGCTTTTCAGAGCGGCCGGACGCGAGCGGTACGCGGACCTGAGAGATTGGCGGGGAGGCTTGCTCCTTCGGTGCTCGGCATCCCGTGAAAGAAGCGGATGCCGGGGCTCTCCCGCGCGCGTCATGCGGCCTGTGTTCTGTTGTGCGCCCAGCATAGCGGCTCGAGACGACATCCCCGGGACAGCAGCCCGGCCGGATATCACCGGACGCAGGAACCTGTCGAGACGGGGGCGGATGCCGCGGTCACGCTCTGCAGCAGCGGCTGGACCTCTGCCAGCGTCATCGCGTACCCGCGGCCCGCGCCGTCCTCGCCACGCGCGAAGACGATCCCCGCAACCTCACCCGCGGGTGTGAGCAGAGGTCCACCGGAGTTGCCGGGCTGGACGTCCGCGGCGAGCGCGTAGATCTCGCGTGGCGCACTCCCCGCGTCGTAGATGTCCGGAATGGAGGCGAGGCCCTCGGAGAGAACGGTGGCGCCGACGCTCGTGAACGGGCCGCCGTGCGGGTAACCCTGCGCAGCGGCGGCGTCGCCCGGCGCAAGGCCATCGCTGAGAGTGAGCGCCGGCGCGCCGAGGTCGTCGGCGGCGATGATCGCGACGTCCCGCTCCGGGTCGAACGCGACGACTCGACCCTCGCGCGGGGCACGGCCAGGGAGTTCCACGAGGGGGTTGACGACGCCGGCGACGACGTGGGCGTTCGTCGCGATGAGGCCCTCGCCCACGATGACACCCGACCCGGTCATCGCGATGGCGCACGCGTACGCCGTGCCGCTGATGCGGGCGACCGAGCCCGCCGCCTGTTGCAGCACGGGATCGTCGAGCGACACCGGAGGCGCGGCGTCGGTCGCTGTGAAATCGAGCAGCTCGCCGAAACGCGGCATCCCCTCGTCTACGACGACCGTGCGAAGCCGCGCGAGCGCCGCGTCCACCGGCGCCGGGGTCAGCCTGTCGATCGCACCGAGAACACGTGAGCCGGAGATCGCGCCGGAGACCACGGGCGTGCCGTTCGCCGCGATCGCCGGGCCGACCAGGAGGAGGACGAGCGCCGTGCCGAGCGCACCGGCAACGGCACCGAGGGTGCGGTCGAGGAGGCGGAGGTGCGCACGGTCCACTCTTCGCCGCAGGGCGCGTCCGACGATCCCGCCGATCCGTGCTCCCGCGATCACGATCAGGACGACCAACGTCGCTGTGAGCACTCCCCGCCACATCAGGTCGGGGATGACCCCCGCCAGGTACGGCGCGAGCAGCGGCACGAGCCAGACAGCGATGAACGCGCCGACGATAGCGCCCACGTGGACGCCGAGCGACGCGACGAGCCCGCGCGCGATTCCCACCAGAACCGCGATGACGAGCGCGGCGATCATCACGATGTCGACAGCGTTCTCGAGCAGCACGGTCCCTCCTCGAACGAGGATAGCCATCGTTCCTGTGACCTGGCCTGCGTTCGTGCTTCCAGGTTTGTGTTCTGGTCATCGTGACTATAAGATCGATCCCGGAGTTATGGTCACTATGACAAAAACAGCGGAAGAGATCGGTGTCGCCGTGTCGACCGTCATCTTCAGCCTGCGCCGCCGCCTCGGCGGTGACGGCGCGACGATCGTGCTGCCTCTCGTCAAGCGCACGCGTGATCCGCACGAGGGACAGTGGGCCCTGCCCGGCGGATGGCTCGGCCGGGGCGAAGGACTTGAGCGCGCGGCATCCCGCACGCTCGCCGAGACGACGACCCTGACGCCCAGCTACCTCGAGCAGCTCTACGCCTTCGGCGATCCCGGACGCTCCCCCGGCCGCGTCGTCTCGATCGTCTACTGGGCGCTCGTGCGCGAGGACATCTCGCTCGAGACCGAGCAGCACAACGTCGCCTGGTTCGACGCCACCGCTCTTCCTCCCCTCGCCTTCGACCACAACCAGATCGTCGACTACGCCCTGTGGCGCTTGCGCAACAAAGTCGGCTACAGCCGGATCGCGCACGGTCTCCTGCCCGACCTCTTCACCCTCGCGGACCTTCGCGAAGTGTACGAGGCGATCCTCGGCCGGCGCCTCGATCCCGCGAACTTCCGGCGTCAGGTGGAGAACTCGGCCACCCTGATCCCGACCGACCGGTTCCGCACGGGCAGTCATCGGCCCGCGCGTCTCTACCGCTACAACCAGGACGTCGAGCTCGCCGACCGCGGCCCGCTTCCCTTTTCGATCGATCACAGCCGCCACGCCAGAGAGGCACAATCATGACCCTTCTGCAGACCCAACCCCACGACCGGAACCGTCCCGACGCGAGCGTCGACCACGAGATCCAGGCGATCGTGCAGGGATCGTCGACGGCCGAGACGTGCAACACCGACCTGGCAGCAGGACCGTGGGACTTCGATGCCCGGCCCGGCTACGGCCCCGGCTCGTCGATGGGCGATGTGATCCCGACCGGCGCACCGCGTCAGGGCGAGCTGCCCGCGGAGTACCGCGAGGCATCCGAGGCCGAGCTCCACGACCGCATCCGCGCCGCGAAGCAGACCCTCGGCGACCGCGTCGTGGTGCTCGGCCACTTCTACCAGCGCGAAGAGGTCGTGACGCACGCCGACTACGTGGGCGATTCGTT
This sequence comes from Microbacterium sp. MMO-20, assembly GCF_037147735.1. Classification (NCBI taxonomy): domain Bacteria; kingdom Bacillati; phylum Actinomycetota; class Actinomycetes; order Micrococcales; family Microbacteriaceae; genus Microbacterium; species Microbacterium sp. MMO-20. The sequence continues at coordinate 599,458 of NZ_JBBCUU010000001.1, read as the reverse complement.
CCAGCTCGCGAACGCCGCGCTCGCGCAGCCGCAGGCCGAGGCGATCGTCTTCTGCGGCGTGCACTTCATGGCCGAGACCGCCGACCTGCTCTCCCGCCCCGACCAGGCCGTCATCCTGCCGAACCTCGCGGCGGGGTGCTCGATGGCCGATATGGCTTCGATCGACGACGTCGAGGACTGCTGGGAGCAGCTCGCCGAGGTCTACGGACCGCTGGATGCCGTGGACGAGGACGGTCTCGTCCCCGTCATCCCCGTCACGTACATGAATTCGTCCGCCGCGATCAAAGGATTCGTCGGGCGCAACGGCGGCATCGTGTGCACGTCGTCGAACGCGCGCACGGTGCTCGAGTGGGCGTTCGCACGCGGGCGCCGCGTGCTGTTCTTCCCCGATCAGCACCTCGGCCGCAACACAGCGAAGGCGATGGGCGTGCCGCTGGAGGCCATGCCGATGTGGAACCCGCGAAAGCCTCTCGGCGGCTCGAGCGAAGACGAACTCGCGGACGCCCGCGTCATCCTCTGGCACGGGTTCTGCTCGGTGCACCGCCGGTTCACCGTCGACCAGATCGACAAGGCGCGCGCCGAGCACCCCGGCGTCCGCGTCATCGTGCACCCCGAGTGTCCGATGGCCGTCGTGGATGCCGCGGACGAGGCGGGCTCCACCGATTACATCCGCAAGGCGATCGCGGCGGCGACCGAGCCGACGACCTTCGCGGTCGGCACCGAGATCAACCTCGTCCAGCGCCTCGCGGCGCAGTTCCCGCAGCACGAGATCTTCTGCCTCGACCCCGTCGTCTGCCCGTGCTCGACGATGTACCGGATCCACCCGGGCTACCTCGCCTGGGTCCTCGAGGAGCTCGTCGCGGGACGCGTCGTCAACCGCATCGAGGTACCCGGCGACGTTGCCGACCCCGCCCGCACGGCCCTCGAACGCATGCTGGCGGCGAAACCGTGACCGCGCTCGAGGTCGTGGTGGTCGGGTCCGGTATCGCCGGACTGACCGCGGCGCTGCACGCTGCCGATGCGGGTTGTCGCGTGACGCTCGTGACGAAGGACGTCCTCGAACACGCCAACACCCGCTACGCGCAGGGCGGCATCGCAGGGGTCATGTTCGACGACGACCGTGTCGAGGATCACATCCACGACACCCTCGTCGCCGGTGCGGGACTCAGCGATCCCGACGCCGTCCGCGTGCTCGCCGAGGAAGGCCCCGGGCGCATCCGTGAGCTGATCGCGCTCGGTGTCGAGTTCGACCGTGCGGCGGACGGTGACTTCGTCAAGGGTCTCGAGGCGGCGCACTCGTACCCCCGCATCCTGCACTCGGGCGGGGATGCCACCGGCACCGCGATCGAGAAGGCCCTCGTCGCGCGTCTGCGCGCGAGCGCGGTGCGAGTCATCGAGCACGCGTTCCTCGTCGACCTCGTCATCGACGGGGCGACAGGACGCGCGGCGGGCGTCGACCTGTGGTGCGACGACGCGCGCCGCGAGGTGCTCCCGGCGGACGCGGTCGTGCTCGCGACGGGGGGTGCGGGGCAGCTCTACGCGCACACCACCAACCCCCCGGTCGCGACGGGAGACGGCATCGCCGCGGCGCTGCGCGCGGGGGCGGCGGTGGTCGATCTCGAGTTCGTCCAGTTCCATCCGACTGTGCTCCCCGCCCAGGGCGCGGCAGACCCGTTTCTCGTATCCGAGGCCGTCCGCGGCGAGGGCGCGGTCCTGCGCGACGACCAGGACCGCCGCTTCATGCTCGACGTGCACCCGGATGCCGAGCTCGCGCCGCGCGACGTCGTCGCCCGCGCCATTGCCGAGGTCATGGCCGCGCAGGACGGCCGTCCCGTGCTGTTGGATGCCACGGCTCTCGGTCCGGGCAGCGGCAGCAGCGCAAAACGCACCGCGCAGTTCCTGCGCCGACGGTTCCCGACGATCGACGCCGCCGTGCGCGAGCGCGGCTGGGACTGGGCGCGCGAGCCCATTCCGGTGACGCCGGCCGCCCACTACCTGATGGGCGGCGTCACGACCGATCTGTCCGGTCGTGCGAGCCTGCCGGGTCTGTATGCGGTGGGCGAGGTCGCACGCACGGGCGTACACGGCGCGAACCGGTTGGCGTCCAATTCGCTACTCGAGGGGGCGGTGTTCGGCGCGCGGGCCGGAGACGCGATCGTCGCGGATGCCGCGTCCGGCACCTGGCCGGAGGCCGCGGGCTTCGCGCGCGGCGTCGAGAGCGTCGCGTCGCCCGCCACGGCCGCGCCGGAGTTCTCTCGCGCAGCCCTGCAGGATCTGCTGTGGGAGGACGCGGGGCTCGTGCGCGACGAGAGCGGGTTGTCGCATGCGGCGTCCGTCATCGCCGCGTGGCGAGCGGATGCCGACGAGCCCGCCACCGAGACAGGATTCGAGGACGCGAACCTGCTGCGCGTGAGCGCGGCACTGACGTCGGCCGCCCTCGCCCGCCGCGAGTCGGTCGGCGCGCACGCGCGCCGCGACGAAACTCCTGACGATCGTCGTCAATCGACCCCGATAACGGCCTCGCAGGACGTTTCCGTCCCGGATCACCGGAGTTTTCGCGACGCGAAGGTGGCGGCGTGCTGAGCGGCGACCACATCGACTTCGTCGTGCGCGCAGCGCTCGACGAGGATGCCCCGTGGGGCGACCTCACCAGCGAAGCCTTGATCCCCGCCGATGCCGTCGCCACGGCCGAACTGCGCGCGCGCGAGTCGGGCGTGTTCAGCGGAGGAGAGGTCTTCACGGCCGCGTTCGCCCTCACCGATTCCCGGATCGACATCGACGTGCGTGCGTCCGACGGCGAGGCGTTCGCCGCGGGTGACGTGCTCGCGTCGGTCACCGGCCCGGCGCGCGGCGTGCTCCAGGCGGAGCGCGTCGGGCTGAACTTCACCCAGCGCATGTCGGGCATCGCGACCCTGACCGCCGCGTACGTCGCCGCGGTCGCCGGCACCGGCGCCCGCATCGCCGATACCCGCAAGACGACGCCCGGGCTCCGCCGCTTCGAACGGCACGCCGTCCGCAGCGGCGGGGGCCACAATCACCGGTTCAGCCTTTCCGACGCAGTCATGGCGAAGGACAATCACCTCGCGGTTCTCGTCGCCCGGCACGGGTCGATCACCGCGGCGCTGCAGGCGGCCCGCGCCGCGCTGCCCCACACGACGCACCTCGAAGTCGAGATCGATCGCCTCGATCAGCTCGACGCGGTGCTCGCCGCCGGCACCGGGCCGCGCGGGGTTGGCACGATCATGCTGGACAATTTCTCGCTCGACGACCTGCGCGCGGGAGTCGCCGCGATCGCCGGACGCACGATCGTGGAGGCGTCGGGCGGGGTGAATCTCGACACGGTCGCCGCGATCGCTGCGACCGGCGTCGACGTCGTCTCGGTGGGCGCCCTCACGCACTCGGCGCGCGCCCTGGACCTCGGGCTCGACGTGCGCGTCGAAGCCTGACCGAAGGCGGTTCCGTGCTGTACCTCGACCACGCCGCGACGAGCCCCGTGCGCCCCGAAGCGCTCGAGGCGATGCTGCCGTACCTCACCGAACGCTACGGCAATCCGTCGAGCCACCACACGGTCGGCGAGGCCGCCGCCGCGGCCCTCGCTGACGCGCGGGCGAAGGTCGCCGCCGTCCTCGGCGTCCGCACGAACGAGGTCGTGTTCACGTCGGGCGGCACGGAGGCCGACAACCTCGCGATCAAAGGACTGGCGATCGGCGCGGCGCTGCGACGCGACAGCCGTCGCAGCCGCGACTCTCCCGTGCACGTGATCACGACCCCGATCGAGCACGAGGCAGTGCTGGCATCGTGCGACTACCTCGAGCGGGTACACGGGTTCGACATCACCCTCGTTCCCGTCGACGACACGGGTGCGATCGACCCCGCCGACGTCGCGGCGGCGATCCGCCCCGAAACCGCCGTCGTCTCGATCGGCTACGCGAACAACGAGATCGGCACGGTGCAGGACGTCGCCGCCCTCGCGGAGATGACGACGGCGGCCCGCGTGCCACTGCACCTCGACGCCGTCCAGGCGGCGGGGTGGCTGCCCCTGCGCGGCACCGGCGCCGACGCGCTCTCGCTCGCCGGGCACAAGATCGGCGCGCCCCAGGGGATCGGCGTGCTGGCCGTCCGCGCGCGACTGCCGCTCGAGCCCGTCCTGCACGGGGGCGGGCAGGAACGCGGCCGCCGCAGCGGCACCGAGAACCTCGCCGGCGCGGTCGCGTTCGCGACCGCGCTGGAACTCGCCGAAGCGGAGCGGGAGAGCGCCGCGGAACGCGTCGGCGCGCTCCGCGACGCGTTCGTGGAGAGGGTTCTGGCGCACGTCCCGACGGCGCAGGTGACGGGGCATCCGACCCGGCGGCTGCCCGGCACGGCGAGCTTCACCTTCGCGGGGACGAGCGGCGAGGCCGTGCTCCTCGAACTCGAGCGACGCGGACTCGTCACCTCGAGCGGGTCTGCGTGCGCGGCCGGGAGCGACGAGCCGTCGCACGTGCTCGTCGCGTGCGGCATCGCCCCCGACATTGCGCAGAGCGCCGTTCGGTTCACGTTCGGTCACGCCCTGACAACGGACCTCTCCCCCATCGCCGATGCGGTCGCCGCCGCGGTCTCGGCAGTACGATCGGGCACGTGAACACGCCGGTCGATCCCCGCCCGCTCGTCACAATCATCGTGCCGGGACGTGACGTCGCGGTGTTCGCGACCGAGGCACTGGCATCGCTGCGCGCGCAGACCTTCGCCGCCTGGCGGGCGATCCTCGTCGACGACGGGTCGGCGGATGCCACCGGCGAGGTCTTCGCGGAGGCTGCGGCATCCGACGCCCGATTCACCGTCGTGCGCCACGGCGCGCCACGCGGTCTCGGCGCCGCCCGGAACACGGGCCTCGATCTCGTCTCGACGCCGTTCGTCGGGTTTCTCGATGCCGACGATGTCATGGTACCGCGTGCCATCGAGCGCCTGATCGGTGCGATCGACGCGAGCGGCAGCGACATCGTCGTGGGCGCGTACGTGCGCCTGCGGCCCGGACCCGACGGACGCTATGCGCCGGGTCCGGTGCAGCCGTGGGTCGCCGCCGCAACGGCGCCCGCGCGTCAGGGGACGACGCTCGCCGAACACCCCGAGGTATCCGGCAACATCGTCGCCTGGTCGAAGCTCAGTCGCGTCGAACTCTGGCGCGCGCACGGGCTGCGCTTTGCCGAGGACCGCCTGTACGAAGACCAGATCGTGGCGCAGCGCCTCTACGTCCACGCCCGCGCCATCGACGTCATCCCCGACGTCGTCGTGCAGTGGCGCGAGCGCGCGGATGGCTCGTCGATCACGCAGCGCAAAGACGCCCTGCCGGTGCTCGCCGACTACCTCGATGCGCTCCGGGGTGGCATCGCCGTCCTGGATGCTGCCGGTCAGCGCGCGGCCGCGCGCGCGCGGATTCGGCTCATCCTCGATATGGACACACCGCCGCTCGTGCGCATCGCGCAGCAGCACGCCGACGATGCCTACCGCCGTGCGGTCGGCGCACTCGTTCGTGAGCTGTCCGCTCGCGCGGAGCACGAGTCGGTGGCGCTGGATGCCGCAGGCGCCGACCTGCGTTCGGCCGCCGCCCTGTGGTGAGATACGCCCAGATGAGAGAGACGCCGGGTGATCCCGGGTTAGGGTGGGCTCATGGCCGACGTTTCCTCGAACATCCCCGACGTTCCCGAGTCTCCCGAGGGTCCCGACCTCGACGCTTTGCGCGACGAGATCGACGAGCTGAAGAAGGTGCCGACCGAGGAACTCGTCAATCCGACGCCCGAGTTCGTCGAGGAGAACGAGCCGACGCCGGAGCCGACCGACGCGATCGGGTCCGAGACGTGGCCGTCCGCGGACTGACCCGCTCTCGCCCGCGGCGCTGACCTGTCACTCCGGAGGCGACTCCGTCATGGCGCTCCACACTGCTTCATCCCCCGCGCGCTCGACCGGCGGGTCGGCGACGAGGCGCGCGGCATCCGCTCCCGCCGCGCCCTCGGGGGCTCGGTCGGCACGCCGCTCGGGCAGCGCTCGGGGAGCTGCCGCCTGATCGATGCCCTCGATACGAGCCGCGGCCATCTGCTCGGCGGCGAGCTCGGCGTAGAGCCCGCCGTGCGCCAGCAGCTCGGCGTGCGTGCCCGATTCGACGATCCGCCCCGCCTCGACGACGTGGATCGTGTCGGCGCCGACGACTGTCGAGAGACGGTGCGCGATCGACAGCGTCGTGCGGCCCGACGCCGCGGCGTCGATCGCCTCCTGCACGATCCGCTCCGACACGGTGTCGAGCGCGCTCGTCGCCTCGTCCAGGAGCAGCACCGGCGGGTCTTTGAGCAGCACGCGTGCGATGGCGATGCGCTGCTTCTCACCGCCCGAGAGGCGGTAGCCACGCTCCCCGACGACGGTGTCGTAGCCCTTCTCGAACGCTGTGATGATGTGGTGGATGTTCGCGCTCGCACACGCGGCCTCGATCTCGGCATCCGTTGCGTCAGGCTTCGCGTAGCGCAGGTTCTCGCGGATCGTCGCGTGGAAGAGGTACGTCTCCTGCGACACGATCCCGATGTGGTCGATGATCGACTCCTGCGTCAAGGTCTTCACATCGGCGCCGGAGAAGAGCACGCTGCCCGCGGAGGCCTCGTAGAACCGCGGCGCGAGATACAGCACGGTCGTCTTGCCTGCGCCGGAGGGCCCCACGAAGGCGACGTGCTCGCCCGGCTCGGCGACGAAGGACACGCCGTCGAGCGTCGGACGCGCCTCCTCCGCGGCATCCGGGTAGCGGAAGACGACGCTGCGGAACTCGATGCGCCCGACCGGTCCGGGCGCCGCGGCCACGGTGGTCGCGTCCGAAGCATCCTGGATCGCGGGGACCAGATCGAGGTACTCGAAGATCCGGGCGAACAGTGCCCGCGACGTCTGCAGATCGAGGGCGACCCGCATGAGTCCCATGAGCGGCTGCAGCAGACGTGCCTGCACGGTCGTGAACGCGACCACGGTGCCGGCGGTGATCGTGGCGGCGCCGGCCGCACCCCCGATGAGGTACCCCGACACGAGGTAGATGACCGCCGGCACGGATGCCATCAGCACCTGCACGACCGCGAAGAAGCCCTGCCCGCTCATCGCGCGCTGCACCTGCAGACGCACCTGGTTGGTGTTCTCCTCCCGATAGCGCGCCGACTCGGTGCGCTGACGGTTGAAGGCCTTGGAGAGGAGGATGCCCGACACCGACAGCGTCTCCTGTGTGATCGACGTCAGTTCGGAGAGGGACTCCTGGGTGTGCCCCGCGATGCGCGCCCGCACCTGCCCCACGCGACGCTGCACGAACACGAGGATCGGCATGAGCACGACGGCGATGATCGTCAGCCGCCAGTCGATGAGCACCATCGCGACGAGAGCGGAGATGACGGTGACGGTGTTGCCGAGGATGCTCGTGACGGTGTTCGTGAGCACGCCGGAGACGCCGCCGACGTCGTTCTGCAGGCGCGACTGGATGACGCCGGTCTTGGTGCGCGTGAAGAAGCCGAGTTCCATGGCCTGCAGATGATCGAAGAGACGCACGCGCAAGTCGCCCGTGACGGCGTTGCCGACGGTGGAAGTGAGCCAGGTCTGGGCCACGCCGAGGACCGCCGACAGCAGGAAGAGACCGATCATCGCACCGACGAGCCGCCACAGGAGCCCGACGTCGACGCCGGTGCCGTCGGTGGGGAACAGTGCCTGATCGAAGATCTGCTGCACGATGAGCGGGGGGACGACGCCGATCGCGGCTCCCGCGACGACCATGACGCCGGTCAGGACGATGCGACCGAGGTAGGGGCGGAACATCGCGACGACGCGCGCGCCGAGGTTCTCGACCTGGGGCGCCTCCGCGTTGAGGCGCTTCTGGACGGCGACGTCGACACCGCGGAAGGCGGCGCCACCGCGCATTCCCCCGCCCGGTGCCCCGCCGCCGAGGCCGCCCATGCTCATGGCGTCACTCTATCCGCGCGCGCCGACACGACGGTCGCGGTCGAACCGCGCCCCCGCTCCCTGCCGCAGGCAGACGTCAGCCCAGCCCCGCCACCAGATTGACCACGCTCGCGAGGATCACGGCGCCGAACAGATACGCGACGAGCGTCTGCGCGACGACGATGCGACGGATCTCGTTCGCCGAGAGGTTCGTGTCGGACACCTGGTACGTCATCCCGAGGCCGACTGAGAAGTAGCCGAAGTCCGAATACATCGGATCGTCGTCCTGGTTGAAGTCGATGCCGCCGTTGAGTCCTGTCTCGCGCCGCGAGTAGAAGCGGTGCGCGTACCGAAGCATGTAGTCGACCTGGATCAGCGCCCACGACGACGCGACCGCGAGGATCGCGACGCCCGCCGTGAGCGCCGCCGTGCGCGAGTCGTCGCGACTGTGGATGAGCACGGCGACGACGGCGACGAGGCTCACGAGGCTGCCGGTCAGGGCGATCGTGCGGGCGAGCGTGCGGCCGGGATCCTCCGTGGTCGCGTGCGCCCGGGTCTGCGCGGCGTCCATCGGCCACAGCGCGACGAGGAGCCACGCCACGTTCACGATCGCGAGCGCCGCCCAGCCGGCGAGGAGAGCCGTGAGCAGCCCCACCACCGGCAGGGCGATGACTCCCGCGGCGACGCCGACGATGATCGAGACCGGGCCCCGGACGGCGACGCGGGAACGTCGGTGCGTGCTCATTCCGTGATCGTCTCACCTCGGCCGGGAATAGCGTGTCCGACCCGGCGGTTACGCTTGAGGTTCGTCCCGTCGCTCGACCGGGCACGGCTCCCCGTTCGCACGATCTCGCAGGAGAACCGCATGTCCCGCGCCGACACCGCTTCCGTCACCGCTCCCGGTGAGACCCCGACGACGGGCCTGGCGGACCGCGTCGACCCGGAGGCGAGCCGCGTGATCTGGCTGCTGCTCGCGGCCGCGTTCGTCGCGATCCTCAACGAGACGACGATGGGCGTCGCCATCCCCCACCTCATCGGGGACCTCGGCATCACTGCCGTGCAGGCGCAGTGGCTCACGACCGCCTTCATGTTGACGATGGCAGTCGTCATCCCCACGACGGGGTTCCTGCTGCGCCGCTTCACGACGCGCACGATGTTCGCCGCCGCGATGGGGCTCTTCTCCGCGGGCACGCTCGTCGCCCTGCTCGCACCCGGATTCGAAGTGCTGGTCGTCGCGCGCGTCATCCAGGCTTCAGGCACGGCGATCATGATGCCGCTGCTCATGACCACGCTGATGGACGTCGTGCCGCCCCACCTGCGCGGGCGGATGATGGGGCGCGTCAGCATCGTGATGTCGCTCGCCCCGGCGATCGGACCGACCCTCTCCGGCGTCATCCTCGACACGCTGAACTGGCGCTGGATCTTCGGGATCGTCCTGCCGATCGCGCTCGTCGCCCTCGCCGTCGGTGTGCGGTGGATCCACAACCTGGGCGAGCAGACGCGCGCCCCGATCGACTTGCTGTCAGTCGTCCTCTCGGCCTTCGGGTTCGGCGGGCTCGTGTTCGGCCTGAGTCAGATCGGCGGCGGTGGGCACAACGGCACGGATGCCGCGGCGCAGGCCGCGCAGGCGTCCGCCACGACGACGCTCATCATCGCTCTCGCGGTGGGCGTCGTGGCGCTCGGCCTGTTCCTCTGGCGCCAGGTCGTGCTCCAGCGACGTGATGATGCGCTTCTCGACCTCCGCATTTTCCGCTCGGGCAACTTCTCGCTGTCGGTCGCCCACTTCGCCGTGATGTCGCTCGCCTTCTTCGGCACGATCACCGCGCTCCCTCTGTACCTCCAGGGGCCGCTCGGACTCACGACGACGGAGTCCGGACTCGTCGTCCTGCCCGGCGCCGTCGCGATGGGGCTCCTCGGCCCCGTCATCGGGCGCATCTACGACCGATGGGGCACGCGCGTGCTGCTCGTCCCCGGAACCATCATCGTCATCACGATCCTGTGGTCGTTCACGACGCTCACCGAGTCCACGCCCGTGTGGTTCATCCTCGTGACCCAGACGGTGCTGTCGATCGGGCTGGCGATGTCGTTCACGCCACTGTTCACGGCATCCCTCGGCTCGCTCACCCCCAAGTTCTACTCGTACGGCAGTGCGACGGTCTCGACCGTGCAGCAGGTCGCGGGAGCGGCGGGTGTGGCCGTGCTCATCTCGGTGATGTCGTCACGCAGCGGCGCCGCGCTCGCGGAGGGCGCGGAGTCAGCAGCGGCGGGCGCCGCCGGTGCGCGCAGCGCGTTCCTCGTGGCCGCGATCATGGCGATGCCGCTGCTGGTCAGCGCGTTCCTGATCCGCAAGCCCGCAGACGACCCGTCGGCACCGGCCGCGCACGGGCACTGACGCCGCACGCGTAGCGCTCTCGGCACCATCCGTCTAGCCCCCCGCGCGACGACTCGGGCATCCGTAGCGTCGAGGCATGACTGAGAACCTCACCGGAAAGCGCATCGCGTTCCTCGCGACCGACGGCTACGAAGACTCCGAACTCACTTCGCCCTGGCAGGCGGTGACGAATGCCGGGGCGGAGGCGGTACTCGTCTCGCCGGCGACGAAATCGATCGAGGGAAAGAACGGGCACACACAGCAGGTCGACCTCGCGATCGCCGACGCGAACGCTTCGGATTTCGACGGGCTCGTCCTGCCGGGAGGCGTCGTGAATGCGGATCAGCTGCGGATGGATCGGCCGTCGATCGCCTTCGCGCGGGAATTCTTCGCGCAGCACAAGCCCGTCGGCGCGATCTGCCATGCGGCGTGGACGCTCATCGAGGGCGACGTCGTACGCGATCGGACGCTGACGAGCTATCCGAGCCTCACGACCGACCTGCGCAACGCCGGCGCGACATGGGTGGATGAGGAAGTCGTCGTGGATCGCGGCTTCGTCACGAGTCGCACGCCCGACGACCTGCCCGCCTTCAACGCGAAAGTGATCGAGGAGATCGCGGAGGGGAACCACGCCGGTCAGACCGCGTGACGGACGCGTGAGCCTCGCGTCAGATCGTGCTGCAGCACCCGCCGCCGCAGCAGCTGGCGCCCTCGTCGATGACGGGCAGAAGGTTCTGCTCGGCACCCTGCAGATCGCTGACGGACTGGAGGGTCGGGGTGGGGAGGTTCGACGTCGCCATGTCACGATCATACGTCCGGCACCCCTGACCCGGGCGCGTGGCGACACTGACGTGCCGATGACAGAGGTTGCGGGAGTGCTGCAGGCCAACAGCGACCTCGGCGCGATCGCGTCGGCCCTGTACAGCGCGTACTGAACGGCGCCTCGCCGCGTCAGACGCCGAGCTTCTTGGCGGCCTTCTTCGCCGCCTTGTCGACGATCTTGCGCGACTGGTCGCGGGCCTTACGCAGCGAGGGGTCGTCCCAGAGGTTCTTGGCGGCTTTGCTGATCTCGCGGTAACGCGAGCGACCCGCGCGAGCGCCGAGCACGTAGGCTCCCGCGCCGACGAGGCCGACGACGAGCCAGAACTTGAATCCGGACATGGTGTTCCTTCCGTTCAGGACGACTTCCTCGAGGCTAGGGCGCCGGCGCCCGTGGTCTCAGGAGGTTGACAGCGGCGGTGCCGAGCGATCGCGACTGCGCCCAGACAGCGTCCGGACAGCGTCGGCGCTCGCGCCACCGCAACGGCGCCGTCTCAGCTCCGAGACGACGCGCGACATCGCTCGTGATGAGCCGAGCGTGCGCGAGCCGAGCGAGCACTTCGACGCGCACGCGGCGGACGCGCGGACCGTCCGAGGCGAGGGCGGCGGCTCCCGCGACCCGCCACCAGGCATCCATCACCGCGAGCACCTCGGCGGCGTCCCGCTCGTCCGCCAGCTCGCCGGTCAAACGCCCCACGCCGGATTGCCGCCCCCGACGATCCGCGCGTCGCGCGCGCCACCACAGCAGGATGCCGCCTGCCGTCGCGATCACGAGGAGCGCGAGCCCGGTCGTGGCGGCGAACGGATGCTGCGCGTCGATCTCGCTCCAGCGTGCGGTGAGCGCGACGGCCCCGGCGAGAAGCCAGAGCCCGGCGCACAGCAGGATGAGCACCGCAGGCACCCGTGATCCCCACAGCGATCCGTTCGCACGGCGCGGCTCGAGCCAGACGAGGAAGGCGAGGGATGCCGAAGCGCACAGGCCCGCCGGCAACAGCGCGGCCTGCAGCGTGAGACCGCCGCGCGACGAGAGCACGAGCGCCGCGGCGACGGCGGCGAGCACGAACGCCAGGACGAGAGCCATGCGATGAGAGGTCACGGTGGGCCGCAGGGCTCGTGCTCCGGGATCGCGTCGGAGATTCGCCGCGACGACGGCGTCCAGGCGTGCGCGCTCGTGTCCCGTGCGGAGATGCGGGTCGGCGACGAGCACCGCGACGCGCCACGCGTCCTCGACGGCGGCGGCGGCATCCGCATAATCGGCGTCGAAGAGCAGCAGGTCGATGCGCCCGAGAGTGCGCTCGTCGATTCCCGTCGCGGAGGAATGCCCGTACCCGGCCATCGCCACCTCCCGTCCGTGCGTCGGATCGTCGGGATGCGCTCAGCGTACGCTCCCGCGCGCGCCCACGGCAGTCAGGTCACCGGGTGCGCGCGAAGGTCCTGGGCGAGCATGACGATGATGCCACTCGGATCGCGCAGGTAGGTGAGCGACGCAGTGCATGCCGATCTCATTCGGCAGCGTGGGCGACGACAGTGGCGTCGAGATCACGCACGGCGATGCCGACGTTGACGAACGAGATCACCATGTCCAGATGCTACTGCGCGCTCCACAGCGCATCGGCGTCGAGGGTGAGATCCATCACCTGTCGCAGCAGGCCGCCCATGGTCGTCGCGCCGAGCAGCACGTAGCGGTCGTACTCGCCGAGCGGCGCGATCTCCGCGAGCTGCCACGCGGCGGCGAGCGGATCATCGGACAGCTCGGTGGCGGCATCCCACCGCGCGTGCGGGGCACGGGCGATCACGCGGCGCACGATCGACTCCGCCTCGGCGCGCAGAGGCGCCAGAGCCTCGTTCCAGATGAGCGGTGGCACCGGGGTGATCTCCGCGCGCGGGTACGGGTCGTCCTCCAGCCATCGTTCGGCCACGAAGCGATCGGTGCCCACGGCAACGATCTGCAGGTCGTCGGCGCCGGCGGCTACGCGAACGAGCCGCGCTCGTGTCCCCAGGGAGAACCGCTCGTCTCCGCCACCGGACTCCCGTCCGCGCTCGATGAGCACGACTCCGAACTCGGGTTCGTCGGCGTCGAGCAGTCGGCCGATCATCGTGAGATATCGAGGCTCGAAGACGCGCAGCGGGATCGGGGCGTGCGGAAACAAGACCGATCCGAGTGGGAACATCGGCATCTCGGACATTACTGCAGTCAAGCACCGCGGACGTACAGTGGAAAGATGCCTCGTCCACGACCCGATACCCCCGGCGCCGGCCAGGAGTCGGTCTGGGACTATCCGCGACCACCGCGCATCGAACCGGTCGCCGCCCGGATCACGATCCGTCTCGGCGGCGAGATCATCGCCGACACGCGACGCGCGGTGCGCGTGCTCGAGACGAGTCATCCCCCCGTGTTCTATCTGCCGATCGCCGATTTCACACCCGACGCGCTGACTGCCGGTGCGGGTTCGTCCTTCTGCGAGTTCAAGGGTGCGGCGCGGTACCTCGACGTGCGCGGCGGTGGCGAGATCCGTCCCGCGGCGGCGTGGAACTACCCGCATCCCTCACCGGGCTTCGAGGCGCTCGTCGACCGGGTCGCGGTCTACGCGCAGCAGATGGACGAGTGCACGGTCGACGGCGAGGTCGTGGTCCCGCAGCCCGGAGGGTTCTACGGCGGGTGGATCACGTCGGCCGTCGTCGGACCCTTCAAAGGCGTGCCCGGGTCGATGGGATGGTGACGGCTGGCGCCGTCGTCACACGTTGAAGCGGAACTCCACGACGTATCGTTCGACCTCTGCCGCGATCTGTTCCCCGCTCATGTCCGACACATCGATCACCCCGTGAGCATCGACCCACGGCGCGACCTCCCGCCCGGCAACCTCGGGCCAGGTCGGCTCGACGACGTGCGTGAAGCCTCGATCACGTTCGCGGAGTCGCGACGCGTGGCCGATGGTGTCGCTCATCGTCAAGACGACCCAGCACAATCCCGCGTCCGCTGAGTCGGCCGCTCGACGCCAGGTCTCACGCGCTGGCTCGCTGTCATTGACGGCATCCACCACGACCGTCCGACCGGTCCGCAGATTCAGTTCAGCCATCGCGCGAACCGCTTCGTAGGCGGCGACGCCCGTCTCCCACCCGTGCGGGAAGCCCGCACCGAGCAGGGCTTCCTCGACCGGGTCGATGGACAGACGCGTCGCGCCGAGACGAGCACCGACGAGGTCAGCGACGGTCGTCTTGCCCACGCCGGGCAGCCCAGAGATCACGATGAGCATCAGATGCCTAACTGTGACGGAACTCCACGACGTCGCCGTCCTGCATGACGTAGTCCTTGCCCTCGAGGCGCGCCTTGCCGGCCGCACGGGCCGCCGCGACCGATCCCAGCTCGACCAGGTCGTCGAAGGAGATGACTTCGGCCTTGATGAAGCCCTTCTCGAAGTCGGTGTGGATGACTCCCGCCGCCTGCGGCGCCTTCCAGCCCTTGCCGATCGTCCACGCGCGGGCCTCTTTGGGCCCCGCCGTGAGATAGGTCTGCAGGCCCAGCGTGTCGAAGCCGATGCGCGCCAGCTGGTCGAGGCCGGACTCCTCCTGCCCCGTGGATGCCAGCAGCTCTGCGGCATCCGCCGGATCGAGGTCGATGAGCTCCGACTCGATCTTCGCGTCGAGGAAGACGGCCTTCGCCGGGGCGACGAGCGCCTCGAGCTCCGCCTTGCGCGCGGCATCCGTCAGCACCTGCTCGTCGACGTTGAAGACGAAGATGAACGGCTTCGCGGTGAGCAGGCCCAATTCCTTGATGGGAGCGAGGTCGAGGTTCGACCCCGACAGAAGCTCACCGCGCTGGAGCGCGTCGCGCGCCGCTTCCGCAGCCGCCAGCACCGACGGGTCGAGCTTCTTGCCGCGCACTTCCTTCTCGTAACGCGCGATCGCCTTCTCGAGGGTCTCGAGGTCGGCGAGCTGCAGCTCCGCGTTGATGGTCTCCATGTCGGATGCCGGGTCGACCTTGCCGTCCACGTGCACGACATCGCCGTCTGAGAATCCTCGGACAACCTGGGCGATGGCGTCCGCTTCGCGGATGTTCGCGAGGAACTTGTTGCCCAGACCTTCGCCTTCGCTCGCGCCACGGACGATCCCCGCGATGTCGACGAACGACACTGCCGCGGGAAGCGTCCGCTCCGAGCCGAACACCTCGGCGAGGCGGTCGAGCCGCGCGTCGGGCAGGTTCACGACGCCGACGTTCGGCTCGATCGTCGCGAACGGGTAGTTCGCGGCCAGGACCTGGTTCTTGGTGAGCGCGTTGAAGAGGGTCGACTTGCCGACGTTCGGGAGACCGACGATTCCGATGGTGAGTGCCACGGGATTCGATTCTACGCGGGCTTGTCATTCCTTCCGCGTGCGGAACGCGTGGGTCGTGTACGGCACCTCGATCGTCCGCTCGCCCGTGGCCCCCACCTCGTCGAAGAGGTGCTCGATCTCGCGATCGATCCGGGTGCGCTCATCGGGCGCAGCCGTGATGATGTAGCTGCGCGAGTGGACCATCGCGGTGAGAGCGGCGCGCGTCATCGGACGCGACCACTGCCACTCGCGCTCCTCCAGCGCGCCGAACGGGGCCGCCACCGTCGGCCCACCCTCAGCGAGGAGCTGCTCCGCATGCGACCCCCGCATGATCTCGGTGAGCCGCGCGACCCACGGTACCCGCTCATCGCGGATGTTCCAGATGAGGCCGAGAGCGCCCCCGGGTTTCAGCACGCGCCCGATCTCGTCGGAACCTGCGATGGGGTCGACCCAGTGCCACGCCTGTCCGAGCACGACCGCATCGACACTCTCGTCCGGCAGCGTGACCCGCTCCGCCGTCCCGACGAGCGTCTCGACGCCGGGGAGCGCCGCGCGCAACCGGTCGAGCATCGCGGCATCCGGTTCGACGGCGATCACCTCGCCCGCGAGGCGCTGCACGACGCGCGTCAGCTTGCCGGTCCCCGCGCCGACGTCGGCGACACGCGGGCGCTTCCCCGCGTGCTCCAGAAGCCACGCGACGGCATCCTCCGGATAGTCCGGCCTTCCGGTGTCGTAAGCCTCGGCCGCGACGCCGAAGCTTCTCGCCATGTCATCCCGTGTCGCCATGAACGCGACGATACGCCCGCGCAGCGACATCCGCGCGCAACAGGATGCAACCTCCCGCCGCATAGCGTCGGGGTATTCGGCGGCGAGTTCTGCCGCACCGATCGAACACGAGGAAGTGATGTCGATGACTACTGTCGCCCCCACCAGAAGCGACGCCCGCACGGCCCCCACGACGATGCGCGCCGCCGTCGTCGTGAGCTCCGGCCAGCCCCTCGTCGTCGAGGAGGTGCCGATCCCCACACCCGGTCCGGGACAGGCGCTCGTCCGCGTCATCGCGAGCGGGGTCTGTCACACCGATCTGCACGCGGCGCGCGGCGACTGGCCGGTGGCACCGAAGGCGCACCTGATCCCGGGTCACGAGGGCTATGGCGAGGTCGTTGCGCTCGGTGACGGCGTGACGACACTCGAGGTCGGGCAGAAGGTCGGCAACGCTTGGCTCTGGTCGGCGTGCGGCGTCTGCCAGTATTGCCGCACCGGCTGGGAGACCCTGTGCGAAGAGCAGCAGAACGGCGGCTACTCCGTCGACGGGAGTTTCGGGGAGTACATGCTCGTCGACGAGCGCTACGCCGCACGCATCCCCGACGGCGCCGACCCCGTCGAGGTGGCGCCGATCCTCTGCGCGGGAGTCACCGTCTACAAAGGACTCAAGATGACGGGAGTACGACCCGGTGAATGGGTGACGATCTCGGGCATCGGCGGGCTCGGTCACATCGCCGTCCAGTACGCCCGCGCGATGGGCATGCGCGTTGCCGCGGTCGACGTCGACGACGCGAAGCTCGAGCTCGCCCGCCGGCACGGCGCCGAGGTCACGGTCAATGCCGCGACGACCGACCCCGGCGAGGCCATCCAGGCGGCGACCGGCGGCACCCACGGCGTGCTCGTGACCGCCGTGCACCCTAGGGCGTTCGACCAGGCACTCAAGGTCGTGCGCCGTGGCGCGACGATCGTCTTCAACGGCTTGCCGCCGGGAACCTTCGACGCGGACATCTTCGACATCGTGCTCCGCGCGATCACGATCCGGGGCTCGATCGTCGGGACCCGCCAGGACATGATCGAGGCCCTCGACTTCTACGCGCGCGGAGAGATCCACCCGACCGTCGCCGTCGAGTCCCTCGACGACATCAACGACATCTTCGAGCGCATGGAGCACGGCAAGATCGACGGCCGCGTCGTCATGACGTACTGACGGGGGGAAGGATCCGGGAGGGGTGGCCGCAGCAGGACCATCCCTCCCGGTACGTCCGCGCGACACGGCTCGCGGCGCGCCTGCGCCGCGCTGCCGCGACCTCGGGTGAGAGTGGAGGCGTGGGACTGGACTTCACTGCGATCGACTTCGAGACGGCGAACTCCTCCAGCGCCTCCGCCTGCGCCGTGGGTCTCGCCCGCGTCAGGGACGGCCGCGTCGTCGAGACGACCGGGTGGCTCATCAAACCGCCGCCGGGGCACGACACGTTCTTCGAGCTGAACGTCGGCATCCACGGCATCCGCTCCACCGATGTCGAGAACGCTCCGACGTGGACCGCGCAGCTGGAGGATCTGTGCGCCTTCATCGGCGACGACGTGCTCGTCGCGCACAACGCCGGCTTCGACATGGGGGTGCTCCGCCGCGCCTGCGAGGCGACGGATGCCGCGTGTCCGCCCTATCGCTACGCCTGCAGCGTGCAGGTCGCGCGCCGGACGTACGACCTCGCCTCCTACCGGCTGCCTCTCGTCGCCGCGGCCGCCGGCTTCCTCGACTTTCCGCACCATGACGCGACCGCGGATGCGCTCGCGTGCGCGCACATCATGATCGACGCCGCTCGTCGTGCCGGAGCATCCGACATCATCGAGCTCGCGATGCTGCTCGGCGTACGCGTGCCGCAGATCCCGGTCGCGGCTCCCGCGTCGGTCTGAGTCGGTCCGCACCGCTCCGCCGTGTTCCGGGGAGCCGCGACGGCGATGTCGGACGTCTCCGGCATCCTGACGATATGGACGCCACCATCGTCATCGCTCTCGCGCTCGCCTGCCTCTTCGCCGGAATGCTCGCAGGGTGGTTCGCCGCGTCCGCCCGCGCGGCGGAGCGCGCCGCGGCGGAGCGCGCCGAGCTCACCGCCCGCGCCGTCTCCGCCGAGGCCGCGCGGAGCTCGCTCGGGGACCAGCTCGAACAGCAGCGCGCCCTCACGCGCGAGCTCGGCGCCCAGGTGCGCAGCGACCAGGCTGCACAGCAGGAGCGGGAACGTCGCGAGCAGGTGGTGCTGCGGGCACTCGCGCCCGTCCAGGAGACGCTGCTGACGATGCAGCACAAGATCGACGAGCTCGAGCGCGAACGCCAGGTGCAGTACGGCTCGCTCGCCGAGCAGCTGCGCCGCGCGCACGCGTCCGACGAGGCCCTGCGGGCGACGACCGAATCGCTCGCCGGCGCTCTGCGCTCCAATGCGACCCGCGGCGTCTGGGGAGAGACGCAGCTGCGTCGTGTCGTCGAGTCCGCGGGTCTGACGCGGTACGTCGATTTCGACACCCAGGCGTCCATCGTCTCCGACGCGGGAGCGGGTCGCCCCGACATGATCGTGCGTCTGCCGGGCGGCAAGGGGCTCGCCGTGGATGCCAAGGTCCCGCTCGACGCGTACCTCGAGGCGTCCGCGATTCCGCCGACGGCTCAGGGCGACGATGCGGCGCGGCGCACCCAGCTGCTGCAGAAGCACGTCAAGGCGGTCCGCGCGCACATCGACGCGCTCGCGAAGAAGACCTACTGGGCAGGGCTCGAGTCGAGTCCCGAGTTCGTCGTCTGCTTCATCCCGAGCGAGTCACTCCTCGCCGCCGCGCTCGAAGAAGACCCGAGCCTGCTCGATTACGCCTTCGGCAAGCGCGTCGCGCTCGCGTCACCCGTGAACCTCTGGGCTGTGCTGAAAACGGTCGCGTACACGTGGACGCAGCAGGACGTGTCGACCGAGGCTCGCCGCCTCTTCGCGCTCGGCAACGAACTGTACGAGAGGCTGGGCGCGCTCGCCGGCCACGCCGACGACCTGCGCCGATCGATCGAGCGGACCGTCGAGAGCTTCAACCGCTTCACGGGCTCGCTCGAGTCGCGGGTTCTCGTCAGCGCGCGACGATTCCCCGGCATCGACGAGACCAAGCTGGATGCCGCGGCCGCCCCAGCGCCGATCGAGAAGCATCCGCGCACACTGACGGCGCCCGAGCTCACCGAGCAGCTCAGCGCTGACGTCGGCGATCTGCGGGAGCGACTGTGATCGGCGTGATCAGGCGCCGGGGAAGAGGTTGAGCAGCGCGACCACGGCGATCGACACACCCGCGAAGGCACCGATCATCCACCAGGCATTGACCTGGTGGCCCTCGGGCATCCGCCGGCGCAAGAGCACATCGGGGCGACGCGACAGGTCGACGGGGACCTCGATCTGACCGGTCCTCGGACTGCTGGCTGCTGCGGACATGTGAACCCCCGGGAAATGACGTAGACGACGTTCAGGTCGCCGGTGACCGTCACCCATTGTGCCAGAGGCGGCGCTGACGCGCCGGAGTGCCGGCCGGATCTTTCCCAGACGGTCACCGAGGCGCTACCATCCGCCGCGCGCGGGACCTGCGCACGGCGGCGTCACAGCCACTTGGACGCGAGGTGCTCCGACGTGATGCGACGGAGCGTGCCCGAAGCGCCGCGCAGCACGATGCTCTCGGTGATGATGTAGTCGGGCCCGGAGCGGCGCACGCCCCCGACGAGTTCGCCGTTGGTGACACCGGTCGCGACGAAGATCGTGTTCGTGCCCGTGACCATCTCGTCAGCCTCGTAGACGTAGTCGTCGAGCTTCAGGCCGGCATCGATGCCCTTCTGCTTCTCTTCGTCGTCACGCGGCCACAGACGCCCCTGGATGTGCCCGCCGAGCGCCTTGATGGCGCAGGTCGTCGCGACGCCTTCGGGCGACCCGCCGATGCCGATGCACATATCGGTGCGGGCGTTGTAGCGTGCCGCGTTGATGCCGCCGGCGACGTCGCCGTCGCTCATAAGGCGCGTTCCTGCGCCGGCCTCACGGATCTCCTCGATGAGGCGCGCGTGGCGCGGCCGGTTGAGCACCGAGACGACCATCTCGTCGACCGGCTTGCCGAGCGCCTTCGCGAGGCGGTGGATGTTCTCCGCCACGGGAAGGCGGATGTCGACCACTCCGACGCCGGCGGGCCCGGTCACGAGCTTGTCCATATAGAAGACGCTCGAGGCATCCAGCATCGTGCCGCGATCGGAGACGGCCAGGACCGAGAGGGCATTGTTGCGTCCTTCCGCGGTCAGGGAGGTGCCGTCGATCGGGTCGACGGCGATGTCGCACTGCGGCCCGCGCCCGGTGCCGACGTGCTCGCCGTTGTAGAGCATGGGCGCGTTGTCCTTCTCGCCCTCGCCGATGACGATCACGCCGTCGAAGTTGACGGTCGAGAGGAAGGCGCGCATCGCGTCGACGGCGGCACCGTCGGCCAGCTCCTTCTGCCCTCGCCCGATGAAGGGAACGGAGCGGATCGCGGCGGCTTCGGTCGCGCGGACGAGCTCCAGAGCGAGGTTGCGGTCGGGATGCAGGGGACTCATGTCCGCGGTCAGGCTCACCATGCTCCGAGACTACGACCATCCTTGTCGCGACGTGGGAAGATTCACCCCGGCGTCGCATGAAGGAATCGCACTTCTTTCACCCGTGCGAGGATCAGCCGAACGGCGGTTTTGGCCGGTCGTTCCCGCGTCGCCTCCGACCCGCCTTCGCTAGAGTGACCGGTGGAGACATCCGCAGACCTGAGGAGTGGAAATGCCCGTCGCAACCCCCGAGCAGTACGCCGAGATGCTGGACAAGGCGAAGGCGGGCGGCTACGCCTTCCCCGCGATCAACGCCGCCAGCTCGCAGTCCATCAACGCCGTTCTCCAGGGCCTCACCGAAGCCGGCTCCGACGGCATCATCCAGGTGACCACGGGCGGCGCCGACTACTTCGCCGGCCACACCGTCAAGGGCCGCGCAACGGGCGCCCTCGCGTTCGCGAAGTTCGCGACGGAGGTCGCCAAGAACTACCCGATCACTGTCGCGCTCCACACCGACCACTGCCCCAAGCCCGCGCTCGAAGACTTCGTGCTGCCGCTCATCGCGGCATCCGAGGAAGAAGTCAAGGCGGGCCGCAACCCGATCTTCCAGTCGCACATGTGGGACGGCTCGGCCGTGCCGCTGGACGAGAACATCGAGATCGCCAAGGAGCTCCTGCCCCGCATGAAGGCGATCAACGCGATCCTCGAGGTCGAGATCGGCGTCGTCGGTGGCGAAGAGGACGGCGTCAAGCACGAGGGCTCCAACGAGGCGCTCTACACGACGACGGCCGACGTCTCGAAGTTCGTCGACGCCCTCGGCCTCGGCGAGAACGGTCGCTACATCGCCGCGCTCACGTTCGGCAACGTCCACGGCGTCTACAAGCCGGGCAATGTGAAGCTGCGCCCCGAGCTCCTGGGCGAGATCCAGGCGGGCATCGCCGAGCGCTTCGGTACCGGCGAGAAGCCCCTCGACCTCGTCTTCCACGGTGGCAGCGGTTCAACGCCCGAGGAGATCGCCCTCGCGGTCAAGAACGGTGTCGTGAAGATGAACATCGACACCGACACGCAGTACGCCTTCACCCGTTCAGTCGCCGGCTTCATGTTCCAGAACTACGACGGCGTCCTGAAGGTCGACGGCGAGGTCGGGAACAAGAAGGCCTACGACCCGCGCGCCTGGGGCAAGATCGCCGAGTCGGCGATGGCCGCCCGCGTCGTCGAGGCGACGCAGCAGCTCGGTTCGGCGGGGCACTCGATCAGCGCCTGACCCGCGCCCCGTCACGCGAGAAACCACGCCTCGCCCGAGAGCCACCGCAGCAGTGGTTCCCAGGGCGGGTGTGGTTTCTCGCGCTATGGGGGGTGAGGATGCCACGGTTCAGGGCGCGCGGTACACGTCGAGGATGGTCGGCGCCCCCTCGGGGCGATACTCGATCACGATCTCGTCCCCCGCGGCGACACGCCCCGAACGCAGCACCTTGAGATAGGGGCCGAGACGGCGCGCGTCCGAGAATCGCCTGACCCAGCCCCGCGCCTCCGCTCCGCCGATGCGGCGCGCGAACGTCTGGCACGGGGTGCGCGGCATCGTGACCTCGACCCGCAGCCGGTCGCCGATGCGCCAGACCTCCCCGATGCGCGCGGCGTTCACGTCGACGCCTTCGGTGCGCAGGTTCTCACCGAACAGTCCGGGTGGCACGTCGCGGCCGAGCTCGGCCGCCCACCACTCGGCATCCTCCTTCGCATACGCGTAAAGCGCCTTGTCGAGCCCTCCGTGATGCTTGCGGTCGGCCTGCACATCGGCGTACACGCCGTAGGGTCCGATCTTGACGGCGCCCTCGACGGGCCGCTTGTCGATCGCGGTGATGCCGATCGTCCCCGCGTCGGGGAGCAGTGCGTGGACGGCGCAGACGGCGACGAGCTGAGACATGCGCGACATCGTACCGACTGCGGCGAGTCGACCCGGACCGGTGCGCCCGTCAGCGCACGAGATGCGCCGCGATGGCGGGATCACCGAAGAGGGGCACCATGAGGCACGCGGTGAGCGCCGTGTAGGTGACGATCGCTCCGACGAGCGGGATCCACCACGAGATCCGCCCCCGTGAGAGCACGCGCAGCGACACGATCGCGGTGGCGAGCCAGCCGAGCACCAGCAGCGCGGCACCGATGCGACCCCAGAGGTCACCCTGTGCGATATTGGTGAACTCGCCGGCGATTCCCGCGACACGCATCCACGTCTGCGCGAAATCGGCGAAGTGCCAGAGCTGCGCTACCGCGCTGATCACCGTCACCAGCCCGTAGGCGAGGAGGATGAGTGTGATCACCCGATCCGCGCGCCGCGTCGGCTGCGCGGCGCGTGTCGTCGCGTGCATCGGACGAGTCGATGGCTGCGGGGGCGCGACGGGGCGCGGCGCCGCAGGAGCCGCATCGTCGTACGCGAAGGACGGCGCGGGCTCACGGATCGCGGCGCGCTGCTCCTCCGGGGTCGCGTACTCGCCGTACTGCGGCGCGGGCCGCGGCGAGGCGGAGTCCGGCGCCCCGGCCGACGTCGTCGCGGCATCCGGCGTGCCAGGTCTGGCGTCCGCACGATCCGACGGGCCCCGCGCGCCGTCGACGCCGGTCACGAGCGGTTCCGTCCCCCCAGCGCGCGGCCGTCGCGGCGACCCTCGGCATCCTGGCGCAGCTCCTTGGGTAGCGAGAACATGAGGTCTTCCTCGGCCGTGCGCACCTGCTCGACGTCGCGATATCCGGCGCCGGAGAGCTCCTCGAGCACCTCACGCACGAGGACTTCGGGCACGGACGCGCCGCTCGTGACGCCGACCGTCTCCACGCCGTCGAGCCACGACTGCTCGATCTCGTGCGCGTAGTCGACACGGTAGGCGGCCTTCGCCCCGTACTCGAGCGCGACCTCGACGAGACGCACGGAGTTCGAGGAGTTGGCCGACCCGACGACGATCACGAGATCCGCGTCCTTCGCGACCTTCTTGATCGCGACCTGCCGGTTCTGCGTCGCGTAGCAGATGTCGTCGGACGGCGGGTCCTGAAGCTCGGGGAACCGCTCGCGCAGTCGCCGCACGGTCTCCATCGTCTCGTCGACGGAGAGGGTCGTCTGCGACAGCCACACGACCTTCGAAGGATCCTTCACGACGACGGTGTCGGCATCGGCGGGCGAGTTCACGACCGTGACGTGATCGGGCGCTTCGCCGGCGGTGCCCTCGACCTCTTCGTGCCCGTCGTGACCGATCAGGAGGATCTCGTAGTCGCTCTTGGCGAACCGCACCGCTTCACGGTGCACCTTCGTCACGAGCGGACAGGTCGCGTCGATCGCCTGCAGACCCCGATCGGATGCCGCGTTGACGACGGCGGGTGAGACTCCGTGCGCGCTGAACACCACGTGCGCGCCCTCGGGTACCTCGTCCACCTCCTCGACGAAGATCGCACCCTGGGCCTCGAGTTCGGTGACGACGTGGATGTTGTGCACGATCTGCTTGCGCACGTAGACGGGCGCGCCGAAGCGCTCGAGCGCCTTCTCCACGGCGATAACCGCGCGGTCGACGCCGGCGCAGTAGCCGCGCGGCGAGGCGAGCAGCACCTTCTTGGAACCGGCCACCGGGTTATCCTGAAGCCGCCCTCGCGGACCCGGGATGCGGGGCGACGGAAGACGGACGGCTGTGCTGCTCACGCTTCCGATTCTAGAGAGGACTCGCTGGGTGAAGGCCCGGTACGCGTTCGACCACCCGCGGGAGAGGCAGCGATGACGACTTTCGAACCGGCGCCCGGCCAGGCGCCGCCGCCCGACTCGGTACATCCGCGGGATTCGTCCCCCGAGACGCCGACGTCGATCTCGCGCCTGAACGAGACGATCCGCGGCTTCGTCGCGAACTGGGGCTCGGTGTGGGTCGAGGGCGAGATCACGGCGTGGAACCTCCGCGGCGGTCATGTGTTCGGCCGCCTCAAGGATGCCTCCGGTGACGCCCTCATCTCCTTCCGTCTGTGGTCATCGACCCTCCAGCGGCTCCCCGACGATCTGAAGCTCGGCGACCGGGTCGTCGCGTGCGTGAAGAGCGACTACTTCGTGAAGTCGGGCGATTTCACGTTCACGGTGTCGGCGATGCGCCACACCGGCCTCGGCGATCAGCTCGAGCGCCTGGAACGTCTGCGGGCACAGCTGCGCTCCGAAGGGCTCTTCGACCCGTCCCGGAAGAAGCGGCTGCCCTTCCTCCCCCACGTCATCGGCCTCATCACGGGCGAGCGCAGCGATGCGGAGCGCGACGTCCATCGCAACGCCGAACTGCGGTGGCCGCACGTGCGCTTCCGCACGATCCATGCCGCCGTCCAGGGCGACCGGTGCGTCCCGGAGACGATCGCGGCCCTCCGCACGCTCGACGCCGATCCGGAGGCCGACGTCATCGTCATCGCGCGCGGCGGCGGCGACCCGCAGACGCTGCTCGGGTTCAGCGACGAGAAGCTCGTGCGCGCCGTGGCCGCGGCGTCCACTCCCGTCGTCTCCGCGATCGGGCACGAGAACGACCATCCGCTCCTGGATGACGTCGCGGACCTTCGGGCCTCGACGCCGACGGATGCCGCGAAGCGCGTCGTCCCGGACGTCGCCGAGCAGCGGTCCATCGTGCAGCAGCTGCGCAGCCGCGCGCGCTCGCGCCTCACACAGCGGGTCACGCACGACATCGCGCAGCTCGACCAGTTGCGCAGCCGCCCCGTGCTGCGCGCACCCGAGGGCATGCTCGTGGCACGCTCGCACGAGCTGTTCGCGCTCACCTCGCGCGGACGCGACGTGGTCACCCGCAGCGTGCACGAGGGCGAGCGACGCGTCGCGCAACTGCAGGCATCACTGCGCGCCCTCTCCCCCGGCGCGACCCTCGCCCGCGGCTACGCGATCGCGCACACCGAAGGCGGCGTCATCGTCCGGGATGCCACGCAGGCGCCCGCAGGCACGGCGGTCGTCGTGACCGTCGCGGAAGGCTCCTTCGCGGCGCGATCAGAGGGTCCCGTGGCCGAGGACGCGCCCGCCCCGTGAGCCCGGTCAGCGCGTCGGCACGCCCGGTCCATCTGTGTCGCGGCGCCGTTCTAAGATGGAGGTCATGACTGCCGACGCCGCCGCCGACGTGGCGAGCCTGTCGTTCGAGCAGGCCCGAGACGAGCTCGTCCGGGTCGTCGCAGAGCTCGAACAGGGCGCGCCGACCCTCGAACAGTCGCTGGCGCTCTGGACGCGCGGCGAAGCACTCGCGGCACGCTGCGAGGAGTGGCTCGTCGGAGCGAAGCGCCTGCTCGATGCCGCCCGTCCCGCTGAGGCCGACGCGTGAACCGCCCTCACCCCCTCCCCTCGATCGCGACGGCGGAGTGATGGCATCCGCGCCCCGCATCGTCGCCGAACTCGGCCGTCCCGAGACTCCGCAGGAGACGGCCGATCGCAAAGCCGCGTCGTCAGCCGCCTACCGCTCCAGCAAGACGTTCCGGAACCTCATCGCCGCGCTCCTCGTGACGGTCGCCGTCGTCGCCGTCGTCTATCTCGGCGTCCCGCGTGGCTCTCTCGCCGAGCCCGAGCCCGTCGATGTGGCCGCCGCGGCCGCGCAGGTGTCGGCGTCACTCGAGCACCCGATCCTCGTCCCCGCCGTCCCCGCCGACTGGCGGGCGAACTCGGCGCGCGTGGAGGGTCAGATGTGGCGGGTCGTGTACGCCCCGGCCTCCGGCTACGTGCGTGTCGCGCAGGCGATCGACGCCCCCGACGGATGGGTGCAGACCGAGCTCGGCGGCTATGCGCCGACCGGCTCCGTCACGATCTCCGGCATCGAATGGGATGAGTACCGCATCCCCTCCGCCGGCCGCACCGACTCGGTGTCGTATGCGCTGGCGACGGATGCCGGGAACGACATCGTGCTCGTGTACGGCGACACCGACCCCGACACCGCGGCGATCGCGGCGGGAGGCGTCGCCGACCAGATCCGTGCCCTGCGTGAGGAGACACCATGACCGAACAGGCCGCACCCGCCCGGGAGACTCCCGCAGTCGTCTGGGCCGACATGCGCGCCGGCAACGCCCGATTCGTCGCCGGTGAACCGCACCACCCGAACCAGGACGTCGAGCGTCGCCACCTGCTCGCGGCCGCCCAGACGCCGCGCGCCGCGCTCTTCGGCTGCGCCGACTCGCGCCTCGCGGCCGAGATCATCTTCGACCAGGGCCTCGGCGACCTGTTCGTCGTGCGTAATGCCGGCCAGGTGGCATCCGACTCGGCCATCGCGAGCCTCGAGTACGCCGTCGCCGCGCTCGACGTGCCCCTCATCATCGTGCTCGCCCACGACGCGTGCGGTGCCGTGCGAGCCGCGATCGACTCGACGACACTGGAGAGCCCCGAACTGCCCTCGGGCATCTGGCAGCTCATCGCCAAGATCGTCCCCGCCGCGCGAACCGTGCTGCGGGAGAACGACGGCGTCGACCCCCGCGAGCTCGACGCCGAGGACGTCGGCATCGCGCACCTGCGCAACACGATCGATGACATCCTCGCCTCGTCGCGACTCATCGCCGACGCGGTCGCGGCGGGGCGCCTCGGCATCGTCGGGGCGAACTACCGCTTGAGCGAGGGCACCGCCGTGCCGCACGTGACCGTCGGCATCGCCGACTGAGATCTACGAACCAGTACACACACGAGGACGTGAGATGACCGACACCACCGAATACCGCATCGAGCACGACACCATGGGCGAAGTGCGCGTTCCCAAGGACGCCCTGTACGCCGCGCAGACCCAGCGCGCGGTGGAGAACTTCCCGATCTCCGGCACGGGCCTGGAGTCGACCCAGATCGCCGCGCTCGCCCGTATCAAGAAGGCCGCCGCGCTCGCCAACAAGGAGCTCGGCACCCTCGACGCGGGCATCGCCGACGCGATCGCCGCCGCAGCCGACGACGTCATCACCGGCCGCTACGACAGCCACTTCCCCGTCGACACCTATCAGACCGGGTCGGGCACGTCGTCGAACATGAACATGAACGAAGTCCTCGCGACTCTCGCGACGCAGAAGCTCGGCGCCACGGTTCACCCGAACGACCACGTCAACGCCTCGCAGTCGTCGAACGACGTCTTCCCGACCTCCGTGCACATCGCGGTGACTCAGGCCCTCATTGACGACCTGATCCCGGCGCTCGACCACCTCGCCGTCGCCCTCGAGGCGAAGGCCGAGCTGTGGAAGGATGCCGTCAAATCGGGCCGGACGCACCTCATGGACGCCACCCCGGTGACGCTCGGCCAGGAGTTCGGGGGCTACGCCCGTCAGATCCGCCTCGGCATCGAGCGCGTGCAGGCGGTCATCCCTCACGTGGGCGAGGTGCCGCTCGGCGGCACTGCCGTCGGCACCGGCATCAACACTCCCCTAGGGTTCCCGCAGAAGGTCATCGCGCTCCTCGCCGCCGAGACGGAACTGCCGATCACCGAGGCGAAAGACCACTTCGAGGCGCAGGCGAACCGCGACGGCCTCGTCGAGGCATCCGGAGCCCTCCGCACGATCGCGGTCTCGCTGACGAAGATCAACAACGACCTTCGGTGGATGGGGTCGGGCCCCAACACCGGCCTCGGCGAACTGCACATTCCCGACCTGCAGCCCGGCTCCTCGATCATGCCCGGCAAGGTCAACCCCGTGGTGCCGGAGGCGACCCTGATGGTGTGCGCGCGCGTCATCGGCAATGACGCGACCGTCGCGTGGGCGGGCGCCTCCGGGTCGTTCGAGCTCAACGTCGCGATCCCGGTGATGGGCACGGCACTCCTCGAGTCGATCCGACTGCTGTCGAACGCCATGCGCGTGCTGGCCGACAAGACGATCGACGGCCTCGAGGCCAACCGCGAGCGCGCCGCTGCCTTCGCTGGCATGTCGCCGTCGATCGTCACGCCGCTGAACAAGCTGATCGGCTATGAGGCGGCCGCCAAGATCGCCAAGCACGCCGTCGCGAAGGGCATCACGGTGCGCGAGGCGGTCATCGACCTCGGCTACGTCGAGCGCGGCGATCTGACCGAGGCACAGCTGGACGAGAAGCTCGACCTGCTCTCGATGACGCACCCGGGGTGATCTGCGCGGGGACCGGCACGGTTCCCCTCTCCCGACGGGCCATAATGACAGGGTGACCCGCTCGATGGCCGCCGGGGGACACCGCCGGCGCCACCTCCGTACGCTCGGCCTCGTGCTGACGATCGTGGGGGCGGGGTTCGCGGTGACCGCGCTTGCGGTCCTCGGCATCCTCGCGCTCACCGATGCCGACGTCTCCTGGAGTGCGATCGCCGCCTACGGCATCGGAGCCCTCGCGACGCTCGTCGTCACCGCGCTCGTCGGGTGGACGGTCCTCGAGCCGCCGGCACCGCTCACGCCCGCGCCGGCGGGCGACGGCGCCGAAACGTCGTTCGAGATGCAACGCCGCCTCCTCGACGATGTCCGTCACGAGCTGAAGACCCCGATCACGATCGTGCGCGGACACCTCGAGATCATGAATCCGGACGACCCCGCCGACGCCGCCGCCACCCGGGAGCTCGGCATGGCCGAGCTCGACCGCATGACGCGCCTCATCGGCGACATCGACCTGCTCGCGGCGGTCGAGGCCGACAGCTTCACGATGAGCGATGTGGATCTCGCGGCGCTGACGCAGCGCGTCGGTGAACTCGTGGCCGTGATCCCCGGTCACACGTGGAGTGTGGAGCAGAGCGCGGGGGGCGTCATCCACGGCGACCGCGATCGCCTCCTGCAAGCGTGGCTGCAGCTGGCGGACAACGCGGCAAAGTACACGCCGGCCGGCAGCGGGATCGAGATCGGCAGCGCCGTGCACCCCTCCGGAGCGCAGCTGTGGGTGCGCGATCACGGCCCCGGCATCCCACCCGCGATGCGCCACCGCGTCTTCCGGAGGTTCGACCGCGGCGCCGGCAAGCGCTCGGTCGGCGGTTCCGGCCTCGGGCTCGCGATCGTCGACACGATCGCGAAGGCGCACGGCGGCCGGTGCACCGTCGCCGACACACCCGGCGGCGGTGCGACCCTGACGATCGAGATCCCACTCGGTACCGGGGCGACCCTTCCCACACCGGTACGCGCCGGTGACGTGGTGACCCAGAGAGAGGCATCCGGATGACACGCATCCTCGTCGTCGACGACGAACCGCACATCGTCTCCCTCGTGACGCGGGCCCTCCGCGCCGAAGGCTTCGACACCGTCAGCGCCGACGACGGCCAGGAGGCGCTGGATGCCGCGCAGGGCGATGACATCGACCTCGTCATCCTCGATGTCGGCCTACCGTCGATGGACGGGTTCGACGTCCTGCGCGCGCTGCGCGCGCAGGGCGGACGCATGCCGGTCATCATGCTCACCGCCCGATCCGGCACGTCCGACACGATCGAAGGCCTGGATGCCGGGGCCAGCGACTACGTGCCCAAGCCTTTCTCCGTCGCTGAACTCCTTGCGCGCGTGCGTTCACGGCTGCGGGAGCGCACCGGCGCGATCACGATGGTGCTGACGCACGGCGATGTCACCGTCGACCTGCTCGCCCGGCGCGCGACGGTGGCGGGGCGTGAAGTGGATCTGTCCGCACGCGAGTTCGCTCTGGCCGAGCAGTTCCTGCGGCATCCGGACACCGTCCTCACCCGCGAGCAGCTCTTGAGCCGCATCTGGGGCATGGACTTCGATCCCGGGTCGAACGTCGTCGACGTGTACGTGCGCTACCTGCGCGGCAAGGTGGGCAGCGACCACATCGTGACCGTGCGCGGCGAGGGCTACCGCTGGGAGTAGCCCTCGCCGTCACGCGTCAGCTCAGTTCGCCCTGCTCCAGCAGATCGGTGACGAGCGCGGCGATCGCGGAGCGCTCCGAGCGCGTCAGGGTCACGTGCCCGAACAGGGCGTGGCCCTTGAGCGTCTCGATGACGGAGGCGACGCCGTCGTGGCGGCCCACGCGGAGGTTGTCGCGCTGACCGACGTCGTGAGTGAGCACGACGCGCGAGTTCTGTCCCATGCGGCTGAGGACCGTCAGCAGCACGTTCCGCTCGAGCGACTGCGCCTCGTCGACGATCACGAACGCGTCATGCAGCGACCGGCCGCGAATGTGCGTGAGCGGGAGCACCTCGAGCATCCCTCGCGCGACGACCTCTTCGAGCACGTTCCCTGAGACGACCGAGCCGAGCGTGTCGAACACAGCCTGCCCCCACGGGTTCATCTTGTCGCCCTGGTCGCCGGGCAGGTAGCCGAGCTCCTGCCCGCCGACGGCGAACAGCGGCCGGAAGACGATGATCTTCTTCTGCTGCTGCCGCTCGAGAACCGCCTCGAGGCCCGCGCACAGCGCGAGCGCCGACTTGCCCGTGCCCGCTCGGCCTCCGAGCGACACGATCCCGACCTCGGGGTCGAGCAGCAGATCGATCGCGATGCGCTGCTCGGCCGAGCGCCCGTGCAAGCCGAAGACGTCTCGGTCACCGCGCACGAGTTTGTAGCCGCCGTCGCCCGTCACTCGGCCGAGGGCCGAGCCCCGTTCGGAGTGGAGGATGAGCCCCGTGTTGACGGGGAGCCCGCGCACATCGTCGGTCGCGGCCACCTCCGACTCGTAGAGGTCGCTGATGTCGTCGCCGGAGAGGTGCAGGTCGGCGATACCCGTCCAGCCGCTGTCTACCGCCTGCTCCGCCAGATACTCCTCCGCATTGATGCCGAGAGACGCGGCCTTGACCCGCATGGGCAGATCCTTCGAGACGACCGTGACCTCCTGCCCGTCCTGAGCGAGATGCATCGCGACCGAGAGGATGCGGGTGTCGTTGTCGCTGAGGCGCAGGCCCTGCGGCAGCACGGAGGCATCCGTGTTCGCGAGCTCGACACGCAGCGTGCCGCCCTGGCCGACCGGCACGGGGAAGTCGAGCCGGCCGTGCTCGACGCGCAGCTCGTCGAGATGACGGAGGGCCTGTCGGGCGAAGTAGCCCAGCTCGGGGTCGTGGCGCTTGCCCTCGAGCTCCGTGATGACGACCACCGGGACGACGACGGAGTGCTCGGCGAAGCGGAAGAAGGCCCGCGGATCGCTCAGCAGCACCGAGGTGTCGAGGACGTAGGTGCGGAGGTCCTGTTCCACCTCCGCGGCCTCGTCGACGTGCTGCTGCTTCAGTGGAACTCGTGTGGTCACAACCCGCTCCCGCCCCGGGTGGAACCACCCGGAATATCGAGTCGGCCGCGAGCCACGAGTCAGTGGAAGGCCGACTCGACCGGGCACCTTGCCCGATGTGACGACCGTACGACGGCGCCGGATGCCGGAGCGAAACCGACACGCCGCGACGACGTTGCGCGCGGGTTAATTCTCGTCGACGACAGCGATGACGATCTCGTCGCTGTCGTGCGGGGTCGCCGCTTCGACCTCGTGAGTCGTGCCGCCGTCGTCCTGGACGACCTCATCGACGAGCTCGATGGTGAAGACCTCGGAGACGTCGGGTTCGACGATGAGCCCCTCGCGGGCGTACTCCGCCGCGATCACACGGCCCGACGCCGCGGCGTCGGCGAACGCGTCGCCGAGGAGGCGCAGCGTGTCGGCGCCCGTGCCGACGTGAGCCGACACGCGGATCGTCGTGCCGCGCGCGGTGACGGTGAGTCCATGGTTGGCGAGCGCGGCGGCGAGCGCGGGCGGATCCTGCGGCGCGAGGGCGACGATGCCCGCGTGTGCGTCCCGAGGTGTGACGACCGGGATGTCGTAGCGGTCCGCCAGCGTCATGACGTCGTCGGCCCGCGCGTGCACGTCCGCAGCGATGGCGGGGATCCCGGCATCCAGCATCTCGCGCAGCGCCGTCGCCAGCCGTGCGGCGGCGAGCGGATCCGAGGGTGACACCGAATAGGCCGCAGCGCCCTCGAGCGCGGGGGGCGTCCCGAGTACCGACGCATCGCCCGCCATCCCCGAGATGCCCGAGAGCACGGGTGCGATCCGGGCGCGGGCCGCCGGAGAGAACCGGGCGAATCCCGTGCCCCGGCCTGCGCGCAGCCACTTGTACCCGTTGCCCGTGACGACGTCGGCGAGGCTCCAGTCGACATCCACGACGCCGAAGGCCTGCACGGCGTCGACGATCAGCAGGCGGTCGCCGATGACGGCGCGGATGCCGGCGAGGTCGGCGAGCGCGCCGGTGCGGTAGTCGACGAGGCTCAACGCGACCGCGGTCGCGTCGTCTCCGAGCGCGTCGGCGATCGCTTCCGGCGTGACGATGCCGCCCGCGGGGTCGATCTCGCGCACCGCGAGGACGCCGCGCGCGTCGGCGGCGCGGTGCGCGGTGATGCGTACTGCCGGGAAGTCCTGGGCGGGCACGACGACGGTTCCCTCGAGGCCGAACATCGCGTGCGCGAGTCCGTGCGTCGTGGACGGCTGCAGGACGATCTCGTCGGTCGGCGCGCCCAGCACGCGCGCGACCAGTTCGCGCGCCTCACCGATGCGCGCACCGACGAGCTCGGTCCCCGCCGCACGGCCCGTGCCGAGCAGTTCCGCATCGGCCTGCAGCTCGGCGCGTACACCCGGAGAGAGCGGCCCGAGCCGCGCCCAGTCGAGATATCCCGCCGCGAGGTCGAACGACGAGATCAGGGGCTCCAGGTCACTCACGCATGCCATTCTGACACGCGGCGTCGCTCGTGACTCGGGCGCCGGCGTCGACCCGGCGGGGTCAGCCGCCGTAGCGACGGTCGCGCGTCGCGTAGTCGCGGATCGCGCGCAGGAAGTCGACTTCGCGCAGGTCCGGACCGAGCGCTTCGACGAAGTAGAACTCGGAGTGCGCAGACTGCCACAGCAGAAAGTCACTCAGCCGCTGCTCTCCCGAGGTGCGGATGACGAGATCGGGGTCGGGAAGGCCGCCCGTGTACAGATGCTCGCCGATCTGCTCCGGGGTCAGGCTCGCCGCGAGCTCCTCGAGGGAGCCGCCGCTCTCGTCGTGCTTCGCGATGATGCTGCGCACGGCATCGACGATCTCACCGCGTCCGCCGTAGCCGACCGCCAGGTTGACGTGCAGCCCGGTGTTGCCGACCGTGCGCTCCTGCGCGGTCTGGAGCACGCGCGCAAGGGCGGGGGGTAGCGCGTCGGAGCGCCCGACGATCTGCACGCGCCAGCCCGGCTCGTGCGAGAGCTCGTCGGCGAGTTCGGCGATGATCTCGATGAGGTCGTCGAGCTCCCGCGAATCACGCTTGCGCAGATTGTCGTTCGACAGCAGATACAGCGACACGACGCGGATGCCGAGATCATCGCACCAGCGCAGGAACTCGTGCATCTTCGCGGCCCCGGCGCGGTGACCGTCCGCGACCGTCGGGAATCCCGCCTGTCGCGCCCAGCGACGGTTGCCGTCGATCATCATGGCGACATGATGCGGGACCGCCTCGGGCGTGAGCGCCCTGCGCAGGCGGGAGCTGTACACCCGGTAGAGGAGACCCCTGCCCTCACCGGCTCTGCGCGCACTCACATCCCTACGCTACTCCGCATCGGGCGCCTCCCCACGTATGTAGGCTCGAGCATACGAGCACGCGTAGGCTTCAGAACGTGCCCGAGCCTATTCCCGATGAGGGCGTCGAGATGCCCCAGCTGCCTCTTCTCGAGGCGGCCGCCGTCAGTGCGCAGGTCGACCTGAAGCCGACATGGCGCGGCTGGATCCACGCAGGAACTTTCCCCGTCGCCATCGCCGCGGGGATCGTGCTGATCGTTCTCGCCGAGGGGGCGGCGGCGAAATGGGCCTCAGCGGTCTTCATGGCGACCTCGGTGCTGCTGTTCGGCAACTCCGCGCTGTATCACCGGTTCAACTGGAAGCCGACGACGAAGGCCGTCCTCAAGCGCATCGACCACGCGAACATCATGCTGCTGATCGCGGGAACCTACACTCCGATCGCCGTGCTCGCGCTGCCGCCGCAGAAGGGACTGCTGCTGCTCGCCCTCGTCTGGTCGGGGGCGCTGCTGGGCATCCTCTTCCGTGTGTTCTGGATCAACGCCCCGAGGTGGCTGTACGTCGCGCTGTATCTGCTCCTCGGCTGGGCCGCCGTGATGTACCTCGTCGATCTGCTGCAGGCGAGTGTGGCCATGATGGTGCTCGTGATCGTCGGCGGCCTCCTCTACACGGGAGGCGCGGTCTGCTACGCGCTCAAGAAGCCGAACCCCTGGCCGGGCCACTTCGGCTTTCACGAGATCTTCCACGTGTGCACGGTGCTCGCGTTCCTCTGCCACTGGACAGCGTGTCTGCTCACCGCGCTCGACCCGGTCGTCCCCTCTCTCGGCGCGTCCTGAGGTCGTTCTCTGAGATCGTTTTCCGAGATCGTTCTCTGAGCAGCCCTGCCGCGGTACAGCTCAGCGACCGGTGCCGTCCTCGCCGGGATCGATGTCCTGATCGTCGACATCGGACGCGCGGGTCGCGTCCTCCGCCTGGGCCTGGGCTTCGGCATCCAGCTGCTCGTTGACGTCGGCGCGGTACCCGGCGCGTCGGATCCGACGCAGCATGTCGATGATCAGGAACACGACGACGACGGCGACGAGCGCGATCGCGACGAACCCGATGAAGCCGGGGGTGACGACGTCGGGGTCGACGGTCATCGAGGGTGAGGGGGTGGCGAGGCCCGCGGGGAGAATGTGCATCGTTCCTCGGTTCGTCGGTTCGGGTGCCGGCCTCGCAGAGCGTAGCCTGGACATCCAGCCTAAATCCCCTCCCCCGCCGGAGTGCGACATGACCACGACGACGCCCACGCCGCCCTCGCCCGAGGCGATGGCCGTGCAGGCCGAGCTCGACGACCGCTACGGCAGATCCCGCCGTAGCCGCCGCGGCACATGGATCGCATTCGGTGTCATCGCGGCCGTGATCGTCGGGTACTTCGGCTGGTCGACGGTGACGCAGTCGATGGATTCCGTGGACATCGACACCACGGGGTTCCAGATCGTCGACGCGCACTCCATCACGGTCCAGTTCCAGGTGACGCTGCGTCAGGGTGAGCCGGTCACGTGCGCGCTCGAGGCGCAGGACACCGAGCACGGCGTGGTCGGGTGGCGCGTCGTCGAGTACCCTGCCGACGCGGCGCACAGCCGCAGCTTCTCGGAGACGATCCCGACCGTCGCCGAAGCGACGACGGGTTTGGTGAGCTCCTGCTGGATCCCGTAGTCTGATCCGACACACGCGCCCCGGCTGCCGGCCGGGGCGTTCGGTTTACCCCCCAGCAGACCGCACAGACCTAGGAGAAGACACGTGGCCGAGAACACGGACACCTTCCTCACGCAGGACGCCTACGACCGGCTCGCCGCCGAGCTCGAGCACCTGTCGACGACCGGTCGCACCGAGATCGCGGCCCGCATCGAAGCCGCCCGCGAAGAAGGCGACCTCAAGGAGAACGGCGGCTACCACGCCGCGAAGGACGAGCAGGGGAAGCAGGAGGCCCGCATCCGCACGCTGCAGGCACTCCTGAAAGACGCCGTGGTCGGCGAAGCCCCCGAGGCCGACGGCATCGTCCGGGGTGGCACGGTGGTGACAGCGATCGTGGCGGGCGGTGAAGAGGTCTTCCTCCTCGGCAGCCGCGAGATCGCGGCGGGCTCCGAACTCGACGTCTACAGCGAGGCCTCCCCGCTGGGCGCGGCGATTCTCGGCCTCGCCGAGGGCGCGAAGACGTCGTACACTGCACCCACGGGCCGCGAAATCCCCGTCGAGATCGTGAAGGTCGCCACCTACACGGGGCAGTAGTACACCGGGCAGTGATACACCGGGCAGTGATACACGGCGCAGCGACACCCGTGGGGACGCTCACCGCGCCGAGGAGCGCGGACCGCGTCAGTCCTCGACGACGCGCGGAGTGAAGCCCGCGGATTCGAGCACGTCGATCACGTGAGCGCGGTGCTCGGCGCCTCGGGTCTCCACGCTGAGCTGCAGCACGACTTCACTGATCTGGAGCCCCTGACCGTGGCGCGTGTGGAGCACCTCGATGACGTTGGCTCCGGCGATCGCGAGAAGCTCCGACACACGCGCGAGCTGACCGGGACGGTCGGGCAGAGGGATCTGAAGCGACATGTAGCGGCCCGATGCCGCGAGCCCGTGCGCGACGACGCGCTGCAGCAGGAGAGGGTCGATGTTCCCCCCGGACAGGACGACTGCCGTCGGTCCGCTCGCGCGGATCTTTCCGGCCAGGATCGCCGCGACGCCGACGGCACCCGCGGGTTCGACCACCTGCTTCGCCCGCTCGAGGAGGATCAGCAGCGCGCGCGCGATGTCGTCGTCGCTCACGGTGACGACCTCGTCGACGAGCTCGCGGATGACGTCGAACGGGACGTCGCCCGGGCGGGCGACCGCGATGCCGTCCGCGATCGTCGGGGTGGTCGCCACCGTCAGCGGCTCTCCGGCGGCGAGCGACGAGGGGTAGGCGGCGGAGTTCTCCGCCTGCACGCCGATCACGCGGACGGTGCGCCCCTCTGCGGCGGCGCGCGCCTTCACGGCGGCGGCGACTCCGGCGATCAGGCCTCCCCCACCGATGCCGAGGACGACGGTGTCGAGATCGTCGATGGCGTCCCACAGCTCGAGGCCGAGGGTGCCCTGCCCGATGATGATGTCGCGGTGGTCGAACGGCGGGATGAGCACGGCGCCGGTGCGCTCGGCGAACTCGGCCGCCAGCCGCAGCGGAGTCTCGACGGTCGCGCCCTCCAGGATCACCTCCGCTCCATAGCCCCGCGTCGCGAGGAGCTTGGGCACGGGGACCCCGAGCGGCATGAAGATGGTGGCCGGGATGCCGAGCTTCTGCGCCGCGAGCGCGACGCCCTGAGCGTGATTGCCGGCCGATGCCGCGACGACGCCCCGCGCGCGCTCCTCGGCGGTGAGGCGAGAGAGCCGGTAGGTCGCCCCGCGGATCTTGAACGAGCCCGTGCGCTGGAGATTCTCGAGCTTCAGGTGCACGGGCGCGCCCAGCACGTCGGAGAGATGCTCGGACACGTCGAACGGGGTCCGCACGACGACGTCGCGCAGGACGGCAGCGGCATCCTCGAACTCCGCCAGCGACGGGATCGCCGACAGCGCACTCGCGTACGCGGCGGTCGTCGGCTCGGTGGGGGTGGTCACGCGGGGGTCCTCCTGCTGCGCGGAACGGTGCTCCAGATGAGATCTCGGTCGTTGAAGTCGCCCGGCCCGGGCGGTGTGCCTCGCGTGTGACGGGTGGAGAGGTAGACCGCCACGACGTTGACGAAGGCCGCCAACGGCACAGCGAACAATGCGCCGGGGATGCCGGCGATCATGGCGCCGCCGGCGACCACGAGAACGACAGCGAGCGGGTGCACCTTGACGGCCGACCCCATGAGGAGAGGCTGGAGCACGTGCCCCTCGAGCTGTTGGACGCCGAGGACGACCACGACCATCCACAGCGCGATCCAGGGCCCGTTGTAGACGAGGGCGAGGAAGACGGCGAGGGTCCCGGTGACGATCGCACCGACGAACGGGACGAACGCCCCGAGGAAGACGAGGACGCCGATCGGGATCGCGAGGGGAACCCCGAGCACAAACGCACCGAGCCCGATGCCGATCGCGTCTATGGTCGCGACGAGGAGCTGCGTTCGCGCGTAGGTGACGACCGTCGCCCAGCCCGCGCGGCCGGCGCCGTCGACGTCGCCGCGGGCCCGACGCGGGAAGAGTCGCACGACCCAACGCCAGATCCCCCCGCCGTCGGCGAGGGTGCACAGCAGGATGAACAGGGCGAGTACCGCACCTGTCGCGACATGCCCCACGGTGGAGCCGATCGCGAGAGCACCCGACCAGAGGAGACCGACCTGCTGCTGGATGAATGTCCATGCCTGCGCGAGCATGCCGTCGATCTGCGAGGACGTCAGGTGGAGCGGCCCGTCGATGAGGTACTGCCGGAACTGCTCGATCGATTCGAGCGTACGCGTGCGGACGCTCGGCCACTCGCGTGTGATCTGCCAGATCGCAAGCCAGAGCAGTCCGCCGACGACAGCGATGGTGCCGATCACCGAGACGACGATGGCCGCCCACCGCGGCACGCGGTGCCGCAGCATCCAGGTGAACACCGGCCACAGGAGCGCCGTCACGAGGATCGCGACGAGGAGCGGCACGACGAGGAGCTTCAACTGGATGACGAGCCAGATGAGGATTCCGGCTGCCACCGCGATCACGACGAACCGCCACGCGTATGCGGTCGTCACTCGCAGGCCGTGCGGCAGGGACTCCTCGATCTCACCCCGCACCGTCTTGGTGCGGATCGCGTCGAGGAGGGAAGGTCGAGACTTCTCGTCCGTCAAAACTGGATCCGCGGGGGCTCGGCGATGGCGGCTCCCCCGGTCACCTCGAAGAACTCCCGCTCGTGGAAGCCGAGGCTGCGCGCGAACATGTTGTTCGGGAACACCTTGATCTTCGTGTTGAGTTCGCGGACGCCTCCGTTGTAGAAGCGGCGCGACGCCTGGATCTTGTCCTCCGTGTCGACCACGGACTGCTGCAGCTGAAGGAAGTTCTGACTCGCCTGCAGCTGAGGGTACGCCTCGGCGACCGCGAACAGGCTCTTCAGCGCCTGCTGCATGTGGCCTTCCGCGACTCCGGCCTCACCGGGCGAGCCCGCCGAGAGCGTTTCGGCGCGCGCCCGCGTGACGTTCTCGAACACCGCCTTCTCGTGCGCGGCATAGCCCTTCACCGTCTCGATGAGGTTCGGCAGCAAGTCGGCTCGGCGCTTCAACTGCACCGTGATGTCGCTCCACGCCTCGTCGACGCGCACATTCAGCGCGACGAGCGAGTTGTACGTCGCCCACAGGTACACACCGACGATCACGATCAGCGCGACCACGATGAGCACCGGGATCAGCCACGCCATGTCCATGGGACTCCCCTCGATTCTGTGCTCATCCTATCGGCGCCGGCGCGCGCACGATCATGCGTGTCTCCGGGTTCTCAGGCGTTACTCACCCAGGACCCGAGTGAGATAGGGGTTCCGAAAGAGACGATGGGGGTCGAGCCGGTCTCGGAGCGCCGTGAAGTCGTCGAAGCGCGGATAGCGGGAGCGCAGACTCGCGGCATCCTGCGTGTGCATCTTGCCCCAGTGCGGGCGCCCTCCGTGGGCGAGCATGACCTCTTCGACGGCACGGAAATACACCGTCGGGTCGGTTCTCCAGTAGCGGTGCACGGCGATGTACCCACTCGCACGCCCCGACGCCGTCGAAAGCCACAGATCATCGGCGGCAGCCGTACGCACCTCGATCGGGAACTCGATGCGCCAGTCGTGGTCGGCGATGACGCGCTGGATGCCGCGGAACGCGTCGGCGAGATTCTCGACCGGGACGGCGTACTCCATCTCACGGAACCGCACACCGCGACTCGTCGCGAACACGCGGTGCGAGGCGTCGGAGAAGGAACGGTCGCCCCAGACCCGCGCGGAGAGCCGGTTGATTCCGGGCACGAGGGCCGGGGCTGCGCGCCCCGCGCTGCAGACCGCCTGATGGACGACGTTCCCGACGAGCACGTCGTCGACGAGCTTCGAGGCCCGTCCCAGGGGGTGGGTCGCGGCATCCGCGCCGCGCCGCTCGTTGGTCTTCGTGAGGGCGATGTCGGTATGCGGGAACCAGTAGAACTCGAAATGGTCCGCGGCATCCGCGCGGGCCGCGATGTCGCCCACGACGTCATCGAGTGGCTCTGGTCGCTCGACCGCGTGGAGGGTGAACGCCGGCACGCACTGCAGCGTCACGTCGACGAGGATGCCGAGAGCGCCGAGCCCCAGCGCGACCGCCGGGAGCATCTCGGCGTTCTCGGTCTCCGACACGGTGAGCAGCTCGCCGTCGGCTGTCACGAGGGTCGCCGCGACAACCTGGGTCGCGATGCCGCCGTAGCGCGAGCCGGTGCCGTGGGTGCCGGTGGAGATCGCGCCCGAGATCGACTGTCGGTCGATATCTCCGAGATTCGTCATCGCGAGACCGTAGGGCGCGAGCAGCGCGGGAATCCGATGCAGGCGCGTGCCGGCGAGAACGCGCACCCGCTGTCGCTCACGGTCGACGGAGACGAGCCCGGACAGCTCGGTGAGCTCGAGCAGAGTCCCGGGGGCAACCGCGATGCCGCTGAAACTATGGCCCGTCCCGACGGCTTTCACAGGCCGGCCGCGCTGCGCGGCGGAGCGGACCGCACGCCGCACCGCCTCGATCGTCGAGGGGTACTCGACCGTGAGGGGGCGGACGCGTTCCGTGCGCCCCCAGTTCTGCCACGTGCCGGCGGGGCGGGTGGAGGGGGCCATCACAGGAAGCTCTTCCCTTCGCCGCGGTAGGTCGCGGCCTCACCGACGACCGTGTCGCCGCTCGTGAGGTGGTATCGATCGACGCGTTCGGCGAGCTCGCCGCTTTTCGCGTGTCGGAACCAGACACGGTCGCCGAGGGAGAGGCTCTTCGCCGCCGCACCCTGGAGCGGAGTCTGCACTTCGCCCGCGCCCTCGCGCGCGAGGGTCGCAAGGCCCGTCGGCCACACCGGCAGCGGCTGCCGGGAGGCGACCGGCGGGCCGGAGGCGATCCAGCCGCCGCCGAGGACCGTCACGATGTCGTCCGCGGGTCTGCGGACGACCTCCAGCGCGAACGCCGCCGCGGGAGCGAGCGTGAAGTGCCGGTAGAGGTCGAACAGGTGGCCCGCGAGCAGTCCGCTCCCGGCGGTCGTCTCGGTGACGGCGGGATCGGAGGCCGTGTACTCGAGCGACCCGGTCCCTCCGCCGTTGACGAACTCCAGGTCGGCGACATCTCTCACGGCCCCGACGATCGCACCCCGACGCTCGCGCAGCTCCTCCGTCGAGCGGCGCTGCATCCAGCGGATGACGGCGTCCCCGGATCCGGTGTCGTCGGGTTGTCCCGCGATCTGGGCCTCGTACATCATGAGGCCCACGAGCCGGAATCCAGGACGGGCGGCGATCGCGCGGGCGAGCCGCTGCACCTCGCCCGGATCGTGAACGGGTGAGCGGCGCACGCCGATGTGACCGAGGACGGGTGCGCGCCACGAGGCATCCGCGTCGATCGCGACGCGGATCTCGGCGCGCTGCCCCGGCGCAGCCACGCTGTCGACCAGGTCGAGCTGCGCGAGGTCGTCGACCATCAGGGTGATGCGGGCGGCCTTCTCGGCGCTGCCTGCGAGCGCCGCGAGCGCGGCGCGATCGACGCTCGGGTAGCCCAGCACGATGTCGTCGTGCTCCTCGGCGAGCCACAGCGCTTCGGGAAGCGTGAAGGCGAGGATGCCGTGGTAACCCGGAAGTTTCAGCGCGGCATCCAGCACCTCGCGCACCCGGATCGACTTCGACGCGACGCGGATCGGCACGCCGCTCGAGCGCACGACGTGGTCGAGCGCATTGTGGCGGAGCGCGTCGACGTCGATCGTCGCGACCGGACCCGAGAGGCTTGCGACGGCCGCGGTGCGCGCACGCCAGTACGACTCGGGACGCGCCCAGGGCTCGGCCGTCGGCACAGACGGCGGGGCGAGCAGATCGAGGCTCATGGCTGGCTCCTTCGCACGGGTGGCACCAGCCTAGAGCGAGACCGGGTGTCACCCGTGTGGGGACGCGGCGTCATGATTCCTCCTGGGGCGATTCATCCTGAGGCACCGCGGCATCCAGACGGCGCAGCCGGATGCGCGCGATGTCGTGTGCCCGCGGACCCGTCCCGAGACTGCGCTGCGCGATCCACAGCACGAGCCGCGTCGCCGTGACCGCCGGGAACCAGGAGCGACGCACACCCAGCAGTCGCCGATACTCACGCGGGATCGCCGCGATGGCACCGGCGAAGAGGATGCGGTACCCGATGCGCAGCGAGCCGTCGAGCGGAACGTCGCGCAGGAACCGCACGACCTCGTCGACCCGTGCACCCCCGCGAAGCGTGCCGTCGGCGAGGAGCCCGTGCATGCGCGCGCGCAGGTCAGCGGCGGTGCGTGGCGGATCGACGACGCCCATGAGAGTTCCCGCCGTCGCCCAGTCTGCGACGTACGCGTCGCGTCCGCCGGGGATCGTGCCGCCCCAGCGCTCGTGAGCCGTGAGGAACGCGTCGGTGAAGGCGAGATGCACCCACTCCACGAGGTCGGCATCCTCGGCGCTGTAGGCACGCCGCCCCGAGTGTGCCTCGTACTCTCCGCGGACGCCCGTGTGGAATCGGGCGACACGCGCGCGTTCGCCGTCCACCTGCTCGCGCGACCCGAACGTCGTCGAAATCACCCAGCGCACCGTACCGGAGAGGCGGCCGAGCGGGTCGTCGCGATAACGCGACCAGTCGTGCACACCGGCCATCGCACCGGGGTGCAGCGCCTGAAGGAGGAGCGCCTGGATGCCCGCGACGAGCGTCGGGATGCCCGAGTGGACGGTCCATGCGGGCCCGTCCTCGTCGAACAGCCCGCGATCGTCGCCGTGCTCGAGCCGCAGGACCCACGGCGGGGTCCCGTCGGGGTCCCCCGCCAGGGGGACGAGCAGGCGCGAGCGCAGGGACGAGGTCGATCGCCGAGTGCGCATGGGTCCATCATCCCCTCAGCGGAGAATCCGATCGACGAGCTCGTCGACCGCGTCGCGGATATGCGCCTGAACCGCCAGAGCAGGGGATGATGGTCGACATGACCGAACGACGCGTCGACTCCCGGACAGAGGCCGACGAGGCGCAGCTCGATAGGGCCGTCGGCACGGTGCTCGCCTCCGCCGCAGGCGATGCGCTCGGGTCGCAGTACGAGTTCGGGCCGGCGCTCCCGAACAGCATGACGCCCGCGTTCGGTGTCGGGTACTTCGGCCACGCCGCCGGCGAATGGACCGACGACACCAGCATGGCCGTGGCGATCCTGAATCGCTTGGCGTCGGGCGAGACGCTCGAAGACCCCCTCGCGCTCGCAGAGATCGTCGCCGAGTGGCGGGGGTGGGCACGCACGGCGAAGGACGTCGGCGTTCAGACGCGGGGC
Source organism: Microbacterium sp. MMO-20 (assembly GCF_037147735.1). Classification (NCBI taxonomy): domain Bacteria; kingdom Bacillati; phylum Actinomycetota; class Actinomycetes; order Micrococcales; family Microbacteriaceae; genus Microbacterium; species Microbacterium sp. MMO-20. Next base: position 555,843 of record NZ_JBBCUU010000001.1, on the reverse strand, counting down.
ATCCTGGCGCTTCTTTCCGACGATGCTGATGAGCACGCCGCCCGCGTGGCATCCGAGAGCGCACACCGCCGCTCGGGGCGCAGCGGCGGGAACGGGTCGCTCATGCGGACCGGACCGGTCGCGCTCGGCTACCTCGACCGCTCCCCGGACGAGTTGGTGATCGCCGCAGGGCGCGTCGCGCAGCTCACGCACTGGGAGGTCGACAACGTGGATGCCTGCGCGCTCTGGTGCCTGGCGATCCGCCACGCTGTGCGCACGGGCGAGCTCGACATGCGCGCTCAGCTCAGCGCGGTTCCGAGCGAGCGCCGGGCACGGTGGACCGGCCTCGTTGACGCGGCGACAGCTCCCGGCGTCCATCCCCGCGACTTCCAGGCGGACAACGGATGGGTCGTGCGGGCCTTCCAGGCCGCTCTCGCCGCCGTGGCGGGCGCCGCGTCGCTGCAGGATGCGCTGGAGCGGGCGGTCCGCGGCGGGGGCGACACGGACACCGTGGCGGCGATCGCGGGGTCGCTCGCGGGCGCTGTGTGGGGCGCGTCAGCCCTCCCCGCGACGTACACGCAGAACCTGCACGGGTGGCCGGGAATCGATGCGGCCCACCTCGCCGATCTCGCCCGACGCGCTGTGCGACACGGTCGCGGGGACGAGAGGAAGCCCTCCCCGGACGCGCCCCCTACTGCACAGTGACGAGGATGCGCTGCCAGCCCGTCGATCCGTCCGGAGCGATCGGAGCGCGCTCTTCGGTCTGCATCGTTCCCTGTTTGTCGAATGCGCGCACTGCGATGTAGTGCGTTCCGGGCGCGGCATCCCACTCGACGAACCACTGCACCCACGTGGAGTCGTTGATCGGCGACGACAGCGTCGCGGGCTGCCACCCGGCATCGTCGATGTTGACTTCCACGCGATCCACGCCCACCGGCTGCGCCCAGGCGACGCCGGCCACTGCGACCTTCCCCGTGGTCACGGGTGCGCCCGACGTCGGCGTGTCTATGCGCGAAGAGAGCTTGATCGGCGCCTTCGCGCTGTATCCGCGGGGCGTCCAGTAAGCCTCGTCGGCGGCGAACGTCGTGACTTTCAATTCGGTGAGCCACTTGGTCGCCGACACGTATCCGTACAGGCCCGGTACGACCATGCGGACGGGGAAACCGTGCTCGAGAGGAAGCGGCTCGCCGTTCATCCCCACCGCGAGGATCGCGTCGAGACCGTCGTCGGTGAGCGCCTCGAGAGGCGTGGATGCCGTGAACCCGTCGACGCTGCGCGAGAGCACCATGTCAGCCCCCGCCTGCGGGCCGGCGAGCGCGAGCACGTCGCGCACCGGCACGCCGAGCCAGATCGCGTTTCCGAGAAGGTTCCCCCCCACCTCGTTGGAGACGCAGGTCATGGTGACGGCGTACTCGTCCAGGCCCATCGCGAGCAGATCGTCGAAGCCGAGTTCGACGCGCTTGTCGACCATGCCGTCGATCACGAGCCGCCACGTGGCCGGGTCGACCTCGGGAACCGTGAGAGCCGTATCGACACGGTAGAAGTCCGCGTTCGGGGTGATGAGGGGCGAGATGCCCGGGATGTCGAGCTGCGCCCCGTCGGGGATCGTGACCTTCGACCGCGGCGCCGGGAGCGAGAGCGCTTGGCGGACGGCCGTGATCGACGACGTCGTGGCGCTGACGATACGAGCACCGACCCCGAGGAGGACGGCGGACACCCCCGCAATCGCCGTTGTGCGGAAAAACGCACGGCGGTCCATCGCCGGGGGGCGCTTCGGCGCTGCGGGGTTCTCGGGGACCGTCGCGGAGGGCGCCCCGGATGCGAGCGCGACTGAGGCATCCGAAGAGGGCACCGCGTCCACTGCCGAGGCATCCTTCCACCTCCGCAGCATGCGGGCGAGGACGGTCAAGACGAACGCACCGGCGACGGCGCCGGCGACCGCGGGAACCGCAACCAGCACTGTCGCGCCCGCGCGCGTGACGATCGCCGCGACGGAGAGGACGCCGGCGAGGGCGAGGGCGACCACGCCGAGAGGAGGGCGGAGCGCCTGCAGGATGCCGGCGATCGACGACGCGATCAGCACCGCGAGAGCGAGGCCGACGAGCAGAGCGATCTTGTCGTACGCGCCGAACGTTGCGATCGCGAACTCTTTGAACGGCTGCGGCACGATGTCGATGACGAAGCCGCCGACCGCCAGAATCGGGCTCCCGCCGCGACCGAAGACGAGGGCGAGCACCTCCGCGACAGCGAGAAAGACCGCCGCGCTGACGATCCCCGAGACCATCGCCCACAGCCAGAATCCGACGCCTCGGCGCCTGCGTGCCCCACCCATACCGCGACTCCGCTCCGGCCGGATCTCCCGCCGTCATAGGGCGTTCGGCGCGGGGACGATTTCGGATTGGTCAGCGTCGACGTCGCGGGGCACACTGGACGCATGAGGTACGTGCTCATGAACGACTACTCCGCAGCGTGGCCGTTCTGGGGCGGTCGGGACATCGGCCTCTGCGCAGACGACGATCCGCACCTGCCGGCGGAGCTCGCCGCCGAGTGTCGAGCCTGGGCTGCACGGTTCAACGAGAACTTCGATCATGAGAGCGGCTGGCCCAGTCCGCACATCGCCGCAGAGCACGAAGCGCAAGGTCGACGAATCTTCGAGCAGGTGCGCCGAGCGCTCCCCGAGCACGAAGTCGTCTTCCGGTATTGGGAGCGGAGCCACCGCGAATCCTGAGGCCGCGCGAGCAGCCGCACCCAGCGCGCGGCAACGACACGCGGAATCCGTCAGTACCCCCGGTGGGACTCGAACCCACACTGAAGCGATTTTAAGTCGCCTGCCTCTGCCATTGGGCTACGGGGGCCTGAAGCCAGGCTACCGGGCAGGACGCGATGAACCCCCGCCGTGCGGCGACGCGGCGGGGGTTCGATCGGTCTGCGGAGCCGTTCAGGACGCGCTCTTGGCGGGCGCCTTCTTGGCCGGAGCCTTCTTCGCGGGAGCCTTCTCGGCGGTCGGCTCGCTCGCCGCCGGCGCGCCATCCTTCTTCTCCGCGGCGACCGACTTCGGATCGATCGCGGGCGCAGCAGGAGCGGTCGGCGCTGCCGGAGCGGCGGCGGGGCGCGGACGTGCCGCGAACTCCTCGAAGACGTAGCGGGGGTTCTGCACCGTCTGCAGCGACACGTTGTCGCGGTCGAGCCAGAAGTTGTGCCACCAGTCGCCGATCACACGCCACTTGCGCTCCCACGACGGCATCGCGAGGCCGTGGTAGCCGCGGTGCGCGCACCACGCGACGAAGCCCTTGAGCGCGATGTTGCCCGACTGGAACACACCGTTGTAGAGACCGAGGCCAGCCACTGCGCCCAGGTTGTGGTGGATGTACTCGCGCGGTACCTCGCCGCGCAGCACCGCCACGAGGTTCTTCGCGAGGAGCTTGGCCTGGCGCACGGCGTGCTGGGCGTTCGGCACGCAGTAGCCGCCGACGCCCTTGCCCGTGAGGTCGGGGACCGCGGCCACATCGCCAGCGGCCCAGGCGCCGTCGACGATCTCTTCGGCGGAGCCGACGCGCAGGTCCGCGCGTGCACGGATGCGACCGCGCTCCTCGACGGGCAGGTCGCTGCCGCGCACGACGGTCGGGTTCGCCATGACACCCGCGGTCCAGACAATCAGGTCGGTGGGAATGATCTCCCCCGTCGACAGTTCGACGTTGCCGTCGACGGCGCCGGTGACCTGCGTGTCGAGGTGCACGTTGGCGCCGCGCTTGGCGAGGTCCTTCAACACCCACTCGCTCGTCTTGAGCGACACCTCCGGCATGATGCGCCCCATCGCCTCGATGAGGTGGAAGTGCGTGTCTTCGAAACGGAGCTGCGGGTACAGCTTCAGGAGAGAGGATGCCAGGGCGCGCATCTCGGCGAACACCTCGATGCCCGCGAAACCGCCACCCACGACGACGACCGTCAGCAGGCGGTCGCGCTCCGGGCCGGCGGGCAGGTTGGCCGCGCGGTCGAAGTTCGTGAGGATGCGGTCACGGACCGCGACGGCCTCTTCGATCGTCTTCAGCCCGATCGCGTTGTCGGCGATGCCCGGGATGGGGAAGGTACGCGAGACGGCGCCGGCCGTCACGACGATCTGGTCGTAGCTCTCCTGCCACGATTCGCCCTGCTCGGGGGTGATCGTGGCCGTGCGGTTCGCGTGGTCGATGCCGGTCACCTTCGCCGTGATGACGCGCGTCTTCTTCAAGTGACGGCGGAGCCCCACGACGGCGTGCCGCGCCTCGATCTCGCCCGCCGCGACCTCGGGGAGGAAGGGTTGGTACGTCATGTACGGCAGCGGGTCGACGATCGTGACCTCGGCCTCACCCTTACGCAGGTGCTTCTCGAGCTTCCATGCAGTGTAGAAGCCGGCGTATCCGCCACCGACGACGAGGATCTTGGGCACTGCGGTACCGGCGACGGAAACGGCAGTGCTGGACGCTGTGTGGCTCACAGGTGGAAGAACTCCTTGAATCAACGGCTCGGAGGACGTGCGCGCTCCGATCTGATGCGCCGGGCAGCAGCAGTGACGCCGAGCGCCACCAGTATAGCGGCCAGCGTGACCCCCACGAGCGGTACCGTCCCGTACCGGAGCGTATCCGCGTTCGGAAGCAGGGGCGAGCTGACCGGCACGGTATCGGCCGCCGGAAGCTCCGGCAACGGCGCGGCGGATGCCGTGGGCTGCGGCGCCGGGTCGATGTCGGCGCGGCGGTAGAGGCGCACCCACTCGGCGAGGTCGCCCATCGGATTGGCGTCGACCGAGGCGACATCCGCCGTGACCGCTGCGGAGGCATCGACGAGCCCGTAACCGTACTTCGGATCGGGCCTGGCAGTCGCTCCGGCCGCAGGGCGCGCAGTGCGGATGATCCGATTGATGACGTTGTTCGCGTCGAGCTCGGGGTGCGCTGCCCGCACCAATGCCGCGATTCCCGCGACGATCGGCGCGGCGCCGCTCGTGCCGTTCCACTGCACGAGCTGGCCGTCGGCCGAGACCCCGAGGAGTTCCTCGCTGGGCGCGGAGATGCCGATCGTGATGCCTTGCGTGGACGCCTCTTCGCTCGCCGTGCCGCTGCGCGAGACCCCGCCGACGGTGAGGACGCCCGGGATCGTCGCGGGAGCGCCGACCTCGTCGGTCCCACTCCCTTTGTTGCCCGCTGCGACGACGACGACGACGTCGTGCGAGAACGCGTAGAGAAACGCGTCGTCCCACGACGGGTCCCAGGTGAGCGTGTTCGTCGTGAACGACAGATTGATGATGTCGGCGTCGTGATCGACCGCCCACCGGATCGCGTCGGCGACCTGCTGCACGAACGGCACCGAGGACGACGCGCCGAACCCGATCGAGATCGACAGCAGACTCGCCTCGGGCGCCACGCCGATCATCCCCGTATCGGCACCGGTCCCGCGCGCCGCCGCGAGCGACGCCACCCAACTACCGTGATTGCCGTCGACCGCACCGACGGGCTTTCTCCCGTCGGACGCGCCGACGCCGGAGAAGTCCGCGCCGCCGGTGACCGCGCCCGAGAACTCGACGGGCCCGCGTCCGATGCCGGTGTCGATGATGGCGATCGTCTGCCCTTTGCCGCGCGTCGTCGCCCAGGCGCTCCGCACCCCGTACTCGTCGAGCCAGTACTCAGCGGCTCGGGCAATGTCGCTCCCGGGCGTGGGCGACGGCGTCGGATCGACCGTCGGCACCGCGACACCAGCCCCGACCCTCGCCGCGGCGGGGCTGCCGACGGGTTCCGATCCGGTCAGCGCGCCCGCGGGCGCGGCACTCATCCCTGCGGCGAGCGCGCCGACGACGAGCGCTGTGGCGATGCGGCGGAAGCGTCGTCGCGGCATCCTCATGCAGACTCCTGCGGCGGCTCCGCACCGGGGTCGGCGCAGGTGCACCGCTCGGGCGACCACTCAGCGCGCTCGAGGGCGAGATCGCCGATGGGATTGACGCCCGCCCCCGCCGCGAGCGCGTGCCCGGCGAGCGCGTGCAGGCACTTCACGCGGGTCGGCATGCCGCCCGCCGAGATGCCGGCGATCTCCTCGACCTCGCCGTACACGGCGCGGTCGGAGAGATAGGCGGCGTGGGCACCGGCGTAGGCCTCCGCGACCGCGGCGTCCTCGGCCAGCAGAGCGGCGAACTCGGGCATGACGTGACCCGCCTCGAGCGCCGACATGGCCGCCGTCGCTCCGGGATGCGTCAGGTAGTAGAACGTCGGGAACGGCGTGCCGTCGGGGAGCCGCGGCTCCGTCGCGACGACGGTCGGATTGCCGCACACGCAGCGCGCAGCGATGCCGACGACGCCTCGCATGGGGCGTCCCAGCTGCGCCCGCATGACATCGAGGTCGCGGTCGGTCGCGGGGCTGAGAGTCGGGTGCGGCACGTCGTCCAGCGTACCGGGACCGCCTGACGGCGAGCTGGATCGGCCGGCGGCGTTCGATGTCGAACGAGCGAGGGTGCCGCGTCAGCCCGCCGGAACGTCCCCGGCGTCCTCGACCGGTCCGACGGCCGTCTGCGTGAGTCCGGCCCACGTCACGGAGCGGACGAGCTGCGACATCCAATCGGATCGCGTCTCGGTGACGTCTTCGCTCACCGGCAGCTGGTCGGGCGGGAGCGACGAGGCCGGCAGATCATCGTCGACGAGGTACACCACTTCGCCGGGGTACCGGTAGTAGAGCCGCGCGCGCGCCTGCGACGTGACGTACGCGGGGTCGGCCCAGCGCTCCTTCTGCTGCTCGAGCTGCGCAACCTGATCCGACGTGAGCTTCACCGACTGCTCGAGCGCGGCGATCTGCTGCCGTTGCGAGACGTAGACACCCACCGTCGGCACGAGCACGAACACCGCCAGCACGACGAGACCGAGCATGATGCCCGTGAACGCCGTGAATCGGATACCGCCGGCCCACTCCCGCACGTCGACCCGTCGCGTCGCCGAGGATCGGCGCGCCGGAGCACCGGCACGAGGAGAGGGAGCCGGCGCGTGGCGCGCGGCTCCCTCTCTCGTCATGCCGTCCAGCCTAAGCGGCGGACGCGCGAATCATCCTGCGAAACGCGCCTCAGCCCGCGAACCGGGGCTCAGTCCTTGAAGCGGGCCTCAACCTTTGAACCGGGCCTCAACCTTTGAACCGGGGAAAGGCAGCGCGACCGGCGAAGACCGCGGCGTCACCGAGCTCCTCCTCGATGCGCAGCAGCTGGTTGTACTTCGCGACGCGCTCGCTGCGGGCGGGGGCGCCGGTCTTGATCTGGCCCGCCTTGACCGCGACGGCGAGGTCGGCGATCGTCGTGTCCTCGGTCTCTCCGGAACGGTGCGAGAGCATCGAGCGGTAGCCGTTCTGCGTCGCGAGTGCGATCGCGTCGAGCGTCTCGGAGAGCGTGCCGATCTGGTTCACCTTGACCAGGAGGGCGTTCGCGACGCCGAGGTCGATGCCCTTCTGCAGGCGGACCGGGTTCGTGACGAACAGGTCGTCGCCGACGAGCTGCACCTTGTCGCCGATCACGTCGGTGAGGTGCTTCCAGGCATCCCAGTCGTCCTCGGCGAGGGCGTCCTCGATCGTGACGACGGGGTAGTTGGCGACGAGGTCGGCGAAGTAGTCGGTGAGCTTCTCGGCCGACCAGGCCTTGCCCTCGACCGTGTAGACGCCGTCCTTGAAGAACTCCGTGGCGGCGACGTCGAGGCCGACGGCGACGTCCTTGCCGGGGGTGAAACCGGCCTTCTCGATCGCCTTGATGAGGAAGTCGAGACCCTCGCGGTTGCTCGGGAGGTCGGGGGCGAAGCCGCCCTCGTCGCCGAGACCGGTGTTGTACCCGGCTGCCTTCAGCTCGCCCTTGAGGACGTGGTAGACCTCGGTGCCCCAGCGGAGCGACTCGCCGTACGTCTCCGCGCCGATCGGGGCGAGGAAGTACTCCTGGAAGTCGATGCCGTTGTCGGCGTGCTCGCCACCGTTGATGACGTTGAACAGCGGGACGGGTAGGACGTGCGCGTTCGGACCGCCCAGGTAACGGAACAGGGGCAGGTCGGCCGCATCGGCCGCCGCCTTCGCAACCGCGAGGCTCACGCCGAGGATCGCGTTCGCACCCGTGCGCGACTTGTTCTCCGTGCCGTCGGTCGCGATGAGGATCTCGTCGATGATGCGCTGCTCACTGGCATCCACGCCTTCGATCGCCGGGCCCAATTCGTCGATGACGGCGTTCACGGCCTTCAGCACGCCCTTGCCGCCGTAGCGGCTCTTGTCGCCGTCGCGCAGCTCGTACGCCTCGAACGCGCCGGTGGACGCGCCGGAGGGGACGGCCGCACGCTGGACGATGCCGTCGTCGAGGAGCACCTCCACTTCAACGGTCGGGTTGCCACGCGAATCCAGGATCTCGCGTGCGCCTACAGCCTCGATCAGTGCCACAGGGGACTCCTTGCTTGTGGAGGATGAATCTCGGAGCGTCGTCGGTCCGGTTTCGAGCATAGTGACCAGGATGCCGAGGTCACAGAGGACGGGCCGGATCAACCCGCTGCGGGAGACGCCTCGCCGGTGACGAGGGCGACCGCTATCCCGTCCCAGCCCTTGGCATCGAGGGTCTGCAGCGCCGTGGCTTCGAATCGCGGATCGTCACGCAGCATCGCCAGTCCCGCGCGCACTCCCGCGACCTGTGCGGAGTCGTCGGCGGGGTCGGCGACCCGACCCGATCGCACGACGTTGTCGACCACGACGAGCGCCCCCGGACGGGCGAGCCGCGCAGCCCAATCGAGGTAGACGGTGTTCGATTCCTTGTCGGCGTCGATGAAGACGAGGTCGAATGCGTCGCCGGCGTTCAGTGTCGGCAACACGTCCACCGCGCGGCCGACGCGGATCTCGACCCGCTCCCCCACGCCCGCCCGATCGACGCTCTGCCGCGCGACGGCGGCGTGCGCGGGCTCGGCCTCGATCGTCACGACACGTGCGTCGGGGTCGGTCGCGGGCAGCGCCCGCGCCAGCCAGATCGTGGAGTAACCGCCCAAGGTGCCGATCTCGAGCACCCGGCGCGCGCCGATCGCCCGGGTCAACAGGTGCAGGAGCTTGCCGCCGGTCGGCGCCACCTCGATGTCCGGCATCCCGGCTGCGCGCTGAGCGCCGACCGCGGCATCCAGATCGACATCGCGCCCCACGAGCGTCTCGACGAGGTAGCGGTCAACGGCGTCCGCGGCTTCCGCGTCAAGCTGAGGCATGCCCTCCAGCAAACCGGGCGCGCGCGCCCTCGTCAACCGACGGTCGAGCGCGAGAAGCGACGCGCCACGGATGCCGGGGCGCTCAGCCCAGCGAATCGACCGCCGCGGCGATGCGGCGCTCGCGTGTCGCCGCCTGCTTCGCCTCGGTGACGCCGCGAACGATCTCTTTGCGTCGAGAGGGCGCGAGAGCGTCGAACGCTGCGCGCAGGCCGTCCGCATCGAGCGCCGCCGCGAGGTCGTCCGGCACCGTGATCTCGCGCTCTGCGGAGTCCAGATCGATGGATGCCTCGACGGTGTCGCCGATCTCGACGCCGAGCTCGGCGCGCGCGGCCTTGGACATACCGATCAGGTTCTTGCCGCCCATGACACCGAGGCGGAGGCGCGCCACGCGCTCACCGATGCGGACGACGACGGCGGCGCGTTTGCCGCCCCCGAGCTCCTCCACCTGCGCGTCGGTCAGTTCGATCGCGGTCGCGGGGCCGTTCTGGGGCAGGGTCGTGCGCACGTGCAGAGTCATGCGCACATTCTGCGCCCGCGTGGCCGGGCTCGCTAGCGCGACCGGCGTCGACGGCGCATCCGTGGGCGCCGAGGCCGCACCTGCCAGCGCCGCGACGACCTCGGGCGCGAGCGCATCGGCCGTGCGACGGTAGCCGAGGGCGCTCGGGTGAAACCGATCGATGCTGAACATGTCATCGGGGTGCGCGACGAAGAGGTGGCCGACGGCACGCCGCAGCGAGACGACGCGTGCTCCGGCACGCTCGCCCGCAACCGCCTGCGCACGGGCGAGCTGCCGCGAGGCCTGGGCGCCGAGGCTCCGCAACGGCTGCGGGACAGCGCGCAGGGCGCCGAGATCGGGGCACGTGCCGACGACCACCTCCGCCCCGCGGGCGCGCAGACGCGTGATCACGTCCGCCAGGTCCGCCGCGGCTGAGGCGACGGGAACCCGGTGCGTGACATCGTTCCCACCCACGATGACGACCGCGACGTCGGGACGATACGACTCCGGGAGCCGATCGATCTGGCGCGCGAGATCCTGCGACTCGGCACCGACCTGCGCCGCCGTCCGCAGGCGGACGGGCCGCTGCAGGAACCCCGCGACGCTCTTCGCGATCCGCGCACCGAGGACGTCTTTGGGGCGTTCCGCCCCGAGCCCCGCCGCGATGGAATCGCCGACCATGAGCAGCTCGACGGGCGTGCCGCCGAGTTTCGGGCGCCACACCCGGTCCGCGTCGAGAGCGATCTCACCGAGCGGCTTTCCGATCCGACGGCGGGCCACCGCGGCCTGTCGCGTCAGGATCAGGCGTGCAGAGGCCGTGGCGACGAGGACCGCCCCGACCGCAAGGCCAGCGGCGCGGGCCGGCGTGCGCGATGTGTGCGGTGTGTGCCGTGTGCGGGAGCGAGCCACACGTGGAGTTCACCGGATTCACGTGAACGGCCGGTGACGGGCGCTCTGGGCGCCCGGCAGCGGGCTGCTCCGCGACAGATCCGTTCACGTACGCGCCACGCGCGGCCACTAAAGTGCGCACGTGTCCTCACCCGCTCTCGCACGCCGCCTCGGCCTCGGCGACGCCGTTGCGCTCGGTCTGGGTTCGATGGTCGGCGCCGGCGTCTTCGCCGTCTGGGCGCCAGCCGCCGAGGCGGCCGGCGGTGCTCTCCTCGTCGGCCTCGCCGTCGCAGCGCTGGTCGCGCTGTGCAATGCGACCGCTTCCGCTCAGCTCGCGGCAGCCCATCCCGTCGCGGGCGGAACGTACGCGTACGGTCGTGCAGAGCTCGGCCCGTGGTGGGGCTTCGTCGCGGGATGGGGCTTCATCGTCGGCAAGACCGCCAGCTGCGCCGCGATGGCCATGACCTTCGCCGCCTACGCCGCGCCGGCCGGGTGGGAGCGGCCGGTGGCGATCGTGGCGGTGCTCGCTCTCACGACGACGAATCTCCTCGGCGTCACCCGCACGGCACTCCTCACGCGGATCATCGTCGTCGTCGCGCTCGCCGGCCTCGCCGTCGCCGTCGCCGCCGGTTTCGCGGCCCCGCGTGCCGACGCGGCGCCGGGTGCCGCGACGGCGGACGTCTACGGCGTGCTGCAGTCTGCCGGTCTGCTGTTCTTCGCGTTCGCCGGCTACGCCCGCATCGCGACGATGGGCGAGGAGGTCCGCGACCCGCGACGCACGATCCCGCGAGCCATCGCGCTGACCTTCATCATCGCGGTCTCCGTCTATGCGGTCGTCGGGGCGTCCGTGCTCTGGGCGCTCGGCCCCGCGGGAGCAGCGGCGGCGCCCCAGCCCGTCGCGGCGGCGGCCGCTGCTGCCGGCTGGGCGGGAACGGACGCGATCGTCCGGGTCGCGGCATCCGCCGCCTCACTGGGCGCACTGCTAGCGCTCGTCGCGGGGATTGGGCGTACCTCGTTCGCGATGGCGCGGGGAGGAGACCTCCCGGCGGGCCTGGCCGCTGTGCACCCGCGCACGCAGGTGCCGCATCGCGCCGAGCTAGCTGTCGCGGTCGTCGTCATCGCGCTCATCGTCACGGTGGACCTGCGCGGCGCGATCGGGTTCTCGTCGTTCGGGGTGCTCGTGTACTACTTCGTCGCCAACGTCGCCGCGTGGCGGCAGAGCGCGGAAGCGCGCCGCTATCCGCGGGTCCTGCAGGCCGTCGGGATGGCGGGGTGCACGATCCTCGCGGTCACGCTGCCCTGGCAGAGCGTCGTGGCGGGCATCGCCGTCGTCGCGATCGGTGTCGCGTACCGCAGCGTGCGCACACGACGCGCCGAGCGCGGGCCGCGCTGACGCGGGCTACTCAGCCGAGCGGCTTGATCTCGAGGTCGGCGGCGCCCTGACCCGTGGCGACCGTCGCGAACGCCGCGTAGCCGTCCGCGGCGGCTCGCTCGAGGAGCGCCTTGAGGTTCTTCGTGCGCTGTTCGAGCCGCACGCGTGACCCGTCCGCGACGAGCGCCGCCTTGTGCGCGGCGAGCTCGGCGAGCGGCACGTCCCGGTCGTGGACGAGCACGATCGAGGATGCCGCGGCATCCTCGACCTCCTCGACGAGGTCGAGGATCCGCTCGAAACCGATCGAGAACCCGACGGCAGGGACGTCCTGACCGAGGAAGCGACCGATCATGCCGTCGTACCGTCCGCCGCCGCCGAGCGAGTAGTCGACACTCGGGTGCGCCAGCTCGAAGATCGTGCCCGTGTAGTAGCCCATGCCGCGCACGAGGAACGGGTCGAACGCGATCGGCAGTGTGAAGTAGGGCTGCGGGACGCCGCGGGCAGCCGCGACCGCGTCGCCCAAGGCGACGAGGTCGTCGATGATCTCGTCGGGGGCGCCGTCGGGAAGGGCCTTGCGGATCGCCGCGGAGCCGAACGCGCCCAGCTCGAGCGTCTGCGGGCGCCGCAGGAACGCCTCGAACGCGTCGACGGCCGCCGCCGTGGCGCCGCGTTCGCGCAGCTCCGCGACGACGCCAGTCGGACCGATCTTGTCGAGCTTGTCGATCGTGATGAGCACCCCCGGACGCTCGTCGGCACCGAAGCCGAAGTGTCCGAGCATCCAGTCCAGTGCGCGGCGGTCATTGACGCGCACGGTCGCCCCCTCGAGTCCGAGGGCGTCGACCGCGTCGAGGGTTGCGACGAGGAGCTCGGCCTCGGCGCGGCCCGTCGCATCGCCGATGATGTCGATGTCGCACTGCACGAACTGGCGGTAGCGCCCCTTCTGCGGGCGCTCCGCACGCCAGACCGGCGCCATCTGGATCGAGCGGAACACCGCCGGAAGCTCCGCGCGGTGCGTCGCGTAGAACCGTGCGAGCGGCACGGTCAGGTCGTAGCGGAGGCCCAGATCCGCGAGTCGAGCGGGGTCGGCTTCAGCCGCAGCGATGGCCTCGGCATCCAGTCCGCGCTTGAGGACGTTGAACGCAAGCTTCTCGTTGTCGCCGCCGATGCCGGCGTGGAGGCGGCCGTAGTCCTCCATGACGGGCGTTTCGATCTCGTCGAACCCGTGGGCGCGATAGCGCTCGCGGATCACGGCGAGCACGCGCTCGCGACGGGCCTTGTCGGCGGGGAGGAAGTCGCGCATGCCGCGCGGTGGGTTCACGGAGGGCACCCAGCCAGTATTCCAGGTCGCGGTGCCGTGGAATCTTTGGCCGGCGCGTCGGGGCGATGTGCGAAAACTCCTCCGAACCGCAGTTCTCTTCGCGCCCGCACGGGCGTTATCGGCCCGAACCGTGCCGAATCACCGGAGCTTTGTCGTCTCGGCGTCGCGGACCTCGGCCTCGAGCCTGCGGATCGCGCCGCGCAGCGCTCGGTCGGCGTCCCATCCGCGCGCGCGCGCGAGCGCGACAAGACCCAGCAGCGCCTCCCCCAGCTCGGCCTCGGACCCGGGCGCAGCGGACCCGGGCGCAGCGGACCCGGGCGCAGGGGACCCGGCCGGCGCGCGGGTCACGCCGATCGGGGCGGCACGGCCGAGGAGCTTCTGCGCGAGCGCGAGGGAGGGCATGTGCGGCGCGACGCCGTCGAGCACCGAGCGCCGCGTGCGCTTCTCCGCGGCCTTCGCCGCGTTCCAGTGAACGAGCACCTCCTCCGGTGTCGTGGCGACCGCGTCGGCGAAGACGTGCGGATGCCGCCTCACCATCTTCTCGACGAGCCCTGCGGCCACGTCGTCGATCGTGAACGGGTCGTCCGGGTCCTCCGCGGCGACCGCCGCGTGGAACAGGACCTGCCAGAGCAGGTCGCCCAGTTCTTCGCGCAGGTCGGCGCGCGTACCGGACTCGACGGCGTCGACGAGCTCCGCCGACTCCTCCACGAGATAGGGCACGAGGTCGTCGTGCGTGATGCGCTGCGACCAGACGCAGCGCTCCCGGACCGCGCGCATCGTGTCGGCAGCTTCGCGGAGCGAGTCCGCCGCGCGCGTCGGATCGGGTGTCTCGCGGGATGCGGTCATGCGGATGCCTCCTTCTCGATCGGGTCCTCGAAAGCGGGCTCCCCCGCACGCGCCCGCCGCAGATAATGCGCGGAGCGTACCGACACGAGCACGCTGGCCAGCACCAGCGCGACGACGGACCCCGCAAGGACCCCCAGGATCGCCTCGTCACGCAACAGGGCATCGCCCGCGAACGCAAGCTCGCCGAGCAGCAGCGACACCGTGAATCCGATGCCGCCGAGGGCGCCGGCAGCCAGCAGATCGGCGAACGGCAGCGGCGGGGCGGTGCCCTTCTCGCGGCCGAGCCGGAGCGCGACCCAGCCGAACAGCGAGATGCCGACGAGCTTGCCGAGGGGCAGCGCGACCGCGATCCCCCAGAACGCCGGCTGCAGCTGCGCGGGCGACACCGCCGGGATGACGACGAGCGCGGCCGAGAAGGCGAACAGCGGCAGCACGAGACCGTTCACCCACGGTTCGAGTGCGTGCCGCGCCCGCAGCGCCGGCTGCTGTGCCATCGCGAGACCGAGCGCGACGCCGGCGATCGTCGCGTGCACCCCCGACGCGTACACGAACGCCCACGTGAGGACGGCGACGACGACGAGCGCGACCGCGACCGGGCGCCGCGCTCGCGTATCGAGCTGACGGCTCAGGATTCCGAAGGCGACGATGCCGATCGCCGCAAGGGCGAGCATGCCCACGTTCACACCGCTCGTGAACAGGACGGCGATGAACACGATCCCGACGATGTCATCGAGGATCGCGAGGGCGAGCAAGAAGACGCGCAGCGCAGGCGGCAGCCCGCGCCCGAAGACGGCGAGAACGCCGAGTGCGAACGCGATGTCGGTCGCCGTCGGCACGGGCCACCCCGAGGCGCTCTCGGTGCCGCCCGCGAAAAGCAGGAACACCGCGATCGGCACCAGGATGCCGCCCGCCGCCGCGATCGCCGGCTGCGTGGCTTTGCGCGCCGAGTTCAGTTCGCCGCTGGTCAACTCGTACTGCAGTTCGACCGCCACCACGAAGAAGAAGATCGCGAGAAGGCCGTCCTTGATCCAGTGATCGACGGACAGCTCGAAGAAGCCCGGGATGCCGAGGTACACGTGCATCGCGGCGTCCACCGGCGCGTGCGCAGCCGTGTTCGCGACGACGAGGCCGACGGCGGCGGCGGAGAGGAGGATGACAGCGGGGAAGCGGTCGGAACGGAGCAGGCTCATGCCACTGCCTCAGTCTTCTGAATCGGGGTCGGAAGCAATCACGCCGACCAGACTTCCCGGCACACCTTCACCCATCGTAACGCGTGACAAAACCGAAACAGGCGGGCATTACCGTGGAGGAATGCCTGAACTGACCCGCACCGAAGCCATCGACCTCGTCGGGCGCTACGAGGCCGAACAGGAGCTCCCCGAGCGCATGCGCGCCGATGTGCGGATGCTCGGCGCGCTCCTCGGACGCGTCCTTCGCGAAAGCGGTTCGCCCGGCCTCTACGAGGATGTCGAGCGCTTGCGCCAGGCGACGATCGCGGCCTACACCGACGAGTCCGCGGAGGCGTTCGAGCGCGCGGCGTCGATTGCCGAGTCGTTCTCGATCTCACGCGCCGACGAAGTCGCGCGGGCCTTCACGGTGTACTTCCACCTCGTGAACCTCGCCGAGGAGCACCAGCGCGTCCGCGTGCTGCGCGAGCGTGACGGGCGGCCTGACAAGGAGGATGCCGCCGATTCCGTCGCGGCGGCCTTCGTGCGCCTGGCTGCCGAGGTCGGCGACGACACAGCGCTTCGGCGCCTGCAGAACCTGCGCTTCCATCCCGTCTTCACGGCGCACCCGACCGAGGCGCGCCGTCGCGCGGTGTCGACCAGTATCCGCCGTCTCGTGAAGCTTCTGAGCGAGCACGACGCGTCTTTGCAGGGCGGCGCCGACGAGCGCCGCGCCGAACGCCGCATGCTCGAGGAGATCGACACCCTGTGGCGCACGGCGCCGCTGCGCGCGGAGAAGCCGACCCCCGTCGACGAGGTGCGCGCCATCATGGCGGTCTTCGACGAGACCCTCTACACCGCCGTCCCGCACGTGTACCGGCGCGTCGACGACGCCCTGCAGGGGCCGGGCGCCGGCAGCCGTGCGCCCGTCGTGCGCCCGTTCGTCCGTCTCGGCACGTGGGTCGGCGGCGACCGCGACGGGAACCCGTTCGTCACGGCATCCGTCACCAAGAAGGCCGCCGGGATCGCAGCGGAGCACGTGCTGCTCGGCCTCGCGAACTCGGCCGGGCGCATCGCCAAGACGCTGACTCTCGCCGAGGACACGACGCCGCCGAGCGCGGCGCTGAACGCGCTCCTGCAGCGCCTCGCTGCCGCCGACGAGGACGGCGCCGCCGAC
The DNA here is from genome assembly GCF_037147735.1 of Microbacterium sp. MMO-20. Lineage (NCBI taxonomy): Bacteria > Bacillati > Actinomycetota > Actinomycetes > Micrococcales > Microbacteriaceae > Microbacterium > Microbacterium sp. MMO-20. Next base: position 539,392 of record NZ_JBBCUU010000001.1, on the reverse strand, counting down.
GCCGCCAAGCGCGCCAAGGGCGAGCCCCACAAGCGCGCTCTGCTGCTCATCACGCGCCGGATCGTCGCGACGCGCCGCCGGGACGCCGATCTGGGCTATCGCGAGCCGAGTCAACTGCTCGCCGATCTCACCGTCGTGCAGGGTTCGCTCGTCGCCGCCGGGGCGCCGCGCCAGGCGTACGGCCACCTCCAGCAGCTCATCTGGCAGGTGGAGACGTTCGGATTCCACCTGGCCGAGCTCGAGGTGCGCCAGCACTCCGCCGTACACGCCAAAGTGCTCGCCGAGTGCCGCGAGAACGCCGGTGCTGCCGGCGGTGCGCTCAGCACGCAGGCCGAGGAGGTGCTCGAGGTCTTCCGCACGATCGCGCAGATCCAGCACCGCTACGGGCCGGGCGCGGCGGGCCGCTACATCGTGTCGTTCACGCAGTCGGCGAGCGACCTCGCCGCCGTGCACGAGCTCGCCCGCTTCGCTGTCGGTCCCGGCGGCACTCCGCCCGTCCTCGACGTGATCCCGCTGTTCGAGACGTTCGCCGACCTGCAGGCAGCGCCCGGAATCATGGCCGAGATCGTCCAGTACCCCGAGTTCGCAGCCCGGCTGGATGCCACCGACCGCCGCCTCGAGGTCATGCTCGGCTACTCCGACTCGTCGAAGGACGTCGGGCCGGTCGCCGCGAACCTGGCCCTCTACGAAGCCCAGGCGAAGATCGCCGGGTGGGCGCAGGAGACCGGCATCCAACTGACGCTCTTCCACGGACGCGGCGGGGCGCTCGGACGCGGCGGCGGGCCCGCGAACTCGGCGATTCTCGCGCAGCCGCCGCACTCGGTCGACGGACGGTTCAAGCTCACCGAGCAGGGAGAGGTCATCTTCGCGCGCTACGGCGACCCGAACATCGCGATGCGGCACATCGACCAGGTCGCGGCGGCGGTGCTCCTGGCCTCCGCCCCCTCGATCGAGGAGCGCAACAGTGCGGCTGCCGCCCGCTTCGCCGACGTCGCGGCGACGATGGATGCCGCGTCGCGCGAGCGGTTCTTCGCGCTCGTGAAGGCCGACGGCTTCGCGTCGTGGTTCGCGACGGTCACCCCGATGGAGGAGATCGGCCTGCTGGCTCTGGGCTCGCGTCCCGCCCGCCGCGGGCTGTCGGTCGAGTCGCTGGAAGACCTCCGCGCGATCCCGTGGGTGTTCGCGTGGTCGCAGGCGCGCATCAACCTCGCGGGGTGGTTCGGCCTCGGCACCGCCCTCGACGCCGTCGGGGATGCCGAGGTGCTCCGCCGCGCGTACGACGAGTGGCCGCTCTTCCGCACGGTGATCGACAACGTCGGCATGAGCCTCGCGAAGGCCGACGAGCGCATCGCACGCCGGTATCTCGACCTCGGCGATCGCGGCGACCTCGCCGACCTCGTCGCGGAGGAGATGCGTCTCACGACCGACTGGGTCGTGCGGATCACGGGCGGTGACGGCCTGCTGGCGAACAAACCCGTCCTGCAGCGCGCCGTGAAGATGCGCAGCCCCTACGTCGACGCGCTGTCGCTGCTGCAGCTGCGCGCCCTGCGCACGCTCCGCACGGGGGACGTGTCCGAAGCGGATCTGGCGCCCTGGCAGCGACTGCTGCTGCTGTCGGTCTCCGGGGTGTCGGCGGGACTGCAGAACACGGGGTGAGGCCGCGCCGGGCCGTCGTCAGTCGAGGCGACGGTCCGCAGCGTGGCGCGCGAGAGCGGCGCCGTAACGCTCCGTCAGCTGGATCATGAGGTCGGGCGTCTCGCGGTCGAGTCCGAACACGTAGCCCGGGAAGTCGAGGTCCTTCTGCAGCGCCCAGATCTCCTCGTGGCGGTCGGGCGAGAGCATCTGCGCGGGATCGCCGACGGCGACCCATCCGATCGGCACGACCGACTCGGGTGGCAGAACCGTGCGCAGATGCACGATGGCGCCGATCCGCACTTCGCTCCGCTCCCCGATCCGCGCACCGTTGAACACGCGGGTGCCGGTCGCGAGGAACACCTCGTCGGCGACCGTCGCGCCGGAGAGGCTCGCCGTCGGGCCCACGAGCACGTGCGAGCCGATGTGCACGGGGTGGGCCGCGCTCGCACGGATGAGCGCGTTCTCCATCACGATGACGCTGTCGCCGAGCGTGATCGGGCCGCCCTCGGCAGTGAGGACCGCGCCATGGAGGACCTGACACCCCTCGCCGATCGTGACGTCTCCCGAGATCACGGCCGTCGGCGCCACAACGGCGCCCGGGTGGACGCGCGGACGCGCTCCGAGGTGCTCGAACTGCATGATGGGCCTCCTCCGCTCAGCGTAGGGCGGGATGTCACACGCGTCGAGTGCGCCCCGCGGCGCCGCTAGGGTGAAACAGGCCGCGCGCACCCCTCCCGACGACATCCGCCCCACCCGACCGCGGCCGGAGAGCTCCACCGTGACCGACACCCTCGCCGCCCTGCCCCCCTCTGTTTCGAGCGTCTACGACACCGTCACCGATCGGAACCCGCACGAGCCCGAATTTCAGCAGGCCGTCCACGAGGTGCTGCAGTCGATCGCGCCGGTGCTGGACCGCCAGCCCCGGTTCGTCGACGCGGGCATCGCCGAGCGCATCGTCGAGCCCGAGCGGCAGATCATGTTCCGCGTCCCGTGGGTCGACGACGCCGGACGCGTGCAGGTGAACCGCGGCTACCGCATCCAGTTCTCGTCCGTGCTGGGCCCGTACAAGGGCGGTCTCCGCTTCCACCCGAGCGTCAACCTTTCGATCATCAAGTTCCTCGGCTTCGAGCAGATCTTCAAGAACGCGCTGACCGGTCAAGGCATCGGCGGCGCGAAGGGCGGCAGCGACTTCGACCCGCACGGCAGGTCGGATGCCGAAGTCATGCGCTTCTGCCAGTCGTTCATGAACGAGCTGTACCGCCACCTCGGCGAGCACACCGATGTCCCTGCGGGCGACATCGGCGTGGGGGCGCGTGAGATCGGCTTCCTGTTCGGCCAGTACCGCAAGATCACGAACCGCCATGAGTCGGGCATGTTCACCGGCAAGGGCGTGCAGTGGGGCGGCGCCGAAGTGCGCACCGAGGCGACCGGCTACGGGGCCGTGTTCTTCGCCGAGGAGATGCTGGCCGCGCGCGGCCAGTCGCTCGAGGGTCTGCGCGTGGGTGTATCGGGCTCGGGGAACGTCGCGATCTATGCGATCGCGAAAGCGCACGAGCTGGGCGCACGGCCGGTCACGGCATCCGACTCCTCCGGCTACGTCGTCGACGACGACGGCATCGATGTCGACCTGCTGCGCGAGATCAAGGAAGTCGAGCGCGGGCGGATCTCCGCGTACGCCGCACGGCGTCCGTCGGCACGATTCGTCGAAGGCGCGCGGCCCTGGGAGGTCGAGGTCGACGTCGCGATCCCGGCGGCGACGCAGAACGAACTCGACGAGGACGACGCCCGCGCGCTCATCTCGGGCGGCGTCCGCGCCGTCGCGGAGGGCGCGAACATGCCGTCGACACCCGCGGCGGTCGCCGCCTTCCAGTCATCGGGTGTCCTCTTCGGCCCGGGTAAGGCCGCCAACGCGGGCGGGGTCGCGACGTCGGCGCTCGAGATGAGCCAGAACGCCGCCCGCCAGCGCTGGAGCTTCGACGACAGCGAGCGCAAGCTCCGCGCGATCATCGCCGACATCCACCGGTCGGCGCTGGATGCCTCGGAGCGCTATGGCCGCGCCGGCGACTATGTCGCGGGCGCGAACATCGCCGGGTTCGAGCGCGTGGCGCACGCGATGCTCGCACAGGGCGTCATCTGACACGCCGCCGCACCCCGATCTGGAGTCGCCGCATGACAGACGAGACGGCATCGACGCACGCGCCGCGGACGACCGTGTCGATGCTCACGCTGTCGAGCTTCGTCGTCGGGTCGATGGTCGGGGCGGGCGTGTTCTCGCTGCCGGGCACGTTCGCCGCACAGACCGGTGTCTTCGGATCGCTCGTGGCCTGGCTCGTCGCGGGTGCCGGGATGTTCTTGCTGGCGCTCGGCTTCCAGCGCCTGGCTCAGCGCAGACCGGAGCTGGATGCCGGGGTCTACTCGTACGCGCGCGCGGGCTTCGGACGCTACGCCGGGTTCCTCTCCGCGTTCGGCTACTGGGCGAGTGCGTGCGCGGGAAACGTCCTCTACTGGGTGCTCATCATGTCGACCGTGGGGGCCGTCGTCCCCGCGCTCGGGGACGGTGACACGCCGGTCGCGGTCGCCGTCTCGTCGGTAGCCCTCTGGGTCTTCTTCCTGCTCGTCCGGCGGGGCGCCCGGGAGGCCGCAGCCGTCAATCGCATCGTCAGCGTCGCGAAGGTGCTGCCGATCGCGGTCTTCGTATTCCTGTGCCTCTTCGCGTTCGACCCCGTGGTGTTCGCCGCGAACCTCAGCGGCGATGCGTCGATGCCGATGTTCGAGCAGGTGCGCGGCACGCTGCTGTTGACGGTGTTCGCCTTCATCGGCATCGAGGGAGCGAGCGCGTACTCACGGCATGCGCGACGCCGGCGCGACATCGGGCGGGCGACCGTCCTGGGGTATCTGAGCGTGCTCGCGATCTTCGCCTCCGTCACGATCGTGTCTTTCGGCATCCTTCCGCGCGATGAGATCGCGGCGCTGCCGCAGCCGTCCGTCGCGGGCGTGCTCGAGGCGGTTGTCGGGCCGTGGGGCGCGGTATTCGTGGGGATCGCGCTCATCGTCGCGGTGCTCGGCGCGTACCTGTCCTGGACCCTCATGGCGGCGGAGATCCTGCTGGGCGCAGCACGCGACGGCGACCTTCCTCCCGTCTTCGCGCGGACGAACGCGCACGACGTGCCGGTCGGCGCGCTGACGATGTCGACGCTGCTCGTGCAGGCGCTGCTCGTGGTCGTGCTGTTCGCGGCCCACGCGTTCGACGTCGCCCTGAACCTCACGAGCGCGCTCGCGCTGATCCCGTACTTCCTCACCGCGGGTTTCGGGCTGCGCTCCGCGTGGGCGGACCGTCGCGACGGTCCGCGAGCCGCGTCGCGCACCGCCGTCGTCGTGGCCGCGCTCGCGACGGGGTACACGGCGTTCCTGCTCTACGCGGCGGGTGGGGAGTACGTACTGCTCGCGATGCTGATCCTCGTGCCCGGGACGATCCTGTTCGCGATCGCGCGGCGCCGCGCGGGCGCGCGCGTGTTCGCGCTGCGGGAGTGGGTGCTGTTCGCCCTGGCCCTCGCCGGCGCCGTCGCGGCCGTCGTGATGCTCACGACCGGCGCGATCACGCTCTAGCCGGGGCGCGTCCGGCGCCCGCGACGCGCGTCAGACGTCGGCGCGCTCGGGCAGCGGGTAGAGCTGGTCGAGCAACTGGGTCGTCCACGCGATCAGATCGGCGTCGGCGAGCGGCTCACCGCCCGCGTTCGGCAGCGGCACGACCATCGCCTCGCCGCCCGCGAGCACCTTGGATTTCGGATACAGCCGCTGCAGCCGCACGCGTAGCGAGTCGGATGCGGGCGCCGGCACGACGCGCAGGTTCGGACCCATCGCGACGACATCGCTCAGCTGCGCCTGCGCGGCGCGGCGGCGCAGCCGCGCGATCTGGAACAGTCCCTCGACATCCGCCGGCGCCGCGCCGTAGCGGTCCTCGAGCTCCTCGCGGACGAGGTCGATGGCGTCGTCGTGCGCACTGAGGGATGCCGCGGCCGACAGCTTCTGGTAGGCCTCGAGCCGCAGCCGCTCGCTGTCGATGTACGTCTCGGGGATGCGGGCCTCCACCGGCAGCTCGAGCCGCAGCTCCGCCGGCCCATCGACCTCGTCGCCGCGGAACGTCGCGACGGCCTCGCCGATCATCCGCAGGTACAGGTCGAACCCGACCCCCGCGATATGCCCCGCCTGCTCGGCACCGAGGAGGTTGCCCGCGCCGCGGATCTCCAGGTCCTTCAGCGCCACCTGCATGCCCGAGCCCAGGTCGTTGTTGACCGCGATCGTCTCGAGTCGGTCGGCGGCCGTCTCGCTGAGCGGCTTCAGGTCGTCGTAGAGGAAGTACGCGTACGCGCGCTCCCTGCCGCGGCCGACGCGCCCACGCAGCTGGTGGAGCTGCGACAAGCCGTACTTGTCGGCACGGTCGATGATGATGGTGTTCGCGTTCGAGATGTCGAGACCGGTCTCGATGATCGTCGTCGACACGAGCACGTCGTAGCGGCGCTCCCAGAACCCGTCGACGACCTCCTCCAGCGCGTGCTCCCCCATCTGCCCGTGCGCGACCGCGATGCGCGCCTCGGGGACGAGCTCGGCGAGCTGCGCCGCCACGCGCTGGATCGACTGCACGCGGTTGTGGACGTAGAACACCTGCCCTTCGCGCAGCAGCTCGCGCCGGATCGCCGCGGCGATCTGCTTGTCGCTGCGCGAGCCGACGTACGAGAGGATCGGATGCCGGTCCTCGGGCGGCGTTGCGAGCGTCGACATCTCGCGGATGCCGGTCACCGCCATCTCGAGCGTGCGCGGAATCGGCGTCGCGCTCATGGCGAGGATGTCGACGTTCGTCTTGAGCTTCTTCAAGGCATCCTTGTGCTCCACGCCGAAGCGCTGCTCCTCGTCGATGATCATGAGCCCGAGGTCCTTGAAGATCACCTTCTCGGTGAGGATGCGGTGCGTGCCGATCACCATGTCGACCGTGCCGTCGGTGATGCCGGCGAGCGTGTCGCGCGCCTCCTTGTCGCTCTGGAAGCGGGAGAGCGGACGCACCTTGACGGGGAAGCCGGCGAAGCGCTCCTGGAAGGTCTCCAAGTGCTGCTTGACGAGGAGGGTCGTCGGCACGAGCATCGCGACCTGCTTGCCGTCCTGGATCGCCTTGAACGCAGCACGCACCGCGACCTCGGTCTTGCCGAACCCGACGTCCCCGGACAGAAGCCGGTCCATCGGAATGGGCCGCTCCATGTCGGCCTTGATCTCGTCGATCGTCTGCAGCTGGTCGGGCGTCTCCGCGAACGGGAACGCCTCCTCCAGCTCGCGCTGCCACGGCGTGTCCGGTCCGAAGGCGTAGCCCTTCGAAGCCATGCGCGCCGAGTACAGCTTGACGAGCTCGACCGCGATATCACGGACGGCCTTGCGCGCCTTGCCCTTGGCGGCAGCCCAGTCCGAGCCGCCCATCTTCGACAGCGTCGGCGCCTCGCCGCCGACGTAGCGACTCAGCAGGTCGAGCTGGTCGGTCGGCACGAACAGCTTGTCGCCCGGATGCCCGCGTTTGGAGGGTGCGTATTCGAGCACGAGGTACTCGCGCGTCGTCTTGACGGCGTTGCGCCCACCGGAGGAGACCTCACGCTGCACCAGCTCGACGAACTTGCCGATGCCGTGCGTCGAATGCACGACGATGTCCCCGGGCTTCAGCTGCAGCGGATCGACGACGTTTCGCCGCCGCGACGCGAGCTTCTTGACGACACGGCCGTCGGCGCCGATCGTGCGGCCGTAGAACTCTGCCTCGGTGAGCACGGCGAGCTTCGCCTCGGCGAGCTCGAATCCGCTCTCGAGACGCCCGACGACCGCGAGCGCGACGCCGGCCTCCGGCGGGCCGTCCAGCCCCTCGACCGCGCGCGCCGCGATGCCGCGCTCGGCGAGCACGTCGCGCGTGCGGTCGACGAGGCCCGCGCCGGAGGCCGCGACGACGACGCTCCACCCGCTCGCGACGAGATCGCCGACGTGCGCCGTCGCGCCGTCGACGTTGCCCTGGAACGAGGGGACGGGAGCGGCGGGCACCCGGACGACGTCGGAGCCGGTGGATGCCGCGTCGAGAAGCCCCTCTGCCGCGGCATCCGCCTCGCCGGAGTCGAACCCGCTGAACGACCACCACACGCCGCCGCGCTCCGCGGTCGCCGCGCGCAGCTCGGGGAGGGTCAGGAAGTCGCCGGCGTCGAGGTCCACGGGGACGTCGGCGCCCGCGGTGGCGGCGGTCCACGCCGCCTCGAGGAACTCGCGATTGGTCTCGCCGAGCGTCATCGCGCGGGTGACGGCGCGCTCGGGGTCGACGAGCGCGACGGCGGTTCCGGGCGGCAGGTAGTCCACGATCGGCAGGATCCCGTCGGCGACGGCCGGCAACAGCGACTCCATCCCCTCGACCGCGATTCCTGCGCTCATCTTCTCGAGCATCGTGCGCAGACCCGGGAATCGGCTCTCCAGCCCCGCCGCGCGCTCGCGGACGGCGGGCGTGAGCAGCAGTTCGCGGCTCGGCAGCAGGGTCACCTCGCGGACCTCCCCCGGCAGGGACCGCTGGTCGGCGACCGAGAACGCGCGGATCTGATCGACCTCGTCGCCGAAGAACTCGATGCGGAAGGGGTGGTCGGCGACCGGAGGGAAGACGTCGAGGATGCCGCCGCGCACCGCGAACTCACCGCGCCGCGAAACCATATCGACGCGTCCGTACGCGAGCTCGACGAGGCGTCGGGCGACGGCTTCGAGGTCGTACCCGCGGCCGCCGGTGGCGAGCTCCAGCACACCGGCATCCGTGAGACCCGCGGCGATGGGCTGTAGCGCCCCCCGGACGGAGGCCGTCACGACGAGCGGTCCACGCGCCTGCGCCGAGGACCACGCGGCGGCTTCGCGGAGCACCGACAGCCGGCGTCCGACGGTCTCGGTCGACGGGCTCAAGCGTTCGTGGGGCAACGTCTCCCACGCGGGGAAGTGCCGCACAGCGGCATCCGGGATGAGACTCTCGAGCGCGGCGCCGATGCTCTCCGCGCGGCGACCGGTGGGCGTGATGACAAGAAGGGATGCCGGGGCGCCGGCCGCGCGCCGCGCGTCGAGCAGCGCGGCGAGGGCGGGGGCGTCGAGCCCCGCGACCATCGAGAAATCGGTGTCGATCCGGGCGGCGTCGACCGCTGCACGGACGGACGGAGCCTGCATGAGGGCGCGCGCGATCCCGGAAACTGTCACTGCACGAGTCTCTCACGTGCCGGCGACACGGGTCGGGGCCTGTCCGTAGGATGAGGCCGTGAGCGATCAGCAGCCGACCAGCCCCGACGTCCCCGAGCCGCCGGCACCGGCTGCCCCCTCCGGCTGGCCCGCACCGGCACCAGGTGCGCCCGCCGCGTGGCCCGCCCCGCCCGCCGCCGGAGCCGACGGAGCGGGCGGCTTCGTCCAGACGTTACCCGGCGCTCCGCCGGTCGCCTACGGGGTTCCGCCGATGCCGTACGGGGCTCCTCAGGGCGCCGCGGGTTATGCCCCGCCGCCGGCGCCCCGCCCGGCTGCACCGGCGGGGAGCCGGCTCCTCGGCATCCTGGCGCTCGTGCTCGCGGGCGTCGGAGTCTTCGGCGCGACGCTGCTGAGCGCGGCGACCGGTTTCGCCGCCGCCGCGGGTGCCGCACGGCACGCCATCGGTCTCTCGCCGGATCAGCTCGACACCCTCTCGCAGGGGCAGCTGCTGAGCCTGCTGAGCCCCGTGCGCGATCTCGTGCTGTGGGCTGAGATCGGATTCTGGACGGGGACCGCCCTCGGCGTCGCCGCGCTCGTCATGGGCATCATCGCGATTGTCACGCGGCGCGGGCGTGGATTCGGCATCGCTGCCGTGATCGTGGCGGCCGTGGGCCCCGCCATCTACGGCACGATCGTGGCATTCGCCGCGCTCGCCGGGATGGGTGCCGGCGCGTCCTGAGCCGCGGCGCGTCAGGCGCGCGGCGCGTGATGGCGCTGCTGCGCGGCGAGGAGCCCCTCGTCGATCAGCTGCTCCACGGCATCCGCCGCGTCTGCGAGGACGAGCGGCAGCTGCATACGCTCCGCCGCAGAAAACGGATCGAGCACCCAGTCGGCCGGGTCCTGTCGCCCGGGCGGCCGCCCGATCCCCACGCGCACCCGCGGGAATTCCGGCGTCCCGAGCGCTTTGGCGACGTCGCGGATGCCGTTGTGTCCGCCGTGCCCGCCGCCGACCTTGAGCTTGAGCGTGTCGAAGGGGATGTCGAGTTCGTCGTGCACGAGGACGATCCGCTCAGGCGGAACATCGTAGAAGCGTGCGAGCTGCGATACCGGGCCACCCGAGACGTTCATGAACGAATTCGGCGTCGCGAGGACGAGTTTCGCCGCGCCCGGGCGCAGCCACGTCTCGCTGACGCGCGCGTTCGACTTGTGCGCGCGCAGGCTCTCACCGCGTCGCGCGGCGAGCTCGGCGATCACCATCTGGCCTATGTTGTGCCGCGTGGCCTCGTAGCGCACTCCGGGGTTCCCGAGCCCCACGACCAACCACGTCTCTGCCATGATCCCTCTCCCGGCGCCGCTGCGGCGCCTCTCGCAACGACGCAGCCCGCCTCCCCCAGGATGGCGGAGACGGGCTGCGGGCGTGTGCTGTGCTTACTCGGCGGCCTCTTCGGCGGCCTCGGACTGCTCGGCCGCGACCTCGGCGTCGGCCTCGGCGATCTCCTCTTCGGCCTCGAGCGCCGCGACGGGCACCGAAATGGCCACGATGAGCGTCTCCGCGTCGGTGGCGAGCGTCGCCCCCTTGGGGAGCGTCAGGTCGGCCGCGGTGATGTGCGTGCCGTCCTCGAGACCCTCGACGTCGACCTCGATGTTCTGCGGGATGTGCGTCGCCTCGACCTCGAGCGCGACCGTCGCGTTGTCGAGGTTCGCGATCGTGCCGGCGAAGGGCTCGCCGACGACGACGACGGGCACGTCGACCTGGATCTTCTCGCCCTTCTTCACGACGAGGAGGTCGATGTGCTCGATGACCTGGTGCACCGGGTCCTTCTGCACGTCCTTGACGAGCGTCAGCTGCTGCTTGCCGGCGACGCTGAGCTCGAGCACCGCGTTGGCGCGGCGGATGAGCAGCGACACCTGGTGGCCGGGCAGCGACACGTGCACGGGGTCGGTGCCGTGACCGTAGATGACGGCGGGGATCTGACCCGCGGCGCGGAGGCGGCGGGCGTAGCCCTTGCCGAAGTTCTCGCGGACCTCGGCGACGACCTGGGTGTCGGTCTCGGTGGACATTGTTCTTCTCCTTGCGGGCGATGCGCCCGATAGCTGGCTGTGGTCTCGACTCGAACGCACGCGCGTGAGGAAACGCCCCGCAAGGGCCTCACCGCGTCGATCACGGAAGCGCGGGCCCGGGTCGGATGGATCCCGGCACGCGGCATCCCTCGCCGAAGTACGACACGAGTCTACCAGCGACCCGGCTACGATGAAGACGTCGCCCGAAATACCCCGAGGAGCACTCATGGACTACGGCTGGATGTCGCACGCGCTGATGTGGATCGTCGGCCTCATGTCGGTCTGCGCGGGCGTCGGCGCGGTCGCCGCGATGTTCTCACTCGGGCGCTCGGGCTACCGCAAGGACTGAGAAGGCGCACCCGCCAGGGCTGCGTGGATGCGTTCGACGACCGATCCGAGGTCGGCGTCGTCGGCGATGCGAACGCCCGCCTCATCCGCAGTGAGCGGGTCCACCGGACGCGGTGGAAGCGGTGTCTCGCGACGCCAGCGCCGCCGGCGCGGCTCCGCCGTCGCCGTTCCCGCGACCAGCTCCACGAAGACGACGTCGCGCGCACTCCCCCGGATCCGGTCGCGATCGGCGCGGGAGAGCGCTCCGCTCGAGACGACGACGCCGGCATCCTTCGTGAAGACCAGCGCGATCGCGCGCAGCCAGGCCTCGTGATCGACATCCGCGGGTCGCGCGCGGCGCCCGCGCGAGATCGGCGGGTGCAGTTCGTCGCCGTCGATCGACCTCGAATGGAGGCGCGCGGCCAGCGCCGCGGCGACGAGCGAGACCCCCGATCCGGGCGGCCCCGTGACGACGATCCTGGTCATGCGTCGAGGCTAGCCGCGCCGGCATCCGCGCCCGCGGCGACACCCCGCGCGCGAAGTCAGACGACGCTCGTCATCCCCCCGTCGACGACGAGATTCTGCCCCGACACGAACGACGACGCGTCCGAGCAGAGAAAGAGCAGCGCCCCGTCGAGCTCGGCGAAGTCGCCCCAGCGTCCCGCGGGCGTGCGCGCCTCGAGCCACGACGTGAACGTCGCGTCGTCGACGAGCTCACGGTTCATGTCGGTTGCGAAGTACCCGGGCGAGAGCGTGTTGACCTGGATTCCATGGCGGGCGAGATCGGCCGCCATGCCGCGGGTCAGCTGGGCGATGCCGCCCTTGGATGCCGAGTACGGGGCGATGGTCTGCCGCGCGAGCACGGACTGCACGGACCCGACATTGACGATCTTGCCCGAACCGCGCGCGACGAAGCCGGGAGCCAGGGCGCGCGCGACGTAGAACGGCCCGGACAGGTTGGCGGCGATCAGCTCGTCCCAGTCGGCGACGGGGAACTCGTGGAACGACGCGCGCCGCTGCACGCCCGCGTTGTTGACGAGGATGTCGGGGAGACCGACCTCCGCGACGAGGTCTCCGATCGCTGCGGCGACGCCCTCCGCATCGGTGACGTCGAACGTGACGGCGTGCGCGGGGTGCCCCGACAGTGCGGCCATCTCGGCCTGCGCCTGAGCGACCGATGCCGCATCGCGCCCGTGCACGACGAGCCGCGCACCCCCGCGCGCGAGTGCGCGGGCGAGCGAGCGTCCGAGGCCGCGCGAGGATCCCGTGACGAGGGCGAGTCGGCCGGAGACGCTGAAGAGGTCGGTCATGCGGGAGCTCCTTCGGTAGACGGCGCGGAGAGGCGCTGGGCGATGCCGGCGGCGATCTCGAGGACGCGGCCGATGTTCGGGACGGCGAACCCGGGCTCATCGGCCTGGAGCGGCTCGAGCGCGGCGATCTGCGAGTCGAGCAGGCTGGCTGGCATGAAGTGCTCGCGCGCGCTCATACGGCGCGCGAGCTCGGCACGCGGAGCGGTCAGCTCGACGAACACGGCATCGGGCGCGGCGGTGCGCAGGCGGTCGCGGTAGCGACGCTTCAAGGCGGAACAGGCGATGACGCCGCCACCGGGAAGATCGGCGAGCGTGCGACCCACGATGTCGAGCCACGGGATGCGATCGGCATCGTCGAGAGGATCACCCGCCGCCATCTTCGCGACGTTCGCGGCGGGGTGCAGGTCGTCGGCATCCACGAACTCGACGGCGAGATCGACGGCGAGTGCGGCACCGACGGCAGTCTTGCCCGATCCCGACGGACCCATCACGATGACACGGCGCGCGCTCATCGCGCCTCCTCGTCACTGACGACTGTGCCCGCGCCCGCGAAGGCGAGCAGCACCTTCGCCGAGACGGATGCATCGCCCGCGACGGCGAACGCGTCACGCGCGTCGGCGGCGTCGAACGTGTGCGAGATGACCTCATCCACGACCAGCGACCCGTCGCCGAGGGCCGCCACGACGTCGGCGAACTCCGCGCCGAAGCGGAAGGAGCCCGTGAGCGTCAGCTCGCGCGTGATGACAGATGCGATCGCCGCGGGCACCTGCCCCGCGCGCTGGAGTCCCACGAGTACGACGGTGCCCCCGCGGTGGCAGGCGCTGATCGCGGCGTCCAACCCCGGTACGGTCCCGCTCGACTCGATCACGACGTCCGCGTGGAGCTCGCCGATCGCGGCGCCGTCACGCGCGTCGAGCGCGCGCGCACCGAGTCGGCGCGCGACCTCGCGCGGGGCTTCGTGCAGATCGGTCGCGATGACCTCGGCGGCGCCATGGTGCAAAGCGACCGCCGCCGCGAGGAGACCGATCGGACCGGCACCGATGACCGCGACGCGCGCGCCGCGGACGTCACCCGCACGTTCGACGGCGTGCCATGCGACGGCGGCGGGTTCCGCGAGCGCACCGAGGCGGAGATCCATGCCGTCCGGTAGCGCCACAAGCATCCGCGTCGGCAGGGCGACGCGGTCGGCGAAGCCGCCCTGCGTGTGCGGAAGGCGCATCGCCGATCCGAGATAGGTGGATGCCGGAGCGAGATTCGGTCGATCCTCGGGGTACGGTGTGACGCCGTCGCCACGCGGAGTGAGCGGGTGCACCGCGACGCGCGTTCCGACCGCGGGGCCCGAGCCATCGTGCGCGGCGACGACGATCGTCCCGGACAGCTCGTGCCCGAGCACCATCGGTTCGCGCAGGATCGACGCTCCTGCTGCGCCGTGGCGCCAGTAGTGCAGATCCGAGCCGCAGACGCCGCCGTACGCGACCTCGACGACGGCTTCATCCGGCGCGGGGGCCGGTTCGGGAAGGCTCTCGACCCGGAGATCGTCGGCGCCGTGGGCCACGACGGCGGTAATGGTCATGAGGAGTCTCTTTCGATGTCGTGCGGCTTCACCGGCGTGCGGCGGATTCTCATCTCGTCGGAGTGACGAGGCGGGCGACCCCGACCTCGACGACGACGGTCTGCCCGGGTGCGATCTCGGCCTGACTGAACGGCGCGCCGGTCATGACGACGTCCCCGGGCCCGAGCGTCGTCCAGGCGGCAAGGTAGGCGAGGCAGCGGGCGATCGAGCACGGCAGCGCCCCGGCATCCGTCTCGGCGACGAGTTCGCCGTCGACCGACACGCGCAGCGCGACGTCGTCGATCCGCGCCGACGTGTCGATCCACGGGCCGAGCGGCGTGTAGCCCGCGCCCGACTTGCTCTCGAAGTTGCGCGGGTCCACGAGAGCGCGATCGGGGCTCGACAGATCGTTCACGGCCGTGATGCCGAGCACGAAGTCCGCCGCCGTCGCCTCCGTGAGCCCCGTCGTCTCTCGGCCGATGACGATTGCGATCTCCCCCTCTGCGACCGTGCGCCCGGCATCACGCCGCAGGGTCACTTCGGCGCCGCTCGCGATCACTCCCCGCGGGCTCTTCAGCCACGCCTGCACGGGCGCCGGATGCTCCGGACCGTTCTGCGCGATGCCGACGACGAGAAGCGGCGCGCACGGCGCCAGCAGCTCACCCGTGACGGGCGGGGCGCCGGCGACGTCCTCAGGAGCGCGCCCCGCAGCGTGGGCGGTGAACGGATCCTCGATGGCGAGCATCCGGGCGCCCTCCGTCCGCACCCAGAGCGTCTCCCCCGTCGCCGTGCGCACCCGCCCGATCAGCATCGCCGCCTCACCACTCGATCGTGCGGACGCTGACAGTCGTGGACGAGACGCCTTCGCCCGACTCGCCGCGCGACACCTTGACGGCGTCGTCGGTGCGGGTGAGATCGCGTCGCAGGGTTTCCGGCACCAGGAAGGTCGCCGCCGTCGTGATGAGCGCGAGCGTCGCCATGTAGATCGCGAGGAGCAGCCAGTTCGCACCGCTCACGGCGATGAGGTAGGCGCCGAGCACGCCGGCGAGTCCACCGGCGAGGACCGCGGAGATCTCGCGCGCCATCGCGACGCCGAGGTAGCGGTGACGGTTGCCGAACATCTCGGGGAGCATCGCGCACTGCGGGCCGAGCATGACGTTGACGCCGAAGCCGATGCCCACCGCGATCACGGCGATCGCGATCGCGTGGTTGCCGAGGGTGAGCAGCCACCACGCAGGGAACGAGTAGACCAGGAGGAACAGAGCGCCCACGCGGTAGACGGTGCGCCGGCCCATGCGGTCAGACAGTGCGCCGGTGAGCAGCACCGAGAAGATGCCGATGAGCGAGCCGAGCGTGACGCCCCACGTGAGCAGACTCTTGTCGGCGCTCTGGCCGGCGACCGCGACGAAGAACGACAGCGCGAGGGTGTTGAACATGTAGGAGCCGCCGTTCTCGGCCATCCGCAGCCCGATGCCGACGATGACGCCCGGCAGCCCGTGGCCGAAGATCTCGCGGATCGGGCGGTCCGTGATCTGCTCGCTCTTTTCGAGTTCGACGAACGTCGGCGTCTCGCGCAGCCGCATGCGGATGAAGAGGGCCACGAGGATGAGGAGGAAGGACGCGAGGAACGGGACGCGCCAGCCCCAGGAGAGCAGCTGGTCCTCGGGCAGGAGCGAGATCATGCTGAAGACGACGGCCGCCAGCAGGGTGCCCGCTTGGATGCCGATGAACGGCAGCGCCGAGAAGAAGCCGCGCCGCTTGACCGGCGCGTACTCCGCCATGAGCACCGTCGCACCCGCCTGCTCGGCCCCCGCACCGAAGCCCTGCAGAAGGCGCATCAGCACGAGCAGGATCGGCGCCCAGATGCCGATCTGGGCGTAGGTCGGGAGCAGGCCGATCGCCGTCGAGGCACCGCCCATCAGGAGGATCGTGATGACGAGCACCCACTTGCGGCCGAGCCTGTCGCCGAGCGTGCCGAAGAAGAGACCGCCGAAGGGGCGCGCGACGAATCCGACGCCGAAGGTCGCGAATGCCGCGACGGTCGCCATCGCCGGGTTCGACTGGTCGAAGAACAGGACGTTGAAGATCAGCGCCGTCGACAGCCCGTAGAGGGCGAAGTCGAAGTACTCGAGCGCACTGCCGATGCTCGAGGCGAGCGTCGCGCGGCGCAGGTTCGCAGCGTAGTCGGGATCGTCAAGCTTGACGTCCACATCGGTGTGGGTCGTGGTCACGGCCATCTCCTTCGATCGGCTCAGACATCACGGAGTTTCCTCTGCACTCCCGCCTCCTGAAGCGGTCAGCCTCGCCCCGCGGCCGCACTGAACGGATTCGTGAGCTGATGCGCGGCCGCCTGCAGGGCGGCGGCGACCGTCTCGACCCGGGCGTCGGAGGCCTCCGTGGCGGGGATGCCGACACCGAGGGCGAGCTGCGGATCGCCCGGCGCCCAGCCCTCGAGGGGAACGGCGACCCCGACGATGCCGGGGAACGACTCCTCGGCATCCAGGGCCCACCCCCGCTCGCGGGCACGCGCGAGACGCTCGCGCAACGCGTCGAGCGTGCGGGGACTGTTCTCGGTGAGGGCAGGAAACTCCGCCCCGACGCCCAGCAGAGCGATGACCGCGTCGTCGTCGAGCGTCGACAGGAGTGCCCGTCCGGTCGCCGACAGCGCCGCCGGCAGTCGAGAGCCGAGCGGCGTGCCGATGCGCATCGACTGCGCCCCCTCGTGTCGCGCGATGTAGAGGGCGTCGACACCGTCGAGGAGCGCGATCTGGACGAGCTCGCCGCGCAGCACGTCGGAGGCGTCGCACACGGCGTAGAACTCGCGCACCTGGTTGAACTGGGCCGCGAACGCCCCACCGAGCTCGGCGGTGCGCAGACCCAGGCGGTAGCCCTGCGGCGCCCGCTCGACCATCCGCGCCGCTTCCAGCGCGAGGCAGAGGTTCGCGGTGGAGGACTTGGCGAGACCGAGCGCGCTCGCGAGTTCGGTGAGCGTCAGCGGGCGGCCGGCATCCGCCAGCACCTCCAGCAGGCGGACGCTGCGGGTCACGGCCGGTGCGGGGTCGCGCCCCGCACGGTCGGCGTCGTCGCCTTCCGTCATGGTTCCTCCTCGATCGCCCGCGACGGGCGCGAGCGGATAGGTCAGTAGAACTCGACCGTATCGACAACCGCCCTCATCGGCACACCGTCGAGCAGCCGCGTCGCGTCCTCGGCGAAGCGCCGCGCGATGCGCTCCTCCTCGCGGCTCGACAGCGCGGCGGTGTGCGGACTCACGAGCACCCTCGGGTGAGCCCACAGCGGCGAGTCCACGGGGAGCGGCTCGACTTCGAAGACGTCCATCGCGGCGAACGAGACGGTCCCGTCCTCGAGCGCGGCGAGCAGGGCGGTCTCGTCGATCACGGTCCCCCGGCCCACGCTCGCGAGGATGACGCCGGGGCGAGCGGCGCGGAGGATCTCGGCATCGATGAGGTGGTGCGTCTGGTCGGTCCCCGGCAGCGTGACGACGATCGCGTCGACGTGCGCTACGGCATCCACCAGTTCGTCGAGCGGGATGAGTCGGTCGACCCCGTCGACGGGAGCGCCCGAACGCGTCGTCCCCCACACGCGTGCGCCGAGGGCGTGGAAGCGGCGCGCGCATTCGGCGCCGATGCCGCCGAGGCCCACCACGAGGACCGTCATCTCATCGAGCTGACGCATCTCCCAGCGGTCCGGCCATGCACGACCCTGCTGGTCCTCGATGAGGCGGGGCAGGTTCTTCGCTCCGGCGAGCACGCCGAACACAGCGAACTCAGCGAGCGGGCCGCCGTGCACGCCGGCGCTCGTCGTGAAGGCGATGCGGTCGAGGGCCGCCCGGTCGAGCTGTGCGGCACGCACCTGCGCTCCCCCGCCGGCCGCCGTGGTCATGACCCAGCGGAGTTTCGGGTTGTCCCGGACGGTGCGCGCGAGCGCAGCGGGGTCGACATCGGGGATGCCGAAGAGCGCGTCGGCGGAGTCGACCATCTCGTCGAAGGCGCGCTGCTGTTCGGGCGTGCGGGTGAAGTCGGGGTCGCCGGACCAGTCGGCCGGCCCACGCATGGGAGCGGTGAGGCGGTGGTCGCGGATCATCTGCACGCGGGGTTCGAGCGTCTCGATCAGGGCGCAGAGGTCTTCGCGCAGGGGAACGGCGGCGACGGCGCGCAGGGTCGTGTCCTCAGGCATCCGGAGCCCTCCTTCGGGTGGGATGGTGAAAAGGTGGAGAATATGGACACAAGCCTATCAAGTGTTCAACCTACTGAACAGTGTTCTGGATTTTGGACATGCGCTACACTCGCCGCATGAGCTCCTCTCTCAACGTCGAGACACCCGCTTCCCCCGCCCCTGCGACACGCCTCGGCGTCCTCGGTCTGGGCGCCATGGGCGCACCGATGGCGCAGAACCTCCTCGCCGCCCGCAGTCACCTCGTCGTGCAGGCGCGCTCCCCGCGACCGGACCTCGTCGCGGCCGGTGCGACGTGGACCGACACGCCGCGAGAGCTTGCCGCGGCCACGGACGCGATCCTCGTCATGCTGCCCGATCTCCCCGAGCTCGAGGCCGCCCTCGACGGCCCGGACGGGCTGCTCGCAGGCATACCCGACGGCGGCGGCCTCCTCCTCATGATCGGGTCGACCTCGTCTCCGACCGGCGTGCGCGCTCTCGCCGAACGCCTTGCCAGCGTGCCCGGTCGGCGCATCGAGGTCGTCGACTGCCCTGTCTCCGGCGGCGTCGACGGCGCGACGGCGGGCACCCTCTCGATCATGATCGGCGGAGACGAGGATGCCGCGGCGCGCGCCGCCGCTCTGCTCGCGCCCTGCGGGACGCCCGTCCGACTCGGGCCGCTCGGCGCCGGCGAGGTCGCGAAGGCGTGCAATCAGCTCGTGGTCGCCGCGACCATCACAGCGCTCGGGGAGGCGAGTGAGCTCGCTGCCCGCTCCGGCATCGACCTCGACTCCCTGTGGACGCTCCTGGGCGGCGGATACGCCGGATCCAACCTCCTCACGAGCCGCAAGGACCGCCTCGTCGCCGGCGACGACTCCCCCTCGGGCGCCGCGAAATACATGGTGAAGGACCTCCGCTTCGCCGCCGACGTCGCGCGCGCCACCGACATCCGACCGGCGCTCATCCCCGCCCTCCAGAGCATCTTCGACGAGATCGTCGACGCCGGACTGGGCGACCGAGACCTGTCCGTCACGCGGCGACTCACCGCGAACCGTCACACGAACCCCGGTACCGCCACGGCGGTCTACGCTGAGTCATGAACCCACGACCCGCATCGAAGGAGTTTTCCGTGCCCGAAGCCCAGGCCGACGCAGAGCCCACCGCCAACATCGGAGTCGTCGGACTCGCGGTGATGGGATCGAACCTCGCTCGCAATCTCGCCTCGCGCGAAGGCAACACGGTCGCGGTGTTCAACCGGTCGCGGTCGAAGACCGACGAGCTCGTCGCTAATCACCCCGAGGCCGGGTTCGTGCCCGCGTTCAGCTACGGGGAGTTCGCGGCCGCGTTGCAGAAGCCGCGCACCGCGATCATCATGGTCAAAGCCGGCGGTCCGACGGATGCGGTGATCGAGTCGCTCATGGAGGTCTTCGAGCCGGGCGACATCATCATCGACGGCGGCAACTCGCTCTTCACCGACACCATCCGCCGTGAGAAGGCGGTGCGCGAGCGCGGCTTCAACTTCGTCGGCATGGGCGTCTCCGGCGGTGAGGAGGGCGCCCTGCTCGGCCCCTCTCTCATGCCCGGCGGTCCCGACGAGGCGTGGGTGACTCTCGGCCCGATCCTCAAGAGCATCGCAGCGGTCGCCGAGGGCGAGCCGTGCGTCACGCACGTCGGCCACGACGGTGCCGGCCACTTCGTCAAGATGGTGCACAACGGCATCGAGTACGCCGACATGCAGCTGATCGCCGAGGCCTACGATCTCATCCGGCGCGGCACGGGCAAGACGCCCGCCGAGATCGCCGACATCTTCGCCGAGTGGAACCGCGGCGAGCTCGAGTCGTATCTCATCGAGATCACCGCCGAGGTGCTCCGTCAGGTGGATGCCACGACCGGTAAGCCGCTCGTCGACGTGATCCTCGACTCGGCCGGCGCCAAGGGCACCGGCGCGTGGACGGTGCAGACCGCCCTCGACCTCGGCGTGCCGGTGTCGGGGATCGCCGAGGCGACATTCGCCCGCTCGCTGTCGAGCCACCGTGAGCAGCGCGCCGTCTCCGGCGGCCTTCCCGGACCCGCGGAGGACGCGTTCACCGTCGACGACGCCGACGCGTTCGTCGAGCAGGTGCGCCTCGCTCTCTACGCGTCGAAGATCGTCGCGTACTCGCAGGGCTTCGACGAGATCCGCGCCGGCGCGGCACAGTACGGCTGGACGATCGATCTCGGCGCCATCTCGAAGATCTGGCGTGCGGGCTGCATCATCCGCGCCCAGTTCCTCAACCGCATCGCCGACGCCTACGCCGCCGAGCCGAACCTCGAGGTGCTGCTGACCGCACCGTACTTCGTCGACGCCCTCGGCCGCGCGCAGGACGCGTGGCGGCAGATCGTCGGCACGGCCGCGACCGCCGGCATCCCCGCGCCCGCCTTCTCCTCCTCGCTCGCGTACTACGACGGACTCCGCGCGAAGCGCCTGCCCGCCGCCCTCATCCAAGGCCAACGCGACTTCTTCGGCGCGCACACCTACAAGCGCATCGACAAAGAGGGCACCTTCCACACCCTCTGGTCCGGCGACCGCACCGAAATCGAAGCCGAAGACACCCACTGACGCCGGTGCGCGGGGCGACTACAGCCAGTCGTTGCGCTTGAAGAGGGTGTACAGCCCCGCGCTCACCGCGATCATCAGGCCGATCGCGAACGGATAGCCCCACGGCCAGGACAGCTCGGGCATGAACTGGAAGTTCATTCCGTAGATGCCGGCGACGAGCGTGGGAGCGAAGCCGATCGCGGCCCAGGAGGAGATCTTCTTCACCTGCTCGTTCTGCTGAATGCTCTGCTCCGTCATGCGCTGCATCGCGTCGTTGCGGCGCTGGTCGACGATCGTCGCGTGCACCGTGAGCGCATTGTCGAGCGTGTGCCGGAACGCCGCCACACGTCCGTCCACGTAGCGTGCGCGATCGGCGATCTCGCGGAAGGCGGGCGCCTCGTCGCGGTGCGCGCGGGCGCTGACGATGCGCTGCAGTCGGTCGAGCATGTTCTCGAGCGGCGCCGTCGCGTGATGCAGGTCGATCACCTCGCGTTGCAGGGCGAAGATGCGGTGCGAGACGCCGGCATCCTCGCCGAACAGCTCCTCCTCGATCTGGTCGATATCGTGCTCGATGCCGTCCAGCACCCCGCGGTAGCCGCGCGTCACGTACTCGAGGGTCGCCCAGAGCACGCCGTACGACCCCTTCTGCAGCACCTCGGGGTGCTCCTCGAGGAGGGCGCGCATCTGCTCGAGGTCGACGGCCCCGTCGGGCGAGATCGCCACGAACAGCTCGTCACCGACGAACACGTCGACCTCGTGGCACTCGACCGCCTCGGCCGCGTCGTCGTACTGCGCCGGCTGCAGCGCGAGATAGAGGTGATCGCCGAAGTGATCGAGCTTCGAGCGCTGATTGTTGCGCAGCGTGGATGCCACACCGAGAGTCGACAGGTCGAGCGCAGAGGCGAGCGCGTGCACGTCGTCCCGCGAGGGCTCCACGAGGGCGATCCAGAGCATCGCTCCTTGCGCTCGCGCCGCCGCGAGCGCGGTGGCGGGGTCCTGATCGACGGGAAGGGCTTCGGCGCCTTTGTAGAGGACGCAGTGCGGCACGGCCATGGGTCTCACCCTACGGCAGTGCCGCACGCGGACGGCGCCCGGCGAACTCATAGTCTTCCCATAACGCGTGGCATAGGCGGTCCACAGGAAGCGCACCAGAATGGACGCATGACTTCCGCCGCCCCGTCTCTGCGCCGCCCCGACGGCTCCGCCCTTCGCGTGCTCGTCGTCGACGACGAGCAGATGCTCACCGACCTCCTGTCGATGGCACTCCGGATGGAGGGGTGGGAGGTGCGTACCGCCGGATCGGGCTTCGACGCCCTGACGCAGGCGCGCGAGTTCGACCCGGACGCGCTCGTCCTCGACATCATGATGCCGGACCTCGACGGCATGGCCGTCCTGCAGCGGCTGCGTCACGCGGGCAACGACGTACCCGTGCTCTTCCTGACCGCGAAAGACGCCGTCAGCGACCGCGTCGCCGGTCTCACGGCGGGCGGTGACGACTACGTGACGAAGCCGTTCAGCCTCGAGGAAGTCGTCGCGCGACTGCGCGGCCTCATGCGCCGGGCGGGGACAGCGACGGCGGGCGGCGCCGACCCGATCCTGCGCGTCGGCGAGCTCTCGCTCAACGAGGACTCGCACGAGGTCGAGCGCGCAGGCACCGAGATCGACCTGACGGCGACGGAGTTCGAGCTGCTGCGCTTTCTCATGCGCAACCAGCGTCGCGTGGTGTCGAAGGCGCAGATCCTCGATCGCGTCTGGAACTACGACTTCGGTGGGCGGTCCTCGGTGGTCGAGCTCTACATCTCGTACCTTCGTAAGAAGATCGACGCCGGCCGCGACCCGCTCATCCACACCGTGCGCGGGGTCGGGTACATGATCAAAGCGCCACAGTGAGCACCGTGGCGCCGACCGCACCGTCCGCACCGACTCGCGTGCGGCGGCGATGGAGCCTGCAGACCCGGCTCATCGTCACGGTCGTATCGTTCGTCGCACTGATCCTCGCGGCGGTGGGGCTCGCGACGGGCGCGTTCCTCGGATCGATCCTCAGCACCCAGCTCGACAACGCGGTGAAGGATGCCGCGAACAGGGCGGGCGTGCAGCTGATCGGCAAGCCCGGCGGCTTCACCGGCACCGGAACCGCCGCCGACACGCTCCGCGACGGACGAAACCTCCCCTCCGGTGTTCTGCTCGTCGTCCAGTCGGCGAACGGGACCGACGGTGCCTATTTCTCCGGCGACGACACCGTCACGTCGCTTCCGGCGGAAGACGTCGACGCGATCGTGAACGCCTTCGATTACGGCCCCTTCACGACCGTCGAGATCGACGGCGTCGGCACGTACCGCATGTACACCGGTCGCGTCGGCAACAGCTATGTGATCGCCGCAGGCCTGCCCGTCTCGACCGTGAACGACACGATCGGACAGATCCTCCTGACCGTCGGGCTCGTCACCGTGGGAGGCCTCCTCGTCCTCGCCGCGATCGTCGCCCTCGTCATCCAGCGGTCTCTCAAGCCGCTGCGCTCGGTCGCCGAGACGGCCGGGCGCGTCGCCGCGCAGCCGCTCGACTCGGGCGAGGTCAGGATCACCGAGCGCGTACCCGACGAGCAGGCCGACCCGTCCGACGAGATCGGCGCGGTCGGTGCGGCGCTGAACACCCTGCTCGACCACGTCGACTCGTCCCTTGCCGCGCGCCAGCGCAACGAGGAGCGCATGAGGGCCTTCGTCGCCGACGCTTCACACGAGCTGCGGACGCCGCTCGCGGCGATCCGCGGCTACTCCGAGCTGTCGCTGCGCGCGCTCGCGCAGGCGCGTGACGCGGGCACCCGGGTCACGAAGGCTCAGTTGGAGCTGAGCGCGGGCCAGTCGCAGCAGGGCTTGGAGCGCATCCAGGCGGCATCCCTGCGGATGACGACGCTCGTCGAGGACCTGCTGCTCCTCGCCCGCCTCGACGAGGGCACGGAGCTCGTGTACGACGCGGTCGACGTGACGCGCGTCATCGTGGATGCCGTCGCCGACGCCCAGGCGGCAGGCCCTGACCACGAGTGGATCATCGATGTGCCCGAAGAGCCGGTCATCGTCGCGGGTGACGCGACGCGTCTGCATCAGGTCATCGCGAACCTGCTGACGAACGCGCGTGTGCACACCCCCGCGGGCGTGCACGTGACGGCGTCCGTCGCGATCGACGACGGCCACGCCGTCGTCCGGATCGCCGACGACGGCCCGGGCATCGACCCCGCCGTCGCGAACGACCTGTTCGAGCGCTTCTCACGCGCGGACTCCTCACGCGCGCGACAGACAGGCGGCACGGGCCTCGGCCTGTCGATCGCGAAGGCGATCGTGACCGCCCACGGCGGGACGATCTCGGTCGACAGCGCCCCCGGGTCGACCGTGTTCACCGTGCGCCTGCCCGCGCGCCCGGCGACACCCGCCGCCGACTGACCCGCCTCGCGCGAAAGGTGGCGCGAACGCCGGGGTCGGCCGCATCGAACTCCGCGTACGCGCCACCTCTCTCGGGATGCCGCCGGAAAGTTGGCGCGAACGCGGGGGTCAGACGGTCTGAGACCAGCATCTGCGTCACCGTGATCACGACGTGGAACGCCTCCTCCACAGGCGGGGTGTTCGCCAGATCATCCACAGATGGCGGCTCGCGGGTCCCGGGCCCGGCTCGGACGGGCCACGGTCATAGCATGCCTGTCCCTCCCCGACCACTGTCCGCGCATCTCGGCGCGCAGTTCTCCGTCGCCGCCGCACGCGCCGCCGGCCACACCCGGGGCCGCTTGGAGGCACGGGATCTCGAGCGCCCCTTCCACGGCATGCGTCGTCGACGCACGCCGGACGAGCCGTGGGATGCCGAGGAGCCGCTCGCCCGCGATCGCGCCCACCGGAGCCGCGTGCTCCGGGACGCGCGAGCGTACGCGCAGGTCGCGCCGTCGCACGCGTTCCTCGCGGGACGGTCTGCTGCCGTCGCCTGGGGACTGCCATGCGATTCCGGGCCGCAGCTGTGCGTCGGAGTTCTCGCGCCGCACCGCGCGCCTCGGCGCCCCGGCATCCACGGCGTCAAGGTCGCGCCGCACCTCGCGACCGTTCTGGAGCTCGAGGGACTCCGCGTGACGAGCCCCGCGACGACATGGGCGATGCTCGCCGGAGTGCTGGACGTGCGCGAGCTCGTGATCCTCGGAGACGCGATCGTGAGGATTCCCCGCGACGAGCGTGGGACCCCGCAACCGCTGAACCGACTGGCCACGATCGATCAGCTGCGCGACGCGGCGGATGCGCCCGGCAGGCGCGGGCGCCCGAAGCTGCTGCGCGCGCTCGAGCGCGTGCGCGTCGGCAGTATGTCGCCGCTCGAGACCGACTTCCGACTCGCGACGACGGCCGCAGGCCTGCCCGAGCCTGATCTCGACGTCGAGATCAGAGACGAGCGCGGGACCCTGCTCGGCATCGCCGACGCGCGCTACGAGGCGTACCGGGTCATCGTCGAAGTCGAGGGCGACCACCATCGCACGAGCCGCGCGCAGTGGCGGCGCGACATCGCGAAGCACGCGGCCTACGTACGCGCAGGGTACGAGATCGTGCGCCTCACCTCGACCGATGTGCGCGGCGCCGGCGGAGCACCTCCCACGGCGGACCTGATCGTCCGCGACGCTCTGGCGCGCCGCGGCTTCACACCCTGACGGACCACGCGACCTGAAGAGGTGGCGTGCACGTCGGGCTCACCGTGCCTGAGCCCGACGTCTGCGCCACCTGGTCTGCGCGGAAGGCAGGCGCCGCGCGGTCAATACCCCGAGAACGCGTCGGTCGTGATCGAGCGGGCCTTCTCGAGCGCAGGCGCGAGGTCGGCGATCAGGCCGGGCGGACCGGAGATGTACGCATGACGCGCGGAGAGGTCCGGCACGACCTGCTCGAGCCCAGCGGCATCGAGGCGCACACCCCGCGCCCAACGCCAGTGCGGGGGCAGTGCGCCCGGTTCATTGCGCGTGAACACGATGACGGGGATGCCGGCGGCTTCCAGGTCTTCCCGGAAGGCGAGCTCCTCGGCATCCGACGCCACATACACGAACACGACGTCGCGGTCTTCGCCCGAGCGACGCAGGTCGCGCAGCTGCGACACGAACGGCGTCACGCCGATTCCGGCCGCGACCATCAGAACGGGCGCCGAGGCTCGCGCGGGCAGGACGAAGTCGCCCCAGACGCCCGTGACCGCCAGCTCCTGCCCCGGCTCGACGAGCGCGAGCGCCTTCTTGTACGTCGACTGCGAGCCCTCGCGCAGCGCGATGCGCACTTCGGGGAGGTCGCCCGGAGCCGACACGATCGAGAACTCGCGGCGTGTTCCACGGGCGTCGGCGTGCGCGTGCGGCACCTCGAGCTCGAGGTACTACCCCGCCGCGAAGCGGAACCGGCCCTCGGCGCGGAAGACCAGCTCGCGCACCGACGGGGTCAGCGCGTCGCGGCGCACGAAGCGCAGGCGCACCGCGGTACGCACCGTGAACGCGAAGGCGAGCAGATTGCCGACGAGAAGCGCGCGCTCCTGGCCGAGGCTGATGTCGCCGAGATCGATGGGCCAGCCGGCCAGGATGCCGACGAGCGCCGCCACCGCGAACTGCTGCCACCGGCGCGGGGGCAGGGTCAAAGGCTCGGAGAGCATGAATGCGCCGAGGAAGAGGAAGGGGGACGACCACAGCAGCTGCCAGAACACCGCGCCGGGGTCGAACTCCAGCCCGGCCTGCGAGAACTGGATCGAGGCCCGCACGAATGCGACGGCGACCGCCACGACGAGGAAGAGGGTGATGATCCGCACCTTCTCGGTCCGCAGCAGCACGACCAGGCCGAGGAGGATCACCGGCCCGGCGAGGTAGGGCGTCCCGACCCACCACGACGACGAACCGAGATCGGGCAGCCAGATGCTCACGACCGTCAGGAACGTCGCACCGACGGCGGCCGGGTTGAAGATATGGCGCCCCTGCCAGGCGAGCAGGTACTTGGATGCCGAAGCGACGACGCCCGCGACGAACAAGCCCACGAGACCGAGCGGCTCGAGCGTCGGCCGCAGCACGAAGAGGAGGATCAGCACCGTGATCAGCGACGACTCCCAGCGCCACGCTTTGCCGAGGAGGCGATGAGCGACCGCGTCGGTCGCGACGCAGGATGCCGCCAGGGCGGCCCACGCCGCGACGAGCTCGAGCGGAGACGGCGCGAGCACGGCGAAGAACGAGAGCACGAACGCGATCACTGCGAGCGCTACGAGGGCGAAGACGACGAGGCGGTACATCGACACCCGGCCGAGGACGGCGAAGGTGCGGTTCCACAGGGCGGTCAGCGAAGACATCACGTGAACAACTCTGCCGTACATCCGTGAGACCACTCGACGCGCCCCGAGGTCGTCATGCGCACCCACTGCGCGTCGTGGTCGTGCGCGAACGCGTCACCGCCGGCGAAGAAGAGCGCCGTCGCGGCGGCATCCGCCGTCATCGCGTCGGCCGCGAGCGCCCAGGTCGCCGCGATCTCGCGGACGGGCTCCCCCGTGCGCGCGTCGAGCACATGGTGCAGGCCCACGCCGCCGGGGCCCGTCCACGCGCGGCGGTTCGTGGCCGATGCGCACAGCGCCCCCTCGGAGACCTCCCACACGCCGATCGCGCGCCGCGGATCGTACGGATGCTCCAGGGCGACGCGCTCCCGCACGCCGTGGACGAGGATGTCGCCGCTCGCGTCGACGACGAACGGGCCGTCGGTGCGGGCGGCGAGCACCGCTCCGACGAGGTCGACGAGCCGGCCTTTGCCGAGCGCACCGACGTCGATCATGGCCGGCTCCGCGAGCGCCAGCTCGCCGTCCGTCCACGTGAGGAGGTCGCGCCATCCCTGCGGCGCCGCCTGCGCACCGCGGTCCTCGAGCGAGATCCGCGCGTCGTATCCGCGACGGGCGAGGACATCGCCGATGAGCGGGTTGACGGCGCCCGCCGTCGCTTCGGCGAGTGCGACGTAGCGGCCCAGCATCGCCTCCGCATCGGCCGGGGCGTTCACCGCTCCTCCCGAGAGCGCGAGCGCACTCACGAGGGAGTCGTCACGGAACCGCGACCACTCCCGATCGAACCGCGCGATGACGGCGTCGATCTCGGCCGACACCGATGCCGCGAGCGGCACCCCGGTGTCGATCTGCCAGCGCGTGCCGATCGCAGTGAACGTGCGGCCAGCCGCCACCGCGGCATCCACCACGCCGCCGCTTCGGCCTTGATGGTCTCGATCGCCTGGTTGAATCCGCCGCTCGTGAGCGACGACCCGGCGACGCGCGATACGGAGATCTCATCGATGCTCTTGCCGACGACCTCGCTGCTGATCCCTCCGATGAACTTGCTCTGGTACTCCTCGGATTCACGCTTCTGCGGGTTGCCGGAGACGCTGACGGCGGTGATGACATCGTCCTGCAGCGTGACGGTGACGCTGATCTTCTCCACCGATTCAGGTGTCTGGTAGGAGCCGTCGGCGGTGTAGGTGCCGTCGGTGTAGGCGCTGCCGGATCCCCCGGCCGACGC
This sequence comes from Microbacterium sp. MMO-20, assembly GCF_037147735.1. NCBI lineage: Bacteria > Bacillati > Actinomycetota > Actinomycetes > Micrococcales > Microbacteriaceae > Microbacterium > Microbacterium sp. MMO-20. The sequence continues at coordinate 511,019 of NZ_JBBCUU010000001.1, read as the reverse complement.
CGTGGCGGAGGCGGTTGCGTCGGCGGAGTCGCTCTGCGTCGCTTTCGGCGTCGCGGCGGTCGTGGCGGGCTCCGCCTCGGCGGTACCCGCGCACCCGGCGAGGGTGACGATGCCGAGAACGGATGCGGCGGCGACGCCCACGCGGATGGGACGGGCAACGGCAGTGGTGCGGATCATGATGGTCCTCCTTCGGTCGTGCCGTCCGCGGGAAGATGCGGTGGCGACTCCCAAACTATCCGGCGAGAGCTCTGCGACTCCCCCGTCTCACCTATGCGTCTGCATTGAATCCGACACCGGCTGCGCCGGTACCCGCCGCGGCAGCACGGCGCCGGATGCCCTTGAGCACCTCGACGAGCAGGAAGATCACGATCGAGAAGGCGATCGGCAGGAGCCAGCCGAGCGGGCTCAGCGGCTCGGAGCCGAACAGCGCGTTCATGAACGGCACGTACGTGTAGACGAGCTGCAGCACGATGAGGGCGACAGCTGACCACCAGACCACCGGATTCCCGCGCAGGACATCCGGCGTGATCGACGACCGCGTGAGGAACCGGCAGTTGAGCAGGTAAGCGAGCTGCCCGAGGGCGAGCATCGCGACGGCCTCGGTCCGCGCGATCGCGAGATCGGTCCCGGATGCCAGGGAGATGCCGAACACGGCGAGGGTCGCCCCGCCGATGAGCAGCGAGACGAGGAGGACGAAGCCGAGTTCGCGGCCCGCGATGATCGATCCGCCCGCTCCCCGCGGCGGGCGCGTCATGATGCCGCGCTCGGCCGGTTCGTACGCCAGCGCGAGAGACAGCGTGACGGCGGTCACCATGTTGACCCAGAGCACCTGGACGGGCGTGAGCGGCAGGGTCAGTCCGAAGACGACCGCGACGAGGATGACGAGCGACTGCGCACCGTTGGTCGGCAACAGGAACACGACCGACTTGCGGAGATTGTCGTAGATGCGGCGTCCTTCGCGGATGGCGCTGCGGATCGTCGCGAAGTTGTCGTCGGCGAGGACGATCTCCGCGGCTTCCTTCGTCGCCTCGGTGCCCTTGATGCCCATCGCGATGCCCACGTCGGCGCGCGTGAGGGCGGGCGCGTCGTTGACGCCGTCGCCCGTCATCGCAACGACTTCGTGATGCGACTGCAGGGCGCGAACGATCCGGATCTTGTGCTCGGGGCTCGTGCGCGCGAAGACGTCGACCTTCTGTACGACCTTGGCCAGCTCGTCCTGACTCATGGCCTCGAGCTCGGCTCCGGTGAGGACGGGGGTGCCCCCGCCGCCTGACGACTCCGACGCCGCGGCGGGGACGAGGCCCATCTCGCGGCTGATCGCGAGCGCGGTCCCCGCGTGGTCACCCGTGATCATCTTCACGCGGATGCCGGCGGCATGGCAGTCCGCGATGGCGTCGATCGCTTCGGGGCGTGGCGGGTCGAGGATGCCCCACAGCCCGAGGAACTCGAGGTCGACGAGGTCGTCCACGCCGATCTCGGTGCGCCGCGTGGCCGTGCGGGCCGCCGCGAGCACCCGCAGTCCCTGACCGCTCAGATCGTCGATCGCCGCTTCCCAGAACGGGATGTCGAGAGTCTCCGACCCGTCCGCGCCGCGCTGGGTGAGCGCACGCTCGAGGATGCGGTCGGGAGCGCCCTTCACGAGGATGGCGCGTCCACCGCCGGCGTCGGTGCCGGCCTCGACGAGCGTCGCCATGAACTTGTTGGCCGAGTCGAACGGCACGACGTCGATGCGGTGCGCGCCCGCGGCATCCGCCTTGCCCTTCATCGCGACGACTTTGAGCGCACCCTCGGTCGGCTCGCCGACCAGGGTCCAGCCGCCGTCGTCGGTGCGAACGACCTCGGCGTCGTTGCACAGGTCAGCAACGGCCAGAAGCGCGGCGAGGTCGCGCCCGCCCGCCGGCGTGATCTCGCCGGACGGGTCGTAGCCCAGGCCCGAGACCTCGTAGCGCGCGACGGGCGTCACCATCGTTCGGACGGTCATCTCGTTCTTCGTGAGGGTGCCGGTCTTGTCGGAGCACACCGTCGTGACCGAACCGAGCGCCTCCACCGCGGGGAGCTTCCGCGTGATGGCGTTCCGGCGGGCCATCTGCTGCACGCCGATCGCGAGAGTGATCGTGACGAGCGCGGGCAGACCCTCGGGAATCGCCGCGACCGCGAAGCCGATCGTCGCGGAGATGAGCTCCGGGAACGGCATCTGGTGCAGGTAGCGGCCGATCAGCATCATGACGGCGGCCATCCCGAGAATGACGAGCGTCAGCACCTTGCCGAAGCGGTCGAGCTGCTTCGTGAGGGGCGTCGCGAGAGATCCGGCGTCGCTCACGAGCGCCTGGATGCGACCGATCTCGGTGTGCGCACCGGTCGCGGTCACGATGCCCACGCCCTGACCGGCCGACACGATCGTGCCCGAGAAGGCCATGGACGCCCGGTCTCCGACACCTGCGTCGTCAGCGACCGCGTCGGTCTGCTTCGACGACGGCACCGATTCTCCCGTGAGCGCCGCCTCCTCGATGCGCAGCTGCGACGCTGACACGAGACGGACGTCGGCGGGCACCTTGTCACCCGGCATCAGTCGGACGACGTCGCCGGGCACGAGGTCTTGGGCAGGGATCGTCGCCCACGCGCCTGCGCGCCGCACCGTCGCATCCGCGGAGAGCATGCCGCGGATGCCGGCGAGCGCCTTCTCGGCCCGTCCCTCCTGCGCGTAGCCGATCACCGCGTTGATGACGGCGACGGTCATGATCACCCAGAAGTCGAGCCAGTCCCCCATGACCGCCTTGATCGCGGCGGCTCCCAGCAGGATGAAGATCAGCGTGTCGTTGAAGTGACCGAGGAAGCGCAGCCACCCCGGCTGGCGCTTCGGCTCGGGGAGGAGATTCGGGCCGACGACGCCCTGCCGCGCCGCCGCCTCGGCGGCATCCAATCCGTCGTCGCCGGTCGCCAAGGCGGATGCCACGGCGTCGGCCGAGAGGGCGAAGGGGCGATCGATCTCGAGGGACGGAGCCTCGCGTGCGGGCATGACGCGATCCTATTGCCGACGCGGACGCACCTCATCCCCTCCACGACCGGAAGAAGGAACGAGACGCTCAGGCGTCGCCGTTGAACATGCTCGTGACCGAGCCGTCCTCGAAGACTTCCTTGATGGCCCGCGCGAGCAGCGGCGCGATCGGCAGAATCGTGAGACCCGGGAAGCGCTTCTCGGGAGGCAGCGGAAGCGTGTCGGTGACGACGACCTCGTCGATCGAGCTGTCCTGCAGGCGCTCGACCGCCGGCGCGCTGAAGACGGCGTGAGTGGCGGCGACGATGACGCGCTCGGCGCCCTGCGCCTTGAGCGCCTGCGCGGCCTTCACGATCGTGCCACCGGTGTCGATCATGTCGTCGACGAGGAGGCACACGCGCCCGTCGACGCGGCCGACGATCTCGTTGACGGTCACCTGGTTGGCGACGTTCGGGTCACGCCGCTTGTGGATGATCGCAAGCGGCGCATTCAGGGAGTCCGACCACTGATCGGCGACGCGCACGCGGCCCGTGTCGGGCGAGACCACCGTGAGCTTCTCGCGGTCCTCCGGCGAGAGTGTCTTCTCGAAGTAGTCGAGGAGCACGGGCTTGGCGAACAGGTGATCGACGGGACCGTCGAAGAAGCCCTGGATCTGCGCGGCGTGAAGGTCGACGCTCATGACGCGGTCGGCACCGGCCGTCTTGAAGAGGTCGGCGACGAGACGAGCCGAAATCGGCTCACGGCCGCGACCCTTCTTGTCCTGACGCGAGTAGGGGTAGTACGGCGCGACGACGGTGATGCGTTTCGCGGACGCGCGCTTGGCGGCATCCAGCATGATGAGCAGCTCCATCATCCATTCGTTGACCGGCGGGCCGAACGACTGGATGAGGAAGATGTCGCACCCGCGGATCGAGACCTCGAAGCGTGTGAGGATCTCCCCCGACGCGAACGTTCGATGCTCCGTGGGGACGAGTTCCGTCTCCAGCTGCGCGGCGACCGCCCGCGCGAGATCGGGGTGCGAGCTGCCCGACGCGACCACGAGCCGCTTCTTGGTCTTGACCACCAGGCCCGGCGCGATGTCGTCGCGCTCCTGCTCAGCCTTCTTCTTGCGCCCCATCGTCCGCTTTCTGTGCGGACCGGGCACGCGCTGCGGCATCCGCCGCTGCCGTTCCCGGTCGGTGATTCTCGACCCACCCCTCGACATTGCGCTGAGGGGCGACGCTCAAGGCGAGCGCACCGGCCGGGACGTCCTTGCGGATCACCGCGCCGGCGCCGGTCTTGGCGCCGTCTCCAATCCTAACCGGGGCGACGAACACGTTGTGCGAGCCGGAGTGCACCTCATCGCCGATCTCGGTGCGGTGCTTGGCGATGTCGTCGTAGTTCGCGGTGATCGCGCCGGCGCCGAGGTTGACGCCCCGTCCGATCGTCGTGTCGCCGATGTAGGAGAGGTGCGGCACCTTGCTGCCTTCGCCGATCGTGGCGTTCTTCGTCTCGACGAATGTGCCGATCTTGCCACCCCCCGCGAGGTTGGTCCCGGGTCGCAGGTAGGCGAACGGGCCGACCGTGGCGCCCGCGCCGATGACGGCCAGGGTCGCGTCGGTGCGGCGGACGGTCGCGTTCTCACCCACCTCGCAGTCTTCGAGGGTCGTGTCGGGGCCGATGACGGCGCCCGCGGCGACAGCGGTGCTCCGCAGGATGTGCGTGTTGGGCAGCACCGTGACGTCGGGCGCGAGAGTTGCGGTCACGTCGATCCACGTCGTCGCCGGGTCCTGGATGGTCGCGCCCTCGAGCTGCCAGCGGCGCACCGTGCGCGCGTTGAGAAGCCGCCCCGCCTCGGCGAGCTGCGCGCGATCGTTGACGCCGAGCGTGAGTGTGACGTCGCGCACGATGGATGCCGAGACGGCGAGCGCGTCCGCACGGGCGAGCGCGATGACGTCGGTGAGGTACTTCTCCTGCTGCGCATTGTCGGTGCCGACGAGCGCGAGATGGCGGCGCAGCACGGGCGCCTGGAAGACATAGACGCCCGCGTTGATCTCGGTGACGGCGGCCTCGGCGGCCGTGGCATCCTTCTGCTCGACGATCCGCTGCACCGTGCCGTCGGTGGCGCGGATGACGCGGCCGTAGCCGGTCGCGTCGGGCAGCACGGCCGACAGCAGGGTCGTCGCCGCGCGGGACGCGCGGTGGTCGGCGATCAGGGCGCTCAGCGTGTCGACGTCGAGGAGCGGCACGTCCCCGGAGAGGACGAGCACGTCACCCGCGAAGTCGGGGACGGCCTCGAGCGCGACCTCGACGGCGCGTCCCGTGCCGGGGATCTCGTCCTGATCGACGACGACGACCTCGGGTGAGATACCCGTGACCGCATCGGCGACCTGGTCGCGCTCGTGGCGGACGACGACGAGGACGTGCGCGGGAGCGAGGTCGCGGGCCGTGTCCAGCACGTGGCCGACGAGCGGGCGCCCGCCGATCCGGTGCAGCACCTTGGGAAGCGACGAGCGCATGCGTGTTCCCTGCCCGGCGGCGAGGATCACGATGGCCAGCGACTCGTCGAGCGTCGTGTTCGTCATGCTCCGCCGCCAGGATTCGAACCTGGGCCTCACAGCTCCAAAGGCTGTCGTGCTGCCGTTACACCACGGCGGAACGCCCGCGCACAGCGGGCGGTTACAGTCTGCCACGGGCGCGAGCCGGCACCCGCGATAATGGAGCGATGGCCACCGAGCACGATGAAGTCGACCGCATCGTCGACGCGTGGAGCACGCAGCGGCCCGATCTCGACTTCTCACCGCTCGAGGTGCTCTCGCGTGTCGACCGGCTCTCGCGACACCTCGATCGCGCGCGGCGCGAGGCATTCCGCCGCAGCGACCTGGAGCCCTGGGAGTGGGACGTGCTCTCCGCGCTCCGTCGGGCCGGCGAGCCCTACCAGCTGAGCCCCAAGCAGCTCTTGCAGCAGACCCTCGTCTCGAGCGGCACGATGACCAACCGCATCGACCGACTCGTGGGGCGCCGCCTCGTGCGCCGCGAGGCCGACCCCGCCGACGGGCGGAGCGTCCTCGTGACGATGACCGAGGACGGCAAGACGCGGGTGGATGCCGCGATCACGCGACTCGTCGACGCGGAGGCCGAGCTCCTCTCCATTCTTTCTCGCGGCGACCGGGAACGCCTCGCGGGCCTGCTGCGTAAGCTCTCGCTGAGCTTCGACGCCTGACGCGGTCGGACCCCACTCATTCGCTCACGAGAAGAGCGATTTGCGCTTGTATACCCCCCGGGGTACCATTCAAATACCCCCAGGGGTAAATCGGATGCGGAGAGGGAACCATGAGGATCATCATCGTCGGCGGCGTCGCCGCGGGAATGAGCGCGGCCGCCCGCGCTCGCCGCCACAGCGAAGAAGCCGAGATCATCGTGCTCGAGCGTGGCACCGAGGTGTCATTCGCCAACTGCGGACTCCCCTATCACGTGAGTGCCGAGATCGACGCGGCGCAGGACCTGCGCCTGCACACTCCCGACACCCTCCGTGCCGCCCTGAACCTCGACGTGCGCACGCGACACGAGGTCATCGCGATCGACACCGCGGCGCAGACCGTCACCGCCCTGACACCGAACGGCGCCGAGACCTTCGACTACGACGCACTCGTGCTCGCTCCGGGCGCGGCGGCGGTGCGACCTCCGCTCCCCGGCATCGACTCGCCGAGAGTACGGACGCTCCGCACGGTGGCCGACGCCGTCGACCTCCGCACCCGGGTCGACGACGGCGCTCGCCGCGCCGTGGTGCTCGGCGCGGGCTACATCGGCATCGAGGCCGCCGAGGCGCTGCGTCACCGCGGCCTCGAGGTGGACGTCGTCGAGCTCGCCCCCCACGTCCTCCCCCGCATCGAACGTGAGCTCGCGCAGGTCGCCGCCGATGAGCTCGAGCGCCTCGGCATCCGCGTCCACACCGGAGTCGCCGCCGCGGCGATCTCGGACGGGGCAGACGGGGCGACCGTGACGCTCGCGGACGGACGCGCCATCACGGCGGACATCGTCGTGCTGTCGGTCGGCGTCCGACCGGACACCGCCTTCGTCGCGGAGGCCGGGATCGCCACCGAGCGCGGGGCGATCGTCGTTGACGAGCGCGGACGCACCTCCGCGGCCGGCGTCTGGGCGGCCGGCGACGCGACCCTCTCCGTCGACGCAACCCTGGGGATCCGCCGCCCCCTCGCCCTCGCCGGCCCCTCCAACCGCGCCGGTCGGCTCATCGCCGACGACATCTTCGGTGCGGCGGACGCCCGCGCCATCCCACCTGCGCTCGGTACCGCGATCGTGCGGATCGGCGCGCTCACCGTGGCGTCGACCGGGGCCAACCGCGACGACCTCGTGGCCGCCGGTGTGCCCTTCCGCACCGTGCACCTGCACCCCAACCAGCACGCGGGCTACTTCCCCGGCGCCTCGGCGGTGCATCTCATCGCCCACATCGACGACGACGGCACGCTCCTCGGCGCACAGGCCGCGGGACGCGAGGGCGTCGACAAGCGCATCGATGTACTCGCCACGGCCATGCGCGCCGGCCTGCGCGCGCCGGATCTCATCGACCTCGATCTCGCCTACGCGCCGCCGTACGGCCAGGCCAAAGACGCCGTGAACCTCCTCGGCATGGTCGCGGAGAATCTCCTCGCGGACCGGCTGCGCCTCTGGTACTCCGACGAGGTGAACGACGGCGCGGATGTCCTGGTGCTCGACGTTCGCCGCGCAGACGAATTCGCCACCGGTCACCTGCCGGGTGCGCTGAACATCCCGCACACCGAGCTGCGTGACCGACTCGACGAGGTGCACGCCGCCGCCCACGGGCGCCGGGTGCGCGTGATGTGCGCGGCGGGGGTGCGGTCGAACATCGCCTACCGCGTGCTCGTGGGCAACGACATCGACGCGACGTCGCTCTCCGGCGGCATCCAGACCCTGCGCCAGTGGTTCGGCTCCGACGCCGAGCGGGTGCTCACGACCGAAGGAGTTCACGCATGATCGTCACCGGAACCGACGAAGAACGCGCCGCTACGCAAAAGCGCATCCTCAACCGCCTCCGGCGCGCACAGGGTCAACTGGGCGCCGTCATCGCAGCTGTCGAACGCGGAGGGTCGTGTCGCGACGTCGTCACCCAGTTGTCGGCTGTGACGAGCGCACTCGACCGCGCGGGTTTCGCCATCATCGCGACGGCGATGCGCGACTGCATGGTCGACCCCGAGGGCGCGGCCGACGCCGAAGGACTCACCTCCGACGAGGTGGAGAAGCTGTTCCTCTCCCTCGCCTGACCCACCACGTCCCCTCAGTACCCCTCTCCAAGGAGCACATCATGTGTCAGAAGATCACCTGCCGCACCTGCGGCAAAGCCACCTGGACCGGCTGCGGCCAGCACGTCGAGCAGGCCCTCGCCGGCGTCGCCAGGGCAGACCGGTGCGCCGGCCACGACGCACCCGCCCCGCGCGGCTTCCTCGCCGGGCTGTTCGGCCGCTGACACCGCCTTCGGCGCCGCGCGCGGGAAAGGTCAGCGCACGCGGCGCCCGTGCGCGAGGTCGATGAGGCGCGGCAGCACGTCGCCCGCGCGCAGGCCGTTGTGCTCGTGCTCGCTCGTGATCCAGGGCGTGACCCCGGGGAGGAGCCGCGACGTCTCGAGCGAGAACTCGACGGGGACGAAGACATCGTTCACATAGACAGCGGCCGCCCCGCGCGCGCCGGAGGAGGCGAGCGCGTCGGCGTCGTACAAACGCGGCCACTCGACCTCTGCCAACATCAGGGCGGCACCTCGCCACGGTGCGAGTCCGGGAACCGTGTCGAGCCAGTCCCGGCGGGCGTGCTCGCCCGTGAGGAGCGTCGCGTCGGCGCGGAAATCGTCCGGCTCGACGCGGTCGGCGCTCCAGCGGGTCGCGAACCCGTCGGCGTAGCTCGACTCGTGGAAGAGGTAGTAGAGCGGGTTCCGCGGCGAGAACGGCAGTTCGGCGGCGAGGTCGTAGCGGAAGGCGTTCGTGTGCGGGTCGCTCTCGAGGAGCGCGTGCAGCGTCTGCCAGCCGTCATTCGTTCCGAGCAGCATGCCGAGCGACCGCAGCCGCGACGTCGAGACGATCTCACCGTCCGGCAGGACGATCCCGCCGGCGTCTGCGAGATCGAGCCGTGCCCGCATCGCGTCGCGGTGCCCGGGGAAGCGCCGGTAGTACCCCTCCGAGGCATCCCGCATTTTCTCGTACGTCAGGGCGTAGACCTCGTCGGGGCGGCGCCCGACGGCGCTGAGCCCGCCGGTGATGTACACCTCGTCGAGCGACCCAGGATGGACCGTCAGATAGCGAAGGATCGTGAATCCTCCGAACGACTGCCCGAGCACGCTCCACGTCATCGCCCCGAGACTCTCGCGGATCGCCTCGGCATCCTCCACGATCGCGTCGGCGCGCAGGTGCGTCACGTACTCTGCGATCGCCTCGTCGCCGCGGGCGAGATCGGCGTCACCGAACGGCGTGGACGCGCCGGTCCCCCGCTGGTCGAGCAACACGACCCGATAGTGCGCGAGAGCCCCGTCGAGCCACGACGGCCCCGTCGGTGCGGAGAAGGGGTGCGGCGCCTCGAAGCCGGGGCCACCCTGCAGGAACAGCAGGTAGGGCAGGTTCTCGCCGCCCTCGCGGGTGACGACCGCGGCGTGCACGTCGATCGTGCGCGTGTCGGTGTCGTCGCCCCAGACGAGCGGCACGGTGATCGTGTGGTCGTCGATGCGGAGAGCGAGGACGCGGCGCGTGGTGACGGTCATCTCCCCAGCCTAGGCATCCGCGTGCTCAGCCGAGTTGGTCGGTGAGCTCGAACCAGCGCTCCTCCAGCTGTGCGATCTCGGCCTCGAGCTCGGTGATCTGGCGCATCTTCTCGCCGAGCCCGACGTAGTCGGACTGGTCGTGATCGGCGAGGGCCGTGCGGGCGGAATCGACCTGCGACGTCAGTTTCTCGATGCGCCGTTCCGCCGCCTGCAGCTCCTTCCGCGCGGCGCGCGCCTCGGCTCCCGAGAGCGCGGGGCCCGATGCCGGCCCCGCGGCCGCGCCGGGCGCGGCACCGCCGGACGACGCCGCCGGGGCGGGGGTCGCCGCGCGCGCGTGCGCGCGCAGGCGAAGGTACTCGTCGATCCCTCCGGGGAGATGGCGCAGGCGACCCACGCCGTCAGATCCGGCCAGCACGGCGTACTGCTGGTCGGTGACGCGCTCGAGGAAGTACCGATCATGGCTGACCACGAGGAGCGTGCCCGCCCACGAGTCGAGGAGATCCTCGATCGCCGCGAGCATGTCCGTGTCGAGATCGTTCGTCGGCTCGTCGAGGATGAGCACGTTGGGCTGGTCGAGCAGAATCAGCAGAAGCTGCAGCCGGCGCTGCTGACCGCCGGAGAGGTCCTTCACGGGGGTCGACAGCTGCGCGGACGAGAAGCCCATCCGCTCGAGGAGCTGCCCGGGGGTCAGTTCGGTAGCCTTCGATCCGCTGCCGATCGTGTAACCCGTGCGCAGACGCGAGATCACGACGCGCACGGGGTCGTCGAAGTGCTCCTCGAGCTCATCCATCCGCTGCGTGAGGGTCGCGACCTTGACCGTCGTGCCGCGTTTGACGCGCCCGCTCGAGGGCTGAACGGTGCCGGCGACAAGCCCGAGGAGCGTCGACTTGCCGGCGCCGTTGACACCGAGGATGCCGGTTCGCTCCCCCGGCGCGATGCGCCACTCGACTCCGCGGAGCACGTCGCGGTCGCCGTAGGAGACCCCGGCATCCAGAAGGTCTACGACGTCCTTCCCGAGGCGGGAGACGGCAAGGGACTGAAGCGAGACCTTGTCTCGGATCTCGGGGACGTCCTCGATCAGCACGTTCGCGGCGTCGATGCGGAACTTCGGCTTCGACGTGCGGGCGGGCGCGCCGCGGCGCAGCCACGCGAGTTCCTTGCGGGCGAGGTTCTGCCGACGCTGCTCGATCACCGCAGCCTGACGATCCCGCTCGACGCGCTGCAGGATGTAGGCGGCGTAGCCGCCCTCGAAGGGTTCGACGATGCGGTCGTGCACCTCCCACGTCGTCGTACACACCTCGTCGAGGAACCAGCGGTCGTGAGTGACGACGAGGAGCGCGCCCGAGGTGCGCGACCAGCGCGTCTTCAGATGCTGCGCAAGCCACGCGATCGCCTCGACGTCGAGGTGGTTCGTCGGCTCGTCGAGGGCGAGCACATCCCAGTCCCCCGACAGCAGCCGCGCAAGCGCGACGCGGCGACGCTGGCCTCCGGACAGGCCCGCGACGGGGCCATCCCAGTCGAGGTCGCCGACGAGACCGTCGATGACGCCGCGCACCATGGCATCGCCCGCCCACTCGTGCTCAGGCCGGTCGCCGACGACGCTTTGCGCGACCGTCAGTGCATCGTCGAGAGTGTCGCCCTGATCGAGCACGCCGACGCGCACCCCGCCGCGAACCGTCACACGACCGCTGTCGGGGTCGAGACGTCCGGCGAGCATCGCGAGGAGGCTCGACTTGCCGTCGCCGTTGCGTCCGACGATGCCGATACGGTCGCCCTCGTCGACCCCGAGCGAGACGGAGTCGAAGACGATCTTGGTGGGGAACTCGAGATGCAGCGCTTCGCCGCCGAGGAGGTGTGCCATGTCCCCTCCAGGCTACGGGAGCGGCAGCATGCCGCGACGCCGAGTGGTCAGTACCAGTAGCTGAGTCGCGGTGCCCGCGTCGACTGGAACACCCGCGCGATGCGATCGGCGTCGTCGGTGCGCAGGCGACCGGCGCGCGCGAGCGTCACGGCCGACACGCCACCGAGCAGGAGGGCCGAGAGCTCGGCGACGCCGAGCTCGACGACGGGCAGCCCGACCGGAGGGGCGTCCACGACATCGACCTCGCCCACGCCCGTCGAGTCGGTCGTGAGCACGAAGGTGCCACCCGCGATCTCGAGGGGGTCGGACACCTCCAGCACGATCGTGTCGGCGACGTCGTACGTGCGCGCCTGGAGCACCGCGGGAACGTCGAGGACGCGCAGATAGTGATGGTCGAGAAGCCGAATGGATGCCGCGCGGTGGTTCCCGATCATCCACCACAGCGGCTCGTCGACCGCGAGCTCCGACGCCTTGACCGTCGAGATGAGGTCCATCGAGAGGAAGAAGTGCCACAGGGCCGCGTAGGCGTCGTCGGTCGCGGCGAGAAGGAGCGAGATCTCCACGGTCGACTGGTCGAAGGCGGCCTCGTTCTCGACAGCACGGTAGACCGCGATGCCGTCGGCCCCGCCCGCAGCGCTGCGGAACTGCACCACGCGCAGCTGGTCCGCCTTCTCGGCGTCGGCGCGCGTGCCGAAGAAGCGGTCCCAGTGACCGCCGGGCATGCCGAGCTCCCCGGCGGAGTCGGGCCGCATCCGCTCGTGCAGTGCCTCCGCCGCCGCGCGCCCCTGCTCTCGCGTCACGAAGTCGAAGCGCCCCGCGGGCGTGGGCCCCGTCCAGCGCACGTGCCGCGTGTCGATCTCCCAGTGCGCGGCCTGTGCGGCCGAGGCGAAACCGAAGCGCCCGTAGATGGTCGATTCGCTCACCGTGAGCGCCGCGATCGGCACGCCGAGCTCGGCGGCCGTGCGCAGCTCCCCGGACATGAGGGTGCGCAGGATGCCGCGGCGTCGATGGGTTGGAGCGACCGTCACCGCGGAGATCGCGCACGCGGGAACAATCGCTCCCGGCAGGGTGAGTTCGCCGATCCACGACGCGAAGGTCGCGACGGGAAGGTCGGGCTGCGCACCCGCCGCGTCATAGACGCCCAGCTTGCGCCGATACGCTCCGATCTGCGCGAACACCTCGTGTTGCGTATCGGTGGGCTCTCCGTTCAGGAATCCTCGCGCGACGGCATCCTGCCAACGGTCGGTCTCGGCGCGTGCGATGTCGTCGAGGCGTCGGGCCGTGAGACCGTGTCCGGCGAGTTCAGCGGAGATCTCGTCGTTCAGAGGCGCGTCGTGGAAGTCGGTTGCGAGGTCGGACATGGTGCTCCGTTCCAGGGTGTTTCAGAGGAGGGCTTCAGGCATCGAGGACGCGCGCACCAGGCACGGGTCCGTGCGCGGCGAGCGCGGTGTGGCCGGCGTCCGCGAGCGTCGTCACGATCCGGGCGGACGCCGCGGCATCTGCGGCGAGGAAGGCGAGCGTCGGACCCGAACCCGACACCACGCCGGCGAGCGCGCCGGCGTCGACCCCGAGGGCGAGGACGTCGGCGAGGTCCGGACGCAGCGACAGCGCCGCCTCCTGGAGATCGTTACGGATCGCAGGCGCGAGGGCCGCGGCATCCCCCGACCGCAGCGCCTGCAGGACCGCCGGGTCTGCCTGTGGCAGACCGCGCGCGGGCGCAATGTCCGGCAGCGCCCTCAGCCGGTCGAGCTCGCCGTACACCGTCGGCGTCGACAGCCCCTCCCCACTCGTGACCAGCACCCAGTCGAACCGCCCGCGCGCGAGGGCGGGAGCGAGCTCGTCGCCCCGACCCGTGCCGATGGCGGTTCCGCCGAGCACGGCGAAGGGCACGTCCGCACCGAGGTCGGCGCCGAGCTCCTGAAGTTCGAGCGGCGTCAGACCGCCGTCGAGCAGCTCGTTGACGGCGACGAGCGCGGCCGCGGCATCCGCCGAACCTCCCCCCATGCCGCCCGCGACCGGCACGCCTTTGCGGATGTCGAGGTGCACGCCCCCTTTCCACTCGACGCGCCGCGCGACCAGCCGCGCCGCACGCATCGCGAGGTTCGAGCCGTCGAGGGGCACACCCGAGACGTCGACGTCGCCCGTGACGGAGATCGTGAAGTCGCTCGACGGGCGCGCCGTCACCTCCTCGTACAGCGAGAGCGCCTGGTAGACCGATGCGACCGGGTGGTACCCGTCGGACGCGATATCGCCGACCTCGAAAAAGACGTTGATCTTGCCCGGCGCGCGTACGCGCACGCTCTCGCGGTGGCCGTGCAGGCTCACGCCGTCGCCGATTCCGCCCACAGGTCGACGTCGATCGCGCCCGAGACCGCGTCGATCTGCTCCAGCTCTTCGGTGTCGAAGGCGGGCCCCTGCAGCGCGGCGAGGTTCTCGTCGAGCTGCGCGGGCCGCGACGCGCCGATCAGGGCCGACGTCACGACGCCGTCGCGCAGCACCCACTGCAGCGCCATCTGGGCGAGGGTCTGGCCCCGCTCCTTAGCGACGACGTCGAGGCTGCGCAGTGCCGACAGGGCCTTGTCGCTCAGCTGCCGGCCCGGCAGCGACGAGCGCTGCTGGGCCCGGTCGGCCGTGCCGTCGCCGAGGTACTTGTCCGTCAGCAGGCCCTGGGCGAGCGGGGTGAAGGCGATGGCGCCCATGCCCTCTTCACGCAGCACCTCGGTGAGGCCGTCCTCCACCCACCGGTTGAGGATCGAGTAGGCGGGCTGGTGGATGACGAGCGGCGTGCCGAGTGACCGGGCGATGGCCTTCGCCTCGACGGTGCGCTCGGCGGAGTACGACGAGATGCCGACGTAGAGCGCCTTGCCCTGGCGCACGAGGGTGTCGAGGGCTCCGATCGTCTCCTCCAGCGGGGTCACCGGGTCGAAGCGGTGCGAGTAGAAGATGTCGACGTAGTCGATGCTCATGCGTTGGAGCGACTGCTCGGCGCTCGCGAGGATGTACTTGCGCGAGCCGAGCGTGCCGTAGGGCCCCGGCCACATGTCCCATCCGGCCTTCGACGAGATGATGAGCTCATCGCGGTAGGGACGGAAGTCCTCTCGCATCATGCGACCGAAGTTCGTCTCGGCCGTTCCGTACGGCGGCCCGTAGTTGTTCGCGAGGTCGAAGTGCGTGATGCCGCGGTCGAACGCGTGGCGCAGGAGCGCCCGCTGGTTGTCGAACGGGATGTTGTCGCCGAAGTTCCACCAGAGTCCCAGCGAGATGGGCGGCAGGTACAGGCCGCTCGACCCGACCTGGCGATACCCGACGCCGTCGTAGCGATCGCCGGCGGCGGTGTAGGGACGGTGGATGTCGCCACCGCGGGTCGGCGGGAAGCGCTCGTCGTTCTCAGTCACCCCTCCAGGCTAGCGAGGTGCGCCGACGCGCGGGCGCACGCGTTCGCGCCTGCCGGACTCAGCCCGCGGCGCGGGCGATCGCCACGAAGTCGTCGATCGTCAGCTGCTCGCCGCGCGCCGTGGGGTCGACCCCCGCGCTCTCGAGGATGGCGCTCGCGGATGCCGCGGACCCCCCCAGCACCTCGGAGAGCGCCTGGCGCAGCATCTTGCGGCGCTGTCCGAAAGCGGCATCCAGGATACGGAAGGTACGGCGGCGGAGGTCCTCATCGCCGCGCGGCTCCGGATCGCGGTGGAAGCCGACGAGCACGCTGTCGACGTTCGGCACGGGCCAGAACACCTGGCGCGACACCGTGCCGGCGAGCCGCCACGGACCGTACCACGCGGCTTTCACGCTCGGCGAGCCGTAGACCTTCGACCCGGGCGGGGCGGCGAGCCGCTCGCCCACTTCGGCCTGCACCATGACGACGCCGCGCTCGATCGCGGGGAAGGTCTCCATGAAGTGCAGCAGCACGGGGACACTCACGTTGTACGGCAGGTTCGCGACGAGCACGGTGGGGTCGCCCGGAAGCTCCGTGACGCGCAGGGCGTCGGCGTCGACGACCGTGAGGGCGCCGGCGGGAACTCCGTGCGCGGCGGCCGTGGCGGGCAGACGCTCCGCGAGGCGGTGGTCGATCTCGACCGCCGTCGTCGTCGCGCCGGTCTCGAGGATCGCGAGGGTCAGCGATCCGAGGCCCGGCCCGACCTCGACCACACGGTCGCCGGCCGTCACGGATGCCACGTGCACGATCTTGCGGACCGTGTTCGCGTCGACGACGAAGTTCTGCCCGAGCTTCTTCGTCGGGGTGACGTCGAGTTCGGCGGCGAGGGCGCGGATCTCGGAGGCGCCGAGGAGGGTCACGGGCATGGCGTCCAGCCTATCCGCGGCCGATCCCGACCCCACCGCGGCCTCAGCCGGCCGCGGCGCGCGCGGCCGCGGGGAGCGCGTCCGCGATCCGGGCAATCACATCGTCGTCGTGCGCCGCCGTGACGAACCACGCTTCGAACGCCGACGGCGGCAGGGAGACTCCGGCATCCAGCATCGCGTGGAAGAACCTGCCGTACGCGGCGGAATCCTGCCGCTGCGCCGCCGCGTAATCGGGCACACCGGCCGCGACCTCAGCCCCGAAGAAGACGCTGAAGAGCGTTCCCGCGCGCTGGATCACATGCGGCACGCCGGCCGCATCGAGTGCGGCGCCGACGGCGGCGGAGAGGACATCGGATGCCGCCGTCAGCCGCGCATACACGGCGTCGTCGGCCAGGCGGAGAGTCGCAAGCCCCGCCGCCACGGCGACCGGGTTCCCGCTGAGCGTGCCGGCCTGATACACGGGACCGGTCGGGGCGAGAAGATCCAAGATGTCCGCACGACCGCCGACCGCGGCGACGGGAAGGCCGCCGCCGATCACCTTGCCGAACGTCACGAGGTCGGGGGTGACGACTTCCCCCGCCTCGGCGAGCACCTGCGCATATCCGCCCGCCGCGGCACGGAAGCCCGTGAGCACTTCGTCGCTGATCAGGAGCGCGCCCTCACGTCGGCAGAGGTCCGCGAGGAAGCTCGTGAATCCGGATGCCGGGGCCACGACGCCCATGTTCGCCGCCGCCGCCTCGGTGATGACGGCGGCGATGCGCCCCGTGTGCGCCGCGAAGACCTGCTCGAGGGCCGCGCGATCGTTGTACGGCACGACGAGGGTCTGCGCGGCGATCGCCTCGGGAACACCCGCCGATCCCGGCAGCGCGTAGGTGGCGAGTCCCGACCCGGCCGCGGCGAGCAGTCCGTCGGAATGGCCGTGGTAGTGCCCCGCGAACTTCACGAGCAGGTCGCGACCCGTCGCTCCGCGGGCGAGCCGGATCGCGGTCATCGTCGCCTCGGTGCCGGTGGAGACGAGGCGCGCCTTCCGGACCGCGGGCACGCGGCGCACGATCTCCTCGACGAGCTCGGCCTCGGCGGGCGTCGGCGCACCGAAGGACAGTCCGCGCGCGGCGGCGCGGACGACGGCTTCCACGACCTCCGGGTGGGCGTGCCCGAGGAGCGCCGGACCCCAGCTGGCGACGAGGTCGATGTAGCGGCGGCCTTCGGCATCCGTGACGTACGCGCCGGAGGCGCTCGTGAGGAACCGCGGCGTCCCGCCGACCGACCCATAGGCGCGCACGGGCGAATCGACGCCACCCGGGATCACGGCCTGCGCACGGGTGAAGAGCTCCTCGTTGGTCGTCATGCGAGCACCTTCCCGTCGCGCAGCCACCCGGCGACCTCGAGCGCCCAGTACGTGAGGATCGCCTCCGCGCCCGCCCGACGGATACCGAGGAGCGACTCGCCGATCGCACGCTCGCGATCGATGAGGCCGGCGGATGCCGCGTGCTCGATCATCGCGTACTCGCCGGACACCTGGTACGCCCACACGGGCACGGTCGAGACGGCCGCGACCTCGGCGAGCACGTCGAGGTACGGTCCGGCCGGCTTGACCATCACGATGTCGGCGCCTTCGTCGATGTCGATCAGGGCCTCCTGCACGCCCTCGCGCCCGTTCCCGGGGTCGAGCTGGTACGTGCGCCGGTCGCCCTGCAGGGTCGACTCGACGGCGTCGCGGAACGGGCCGTAGAACGCCGAGGCGTACTTCGCGGAGTACGCGAGCAGGACGACGTCGCTGCGGGTGGTGCCGTACCCCGCGGCATCCAGCGCGGCGCGGCAGGCCGCGACCTGGCTGTCCATCATGCCGGACAGGCCGAGGACGTCCGCGCCCGCCTCGGCCTGGGCCACGGCCATGCGCGCGTAGACCTCGAGCGTCGCGTCGTTGTCGACCGATCCGTCGGCGGCGAGGACGCCGCAGTGGCCGTGGTCGGTGAATTCGTCGAGGCACAGGTCGGCCTGCACGGTGAGACGCCCCGCGGCGGCCGTCGCCGCAACGGCGATGGCGCGGTTCAGGATGCCGTCCGGGTCGGTCGCTCCGCTGCCGATGGCATCACGATCGGCGGGGATGCCGAACAGCATGATGCCGCCGATGCCAGCCGCGACGGCCTCGTCGACGAGTGCGGGAACGGCGTCGAGCGGGTGCTGCGCGACTCCGGGCATGCTCGCGATCGGCTGCGCGGCGTCGATGCCCTCCTTGACGAAGACGGGCAGGACGAGCTGGCGCGGCGTGAGGTCGTGCTCGGCGACGAGGCGGCGGAGCGCTGGGCTCGCGCGCAGTCGGCGCGGACGGCGCGTGGGGAATGCGGTCATGGGGTGTCCTCCCGGTCGTGATCGGGGCGGGTCGGTGGAACGTCGTGCGGAGCGTCAAGACCTGAGGCGGTGCCGGCATCGGGGCTGTCGAGTTCGGCGACGAGGGCGTCGATGCTCTGCGTGCGGGCGGTGTGCGTGACGCTGAAGCCGAGGCGTTCGGCGTCGCGCGTCGTCCCCGGCCCGATCGAGGCTACCCGCACGCGCCTGGGGAGCGCCCCGACCTGACGGCGCAGCTCGCGTGCGACACTCAGCGAGGTGAGGAGCACGACGTCGACGGCGGCCGGTGCATCGACGTCGGGATCCGCAGCCCGCAGGGCCGCAGCGATCGCGGGATCGAGGTCGACGCCGACCGTGCGGTAGGCGATGCAGACGTCGACGGCGAAACCGCGGAGCTGGAGTTCGTCGCTGACCGTCGCCGTTGCGAGATCCGACCGCACGACGATCGATCGCCCGGCCTCGCCCGGCGCGTGCGCGGCGCACCACTGCAGTGCGAGGGCGCTCGCGGACGAGTGCCCGTCGGGCACGAACGCGACCTCATAGCCGGCCTGCCGCGCCGCACGCGCCGTCGCGGGGCCGACCGCTGCGACGCGCGTGCCTGTCGGGATCGTGACGTCGTGCGCCACCAGCTGCTCCACGCTCGCGGCGCTCGTCACGAAGAGCCAGCTGTACTCCCCCGCCGCCAGCGCGGCGAACGCCCGGTCGCGGGCGGCCTCGTCACGCGGCGGAGCCGACGCGATGAGCGGCGCGACGATCGGCTCGCCTCCGCGCGCGGCGATCGCCGTGGCGACACGAGCACCCCACGCGCCGCCGCGGGGCACGAGCACGCGCGCTCCGCGCAATCCCCCCGAGGGTGCACTCGTTTCCCCCCAGGGTGCACTCGTTCCCCCCGAGGGTGCACTAGTTTCACGCGACGGTGCACTAGTTTCACGCGAAGGTGCACTCGTCTCCCCCGACGGTGCACTCGCGGTCATCGTCCACTCTCCGCGAGGTCGGCAAGGTCACCGGCCCCGGCATCGAGAAGCTCCCGCACAACGGCCTCCGCGGCATCCCCCCGCCCGTCCGAGCCCGCGACGGCGCCGCGCGCGAACGTGCGCTCCACGCGCACGGCGCGCGTCCCGTCGAGCGCGTACACCTCGGCGACGAGCGAGACGTCATCGCCCGAAACCACCGCCGTGATGCCGACGGGCGCCGCGCAGCCGGCCTCAAGTCGGCGGAGCACGGCGCGCTCGAGAAGCGCCGTCGCCTCGGCATCCGCGTCCGACAGCAGTGCGACCAGCGGCGCGACGGCGTCGCCGGTGCGCACCTCGACGGCGAGCGCGCCCTGACCCGCCGATGCCGGCCACCGGTTCGCGTCGAAAACGTCGGTGATGCGGTCGGTGCGTCCGATGCGCGAGAGTCCGGCCTCGGCGAGCACGATGGCGTCGAACTCGCCGTCGTCGACTTTGCGCAGCCGCGTGTCGACATTGCCGCGGATGCCGCGGACCTCGAGATCGGGGCGCGCGCGCAGCAGCTGGGCGACGCGCCGCGGGGAGCCCGACCCGACGACCGCGCCGTGCGGCAGGTCGGCGAGCGCGAGTCCGTCGCGGCCGCACAGGACGTCGCGCACCGAGGCGCGCGGCGGCACCGCGCCGATCTGGAGCCCCGCGACGTCGCCCGTCGGCAGGTCCTTCATGGAGTGCACGACGAGATCGCACTCGCCCCGAAGCAGCGCGTCGCGCAGCGCCGCGACGAACACACCCGTGCCGCCGAGCTGGGCGAGCGGCCCCGTCAGGACGTCGCCGTCGGTCGTGATGCGGACGAGCTCCACTTCTCGTCCCGTGGCGACCCGCAGCGCGTCGGCGACGAGGCCCGACTGCGTCGTCGCGAGCAGGCTCGCCCGTGTGCCGAGCCGCAACGGGGCTGCCGTCATCGCGCGCGTCGTCACTGTCCCGCCCCGGCGAGCGCCGGCTGGAACCCGAGCCGCTTGTTCTCGCAGCAGCCCGGTCGGCACACGTCGTACCAGGGGCCGAGGGCCGTCTCGTGCGGGCGATCTGCGGCATCCATGCCGTCCAGGCGTTCGACGATGAGGTCGACGAGTCCCGCGACATAGACGGGGTGGATGCCGGGGGTCGGCGTCCGAACGGCGGTGATGCCGTGCGCGGCGGCGGTCTCCATCGCCTCGGTGTCGAGGTCCCAGAGCACCTCCATGTGGTCGCTGACGAACCCGAGGGGGACGATCACCGCAGCGCGTCGACCCTCGCCCGGCAGCGCGGCGATGACGTCGTTGATGTCGGGCTCGAGCCACGGCACCTGCGGCGGACCGGACCGGCTCTGGAAGACGAGCTGCCAGGCGACGCTCTCACCGAGCCTGTCGAGGATCGCCTCGGCGACGGCGACGTGCTGCGCGACGTAAGCGCCGCCCGGGCCGAACCCGGCGTCGGACGGGCCCGAGCGGTCGGCGTCGGAGTACGGGATCGAATGCGTCGAGAAGAGGATCTCGATCTCGTGGTCGCCGAAGCCGTCGGCGCGGAGTCCTGCGAGCGCATCGCGGACCCCCTCGGCGAACGGTGCGACGAAACCGGGGTGGTCGAAGAACTGGCGCACCTTGTCGATCTCGACGCGGCCGCCCAGCGCGGTCGCCTCGACGGCGTCGGCGAGGTCCTCGCGGTACTGGCGGCACGACGAGTACGACGAGTACGCGCTTGTCGCGAGGGCGATGAGGCGCGTGTTGCCGTCGGCGACGGCCGACGCGAGCGCGTCGGTCACGTACGGCATCCAGTTGCGGTTGCCCCAGTAGACGGGGAGGTCCAGGCCGCGGGCCGCCAGCTCGGCATCCAGTGCCGCCTTCAACTCGCGGTTGTGCTGATTGATGGGCGACACCCCGCCGAAGTGCCGGTAGTGGTGCGCGACCTCTTCCAGGCGCTCGTCGGGGATGCCGCGGCCGGCCGTGACGTTGCGTAGGAACGGGATGACGTCGTCCTGCCCCTCCGGACCGCCGAAGCCGAGCAGCAGCACACCGTCATACGCCGTGGGCGCCGAGACGTGGGGGGCGCCGCTCGCGGCGGCGGCGGTCGCACCGGGCACGACGCACGGCGACCCGTCGGGCGCCGTCGCGCACGGCGGCACCCCGGTGGCGCGCGGCGGCTTCGGCCGGAATGCAGCGGGAGACGCGGCATCCACCGCTCCGATGTTCTGCGCAGCCATCAGTCCAGCACCTCCGCGAGCTCAGCGATCTCGATGCGCCGGCCCGTATAGAACGGGACCTCCTCGCGCACATGGCGACGGGCGCCCGTCGCGCGCAGGTCTCGCATCATGTCGACGAGATGGATGGGGTCGTCGCTCTCGAGGGGCAGCAGCCACTCGTAATCGCTCAGACCGAACGTCGAGACCGTGTTGGCGATGACCTCTCGGAACCGCGCACCCTTGCGGCCGTGCTCGGCGAGCATGTCGGAGCGTTCCGCTTCGGGCAGCAGGTACCACTCGTAGCTGCGCACGAACGGGTAGAGGCACAACCAGCCGCGCGCATGCTCGCCGCGCAGGTAGCCGGGCACGTGCCGCTTGTTGAACTCCGCCTCGCGGTGCACGCCCATGACGCTCCAGACGGTCTGGAAGTCGGCGAGGGCGCGCGTGCGGCGGAGGGCTCGCAACGCCTTCTGCAGGGATGCCGGGTCGTCCCCCGAGCCCGGGGTCGTGTGGAGCCACACCATGAGGTCGGCCTCGGCGCGCATGCCCGTCACGTCGTAGAGACCACGCAGCGTCACGCCGTCCGCCGCGAGCGCGGCGACGGCGACCTCGAGCTCGGCGAGGGCGGCGGCGTCAGGGGCGGCGACGCGCGGACGGGGCCCGGCGAGCACGGCGAACAGGGTGTAGCCGAGCGGCGTGGATTCAGTCATGCGTGACTCCTCGTGGGGTGGACGGGATGGGAGTGAGCGAGCTCGTCCGCCAGACGGGCGGCGAGCGCACGGGCGTGCGGGAGGACGGAGGCGAGGCCCGTCCCGGCGACGGCAGCACCCGTGTGGTGGATGCCGCGGGCGGCGTCCGCGCGAACATCGTCATCAGGTGCGGCGCCGGGCACGGCATCCCGCCACTCCTGCACGACGACATCGACGACCTCGGCGGCGGCGATCGGCACGCCCGTCAACAGCGTCACCTCCCGCGCGAACGCTGCAGGGGTATCGAGATCCAGCACCGACGCCCCCGGAGAAGCATCGCGTGCGGAGAGCCGGACGAGATGGCGACCGGCGGGCGCGGCGGCGCGGGCCCACGCCCACTTCGCAGTGATCTGCGTGAGCGCCTTCGCGGCGGACGGCACGGCCGCATCGACGATGACGCCGGACCCGACGGGAAGGGCGGGGAGGTCGGGGCGGTCGACGGCCGCGGCGACGAGGCGGACGACGCCGGCGTCTGCGGCGGCACCGTCGGCGCCGGGCGCGCTCGGGCGCAGGGCGGCGGCGGCACGCGCGCCCGTCGCAACGACGACGCGCCGTGCGCCGAGCGGACCGTCCGTCGTGTCGACGACGAAGGCGCCGTCCTCTCCCGTGATCGCTCGAGCAGCGACGCCCGTGCGGAGGACGGCGCCGTGCGTCTGGGCGGCGCGCGCGAGCGCGAGGGGCAGCTGCCACATGCCGCCCGCGATCCCGCCGACCGCCGACCCCGCGGGAGCATCGGCCGCGAGCTGCGCCGCGGCATCCGTCAGGTGTCCGGTCGCGCAGAAGGCGGCCCAGAGTCCCGGGTGCAGCTCGGAGAGCCGCGCGGCGCGCGCCGCGCGCGAGTAGATGCTGCGGCACAGCGTGTCGACGAGCCGCTCGGCGACGACGGCTCCGAGCCGCTCGGCGACGAGGTCGAACAGCGACGGTTCGGGCGTCGTGGCCGCGTCGAAAGCGGGGCGGTCGCGTTCCCGCGCGGCACGTGCCGCGGCCTCCGCTCCGATGAGGGCGACGACGTCGGCGGCGAGCGGATCGGCCGGGATGCCGAGGACGGTGCGGCGCGGCAGCGGGCCGCGGGTGACGCCGCCGGCGCCGGAGGGGTCCGCGAGGACGAGCGCCGCGCCACCCGGCTGCGGCCGTACGAGATCGAGCGGCAGCCCGGCATCGGCGACGAGTCGCGCCACGGCGTCGGTGCGGGTGGCGAAGGACTCGGCGCCGAGGTCGATGTCGATGCCCGCGACCCGACCGCGGCGGAGGAGGCCGCCGAGCTCGTCGGCCGCTTCGAGCAGCACGACGCGCACGCCGGCGCGCGCGAGATCGTGGGCGACCGCGAGACCCGCGACGCCGCCTCCGATCACGACGACGTCGACCGCGTCGCCCGAGCCGTGTGTCCGGTCGTCCGTCACGAAGCCCGCCAGGCGTGGACCGTGCGGACGAGGTCGGTGAGGACGTCCGGATCGGTGTCCTTCGGGACGCCGTGCCCGAGGTTGAACACATGGGCGCGCGCCCCGAGGCCCGCCGTGAGCGTCTCGTGCACCGCGGCGCGACGGACCTCCGCCGGTGCGAAGAGCAGTGCCGGGTCGAGGTTGCCCTGCAACGTCAGGTGCGCTCCGACGCGTGCGGTCGCGACATCAAGGGGCACGCGGTAGTCGACGCCCAGCGCGTCCACCCCGATCGAGGCCATGTCGGCGAGGATCTCGCCCGTGCCGACGCCGAAGTGGATGAGCGGCACGGCCGTACCCGCATCATCGGCCGCCAGTGCGCGTACGGGCTCGAGAGCCGCGGCGGATGCCGGGAGCACCGCACGCCGGTAGTCGGCGGGCGACAGCGCCCCCGCCCAGGAGTCGAACAGCTGCGCGGCACTCGCTCCCGCGCGCACCTGCAGCGCGAGGAAGCGTCCCGTGACGTCGGCGAGCCAGTGCGTCAGGTCGTGCCACGCGGCAGGGTCGGAGTGGATGAGGCTGCGCGCGCCCAGATGGTCCTTCGAGGGCCCGCCCTCGACGAGGTACGCCGCGAGGGTGAACGGCGCACCGGCGAACCCGATGAGCGGAAGCGCCTCCCCACGGCGTTCGCCCTCCTCGGCGAGCATCGCGGTCGTGCGCTGGACGGCCTCGACGACCGCCTCCCCGCGCTCCTGGACGAGGCCCGGGTCGATGCGCACGAGACGCGCGACGTCCGCGGCCGTGCGCACGGGCTCGGGGAAGACGGGACCGCGCCCGGCGGCGATCTCGACGTCGACGCCGACGAGACGCAGCGGCACGACGATGTCGCTGAAGAACACCGCGGCATCCACGCCGTGCCGGCGCACCGGTTGCATCGTGATCTCGCTCGCCGTGGCCGGGTCCAGGCACGCCTCGAGCATGGTGCCGCCGGCTGCGCGCAACGCTCGGTACTCGGGCAGCGAGCGCCCGGCCTGCCGCATGAACCACACGGGGGTGACGTCCGGTCGGTCCCCGCGCAGCGCGCGAACGAGTCGCGAGGCCGACGTGTCCCGCGAAGAGCCGTCGGCGGCGGCGAGCGGATGGGTGTGGGACAGCGGGAGACGCAACGGGGACACCTTCGGTTCGGCGGAAGTTAATCGTTATACTACCCACGATGCTCGTCTGTCTCACCGCCCACCAGCGCACCATGCCTCTCGAAGACCTGGAGCGCCTCTCCGTGCTGGGCGACGCCGCGGCCTCCGAGCTCGCACAGGCCCACGACGCGATCCGCGGCGCCGTAGTCCTGGCGACGTGCAATCGCTTCGAGGCCTACTTCGACGTCGACGATCATCTCGATCCCTCGCCGCTGCCGGCGATGGATGCCGCGATGGAGAGGATCGCGGATCTGTCCGCGCTGTCCTTTCGCCGGGTCCGCGACACCGTCGACTTCGCCCACGGGAACGACGTCGCACAGCATCTGTTCACCGTCACTGCGGGGCTCGACTCGGTCGCTGTCGGCGAAGACGAGATCGCCGGCCAGGTCAAGCGCGCTCTCGAGAGTGCACGGCGCGGCGGCGTCACCACCGCCCCGCTCGAACACCTCTTCCAACGCGCGACCGAGACCTCGCGCGCCGTCAAGAACTCCACGCGCCTCGGCGAGTCGGGGCGCTCGCTGGTACGCCTCGCGGTCGAGCTCGCCGGCTCGCGCGTCGGCGCCTGGGAGGATGCGCGCGTCCTGCTCGTCGGGACGGGGCGATACGCTGCGGCATCGCTCGCCGCCCTCCGCGCCGTCGGCGCGCAGGACATCCGCGTGCACTCCCGATCGGGGCGCTCACGATTCGCGCAGCGCGAGCACCTCGTGCCCGTGTCGGCCGCCGAGTACGCGGCCGAAGCGGCCCTCGCCGACGTCGTCGTCACCTGCACGACGACGACCGATACGTACGCGCTGACGACCGAGGCGCACGGCGCCGCTCGTGCCGTCCTCGCCCGCACGGGCGAGAACGTGGGCGCGCAACTCGTCATCGACCTCGGCATGCCGCGCAATGTCGACCCGGGCCTGCGGTCGCTCCCGGGCATCGACGTGCTCGACCTGGACACGATCCGCGTGCACGCGCCGATCGACGAGTTCGCGACGATCGACGAGGCGCGCCTCATCGTGGCGACGGCGGCGCAGCGGCACGCGATGGCGCGCCGCGTGCACGAGGTCTCGCACGCTGTCGTCGCGATGCGCGGCTACGTGCACGAAGTGATGGATGCCGAGATCGCGCGGGCACGCGCGCGCGGCGCCGATGCCGAGACCGAAGCGGTGCTCCGGCACTTCTCCGGCGCTCTGCTGCACGGCCTCATCGCCCGCGGCCATGGCCTCGCCGCCGCCGGGACGGGACCTGACTGGGCGGATGCCGTCCGGACAGTGTTCCCGTCCGTGCCGGACGTTCGGACCGCACCGGACGCCTCCACGACGTCCCCCACGGGGCGGGACGCGGAATGAGCCGGGTCACCCTGCGCGACGTCGCCGAGCGCGCCGGGGTGTCGACCGCCGCCACGAGCCAGGCCCTCAACGATCGCGGGAACCTCCGCCCCGAGACCCGGGATCGCATCAAGGCCATCGCGGCATCCCTCGGGTACACGCCGAACAAGAGCGCGGCCGCGCTCCGCAGCGGACGAACGATGACGATCGGATTCGTCATGGCGCCGAATTCGCTGCAGGACGGCCGCCGTGCCCTCCAGCGCGCCCGCCAGCTCGACGCGCTCGTGCGGGCGGGATCCGTCCGCGGGTTCACGGTGACGGTGCTGCCCGACTCCCGCCCCGACCTCCTCGCGGGTGCGCAGCTGGATGGACTGTACTTCCCCGATCCGGCCGATGAGCGCGCGATCCTGCGCGAGGCGCTCGCCCGCGGCATCCCGGTCGCCGCCGTCGATCTCACCGTCACGGCGGGCGGCGTGACGATCCGCACGGGGTACGCCGCGGCCGTGCGGGCGGGCCTCGCGCACCTCGCCGCATCCGGCGCCGAGCGCATCGGCTTCCTCGTCGACGAGAGCGAGGTGCCGCGCGACCAGCTCGGCGAGAGCGCGTATCTCGCCTGGAGCGCCGTCAACGGGCGCACACCCGTTGTCGCGCGCGTGGATGCCGGGCGCCGACGCCTCATCACGGCGGTGCACGCCCTGTTGGATGCCGGGGTCGACGCGATCTTCGCCTACTGCGAGGAGGGGCCGGAGATCTACCTGCACCTCGAGGAGATCGGCACCGTCCTGCCGCGCGATCTGCAGCTGCTGGCCCTCTGCACGACCGACTGCGCGCTCAACGAACGGCTCGGCGTGACCCATGTGTGCCTGCACCCCGAGCGGGCACCGGACGAGATGTTCCGCGCCTTCGACCTCGGTGTCGTGATGGACCGTGTGCGCGACGGGGTGCTCACAGCTCCTGTCGAGCTGCCGTGGGAGCTCGTGCGGGGCTCGACCACGCGCTGACGGAGCGCTGGAGGCCGACTCAGTCCTCGAACGCCCCGTAGACCTCGAGCGTGTTCGCCGCGAGCTGCGCGCAGAGCTCGTCGAGCGGCATCCCCAGCTCCTCGGCCAGGAAGCGCACCGTCACCGGCACGAGGTACGGTGCGTTGGGCCGCCCGCGGAACGGCGCGGGGGTGAGGAACGGTGCATCCGTCTCGACGAGGATCCGCTCGCGCGGGGTCACCGCGAGCGCGTCGCGCAGGTTCTGTGCGTTCTTGAACGTCACGTTGCCCGCGAAGCTCAGCCAGTAGCCGCGGTCGGCGGCGACCCGTGCCATCTCGTCGTCGCCCGAAAAGCAGTGGAACACGGTCCGCTCGGGCGCACCCACCCGCTCGAGAGTCTCGAGGACGGCGTCGTGCGCGTCACGGTCGTGGATCTGCATCGCGAGGTCGTGCTTTTTCGCGAGCGCGATGTGCGCCTCGAAGCTCTCGAACTGCGCGGGCAGGCCGTCGCCCTCCGTGCGGAAGAAGTCGAGCCCGGTCTCGCCGATCGCCCGAACGCGCGGCTGGGCGGCGAGCTCATCGATCACGGCGATCGCCTCATCGAGCATGCCCTGCTGGGCATACACCGGCGCTTCGTTCGGGTGGATCGCTACCGCGGCGAGGACCCGCGGGTGGGATGCCGCGGCCCACGCCGACCACCGGCTCGACTCGATGTCACCGCCCGCCTGGACAACGCCGATGACCCCCACCTCGGCGGCACGCAGCAGCTGCTCGTCGAGCGAGATGCCGTCACCGTCCTCGATCTCGAGGTGCGCGTGGTTGTCGTAGACCGGTACCGCGAGGGGTTCGGGCGACGCGGGGTAGGAGAGGTCGCGCGCGCCCTTCTCGCGCTGACGCACGTAGTTCGACGGATCGGTCATCGCCTGCTCACTGCTCGATGCGCGGGAACAGCGGGACGAGCCCGTTGACGCTTGTGCCGGGGGCGAGGACGCCCCATGTCCCCGCAGCGCGGATCGGCTGGTCCTCGAGGCGTCCCGCGTGGCCGAGAGCGGCCCACAGCTTCGCGGTGGCCTGCGGCATGACGGGGCTCAGCAGCACCGCGAGCGCGCGCAGCCCCTCGGCGGCCGTGTAGAGCACCGTCCCCAGTCGCGCACGGTTCGCGTCGTCCTTCGCGAGCGCCCACGGCTCGTTCTCGGTGATGTAGCCGTTGAGCGCGTCGACGATCGTCCAGATCGCCGCGATCGCCTCGTCGGGGCGGAACCGCTCGATCGCCGCGTCGGCGTTCGCCGCGGCATCCGCGACGATCCGCTGGATCTCGAGGTCGCCGTCGGTGTAGTCGGATGCCGGGGGCACGACGCCCTCGAAGTACTTCTCGATCATGGCGGTCGTGCGCGAAGCCAGGTTCCCGAACCCGTTGGCAAGCTCCGCCTGGTAGCGGGCGGACAGATCCTCCCACGAGAACGAGCCGTCCTGTCCGAACGCGATCGCGGAGAGGAAGTAGAACCGGCAGGCATCCGACCCGAAGACATCGGTGATCTCGGTGGGCGCGATGCCCGTGAGCTTCGACTTCGACATCTTCTCGCCGCCGACCAGCAGCCAGCCGTGCGCGAACACGCCGCGCGGCACGTCGAGGCCCGCCGCCATGAGCATGGCCGGCCAGATCACCGCGTGGAAGCGGAGGATGTCCTTTCCGACGATGTGGTACGCCGGCCACCGACGCGAGAACTGCTCGGGGTCCGTGCCGTAACCGACCGCCGTCGCGTAGTTGAGAAGGGCATCGACCCACACGTAGATGACGTGCGACGGGTCCCAGGGCACCGTGATGCCCCAGTCGAACGCCGACCGAGAAATCGACAGGTCCTTGAGCCCCGAGCGTACGAAGGAGACGACCTCGTTGCGCGCCGACTCCGGGCGCACGAAGTCGGGCTCGGTCTTGTAGAGCTCGAGGAGGCGGTCCTGGAACTCGCTCAGCTTGAAGAAGTAGTTCTTCTCCTGCAGCAGCTCGAGCGGCTTCGAATGAATGGCGCAGACCTTGAGCCCCTCGAAGGCGCCCGTGCCGTCGACGATCTCGGCCTCGGGCTTGAACTCCTCGCAGCCGACGCAGTAGAGCGCCTCGTACTCGCCCGCATAGATGTAGCCGCGGTCGTACAACGCCTTCACGAACTCCTGCACACGCTCTTCGTGGCGCGGCTGCGTCGTGCGGATGAAGTCGTCGTTGGCGACATCCAGGGTTCGAAGCAGCGGGAACCACGATTCGGTGACCAGCTTGTCGACCCACTCCTGCGGGGTGACGCCGTTCGCCGCGGCCGCACGGAGCATTTTCTGACCGTGCTCGTCGGTGCCGGTGAGCATCCACGTGTCGTCGCCCGCCTGACGGTGCCAGCGCGCAAGCGTGTCGACCGCGACCGTCGTGTACCCGTGGCCGATGTGCGGAAGATCGGACGGGTAGTAGATCGGGGTCGTGATGTAGAAGGACTGACCGGTGCTCACCAGATGATTCTAGGCGGCGGCATCCCGCGCTCCGGCTCGTGTGACGGGGAGCGGATGCCTCACGCGGTCGCGCGCTCGACGAGCGTCGTCGGGAGCACGACGGCCTCGCGCGGGTGCCCCTCGATGACATCGAGCACCATGTCGACCATCGTCGAGCTGATCTGCGACCAGGGCTGCCGCATCGTCGTCAGCGGAGGACTGTGGGTCTCGGCGAGACCCGAATCGTCGAACCCCGCGACGGCGACGTCGTCGGGCACGCGTCTTCCGGCACGCCGCAGCGCGTCGATCGCGCCGACCGCCATGACGTCGCTCGCCGCGAAGACCGCATCGATGTCGGGCGCGCGCTCGAGGAGTCTCGTCATGGCCGCGTCGCCGCTGGACCTCTTGTAGCTCCCCTGCTCGACGAGGGTCTCGTCGAACCGGTCGCCCATCTCGGCACGGTAGCCCTCGAGGCGGAGCCTGCCTCCCGGGGTGTCGTTCGGGCCCGCGATCAGGGCGATCCGGCGGTGACCGGCCGCGAGGAGGTGGGCCGTCATCTCGCGCGCCGCGCCGACCTCGTCGATCGCGACATGCGGGATGGCGAGGTCGCTCAGCGGCAGACCGGAGCAGACGGTCGGGACGCCCGCGGCGACGAGCGACGCGAGCAGCGCGTCGGACTCGTGCGACGACACGAGCAGCACGCCGTCGACGTGGCCTGCCCGGACATACCGCTCCACGCTCTCGCGCTCGGCGTCGGTGCCGGCGATGAGCAGCACGAGGGTCATCGACCGCTCCGCGAGGGCCTCGGTGGCACCGCGCAGCAGGAGCGCGAAGATCGGGTCGGAGAAGAGGAGTTGCTGCGACTCGGTCAGCAGGAACGCGAGCGAGCCCGACCGCCCCGTCGCGAGGCTGCGCGCCGCGTGGTTGGCGGTGTACCCGGTGCTCGCGATGGCCGCCTCGACGGCTTCGCGCGCTTCGGGAGAGACCCAGTGCCCGCCGTTGAGGAGGCGCGACACCGTGCCGTGCGAGACGCCGGCGACGCGCGCGACATCGCGGATCGTCGGCTTGCGGGGCGTCTCTGCGGAAGTCACGAGAGCAGACTCTACCGCTCCGAGCGGCATGTGGTAGTGTCCAGACCACAGGATCCTGTGACCGGTCACAGTTCTGTAACGAACCCCCACGATCCGTGTCGTGACGGGTGCGCCATCCCGCACAATCGGAGGGTGCGCGCACCTTCCTGCGGCACGAGCACA
This sequence comes from Microbacterium sp. MMO-20, assembly GCF_037147735.1. NCBI lineage: Bacteria > Bacillati > Actinomycetota > Actinomycetes > Micrococcales > Microbacteriaceae > Microbacterium > Microbacterium sp. MMO-20. Next base: position 480,258 of record NZ_JBBCUU010000001.1, on the reverse strand, counting down.
TGACGGCGATGGGGCCTCGACCAGGCCCCATTGCCGACGACAATGAGAGGCACACCGATGAAGGTGAACAAGAAGGGCATGCTCGCGGCGGGAATCGCCGTCGCAGCCAGCATGCTGGCTCTTGCCGGCTGCTCCAGCACCGGCAGCACCACGACCCCCACCGACGGCGCGAGCGCCGCCAGCGGATCCCTGACCGTCTGGGTCGACGCCGACCGTGCGCGCGCGCTCGAAGACGTCGCGAAGACGTTCGAGAAGGAGAAGGGCGTCAAGGTCAACCTGGTCGTCAAGGACTACGGCAAGATCCGCGACGAGTTCACGGCGCAGGTCCCCACCGGCAAGGGCCCCGACATCACGATCGGCGGCCACGACTGGATCGGCGCGTTCGTCAAGGACGGCATCGTCGCCCCGGTCGAGCTCGGCGACAAGACCGCCGACTTCGAGAAGGTCGCCATCCAGGCCGTGACCTACGACGGCAAGACCTATGGCCTGCCGTACGCCATCGAGAACATCGCCATCCTGCGCAACACGGCGCTCGCGGACTCCACCCCCGCGACCTACGACGAGATGATCACGAAGGGCCAGGCGGCGGGCACCGAGTACCCGTTCGTCGTGGGCCTGGACCCCCAGGCATCCGACCCGTACCACCTCTACCCGTTCCAGACCTCCTTCGGCAGCACGGTCTTCGCGCAGAACGACGACGGCTCGTATGACGCGAGCCAGCTCACCATCGGCGACGAGGCGGGCCAGAAGTTCGCGGGCTGGCTGACGGCGCAGGGTGACACCGGTACCAAGGTGCTCAACCTCAACCTCTCCGGCGACCTCGCCAAGGAGGCCTTCAACGCGGGCAAGTCGCCGTACTTCCTGACGGGTCCCTGGAACGTCGCGGACGCGCAGAAGGCCGGCATCGACGTGTCGGTCGACGCCATCCCGAGCGCGGGCGGCGAGGCGGCCCAGCCGTTCGCCGGCGTGCAGACCTTCTTCCTGAGTGCGAAGAGCAGCAATGCCCTGATCGCGAACGAGTTCCTGGTCAACTACATCGCCACCCCCGACGTGCAGACCGCTCTGTTCGAGGCCGGCGGCCGCCCGCCGGCGCTGACCGAGTCGTTCGAGGCCGCGCAGTCCGACCCGCTGATCGCGGGCTTCGCGAAGGTCGGCGCGAACGCCGTCCCGATGCCGAGCGTCCCGCAGATGGGCTCGGTCTGGGATGACTGGGGCAAGACCGAGGCGGCCCTGATCAAGGGCTCGTCCGACCCGGCCGGCGACTGGGTCAAGATGGCCGATTCGATCAAGAGCAAGCTCGGCTGATCCCGCGAGTTCGGGGCGGCGTCTGGACCAGACGCCGCCCCGAACTCCTATGCTCCCCCTAGAACGACGTCTGGAGTCTACGATGACCGGATCCGCGATCACTGATCCACCCCCCGTCCGCACGCCCGAGGACCGGGCCGCAGCCCGTCGCGCGAAGCGCGCCGAGCGCTGGGCGGAGGCCGCCGGGGCCGGCTGGAAGGTGTGGCTCGTCAAGATCGTGTGCCTGGGCATCATCGACGCCCTCGCGATCTACGCGATCCTCGTGCTCCTGACGCAGGGCAACGTCCTGATCGCCGCGATCGTGGCCCTCGCCGTCCTCGCGATCAACGTCGTCTACCTGGTGCCGGGCATGCTCCCGGCGAAGTACCTCACGCCGGGCCTGGTCTTCCTCTTCGTCTTCCAGATCTTCGTCGTCCTTTACTGCGTCTACATCGCCTTCACCAACTACGGCTCCGGACACGTGTCCACGAAGGACGACGCCGTCAATGCGCTCCTCATCCAGAATCAGCAGCGCGTCGAGGACTCCGCCGCCTACCCCCTGTCGGTGCTCGAGCAGAACGGCCAGTTCTTCTTCCTCGTGACCACCCCCGACGGCGGCGCCGAGGTGGGCGGCACCGACCGACCGCTCGAGCCGGCGGCCGACGCCGAGTTCTCCGGCGACCGCGCCGTCTCCCTCCCCGGCTACACGACGCTCGACTTCGGCCAGCTCGTCTCGAACCAGGCCGCGATCAGCGCGATGGCGGTCCCGTTCTCCGACGACCCCAACGACGGCACGCTGCAGACGCGCGACGGATCGACGGCCTACCAGTTCATCTCGACGCTCGTCTGGGACCCCGCCGCCGACACGATGACGAACAGCGACACCGGCGTGGTCTACCACGACAACGGCAACGGCTCCTTCGAATCGGACGACGGGCAGAGCCTCGCGACGGGCTGGCAGGTGTGGGTCGGGCTGGACAACTTCGTCCGCGCGTTCACCACGGAGTCGATCCGCGGCCCGTTCATCGCCGTCACCCTGTGGACGTTCGCGTTCGCGATCCTGTCGGTGGCGACGACGTTCGCCCTGGGCCTGTTCCTGGCGATCGTCTTCAACGATCCGCGGATGAAGAGCAAGAAGTACTACCGGGTCATCATGATCCTGCCGTACGCCTTCCCCGCCTTCCTGTCCGCGCTCGTGTGGCAGGGCATGTTCAACCAGGACTTCGGCTTCATCAACCAGACGCTGTTCGGCGGGGCATCCATCCCCTGGCTGCAGGATCCGTGGCTGGCCAAGCTGTCGATCCTGATCGTGAACCTCTGGCTCGGCTTCCCGTACATGTTCCTGGTCACCACCGGTGCCATCCAGGCGATCCCGGAAGACATCCAGGAGGCCGGCAAGGTCGACGGCGCGGGCGTGTGGCAGATCTTCCGGCACATCAAGTTCCCGCTGCTGCTGGTCTCGGTCGCTCCGCTGCTGATCTCGTCGTTCGCGTTCAACTTCAACAACTTCAACCTGATCTACATGCTCACCGGCGGCGGCCCGCGGTTCGCGGATGCCTCGATCAACGTCGGCGCGAGCGACATCCTCATCTCGATGGTCTACAAGGTGGCGTTCGTCGGAGCCGAGCGCGACTACGGCCTGGCGAGCGCGTTCTCGATCATCATCTTCGTGCTCGTTGCGGTCATCTCGTATCTGAGCTTCCGCCAGACCAAGGTCCTCGAGGAGCTGAACTGACATGACGATCCAAGAAGCACTGCCCGGCGGAGGGCCCCTCGCCGCCGCATCCGCCGAGGCCGTCGCCGAAGCCGGCGTGCCGGGCGCGAAGGAACCGCGTCGTCCTTTCGGACGCTGGTTCCGCGAGACCGGCTGGCGCCACATCATCGGCATCGTCATGCTCGTGTTCGCGGGGTTCCCCCTCGTCTACGTGCTGTCCGCGTCGCTCAACCCCGGCGGCACGCTGCTGACGGCCAACAGCCTCTTCGCGAACGTCGACCTGGGCGCCTACATCGCGCTCTTCCAAGACCCGCTGCGCCCGTACGGTGCATGGTTCGTGAACTCGATCTTCATCGGTCTCACGACGTCGTTCTTCACGGTGGTGCTCTGCGCGCTCGCGGCTTACGCCTTCTCGCGCATGCGCTTCACCGGACGTCGGTTCGGCCTGCTGACGCTGCTGCTGGTGCAGATGTTCCCGCAGCTGCTGGCGGTCGTCGCGATCTTCCTGCTGATGTCGGCGATCGGCGACATCTTCCCCGCGCTCGGTCTGAACTCGCAGATCGGCCTGATCATGGTCTACCTCGGCGGCGCGCTCGGGGTCAACACGTTCCTCATGTACGGGTTCTTCAACACCGTCCCGGCATCCATCGACGAGGCGGCGAAGATCGACGGCGCCGGCCACGCGCGCATCTTCTTCACGATCATCCTGCGCCTGGTCGCCCCGGTGCTCGCGGTGATCGGGTTGCTGTCGTTCATCGGCACGATGAACGACTTCCTGATCGCGTCGGTCATCCTCGTCGACCCCGACAAGCAGACCCTGGCCGTCGGTCTCTACCAGTTCGTCTCGCAGGAAACGGCGCGCAACTGGAGCGTCTTCGCCGCAGGCGCGGTGCTGGCCGCCATCCTGCCGATGGCGCTGTTCCTCTCCCTGCAGCGGTTCATCGTGGGCGGCCTGACGGCCGGATCGGTCAAGTGATCTCGTGAGGGTGCTGCGCGCGGCGGCGCTCGTCGCCGCCGCGGCGGCCCTCGCGATGCTCACCGGCTGCACCGGAACGTCCGCGGCGCCCGAGGCCGCGCCCGCCGCGCGCGACGTCGCCGTGCAGCTGTTCGAGCGCCCGTGGACCTCGATCGCCGACGAGTGCGAGACGACGATCGGCCCCGCCGGATTCGCATGGGTGCTGACCTCTCCCCCGCAGGAGCACATCGCCGGACCGCAGTGGTGGACGAGCTATCAACCCGTCTCGTACGCCCTCACCTCGCGGCTGGGCACCGAGGCGGAGTTCGCCGACATGGTGTCCCGGTGCGCGGATGCCGGAGTCGGGATCATCGCGGACGCCGTGATCAACCACATGGCGGGCATCGACGGCGGCGTCGGAACCGGGGGCACCCGCTTCACCCACTACGCGTATCCCGGGTTGTACGACGAGACCGACTTCCACCACTGCGCGCTCACGGACGACGACGACATCGCCGACTACACCTCGCGCGAGCAGGTACAGACGTGCGAACTGTCGAACCTCGCCGACCTCGACACGTCGTCGCCGCGCGTGCAGGCGGCGATCGAGGGATACCTCGGGCACCTGCTCGATCTCGGCGTCGCGGGCTTCCGCATCGATGCCGCCAAGCACATCGCCGCGGACGACCTCGCTGAGATCGTCGGGGCCCTGCCGGGCGACCCCCTCATCTGGAGCGAGGTGATCCGCGGCGCAGCCTCGGAGCCCGTGCAGCCCGAGGAGTACACCGGATTCGGCGAGGTGTTCGAGTTCCAGTACGCGCGCGACCTCGGCCCGGCGCTGAAGGCCGGCATCGTCGGCGACCCCGAGCTCGGCGACACGCGACCGCTGCACGTCGACTCCGATCGGGCCGTCGTGTTCGTCGACAACCACGACACGGAGCGGGGCGAGGCATCCCTCACGTATCGCGACGGCGGCCTCTACCTCATCGCCAACGCGCTCATGCTGGCCGACGACTACGGCACGCCCGTGGTGTACTCCGGCTACGCGTTCAGCGACCGCGACGCGGGCCCTCCTGCGGGCTCCGACGGCGCGGCGCTCGGCGGCACGTGCGACGGCGTCACCGGGCCGAAGGCGGCGTACGACGACGGCGAACGCGTCTGCACCGAGGCGTGGACGGCGATCGCCGGCCTTCTGGAACTCCGGCGCTTCGCGGGTGACGCTCCGCGCCTCCCCGGCGTCTCGGACGGCGACGTGTCGGGATTCGAGCGGCAGGGCCGCGCACTCGTGCTGGTCAACACCGAAGACGCGGCGGCCGAGGCGAGCGTCGCCACGACCCTTCCCGACGGCGCGTACTGCGACGTCGTAAGCGGCGGTGCCCGTTCCGCGGCTTCGGGCACGTGCACGGGCACGACCGTGACCGTCGACGGCGGCACCGCGCGAGCAGAGGTTCCCGCGGAGGGCGTCGTGGCGGTGCACATCGGCGCGATGCGGCGATAGACTTCGGACACAACTGAGGGGCTCTGTCACGCGCACCGCGTGCAACCACGTCGCATTCGCCGACGTCGGAGTCGGCACAGACCCGGAGGTCCTCATGACCCTCTCCTCCCCCGCCCTCCGTCCCCACCACGACGGCTCGCCGCTACACGTCTCGCACGACGCGCCCCGTCTGGGCGACACCGTCACCGTACGCCTGCGCGTGCCGGCCGGCTACGGTCCGCTCGCGCGCGTGCTCGTGCGCTCGAACCCCGACCACGAGCCGGCGTGGGTCGAGGCCGCCCGCGATGGCGCCGTCGACGACTGGGAATGGTGGACGGCGCACATCGTGGTCGCGAATCCGCGTCACGGGTATCGGTTCCACCTCGTGCTCGCCGACGGGCGCGTGCAGGTGCTGAACCAGGGCGGACTGAGCGACATCGACGCCCTCGACGGCCAGGACTTCGCCCTCGTCGCCGAGAATCCGCCCCCGGCGTGGATGGACGACACCGTGCTCTACCAGATCTTCCCCGACCGGTTCGCGCGCTCCGCGGCGGCCGACGCGCGCCCGGCGCCGGAGTGGGCGATCGCGGCGGCGTGGGACGAGCCGCTCGACCCGGTACACCCCGGCCGCGGCCGCCAGTTCTACGGCGGCGACCTCGACGGCGCCGCCGAGCGTCTCGACCATCTCGTCGACCTCGGCGTCACGGCGCTCTACCACACGCCGGTGTTCCCGGCGGAGTCGAACCATCGCTACGACGCCTCGCGCTTCGATGCCGTCGATCCGCTCCTCGGCGGCGACGACGCGTATCTGCGGCTCGTCGAGGCGGCCCACGCACGCGGCATCCGCGTGATCGGCGACCTGACCACGAACCACTCCGGCAGCGCCCACGACTGGTTCCGTTCCGCGTTCGGTCACCCGGGTGCCGCCGAGGGTGAGTTCTACTACTTCGCCGACGACGAGAACACCGTGTACGAGACCTGGCTCGACGCACCGACGTTGCCGAAGTTCGACTGGAACAGCCCGGAGCTGCGGCGACGGTTCATCGAAGGTCCCGATTCGGTCGTCGCGCAGTGGCTGCGGCCCCCGTTCGCGATCGACGGCTGGCGCATCGACGTGGCGAACATGACCGGTCGACTCGGCGCCGAAGACCTCAACGCCGAGGTGCGTCGCACCCTCCGGCGCACGATGATCGACGTCGAGCCCGAGACCCTCCTGCTCGCCGAGTCGACCAACGACGCGGCGAGCGACCTGCAGGGCGACGCCTGGCACGGCGGCATGACCTACCCCGCCTTCACGCGCGGCGTGTGGTCGTGGCTCGCCGACCCGCGCCGCGTCCCGCATCGCGGGTTCGACGGCAGCGTGAGCGACGACATGTGGTTCTTCGGACTGCCGACCGGGATGCCCCGCTACACGGCCGCGCAGTTCGTGGCGCAGTGGGAGCGGTTCACGAGCCAGATCCCCTGGCGGGTGCAACGCGGCACGATGACCGCGCTCGACACCCACGACACCGCGCGCTTCGCGACCTACGCGTCCCCCGGCGCGGTCGCGGTCGCCGTCGGGCTGTCGATGACACTCCCCGGCATCCCCGTCGTCTACGCCGGCGACGAGTTCGGACTCGAGGGCGTCGACGGCGAGATGAGCCGCACGCCGCTCCCCTGGGACCAGATCGGCGAACCCGCCGTCGCCGCCCGGATCGCCCTCTACCGCGAGCTGATCGCGCTTCGCCGTGCCCACCCGGCGCTGCGGACGGGCGGGCTGCGCTGGGTGCACGTGGGCGAGACGGGCGTCGCCTTCGTGCGGGAGAGCGCCGAGGAGTGCGTGCTCGTCGTCGCCGCGCGCGGCGGTCTGGACACCACGGTCGAGGCACCCCTCGTCATCGGCGCGGACGCCGCACGCCCGCTCTTCGGCGACGCGGAGCTCACGGCCTCCGGCGACGTTGCCATCCGGGTGCGGGTGGCGGACACCGGCTTCGCGGCGTGGGCGCTGCCGGGTCTTCGCGCGCCCTCGGCGACCGAGCGGGACACCCCGCTCACTCCGGAGGCGTTCGTGCAGCTGGGTGGGCCCGCCGGCGACGCGGTGGCCTAGTCGGTCGCGGGAGGCCGGGCCCTCCGCGCGAGGACGGCCTGGTACAGGTCGCGGCTCGACAGACCGGTCTGGGCCGCGACCTCGGCGGCGGCGTCCTTGAGCCGGGTGCCCGAGGCCACGAGGCTCTGCACCTGGGCGAGCGCGTCGTCCGCCGAGACGGCGCGGGCGGGTGCGCCGCCGACGACGATCACGATCTCGCCCCTGACGCCGTCCGACGCCCAGGCGGCGAGGGCCTGGAGGCCGTCACGCACGACCTCCTCGTGGAGCTTCGTGAGCTCGCGGCAGACGGCTCCGGGGCGGTCGGCGCCGAAGGCCTCGGCCATCGCCCCGAGGGTCTCGGCGAGGCGCGACGGAGCTTCGAAGAAGACCATCGTGCGCGGCTCGGCGGCGAGGGCGGCGAGCGCGCGACGTTGATCGCCGTCCTTTCTCGGGAGGAAGCCCTCGAACGTGAAGCGGTTGGTCGGCAGGCCGGCGACGGCGAGCGCCGTGACGACGGCGCTCGGGCCCGGGATCGCGGTCACCGTCACGCCCTGCGCGATCGCCTCGACGACGAGCGCGTAGCCCGGGTCGCTGACGGTGGGCATGCCCGCGTCGCTCAGCACCAGCAGGTCTTCGTCGCGCGCCCGCTGCACGAGCTCGGCGGCGCGCTGACGCTCGTTGTGATCGTGGAGGGCGATGAGCTTCGGGCGGTTCGCAATGCCGAGCCCCTGCATCAGACGCTGTGTCGTGCGCGTGTCCTCCGCGGCGACGACGGTCGCGCTCTCGAGTGCCGAGACGAGCCGGGCAGAGGCATCCCCCAGGTTTCCGATGGGCGTCGCGGCGAGGATGATCACCGCCCCAGCATAGGCTGGTGCCTGTGACGACGACCGACGCGCTGCTGCCGCCGCAGCCGAGCGCCGAGCGCCCGTCGAGGTACGACCTCTGGCGTGCCCGCGTGGGCGCCGATGCCCGACTGGGGCGCCTGTGCAGCTGGCTCGCGCCGGTGCTCGTCACGGCCCTCGCCGGCATCCTGCGGTTCTGGAACCTGGGGCATCCGCACAGCCTCGTCTTCGACGAGACGTATTACGTGAAAGATGCCTGGAGCCAGTGGAACCTCGGCTATGCCGCGACCTGGCCCGACGGCGCGGATGTCAGGTTCGCCGCCGGCGAGACCGACATCTTCACGACCGACCCGAGCTTCGTCGTGCATCCCCCGCTCGGCAAGTACCTGATCGGCGCGGGCATGTGGCTGTTCGGCCCGGACAACTCGTTCGGCTGGCGCTTCGCGACCGCGATGTTCGGCACGGCGCTCGTGCTGCTCCTCTTCTTCGTCGCACGGTCGCTCACCCGTTCGACCGTTTTCGCCACGGTGGCGTCGGGCCTCCTCGCGATCGACGGCCTCGGCATCGTCATGAGTCGGGTCGCGCTCCTCGACACGTTCCTCGCGTTCTTCGTGCTCCTCGCCTTCTGGTTCGTCATCCTCGACCGGGCGAAGGCCCTCGACCGCCTCGCGGCGCTGACCGTGCTCCGCGCACCGGTCGGCGAGTCGGCCGCTCCCCTGCATTGGGGCCCGATCCTGTGGAGCCGTCCGTGGCTGCTCGCGGCGGGCGCCGCGGCGGGCGCCGCCACCGCCGTGAAGTGGTCCGGGGTATGGGTGCTCGCGGCGATCGGCCTCTATGTCGTCGTGACCGACGCCCTCGAGCGACGCCGGCTCGGCATCACGTTCTGGCCGACCGACGCGGTGCGTCAGGGCGCGGCATCCTTCGTCCTCCTCGTCCCCGTGGCTTTCGTGGTCTACCTCGCCTCGTGGACGGGGTGGCTCGTCACGGATGGTGGCTACGACCGGCATGCCGCCGACGCGAACCCGGCGACGGGCTTCTTCGCGTGGGTGCCGCTCAGCCTTCAGAGCCTCTGGAAGTACCACACCACGATCTACGGGTCGATGACGGGGATGACCTCGCCACACAGCTACGCGAGCCCCGCCTGGCAGTGGGCGCTGCTGCTGCGGCCGACGTCGATGTACGCGCAGGCGACGGCGAACGGGCAGTCCGGCTGCGCGGGTGGCGATGCGGGATGCCTCGACATCCTCTACAGCATGCCGAACCCGTTGCTCTGGTACGCGAGCATCGCCGCGACCGTCTTCCTCGTGTACCGATTCGTGCTGATGCGCGACTGGCGGTATGCGGTGGTCCTCGTCGGAATCGCGGCCACGTGGCTCCCCTGGATGGCGTACCCCGAGCGCACGATCTTCCAGTTCTACACGATCGCGATCTGGCCGTTCCTGTTGCTGGCGCTCACCTTCGCGCTGCAGCACGTCGCGGGGGCGGCGTCGACCGTCGTCTCCCGGCGCACGGCGGGACAGCGGGTCGTCATCGTTTTCTTGGCGGTAGCCGTCCTGCTCTCGATCTTCTGGTACCCGCTCTGGTCGGCGATGCAGGTGCCGTATGAGTTCTACCGCCTGCACAACTGGATGCAGGGCTGGGTCTAGCGGCGGTGCCCGTGCCGCCGATGCGAGCGGCGAGCGCATACGATGGAGGGCTATGCCTTCCCCGGAACCCGTGATCTCCTACCCGCCGGAGCTGCCCGTCAGCGCCGCGCGGGACGAGATCGCGCGCGCGATCGCGGGGCATCAGGTCGTCATCGTCGCGGGTGCGACGGGGTCGGGCAAGACGACGCAGCTACCGAAGATCTGCCTCGAGCTCGGCCGTACCGCGATCGCCCACACGCAGCCCCGCCGCATCGCCGCGCGGACGATCGCCGAGCGCATCGCGCACGAACTCGAGGTGCCTCTCGGCGGCGCGGTCGGCTACAAGGTGCGCTTCACCGACCAGGTGTCGGCGGACACGAAGATCGCTCTCGTCACCGACGGCATCCTGTTGAACGAGATCCACCGCGACCGGCTCCTGCGCCGCTACGACACGATCATCGTCGACGAAGCGCACGAGCGATCACTGAACATCGACTTCCTGCTGGGCTACCTCGCGCGGATCCTCCCCGAGCGTCCCGACCTCAAGGTCATCGTCACCTCGGCGACGATCGACCCGGAGAGCTTCGCGACGCACTTCGCGGACGCTTCGGGTGCGCCCGCTCCGATCGTCGAGGTCTCCGGCCGCACCTACCCCGTCGAGATCCGCTACCGCGGCGCCGTCGAGGACGCCGCCACGGAGACCGGCGACGACGTCGACGCTCTCGCCGCCGCCCTCCGCGAGCTCGATCGCGAGCCCGACGGGGACGTCCTGGTGTTCGTGCCCGGCGAGGCGGAAATTCGCGATGCGATGGATGCCGTACGCGGCATGTACGCGAAGGACACCCGCCCCACAGAGGTGCTTCCGCTCTACGGACGCCTCTCCGCAGCGGAGCAGCACCGCGTGTTCGAACCGTCGACCGTGCCAGGGCTGCGACGCCGCATCGTCCTCGCGACGAACGTCGCCGAGACGAGCCTCACCGTCCCCGGCATCCGCTACGTCGTGGATGCCGGCACGGCGCGCATCTCCCGCTACAGCGCGCGGACGAAGATCCAACAGCTCCCGATCGAAGCGATCTCGCAGGCGTCGGCGCAGCAGCGCTCCGGTCGCGCAGGGCGCACGTCGGACGGCATCGCGATCCGGCTCTACACGGAAGAGGACTTCCTGTCCCGCCCCGAGTACACCGAGCCCGAGATCCTCCGCACGTCTCTCGCCGCCGTCATCCTGCAGATGCTCGCCCTCGGCTTCGGCGACATCGAGGAGTTCCCGTTCCTCACGAAGCCCGACAGCCGCGGCGTGAAGGCGGCGTTCGAACTGCTTCTGGAACTGCGCGCCGTCGAGAGCGCGCGCGGCCGCGAGGGACGCCGGCTCACGAAGCTCGGACGCGAGATCGCACGCCTCCCGATCGACCCTCGCTTCGCACGCATGCTGCTCGAGGCGCGACGCTTGGGCGTCCTCGCTCCCGTCCTCGCGATTGTCGCGGGTCTGTCGATCCAGGACGTCCGCGAACGGCCATCGGTCGAGGAGGGCGCGGCGCGCGAGCAGGCCGAGCGCCTCCACGCGCGTTTCGCCGACCCGACGAGCGACTTCCTCTCCCTTCTGAACCTCTGGAACCATCTGCAGGAGCAGCAGCGCGACCTGGGCTCGAGCGCGTTCCGACGCCTGTGCCGAGCGGAGTTCCTGAACTACGTCCGCGTTCGCGAGTGGTTCGACGTGCACCGCCAGCTGCGCCAGCTTCTCGGCGTGCGCGGCGCCGCGGCGGCGGAGGCGGCGGCCGATCCGACGCTCGTGCATCGGGCGATCCTCGCGGGTCTTCTCTCGCACATCGGCATCCTCGACACGCGTTCCCTCGCCAAGACGAAGCCCGGCGACAAGCGCGGACCGCAGGCGACGTATCGCGGTGCGCGCGGAGCATCGTTCGCGATCTTCCCGGGCTCGGCGCTGCGCAAGGCCTCGCCCGACGCGGTCATGGCCGCCGAGCTCGTCGAGACGTCGCGCTTGTACGCGCGGACCGTCGCCGTGATCGACCCGGCGTGGGCCGAGGAGCCGGCGGGCGAGCTCGCGCAGCGGTCGCTCAGCGACCCGCACTGGTCGAAGGATGCCGGGGCGGCGGTCGCGGCCGAAAAGGTGACCCTCTTCGGTGTCGAGATCATCCCGCGGCGACGCGTGCAGCTGGCGCGCATCGACCGCCCGCTCGCGCGCGAGCTGTTCCTCCGTCACGCGCTGACCGACGGTGAGTGGAACTCGTCGCACCTCGACAAGAAGCTGACCGCCTTCGAGCGCCGCAACCTCGAACTGCGCCGACGTCTCGAGAAGGTCGAGGAGCGTGAGCGACGCCGCGACATCCTCGCCGGCGACGAAGCCGTCTTCGCCTTCTACGACGCGCGTGTTCCGCAGGACGTGGTCGACGTCCGGTCGTTCGAGACGTGGTGGCGCGAGGCTTCCGTCCGCACGCCGCGCCTGCTCGACCTCAGCGAGGACGACCTGCGCGAGGGCGCGGGACGCTCTGACGAGCGCGACTTCCCCGGGCGCTGGCAGCAGGGCGACCAGGTGCTCTCGCTCGCCTACCGGTTCGAGCCCGGCGCGCCCGACGACGGTGTCAGCGTCGTCGTCCCCCTGCCGCTGTTGGCCTCTCTCCGCCCTGACGGCTTCGACTGGCAGGTGCCGGGGCTGCGCGCCGAGCTCGTCACGGCGCTCCTGCGCGCACTGCCCAAAGCGATCCGCCGCCACGTCGTCCCCGCGGCCGACTGGGCGGCGAAACTCGGTGACGACCTGCGCGGAGCCGGTCCCGAAGACAACGATGGACTCCCCGCGCAGACGCTCACCGCGGCTCTGGCCAGCCGGATCCAACGCGTCGCGAATCAGCCCGTCACGGCCGCCGACTTCGAACTCGAACGGGTCCCCGCCCACTTGACGGTCACGTTCCGCGCCGTCGATCACCGCGGCCGTACGGTGGGGTCCTCGCACGATCTCACCGAGCTGCAGCGCGGTCTCGCCGGGCGCGCGCGGGAGCAGGTCGCCCGCACGCTCACACGAGAGCCGTCGCCGGCGGGAGGCGTGTCGCCGGCGCGACCGAACGCGTCCGCATCCGGTCCCGGTGCGGCGACCATCGCCGAGCGCACCGGGATCACCGCGTGGGATGTCGGCACGCTGCCCGAGGTCGTGGACACGCGCGTTGCGGGCGGTGTCGTGCGCGGCTATCCGGCGCTCGTCGACGAGAAGGATGCCGTGGCGCTGCGCATCGAGTCCACCCCCGAGCGCGCAGCGCGCCTCACGCACGATGGGGTGCGGCGTCTGCTGCTCCTGGCGGTCCCTTCGCCGAGCGCGTACGTGCTCAAGCACCTCACCGCGGCGGAGAAGCTGTCGCTCGCGGCATCCCCGTATCCCTCGGCGAAGGCGCTCATCGAGGACGCCCGCGTCGCGGTCGCGGACGCCGTCCTGGCACGCACGGCACCAGAGGGCGTGCGCACACCGGAGCAGTTCGGCGCGGTTCGGGACGCCTTCTCGGCCGCCGTCGTCGACGACCTGTTCGCGGCCGTCTCGCTCGCCGCGCGCATCCTGACGCTGCAGCGCGACGTCGAGCGGGCAGTCAAAGCACAGACCTCGATGACGCTCCTCGCGGCCCTCGGCGATGTGAAGGCGCAGCTCGCGGGCCTCGTCTTCCCCGGATTTCTCGCCCGCACCGGCCTGAGCCGTCTCGCGCACCTCCCCCGGTACCTGGAGGGGGCGCTCCTGCGGGTGCGCGCTCTCGCCGATGCGCCCGGGCGTGATCGACAGCGCATGACAGAGTTCGAACGCGCCGCAGCGGCATTCACGGAGGCCGGCGGCGCGATCCCCGTGCCGGCGGATGCCGCCACGCCCCTCGTGCGCGCACGCTGGCTCCTGGAGGAGTACCGCGTCAGCCTCTACGCCCAGCAGCTCGGGACGGCCGAACCGGTCTCGCTGCAGCGGATCGCGAAGGTCCTCGCCGAGCGGGACTTATCGCGCGCGACGTAGTGTGGGCACCACCATGAGCACCGCCATCGCGTACACCGAACTCGGAGGGCCGGAGGTCCTCACCACGATCGACATCGAGGTGCCCGCGCCCGGCGCGGGCGAGGTCGCCCTCCGCGTCGAGGCGGTCGGGGTGAACCCCCTCGACCTGAAGCTGCGGGCGGGGCTGCGCCCGTCTCCGCCCATCACCGAGCCCCGACGCATCGGCTCGGATGCCGCGGGCATCATCACCGCCGTCGGCGACGGCGTCGAGGGCTACCTCCCCGGCGACGCCGTGATCGTCACAGGCGCGCGCGGCGCCTACGCCACCGACCTCGTCGTACCGGCGTCGCACGTCGTCCGACGTCCTGAGAAGGTGAGCGCGGCGCAGGGCGCTGCCCTCGGCATCCCGGTCGGAACGGCCTACCAGACGGTGCAGTCGCTCGGAATCGGCCCGGAGGACACCGTGCTCGTACACGCCGCATCGGGCTCGGTCGGTCAGGCCGTCGTCCAGTTCGCGCGCCTCTACGGCGCGACCGTACTGGGGACGACGAGCGACCGTCGCGCCGATCGGGTCGCAGCTCTGGGCGCGACGCCGCTGCCGTACGGCCCGGGTGTCATGGACCGCGTGCACGAGCTCGCACCGCAGGGCGTCACGGTCGCGATCGACCTCGTCGGCACCGACGAGGCACTCGCCCAGTCGATCGCCCTGGTACGCGACAGGAGTCGCATCGCGACGCTCGTGCGCGGCGCCGACGCCGCCGGCCTCGGCATCCGTGCGTTCAGCGGCGGCAGCCCCGATCCCCTCACCGCACAGGAACTCGCGTGGCGCCGCGAGGCGATCCCGGTAGCCGCGGCGCTCATCGCGGCCCGGGCGTTCACGGTCGAGATCGGTCCCGAGCTCCCGCTCGCGGAGGCCGCCGAGGCGCACCGCCTCGTCGATAAGGGCACCGACGGCAAGGTCGTGCTGCGCCCCTGACGCCCGCGCCGGGCGCCCGCCGCCCGCCCGAACTGCAAGGGATTCGACACGACACGCCGACGCGCGGCGGCGATGCGCGGCGTGTCGGCCACGATCCCTTGCAGTGGGGCGGCGGCGGGGCGCGGGTCGGCGAACGGCCGGACTCAGCTGGCCGCGACGAGAGCGCGGTAGAAGCCGATGCCCCGCAACCACACGCCGACGCGGATGCGCTCGTTGTGCGAGTGCAGCGCGTCGCGCTCGGCCCGGGTGAGGTGGAACGGGGTGAACCGGTAGACGTTGTCGGAGATCTCGGTGAACCAGCGACTGTCGCTCGCGCCGAGCTGGATGTAGGGCGTCGTGACGATCTCGTCGCCGAGTCCGTCGCGCACGGCGGTCGCGATCCGTCGCCACGGCTCGCCCCGCCACGGCGAGACGGGCGACGGGTCCGAGCCGTGCCGCACGTCCACCTCGATCTGCGCGTCGCCGACGACGCGGCGGACGCGCGCGGCCGCTCCCTCCACCGTGTCGCCGGTCAGCAGGCGAATGTTGACCGACGCGCGCGCGGAGGTCGCGAGGACGTTCTCGCCTGGAGCACCGGACAGCTCGGTCGCGACCGCCGTCGTGCGCACGAGAGCGTTCATCTCGGGGCCCAGGTGCGGGAACACCCGTGCGAGGAGCGGCCCCGTGAGAGCGAGGTTCTGGAACACCCAGCGCAGCGGCTGAGGCGCGTGCGGAGCGATCGTCGCGAACAGTGCGCGGACGGGGGGCGCGATGCGCGTGGGGAACGGATGCCGGTGCAGCCGGTCGATCGCGCGTGCGAGGCGCACGGTCGCCGGCATCGCGGGCGGCGTGGACGCGTGCCCGCCGTTCTCGCGGGCCGTGAGCAGCACCGTCATGACGCCCCGCTCCGCGACACCGACCATCGCCGTCGGCACGCGCACGCCGGGGACGACGCCGTCGACGACAGCGCCGCCCTCGTCGATCACGAGCCCCGGACGGATGCCGCGACTGCGCAACACGTCGACGATCGCGCGCGCACCACCGCCCGCGGTCTCCTCGTTGTGCCCGAACGACAAGTACACGTCGCGCGCGGGGGTGAATCCGCTCGCGACCAGCTGCTCGACGGCTTCGAGGATCGCGACGAGCGACCCCTTGTCGTCGATCGCGCCACGGGCGTGGATCTCGGCATCGTCGCCGTCGCCGACGATCTCGGCGGCGAAGGGCGCCTGCGCCCACTCCTCGGCCACGACGGGGACGACGTCGAGGTGCGCCATGAGCACCAGCGGGTCGGAGGCGGCCGCCGGAGCCGATCCCGGCCAGCGATACAGCAGCGAATGTCCGTCGATCACCTCGCGATCGAGCGTCTCGTGGAGACGCGGATAGAGTCGCACGACCTCGGCGAGGAAGTCGTCGAACGGCCCCCACTCGATGAGATCCTCGTCGGTGTGGGAGACGGTCGGGATCTGCAGGAGCGTGCGGAACCGCGCGAGCGCGGCATCCTCGTCGTCGGTCATCACACGAGCCTACGACGCGCACCGCGGAGCCACACGCGTCACGACTAGGCTCGGATCATGACCGACATCCGCTGGGGAATCCTGGCCACGGGCGGCATCGCCCACGCGTTCGCACAGGACCTCCGGACGGCGGGCCTCGACCTCGCCGCGGTCGGCTCACGCAGCCAGGCATCCGCCGATGCGTTCGCCGCCGAGTACGGCGTGCCGCGTGCGCACGGATCCTACGAGAGCCTCGTCGCCGATCCCGACATCGACATCGTCTACGTCGCGTCGCCGCACAGCCATCACCGCGACCACGCCCTGCTCGCTCTCGAGGCCGGCAAGCACGTGCTCATCGAGAAGGCCGTGACGCTGGATGCCGCGCAGGCGGCAGAGATCCGCACCGCCGCGACGTCGCGCGGCCTCCTCGCCATGGAGGCGATGTGGACCCGCTACCTCCCGCACATGGTGCGCATCCGCGAGATCGTCGCGGCCGGCACTCTGGGCGAGGTGCGCATGGTCATCGCCGATCACACACAGGCACTCCCCACCGACCCCGCTCACCGCCTGAACGCGCTGGAGCTCGGCGGCGGCGCGCTCCTCGATCTCGGCATCTACCCCGTGTCGTTCGCCGTCGACATCCTCGGCGCCGTCACCGCGGCGAAGGCGATCGGGCGCCTCGGCGACACCGGCGCCGACACCGAGGCGGCGATCGCCCTCACACACGCCGGCGGCGGGGTCTCATCGATCGCGACGAGCTCGCGCGGCGCAGGGCCGAACACGGCGCACATCGTCGGCAGCGACGCCCGCATCGACATCGACCGCGTCTGGTACACCCCGACCTCCTTCCGTGTGACGGCGACCGACGGCACGGTGGTCGAGGAGTACACGAGTGAGGTCGAGGGGCGCGGCATGCAGTTCCAGGCGCTCTACGCCGAAGAGCTGCTCCGCGCCGGACGCACCGACAGTGCGCTGCTCGGCTTCGACGAGTCGGTCCGGATCATGCAGACCCTCGACGACATCCGCGACCAGCTGGGCGTCGACTACCCCTCCCTGACCGCGACCGCCGAGGAGCGCTGATCGTGCCGGACCTCCAGAACCCCCGTGTCGCCGTCTACCTCGACTTCGACAACATCGTCATGAGCTGGTACGACCGCGTGCACGGCCGCAATTCCTACTCCGCCGACCGGCAGAAGATCATCGCCGATCCCGACTCCCCCGAGATCGCGCAGAAGCTGAAGGACGCGACGATCGATGTGGGCGCGATCATCGACTACGCGGCATCGTTCGGCACCCTCGTCCTGACGCGCGCGTACGCAGACTGGTCGTCTCCGGTGAACGCTTTGTACCGCTCGCAGCTCGTCGCGCGCGCCGTCGACCTCGTGCAGCTGTTTCCCGCGGCTGCATATGCGAAGAACGGCGCCGACATCCGCCTGGCCGTCGACACGGTGGAGGACATGTTCCGCCTCCCCGACCTCACGCACGTCGTGATCGTCGCGGGCGACAGCGACTACGTCCCGCTCGCGCAGCGCTGCAAACGGCTGGGTCGCGTCGTCGTGGGCGTCGGCGTCGCGGGCTCGACGGCGAAATCGCTCGCCGCGGCGTGCGACCAGTTCGACGCGTACGACTCGCTTCCGGGTGTGACGCCCGATCCGGCGCCGCAGAAGAAGGCGGATGCCGCGGCCCCCGCGGCCGCGTCGAGCGGCTCGCGCCGGCGTAAGAAGACCGAGGACCCGACCGCGGAGCTGCTGCGTCGCGCACTGATCCTCGAGCGCGAGCGCACGGATGACGAGTGGGTGCATCTGTCGGCGGTGAAGAACCTGCTCAAGCGCATGGATCCGTCGTTCAGCGAGAAGGCACTCGGCCATCGCTCGTTCTCCGACTTCGCCAAGGCCTACCCCGCCGTCGCCGACATCGACGAGTCGACGAACATCGTGCGCGTGCGTCTGCACAGCTCGGAGACGCCCTCCGACTGAGCCTCCGTGCGTCACCGCACATGGCATGTGCGGAACTCTTCCTTGAACCTGAATCATATTTCAGGTAGCGTCGCCGAGCGGCACCGAAGACGGTGTCGTCCCGCGCTCTACGAGGAGGTAACAGCGCATGGCTTCAGCCCCTGCACCCGACGGCACGTACAAGGAGTCGAGTCTCCGACGCGTCGTCACGGCATCCATGGCGGGCACCGTCGTCGAGTGGTACGAGTTCTTCCTGTATGCCACCGCCGCGACGCTCGTCTTCAACCTCATCATGTTCCCGCCGTCGGATGACCCGTACGCCGGCATCATCGCTGCTTTCGTGACCTATGCCGTCGGCTTCGTGGCGCGCCCCCTCGGTGGCATCGTCTTCGGCCACTTCGGCGACAAGTACGGTCGCAAGAAGCTCCTGCAGCTCGCGATCATCCTCGTCGGCGTGGCGACGTTCCTCATGGGGTGCCTGCCGACGTTCGCCCAGGTCGGCTACTGGGCGCCCGCGCTGCTCGTGCTGCTGCGCTTCGCCCAGGGCTTCGCCGTCGGCGGCGAGTGGGGCGGCGGCGTGCTGCTGGTCGCCGAGCACTCCCCCAACAAGACTCGCGGCTTCTGGGCATCGTTCCCGCAGGCCGCCGTCCCGATCGGAAACCTCGTCGCGACGATCGTGCTGCTGATCCTCAGCCGCACCCTCTCGCAGGAGGCCTTCCTCGCGTGGGGATGGCGCGTCGGCTTCTGGCTGTCGGTCGTCATCGTCGCGATCGGGTACTACGTGCGCACGAAGATCACCGACGCCCCGATCTTCGTCGAGGCGCAGAAGGAGGTCGAGCAGCAGGACCACGTGCGCTACGGCGTCTTCGAGGTGCTCAAGCGCTACCCCCGTGGCGTGCTCACCGCGATGGGCCTGCGCTTCGCCGAGAACATCATGTACTACCTGGTCGTGACGTTCTCGATCACGTACCTGAAGATCGCGCTCGAGGTCGACACCGCGGAGATCCTCGGCATGCTCGTCATCGCGCACATCGTGCACATGATCGTGATCCCGCTCGTGGGCGGCCTCGCCGACCGCATCGGTCGGAAGCCCGTCTACACGATCGGCGTGATCGGCGCCGCGGCATGGGGCTTCATCGCGTTCCCGATGTTCAACACCACGGATCCGGTGATCATCATCCTGGCGATCTGCCTGGGCCTCGTCATCCACTCCTTCATGTACGCGCCGCAGCCGGCGATCATGTCGGAGATGTTCCCGACCCGCATGCGCTACTCGGGCGTCTCGCTGGGCTACCAGGTGACGTCGATCGTGGCGGGATCGCTCGCGCCGATCATCGCGACGGCGCTGCTGTCGGCGTACGGGTCGTACATCCCGGTGGCCGTCTACCTCGCCATCGCTGCAGCGATCACACTCATCGCCGTCATCTCGATGCGCGAGACGAAGGGCATCTCGCTGCACGAGGTCGACCGCGTCGACCGCGAGCGCCTCATCGCCGAGACCGGCACGGTGAAGGTGCCCGCGCAGCGCTGACGCGCGCAGCGAGCAGACGAGAGGGTGGATGCCACGAGGCATCCACCCTCTCGTCGTTCCGGGCACGACCTCCGTCGCGCGTCGACCAGAGCGCCCACGCCACGAGGAGCGGCTGGAAGAAGAGTCGCACGATGCGAGCCCGGTCGGTGTCGAGGGTGAAGGCGGATCTCCGCTCGACCGCCTGGGCGATGTTGCCGGGGAACACCGCGACGAAGAACGCGGCGAGGATCGCGCCGATGCGCCGACGCTCGCCCGGCAGGACGACGAGGGCGGCCCCGAGCATGATCTCGACGGCGCCGGATGCCACGACCACCCCGTCCTTATCGATCGGGACGACCTCGGTGACGAGGTCGGGTACCTGGGATTGGAACTCCTTGCGCGCCCAGAAAAGGTGGCTGAGTCCCGCGAACACCATTCCGCCGGCGAGCAGCCAGCGCGCGATCGTCTTCATGATGTCATCCTGTCGCGCACGGCGATGGAGCGCTCCCCCTTGCGCCGGCCGGCTGCGGCCTCTACTCCGCCGTGGCGGGTGGATAGGGTGGATGGGTGAGCGGCGCTGCACCATCCCCGATCCGAAGACTGCCCGACGGCACTGTCAAGCAGGTCGGGCCCCTCACCGGCACGCGCGTCTGGACGGTTCCCGGCCGCGCGAATCGACCGATCGCGGCGCCGCGTGACACGCCGCACCGCGTCACGCCGAACGACGCCGACCGGCTCTGCGCCTTCTGCACGACGCGGTACCTGGAGACGACGCCGGAGAAGTCGCGGCTCGTCGGCCCGCACTTCACCGAGCAGCGTCACACGTCCGCCGCGCACCTCTTCGACACCGTCGCGGAGTTCCGTCGGTTCGGCAACCTCTTCGAGATCGTCTCGGCCGAGTACTGGCGCGAGAACCACGGCTTCCGCCAGCCGGCCGAGGTCGTCGAATGGGCGCAGGAGTATCTGTCGAGCCCCGAGGGCCGGGCGCACATCGCCGAGCTCGCTGCCATCCGCGCTGCGGCGAGCGGCGAGGAGGTCTCGCTCGAAGAGGCGGCACTCGACCTCCTCGGCGGATCGCACGATGTCATCGTCGCGCGCCGGCACCTCGTCGACGGTGCGACGACCGACGATCAGCTCGCCTCGTCGGGCACATTGACGCCCGACGAGCATGCCGCATACTTCGCGTTCACCGTCCGCGCTCTCGCCGAGATCCAGGCGGCGCAGCCGCACGCCGCGTACGTCGCCGTGTTCCAGAACTGGCTGCGCCCGGCCGGCGCCTCGTTCGAGCACCTGCACAAGCAGCTCGTCGCGATCGATGAGCACGGCCCTCAGGTCGATCACGAGCTGCGCCTGCTCGCTCACGATCGTTCCCTGTATCAGCGCGAGATCGCCGACCTCGCGGTGTCCGAGCGGCTCGTCGTCGCTGCGACCGACGGCGCGGTCGCGTTCGCGGGGGTCGGGCACCGCTACCCGGCGTTCGAGGTTTTCTCGACCTCCGACGCGAACCTCCCGCACGAGCACTCGGATGCCGGGGTGCGCGCCGTCTCCGACCTCGTGCACGCACTGCACGCGGCGACCGGGCCCCTCGTCCCGACGAACGAGGAGTGGCACTACCGGCCGCCGGGAGCGCCTTGGCCCATGCCGTGGCGCGTCGTGCTGAAGTGGCGCATCTCCAACCCCGCCGGTTTCGAGGGCGGGACGAAGGTCTACGTCAACACGATCGACCCGTGGGAGCTGCGGCGGCGCGCGGTCGCCGCACTGCTCGAACTGCGCGCCGGCGGCGCCCTGGCCCCCGGCATCCGCATCGGTGACGAATGCGTCGCCTCGGATGCGATCCTGCGCTACGCGGACGGCGATGCCTCGACCTGGTGAGCCGCTCGCGGCGTTTCCGTTCGAGGCGCTGCGCCGCACGCCCGACATCGAGGCGCCGGGACTCGTGGCGGTGGATGCCGCCGACCGCCTGATTCTCGACGAGTCCGCCTCGGCGAGGGCCGACGCCGCCGCGGGCGAGATCGTCGTCATCGGTGACGCCTACGGCGCGCTGGCCCTCGGCGCGGCCTGGGAGCTCGCCGCCCGGGACCGACGCGGCACGGGTCGCGTCCGCGTGCACCAGGACGCCCTGATGGGCGAGCGTGCGATCGCGGCCAATGCGGCAGGCCTCGGCCTGGCCGACGTCGTCGCACCCTCCCCCGCGCTCGACGCCGCACTCGTCACCGGCGCCCGTGTCGTCCTGATGCGTCTGCCGCGCTCGCTCGATGCGCTGCGCGATATCGCGGGTCTCATCGCGCAGCACGCGGCGCCCGACGTCGCGGTGTTCGCGGGCGGGCGCATCAAGCACATGACGCGCGCGATGAACGACGTGCTCGGCGCCTTCTTCGCGCGCGTCGACGTGACACATGCGCGGCAGAAGTCGCGCGTGCTCATCGCGCGCTCCGCTCGCGACGGTCGGGCACCCACGCCGGCCGCAGCACGTATCGACGGCCTCGAGCTGCGCGCCTACGGCGGCACGTTCGGCGGCGCGAGCATCGATGCCGGCACCCGGTTGCTCCTCTCGCACCTGCCTGACGTGCTGCCGGGTGGCGGCCCGGACGATCCGTGGCTCGACCTCGCGTGCGGCAACGGCATCATCGGGGCCTGGCTCGCGACGCGGCATCCGTCGTCGTTCGTCGTGTCGAGCGATCCGTCGTCCTCTGCCGTCGCGTCGGCCGGCGAGACGATGCGGGCGAATCGTGTCGAGGACCGCGTACGCGTTGAGCGCGCAGATGCGCTCGAGGAGCGGCCGGATGCCTCGGCGTCTCTCATCACGCTCAATCCGCCGTTCCACTCCGGCGCCGCCGTCACCGACCAGATCGCGCCGCGGCTGTTCGCCGATGCCGCCCGCGTCCTGCGCCTCGGCGGTGAGCTGTGGTGCGTGTGGAACTCGCCTCTGCGCTACCGTGCCGCACTCGAGCGCATCGTCGGTCCGACCCGGCAGGTCGCACGCGACCCGCGCTTCACCGTGACGGTGACGACGCGGCGCTGACCCAGGGCGGCGCTGACCCAGGGCGGGCTCAGGCCGGCCGGTAGCGCTGCGCGACGGCACCCGACACGAAGTCGCGACGGTCGACGAGCCGCAGCGTCATCCGGTCGCGGAGTCCCGCGAGCAGCGTGGGGCCGTGCCCGGCGACCATAGGCTGCACGACGAAGATGTACTCGTCGATGAGTCCCGCGTCGGCGAGCGCCACCGGCAGGGTCACTCCTCCGAGGAGGATCATCCCCTCGGTTTCGTCTTTCAGGCGACGCACGGATGCCACGAGGTCGCCTGCGACGCGCTCCGCGTTCCAGCCGAGGTCGGTCGGCGACGAGGCGACGACGTGTTTGCGCGCCGCGCCGATGACCTCGGCGAAGGCCTGGTCGTCGGCATCCATCCAGTCCGGCCACGGCCCGGCGACGGGCCGGCGCCACGCGTCGCGCATCATCTCGTACGTCACCCGGCCGTAGAGGAGGGACCGGGCGTCGGCGATCATGCCGGTCCAGTACGCCATCGACTCCGCGTCGGGCGCGAGGCCCGCCTCGTGATGGCACGAACCGTCGAGGGTGACGTTGATCGCGTAGCGGATCGTGCCCATCGTCGACCTTTCGCGTCGTGGCCTCAGTCCGGCGTCAGACGATTCCTGCGCGGATGCCGTCGAGCGAGGCGGCGACGCCGGGGAGACGCTCGGCGAGGACTTCGTCGAGCTCGAACAGGCGACTGCGCGCGTCGCGGAGGATCTTCGCGCCCTTGGGTGTGACGTGCAGGTCGCTCGCGGCGCCGGCATGAGCTGTCGCGTCTTCGACGAGCCCGTCGTCGACGAGCGTGCGGACCGCCGTGTGCGCCGATTGAACGGTGATGTGCGAGCGGCGCGCCAGCTCCGAGAACGAGATGCCGGGCTCCGCGTAGATGTGCCCGAGCAGGCCGAACTTGCGCGTCGTGATGCCGATGTCGCGCAGGATCGACGAGAGCTGCCCCTCCCACATCGCCGACACCGCGAGGAGCGCGATGACGGGGCTGAAGCGGGGGTCGTCCTGACTCATAGGCACATGCTAGCGAGCGGGCGGCGATGTCCGAGGTGCGGCGTACCGTGATTCCATCGAGCGAAGGGCAGGAAAATGGACTGGAAGATCGAGCTCATCTTCGTCCCGGTCACAGACGTCGACCGTGCGAAGGACTTCTATACGTCGATCGGGTTCCACGCCGATCACGACTCGACACCGTATGAGGGGCTGCGGTTCGTGCAACTGACACCGCCGGGGTCGGCGTGTTCCATCGCGATCGGCACGAACCTCGGTTCGACCCTCGCCCCCGGCTCCCTCGATGCGATCCAGGTCGTCGTCGCCGATGCAGATGCCGCACTCGCCCAGTTGCGTGAGCTCGGCATCGCGGCTGAGGGTGTGGATGAACAGGACTGGGGCCGCTTCGTGACGTTCGCCGATCCCGACGGCAACCGGTGGACGCTGCAGCAGCTGGTTCCCTACGACTGACGACCGACGCGTCAGCTGCGTCCTCCGGGAGGGCCGATCAGCAAGAGGACAGCGAAGATCGCGGCGACGAGCACGAGCAGCGCGAGGAAGAGCACCCACGGACGGCGCAGGAACCAAGCGAGCGGCCGGTCGTACCAGCGCGCGTCGGATGCCGCGGCATCTGGAGAGGTCCGCCACTCCCCCGCGAGCATCCCGCGGCGGTGCGCCCAGCGCTCTGCCGGGATGGTCGCGTACGGCACGATCGCACTGAGAAGCGCGAGGAGGGTCGGCCCGACTCGCCAGCGGTTGTTGAGAGCGACGAGCACAACGGTGGCGCCGTAGGAGAGGAACACGAATCCGTGGATGCCGCCGCCGATCGTGACAGCGGGAGCCCACCCGGTCGCGGCGCGCACGATGAGACCCGCGATCAGCAATGTCCAAGAGACGACCTCGGCGAAGGCGAGCGCGCGAAAGAGTGTGAAGGGAGAACGGAACATACCTTCAGTTTATCTGAAGCACGGCCGACCGCCGACCACTCACCCCCGTCGTGCGCCAGCGCGCGGCGTCGTGCACCACAGAGCCCAGACGACGAGCAGCGGCTGAAGGAACAGCCGACCGAGTCGCCGGGCGTCGGTGTCGAGTGCAGGCGCCGACGCGCACGTGAGCCACTGGTGGATGTTGCCGGGGAAGACGGCGACGAAGAGGGCGGCGACCGCCACGCCGACGCGCCGTTGCTCGCGCGGCAGCGCGACGAGCGCCGCTCCCAGCGCAAGCTCCGCAGCACCCGAGACCACCACGATGGTGTCTTTGTCGGTGCGGAGGAGGCGCGTCGCCCAATCGGGCACCACGATGCGGAATCCGCGCCGCAGGATCGACAGGTGGGCGGCGCCGGCGACGAGGAGGAGCGCGGCGAGGAAGAAGCGTGCGACGGTGCGCGTCATCCCCTCACCCTACGTGTGCCCGCGGAAAGCCCCGAGGGACGGTCGTCGCGTGGCGAGCGGGCACCTGCCACACTGAGCCGGAGAGACGAGGAGAGCGATGACACGGCCACGAGGGCATGGACGGACCCTGCTCGACCCTGACTTCGGCTCGCGGCCGCGGCGCTGGCCTCGGCGCTTGGGATGGACTGCGGTCGTCGCACTCGGCCTCAGCGCGGCGTTCGTCGCGACGCCGTGGCCCGCGACGATGATCGTTCGCACTGTTTTCGAGCAGAGCGGGGCTGCCACGGCCGCGGAGATGCAGCGTCATGTGCCGGACACTCCGCTGCGCACCCAGCTCGGTGTCGCGTACGGCCACGACGGCTCCGACACCACGCTGGATCTGTTCACGACCGCGCCGGCGGGCGAGCGGCATCCGACGGTGGTCTGGATCCACGGCGGCGCGTGGGTGTCGGGGTCGAGCGCGAACGTCGACCCGTACCTGCAGATCCTCGCCGCCGAGGGCTACACGGCCATCGGAGTGAACTACAGCCTCGGACCGGAGCGCACCTATCCGACGGCGGTGCGCCAGCTCACCGACGCCCTGAGTTTCATCACGTCGCACGCCGACGAGCTGTCGGCCGATCCCGACACGATCGTCCTGGCGGGCGACTCGGCCGGGGCGCAGCTGGCGAGCCAGATGGCGGTTCTCGCCACCAACCCCGACTACGACGAGCTTCTCGGCATCCGCTCAGCGCTTTCCGCGTCGCAGATCGCCGGGGTCGTCCTCGACTGCGGGGTGTACGACCTGCGCGCGATGGCGAATCTTCGCGGGTTGATCGGCTGGGGCTTCTCGACGTCGCTGTGGGCCTACACCGGCACGAAGGACTGGTCCGTCGAGAGCGCGGGCGCCACGATGTCCACGATCGACTTCGTGACCGCCGACTTTCCGCCGACGTTCATCGGCGGGGGCAACGGCGACGGACTGACCTGGTTGCAGGGCATCCCGATGTCCCAGCGCCTCCGTCAGGAGGGCGTGGATGTCACGACCCTGTTCTGGCCCGCCGATCACACGCCGGCACTGCAGCACGAGTACCAGTTCCACCTCGATCTGCCCGAGGCTCAGCACGCGCTGACCGAGACCCTCGACTTCCTCTCGAGGGTCGCGCCGGTCAGCGCGCGCTGAGCACGGCCGCTCTCAGAAGTCCCAGTCGTCGTCTTCCGTCGCGACGGCCTTGCCGATGACGTACGACGAGCCCGACCCCGAGAAGAAGTCGTGGTTCTCGTCAGCGTTGGGCGAGAGCGCCGAGAGGATCGCGGGGTTCACGTTCGTCACGGTCGACGGGAACATCGCCTCGTAGCCGAGGTTCATGAGCGCCTTGTTCGCGTTGTAGTGCAGGAACTTCTTGACGTCTTCGGTGAGGCCGATGCCGTCGTAGAGGTCCTGCGTGTACTGCACCTCGTTGTCGTAGAGCTCGTACAACAGCGAGAACGTGTAGTCCTTCAGCTCGTCGCGCTCCGCCTGCCCCAGCTGCTCGAGACCCTTCTGGAACTTGTAGCCGATGTAGTAGCCGTGCACGGCCTCGTCGCGGATGATGAGGCGGATGATGTCGGCGGTGTTCGTCAGCTTCGCCTTCGACGACCAGTGCAGCGGCAGGTAGAACCCCGAGTAGAAGAGGAACGACTCGAGCAGGGTCGAGGCGACCTTGCGCTTGAGGGGTTCGTCGCCACGGTAGTAGTCCATGACGATGTGTGCCTTCTTCTGCAGGTTCGGGTTCTCCACCGACCAACGGAACGCGTCATCGATCTCGGGCGTCGAGGCGAGCGTCGAGAAGATCGACGAGTAGCTCTTCGCGTGCACCGACTCCATGAAGGCGATGTTCGTGTACACCGCCTCCTCGTGGGGCGTGATCGCGTCGGGGATGAGCGACACGGCGCCCACGGTCCCCTGGATCGTGTCGAGGAGGGTGAGGCCGGTGAACACCCGCATCGTCGTGGTCTGCTCTTCCGGCGTGAGGGTCGCCCACGACTGCACGTCGTTGGAGAGCGGCACCTTCTCGGGCAGCCAGAAGTTGTTCACGAGGCGATTCCAGACCTCGAGGTCCTTGTCGTCCTGAATGCGGTTCCAGTTGATCGCCTGCACGTGGTCGACGAGCTTGAGCGGTTCGGGAGTCATCTCTTCATCTGTCCTTGAGTGGGAACGCGGGTCACAGCATGCAGCTGACGCACTGGTCGAGCTGCGTGCCCTCCAGCGCCATCTGCCGCAGGCGGATGTAGTAGATCGTCTTGATGCCCTTGCGCCACGCGTAGATCTGCGCCTTGTTGATGTCGCGCGTCGTGGCGGTGTCCTTGAAGAAGAGCGTCAGCGACAGACCCTGATCGACGTGCTGCGTCGCGGCCGCGTAGGTGTCGATGACCTTCTCGTAGCCGATCTCGTAGGCGTCTTCGTAGTACTCCAGGTTGTCGTTCGTCATGAACGGCGCCGGGTAGTAGACGCGACCGATCTTGCCTTCCTTGCGGATCTCGATCTTCGACGCGATCGGGTGGATCGACGACGTCGAGTTGTTGATGTAGGAGATCGAGCCGGTCGGCGGCACGGCCTGCAGATTCTGGTTGTAGATGCCGTGCTTCTGGACGGAGGCCTTGAGCTCCTGCCAGTCCTCCTGCGTCGGGATGTGGATGCCGGCGAACAGCTCCTTCACCTTCTCGGTCTGAGGCTGCCACGCGGCATCCGTGTACTTGTCGAAGAACTCTCCCGACGCGTACGTCGAGTCCGCGAATCCGTCGAACGTCGTACCGCGCTCGATCGCGATCTGGTTCGAGGCGCGCAGCGCGTGGAAGAGCACCGTGTAGAAGTAGATGTTCGTGAAGTCGAGGCCCTCTTCCGAGCCGTAGTGGACGTGCTCGCGCGCGAGGTAGCCGTGCAGGTTCATCTGGCCGAGGCCGATCGCGTGCGAGCGGTCGTTGCCGTCTTCGATCGAGCGCACCGAGGCGATGTGGCTCTGATCGCTGACCGCGGTGAGCGCCCGGATCGAGGTCTCCACCGTGCCCGCGAGGTCTTTGCCGTCCATCGCGAGCGCGATGTTCATCGACCCGAGGTTGCACGAGATGTCCTTGCCGATCTCGGCGTAGGAGAGGTCCTCGTTGTAGGTCGTCGGAGTGTTCACCTGCAGGATCTCGCTGCAGAGGTTCGACATGTTGATCCGACCCTTGATCGGGTTGGCCTTGTTCACCGTGTCCTCGAACATGATGTACGGGTAGCCAGACTCGAACTGGATCTCGGCGAGGGTCTGGAAGAACTCGCGCGCGTTGATCTTCGTCTTCTTGATGCGGGCGTCGTCGACCATCTCGCGGTACTTCTCGGTGACCGAGATGTCGCCGAACGGCACTCCGTAGACCTTCTCCACGTCGTACGGCGAGAAGAGGTACATGTCCTCGCCGTTCTTGGCGAGCTCGAACGTGATGTCGGGGATGACGACACCGAGCGACAGGGTCTTGATGCGGATCTTCTCGTCGGCGTTCTCGCGCTTCGTGTCGAGGAACCGCAGGATGTCGGGGTGGTGGGCCGACAGGTAGACGGCGCCCGCGCCCTGGCGCGCACCGAGCTGGTTGGCGTAGCTGAAGCTGTCTTCGAGCAGCTTCATGACGGGGATGATGCCGGAGGACTGGTTCTCGATCTGCTTGATCGGAGCCCCCGCTTCGCGGATGTTCGAGAGCAGCAGGGCGACGCCGCCACCGCGCTTGGAGAGCTGGAGGGCGGAGTTGATGCCGCGCGCGATCGACTCCATGTTGTCCTCGATGCGCAGCAGGAAGCAGCTGACGAGCTCTCCGCGCTGCGCCTTGCCCGTGTTGAGGAACGTCGGGGTCGCGGGCTGGAAGCGGCCGGAGATGATCTCGTCGACGAGCTGCTCAGCGAGGCGCTGGTCGCCGTCGGCGAGGCCGAGCGCCGTCATGACGACACGATCCTCGAAGCGCTCGAGGTAGCGCTTGCCGTCGAAGGTCTTCAGCGTGTAGCTCGTGTAGTACTTGAAGGCGCCGAGGAACGTCTCGAAGCGGAACTTGGCGGCGTAGGCGCGGTCGTTGAGCGACTGGATGAACTCCAGCGGGTACTTCTCGAGCACGGCGCCCTCGTAGTACTCCTTCTCGACGAGATAGTCGAGACGCTCCTTGAGGGAGTGGAAGAAGACGGTGTTCTGGTTCACGTGCTGCAGGAAGTACTCCCGCGCGGCGCGCTTGTCGGCGTCGAACTGGATCTGCCCGTCGGCGCCGTACAGGTTGAGCATCGCGTTGAGGGCCGTGTAGTCGAGCCCGTCGAATCTCGTGTCGGTCTTGAAAGGCGCCTCGGTCACTGCTGTGTCCACCATCGTTCCAATCCGTCGCTCACGCGTGCGACGTCCTCAGGCGTGCCGAAAAGTTCGAGCCGGTACAAGTGCGGCACGGTGCACTTGCGGCTGATGATGTCGCCGGCGACGCAGAAGTGCTCGCCGAAATTGGTGTTGCCTGCGGAGATCACTCCACGGATGAGGTGACGGTGCTTCTCCTCGTTGAGAAAGCGGATCACCTGTTTGGGGACGGCGCCCTTCTCGACGCCGCGCCCCTGCCCGCCCCCGTAGGTCGGGGTGACGAGCACGAACGGCTCGTCGACCTCGATCCGGGGGTCAGTGGGCAAGAGCGGGATGCGTCGGGCGGGGAGCCCCAGCTTCTCGATGAAGCGCGCCGTGTTGCCGGACGTGCTCGAGAAGTAGACGAGCAGCGGGGCGCTCGTCAGTGTCGGCATCTCAGGCCAGACGGCTCGCGAGCTCGTCGATCTTGTCGGGACGGAAGCCCGACCAGTGGTCCTCGTCGGTCACCACGACCGGTGCCTGCAGGTAGCCGAGCGACTTCACGCGCTCGAGCGCGGCAGCGTCCTCGGACAGGTCGAGAACCTCGTATTCGATGCCCTTCGAGTCCAGTGCCCGGTACGTCGCGTTGCACTGCACGCACGACGGCTTCGTGTAAACCGTGATCGCCATATCGATCCGTTCTCCCCTCACTTCTCGCCCAGTTGGCCGACTGTCCTTCGCCGGGAGTCCAATACTACATATGGGTACCGACACTCGGAAGCACCACAAGGGCTAGTAGTTACATCCGTGTAGTTTTTCACCGCTCTCCCCAGGTACAACACAACTTGTCCACCGTTTCATCCACAGCCGCGAGGGCGATCTCGAACCTGGAAAACACCTGATTCACGCTGAAGTCGTCACCTCCGCCGGCATCCATCCCCAGTCCGGACGCTACGCGGGGGTTCCGACATCGAATTCGCCTGTGGAGAGCGCCATCGGCGTGTCGCGGCGTGTCGCCGAGGCCCCGGCCGGGCGAGTAGCGTTGTGGGGTGGCGGGATACCGGGAGCTCCTGCGCACCTCCGGGGTCGCGCGCATCATCGCCGCACAACTGACGGCGCGCTTCCCCAACGGAATGACGAGCCTCGCGATCCTTCTGCACGTCGAGCAGCAGACCGGTTCGTACGGTGCGGCGGGCCTCGTCCTCGCGGCGGCATCCATCGGTCAGGCGACCGCCGGACCCGTCACGAGCAGGTGGATGGGGATCTGGGGCATCCGCCGCGTGCTCACCCTCACGACGGCGGTGTGCGCCGCGGCCCTGCTGGTCCTCGCACTCGTCCCGATGGGCGTGGTCGGCTACATGATCTTCGGCCTTCTGGCCGGCCTCTCCACCCCGCCCGTGCAATCCGCGGTGCGCACGATCTACCCCAAGCTCGTCAACGCGCGCCAGCTCACGGCGCTCTTCTCCCTGGACGCGAGCCTGCAGGAGATCATCTGGATCCTCGCGCCCGTCGTCATCACACTCGTCGCGACGCAGGCGGGGACGGTCCCGGCGCTCCTGCTGATCGTCGTCATCCTCGTCGGGGGCGGCGCGTGGTTCATCCTCTCCCCCGAGGTCGGCAGAGTGCGCATCCCGCGCAGCCGCCGTGCGTTCGGCAAGGTCCTCGGCAAGCCCATGGTTCTCCTCGGCACGGTCATCGGCTTCCTCCTCATCGGCGCGTGCGCCGCCGTCGAGGCAGCGGTCGTGGCGACCTTCGGGCACGGCGGCATCGAGGCGGGCCTCGTCCTCGCCGTCTTCTCGATCGGGTCCCTCGCGGGCGGTCTCGCGTTCGGCCACATCCCCATGGGCCCCTGGGCGATGGCGCGGCGCCTCGTGATCGTCACCGTCGGCCTCGCCGCGGCCGTGCTCTTCGTCGGCGAGATCAGCGCAGCCACACCGTGGTGGGTGAGCCTCTGCCTCCTCATCGCGGGCGTCGGCGTGGCCCCGGCTCTCGCGGTGATGTTCGCGATGACCTCGGCATCCGTCAAGTTCAGCGAGACGGCGGAGGCCTACGGTTGGATCGGCACCGGTCAACTGATCGGAGCCGCTCTCGGCTCGGCCGTCGCCGGCTTCCTCATCGACGATGTCGGGGTGACGGGCGCGTACGCGGCGGCTGCGGGCTTCGCACTCGTGGGCGCGATCGTCGCCGTCGTGTTCGTGCGGGGCTTCCTCGACCTGCGTGGCCGTGATGCGAGCCCGATCCCCGACACCGAACCGGTTCAGACCATCACGTGAGGTCGCTTTAGGCTGGCTGCATGCCCGTTCCCGTCACGCTTCCCCGACTCTCCTGGGGCGCGCCGCACGCGCCGCGCCACGCCCTCCTCATCCACGGCCTCGGTTCCAACGGGGCGCTCATGTGGCGCTACGGCGCGTGGCTCGCGGATGCCGGGTGGCACGCCACCGCCGTCGACCTGCGCGGTCACGGCACCGCTCCTCGCGCGCTCGACTACACGATCGACGCGTACGCGTCTGACGTGCTGCACACGGCGGCGCCCGACGGCGAGCCGTGGGACCTCGTCATCGGGCACTCCCTCGGCGGCGCCGCCGCGACCGCAGCGAGCGCGGCGACCCCGGCGTGGACGCGGCGACTCGTCCTGATCGATCCGGCGATCCACCTCTCCGACCACGACCGCGCCGTCGTGGGCAACAGCCAGCAGCGCTCGTTCGCCGACACCTCCGCCGGAGCCGTTCGCGACGAGCACCCGCACTGGCATGAGCAGGACATCGAGCTGAAGGCGCTCTCCGCCCAGCAGGTGAGCCGGTGGGCGGTCGAGCAGACGAGCACGCAGAACACGCCGTGGGACGTGCGGGCCGCCGTCGCGCGACTGACAGCACCTACACATATCATCGCGAGCGACCCGAAGGTCTACTCGATCTTCCAGGGGGCCCTCGCCGACGAGGTGCTGCAGAACCCGGTCGTCTCGATGTCGGTCGTCACCGGTGCCGGGCACTCCCCGCACCGCGACAAGCCCGAGGACACCCTCGCCCACCTCGCCGCAGCGCTCGCCTGACGTCGACGGGGCTCAGGCGCTGCGACGGACGAGCGCGAGCAGCGCCAGCGCGTAGGCGTCGGCCGGTTCCGGGTGCTCGAACGACAGCGGCTCACCCTGGATCACGGCATCCACCCGGTACGCGTCCTCGAGTCGGGTGAGGGAGCGGAAGGTCGCACGCAAGAGCTCCCGCAGCTGGTCCTCGCGCGGGAGCCACAGCGCATCCTCGAGGGCAACCGAATCGAGCGCCCACTCCGTCGTGCCGTTGAAGGCGAGGATCACGCCGGTCGGGTAGTTCCGCGGCTCGATCGTCATCTCGCTCACCGTGTACACGTCGGCCTCGAACTCCGGCTCGTCGAGCTGGAATCGATCGCCGGAGGCGGGATGCCACACGAGCCCTGCGTCACGGAGGGCGAGCGCGAGATCGGTGGAGATCATGCCTCCATCCTGCCCGTCGTCACGTCGGGTAGGGCCAGGATGGAAGGGTGAGTGCTTTCGATCCCGCCGCGTACCTGTCCGATGAGCTGCTGGAGCGCATCCGCTCGCGGGCGGCGACCGTCGACGCCGAGAACCGCTTCCCCGAGGAGGACCTCGCCGACCTGAAGGATGCCGGGTACCTCTCGATCCTCGTCCCCCGTGAGCGAGGCGGCGCGGGGCTCGGTCTCGCCGAGGCGTCCGTCCTCCAGCAGCGGCTGGCGACGGCGGCGCCCGCGACGGCCCTTGCGATCAACATGCACCTCGTGTGGACGGGGGTCGCGAAGGTGTTCTCGGACCGCGGCATCCCCGGCCTCGAGTTCGTGCAGGACGGGGCTGCAGCGGGCGAGGTGTTCGCGTTCGGGATCAGCGAGGCGGGCAACGATCTCGTTCTGTTCGGCAGCGACACCGGGGCCGAACCGCGGCCGGACGGGTCGTACGCCTTCACAGGCACGAAGATCTTCACATCGCTCGCCCCCGCGTGGACCCAGCTCGGCCTGCACGGCCTCGACACCACCTCGCCGGACGGTCCGCAGATGGTCTACGCGTTCGTTCCGCGGACGGATGCCGTGACGACGCGCGACGACTGGGACACGGTCGGCATGCGCGGCACCCAATCTCGCACGACGGAGCTGCACGAAGCGGTGGCGCCCGCGAACCGCGTCGTGCGACGGGTCGCCCCGGGGCCGAACCCCGACCCGATCGTTTTCGGCATCTTCAGCGTGTTCGAGATCCTTCTCGCATCCGTCTACACCGGCGTCGCGCGGCGCGCACTCGACCTCGCCGTCGAGGTTGCGAAGGGTCGCCGCTCGAAGAAGACCGGGCTCGCCTACAGCGACGACCCGGACATCCGCTGGCGTATCGCCGAGATGGCGCTCGCCTACGACGCGCTCCTCCCCCAGATCGCCGCGCTGGCCGCCGACGTCGATGCGCGGGCGGACCATGGTGCGCTGTGGTTCGCGAAGCTGGCGGGTCTCAAGCACCGCGCCGTCGTCGCGGCGAAGCAGGTCGTCGACGAGGCCATGCTGGTCGCGGGCGGGTCGTCGTACTTCACGCGGTCGGAACTGTCGCGCCTCTACCGCGACGTGCTCGCCGGCATGTTCCACCCCTCCGACCCCGAGTCGGCGCACTCGACCGTGGCCGCCGCGTGGCTCGGGCCCGTCGCCGGCTGACGGAAGACAGGGCGCCCGAGTGACGCGGTGCCCAACCGAGCCGCAACTGCAAGGGATCGTGACGGACACGCCGCACCGAACGGCATCCGCTCGGCGTGTCGCCTACGATCCCTTGCAGTTGCGCACGACCCACGGCACCCGCACGGCGCATCCCCCCCGCGCGCGACGTCAGCGGGTGTCGAAGTCGTAGGCCTTCAGGAGCTCCGCGACCGCCTGGTCGCGTTCGGCGCCGCCTTCGGCGAACATGTGCGCGACGTGGGTGCGCAGATGGTTCTCGACGAGGAGCTTGTCGAGGGATGCCAGTGCCTTCTGGATCGCACGGGACTGGGCGATGATGTCCATGCAGTAGTCCTCGTTCTCGATCATCTTCGCGAGCCCCCGCACCTGACCCTCGATGATGGCCGTGCGGTGGCGGGCGCGCTTCTTGATGTCGTCGATCACGCCGCCAGAATACGCCTCGCGCAGCGGACGGATCCCGGCCCGGGCGAAGGGTGCGTGTCAGACTTGCCCCATGCCCCGCACCCCCACAGCGCTCCTCAGCCCCGCCGATCAGGAGCGGCGGCGGTCGCTCCGGGTCATGAAGGGTGTCGCGCTCGGGGCGCTCGTGTTCATGGCGGTGCTGTTCGTCGTCGCATTCGTCACGCAGGAGCGCATCCCCGCGATGGCCTACGTGCGCGCCGCGGCGGAGGGCGGCATGGTGGGTGCCCTCGCCGACTGGTTCGCTGTGACGGCGCTGTTCCGCCACCCCCTCGGCATCCCGATCCCCCACACGGCGATCATCCCGAAGCGCAAGGACGAGATCGGACGAAGCCTCGGCGAGTTCATCGAGACCAACTTCCTCGAGGGCTCCGTCGTGCGCGCGAAGCTCGAATCCACGAAGATCGCCGCGACCGCCGGCGAGTGGCTGCGCGATCCCGAGCACGCCGAGCTGCTCTCCCGCGAGGCGTCGGCGATGGCCACCGGCATCCTGAACGCACTCAGCGACGACGAGGTCCAAGACCTCATCAGCGACCTCGCGCGCGAGCACTTGCTGAGCCCGGAGTGGGCCCCGACGATCGGCGGCTGGATGGAGCGCGTCGTGGAGGCAGGGGCGCATCACGGCGCCGTCGACCTCGGCGTGGACAGTCTCGCGACCTGGCTGCACGCGAACCGTGAGTCGTTCTCGGGACTCGTGTCGCGTCGTCTGCCCTCGTGGGTGCCGTCCGTGGCGATGCGCCTCGTCGACGACACGGTCTATCACGAGGCAGTCAAGTTCGTCGACGCGGTGCAGCGCGACCCGGAGCACCCCGCCCGGCACGCCGTCGACAAGTACCTCACGCGCCTCGCGGGCAACCTGCAGCACGATCCGGCAACGATCGGACGCCTCGAAGACGCCAAGAGCGCGGTCTTCGACAGCCCGCGCGTGCGTGAGCTCGCCGCCGAGGCCTGGAACACGGCGAAGTCCGGGCTCCTGAAGAGCCTCGCCGACCCCGAGAGCGCGTTGCGTCGGCGCGTCACCGCCGCTCTCGTGGAGGTGGGCGACCGGCTCGTCGTCGACCCCGCGCTCCAGGCGCGGGTCGACGCCCGCGTCGCGGATGCCGCCGTATTCCTCGTCGACCGTTACCGCCACGACATCGCGTCGATCATCACCGACACGGTCGAGAAGTGGGACCCCGCCGAGACGACCGAGAAGATCGAGCTCATGGTCGGCCGCGACCTGCAGTACATCCGCCTCAACGGCACGATCGTGGGAGCCCTCGCGGGGCTCGTGATCTTCGCGATCGCGCACGCCGTGCTGGTGTGACCCTCGCTCGCACGCGGGCACCGCGGTAGCGTGGAGACGTGAGCGTGGAACCCTCAGATCAGCTGCTGTTCACATACGGCACGCTGCAGCACGCCGAGGTGCAGCTCGACACGTTCGGCCGCCTCGTCGCGGGCGAACCGGACGCGCTGCCGGGCTACACGATCGACTACGTCGAGATCGAGGATCAGCGCGTCGTCGACGTCTCGGGCCTGTCCGTGCACCCTGTTCTGCGCGCGACGGGCAATCCACTCGACAAGGTGACCGGCGTCGTGCTGCACGTGAGCGCCGCCGAACTCGACGCCGCCGACGCCTACGAGGTCTCGCTCTATCGCCGCATCTCCGTCGCGCTCACGAGCGGCCGCGAGGCCTGGGTGTACGTCGGCTGATGGCCCTCTCCCACGATCCTCTCTGGCCGCGCGCCGGCGACTGGCCCGCGCCCGCCGAAGGTGAGCCCTGGGATGCCGTCGTCCTCGGCGCCCCTGCCTGGCGGACGTCGCTCTCACCGACGGGTGCGCACGCCACCCCCGCCGCGGTCCGCGACGCTCTGCGCCGGTACAGCCCGACGCTCATGGGACCCCCGCCGATCGATCTCGCACATGCGTTGCGGATCGCCGACGCCGGCGACGTCTCCGAGCCGGATGGGCCGAGCGGCGAAAGCGAGCTGCGCGCCCGCGTCGGCACGCTGTCCGCGGCATCCGACCTCGTCGTCGCCCTCGGCGGCGACAACTCGATCACCTACGCGGTAGCGCAGGGGGCGGATGCCGCAGGGCTCATCACCCTCGACGCGCACTTCGACCTGCGTGACGGAGTCTCGAACGGCTCGCCCGTGCGCCGCCTCGTCGAAGACGGACTCGATCCCGCGCGCATCGTGCAGATCGGCATCGCCGATTTCGCCAACTCGGCCGCGTACGCGCGGCGCGCCGCCGACCTCGGCATCCGCGCCATCACGCTCGACGACCTCCGGCGCCGAGGTATCGACGACGTGGTCACTGAAGCTCTGGAGGTGGCGGGAGGCGGCGGAGCGGCCTCCCCCGACGCCCGTCGCGGCATCCATCTCGACGTCGACGTCGACGTCTGCGACCGCGCCGTGGCGCCCGGGTGTCCGGCTTCGGTGCCCGGTGGACTGGCCGCGTGGGAACTGCGCGCGCTCGTGCGCGCTCTCGCGACGGACGCGCGCGTGCGGTCGGCGGACATCGTCGAGGTCGACGCGACCGCGGATGCCGCCGACGGGCGCACCGTGCGCCTCGCCGCGCTGTGCGTGCTCGACCTGCTCGCCGGCGTGCACGCCCGGAAGGAGCACGCATGACCACGCTCGTCCTCGTCCGACACGCGAAGAGCGATTGGGGCAGCCCCGCGCTCGACGATCACGATCGGCCGCTCAATGCGCGCGGCCTGCGCGATGCTCCCGCCCTCGCTCGGCGGCTCGCCGTGTCGGCGGTGCGCCCGCAGGCGCTCCTCTCCTCGACGGCCCTGCGCGCGCGGACCACCGCCGCGTTCTTCGGCGAGGCGCTGGGCCTCGAGCCCGAGCTCGACCCGGAGCTCTACGGCGCCCCGGCGTCGAGGATCTTCGGCGCAGCCGTTGCGCGCGGCGTCGACCGCGTCGCCGTCGTCGCTCACGACCCGGGCATGACGGTGCTCGCGGAGCGGCTCTCCGGCGGCGGCATCGGTCACATGACCACGTGCGCCGTGGCGACCTTCGTGTGGACCAGCGACGACTGGGATGTCGCGGAGGCGATCGACCCCGACAGTTGGACCTTCGACAGTCCCTGACGACCGCCTCCGACGGCCCGCCCCGCTCCGCTCAGCGCACCGGCATCTCGCCGCGGTACACCGCGTGCACGAGCGGCACGCCGGGCCGGTACGCCAGGTGCGTGCGGGAGGGCGCGTCGAGCACGACGAGGTCGGCGCGGGCGCCGACGCCGAGGTGTCCGACGTCGCCCCGACGCAGGGCGCGCGCACCGCCCGCCGTCGCGGCCCAGACGGCCTCGGCGACCGTCATGCCCATTTCGCGGACAGCCAAGGCGACCATGAGCGGCATCGAGCTCGTGAAGCTCGAACCGGGGTTGCAGTCGCTCGCGAGCGCGACGGTCACGCCTGCGTCGATCAAGCGGCGCGCATCGGGATAGGGGTGTCGCGTGGAGAACTCAACGCCGGGCAGCAGCGTCGCGACGACGTCGCCCGCGGCGAGAGCCGCGACGTCCGCGTCGCTGAGGTAGGTGCAGTGGTCGATGGATGCCGCGCCCGCGACGGCGGCGACCCGCGCGCCTGCGCCATAGCCGAGCTGGTTGCCGTGCACGCGCACGCCGAGCCCCGCGTCGCGCCCCGCCCGCAGAATCCGCTCGCTCTCGGCGGGCGTGAACGCGCCGGTCTCGCAGAAGACGTCGACCCACCGGGCGTACGGACGGACCGCGTCGAGCATGGGTCCGCAGACGAGGTCGACGTAGGCGGCGCGATCGCCCTCGTACTCGGCGGGCACGACGTGCGCACCGAGGAAGGTGACCTCGTCGGTGACCTCCGCGGCGAGGCGAGCGAGGCGCGCCTCCCCCGCCACAGTCAGGTCGTACCCCGTCTTCACCTCGAACGTCGTCGTGCCCTGGGCGTGGAGCTCGGCCTCGAACCCGGCCAGCCGCGCGCGCAGGTCGTCGTCGGTCGCCGCCCGAGTCGCGGTGACTGTGCGCCGGATGCCGCCCGCGGCATACGGCACTCCGGCCATGCGCGCCTCGAACTCGTCCGCGCGGTCGCCGCCGAAGACGAGGTGCGTGTGGCTGTCGACGAACCCGGGCACGACGGCCCGCCCTCCGGCATCCACGACCCGCTCGACGCCGCAAGCGTCGGGGGCGGCCTCCGCATCGTTCGCGCGCCCGACCCACGCGACGATGCCGTCCTCGATCCGGATCGCGGCGTCGCGGATGAGGCCGGTCGCGTCGGCGGGGTCGTCGCCGGCGCCGACGACGTTCGTCGTCAGCTCGCCGATCCCCGCGACCAGCAGGGATGTCACGGCGTGTCCAGCATCGGGATCGTCAGACCGCGCTCCCGGGCGACCTCGCGGGCGCGCGGATAGCCGGCATCCACATGCCGCATGACGCCCGTCCCGGGATCGTTCGTGAGAACGCGCTCGATCTTCTCAGCGGCGAGAGCGGTGCCGTCGGCGACGGTGACCTGTCCGGCATGGATCGAGCGGCCGATGCCGACGCCGCCGCCGTGGTGGATCGACACCCACGACGCGCCCGACGCCGTGTTGAGAAGCGCGTTGAGCAGCGGCCAGTCGGCGATCGCGTCGGAACCGTCCGCCATCGCCTCGGTCTCGCGGTACGGCGAGGCGACCGAGCCGGAGTCGAGATGGTCGCGACCGATGACGATCGGACCCGCGAGCTCCCCGGACGCGACCATCTCGTTGAAGCGCAGCCCCGCGAGGTGGCGCTCCTTGTAGCCGAGCCAGCAGATCCGCGCGGGAAGTCCCTCGAAGTGCACGGTCTCGCCCGCGCGCGTGAGCCAGCGATGCAGGCCGGCGTCGTGGGGAAAGAGCTCCATCACGGCACGATCGGTCTTCGCGATGTCCTCCGGCTCGCCTGACAGCGCGACCCAACGGAACGGCCCGCGCCCCTCCTCGAACTGCGGCCTGATGTAGGCCGGAACGAAACCCGGGAACGCGAATGCCCGATCGAAGCCGCCGAGCTCGGCCTCGCGCCGGATCGAGTTGCCGTAGTCGAACACGGCCGCGCCCGCGTCCTGGAAACCGACCATCGCGGCGACGTGCGCCGCCATGGAGGCGCGCGCCCGGTCGGTGAAAGTGGTCGGGTCGGATGCCGCGGCATCCTTCCATTCCGCGACTGGAATGCCGATCGGAAGGTACGCGAGCGGGTCGTGCGCGCTCGTCTGGTCGGTGACGACGTCGATCGCGATCTCACCGAGGCCGTGCCGGCGCAGGAGTTCCGGGAAGACCTCGGCGGCGTTGCCGACGACGCCGACGCTGAGCGCATCGCCGGCGGCTTTCGCGGCGACGACGCGCGCGACGGCGGCATCCAGATCGGTCGTGTACTCGTCGAGGTAGCCGTGCTCGACGCGGCGCCGCAGTCGCGACTCGTCGACGTCGACGATCAGAACGACGCCGTCGTTGAGGGTCACCGCGAGCGGCTGCGCACCGCCCATGCCTCCCGCGCCGGCCGTAAGCGTGAGCGTCCCCGCGAGGCTGTCGCGCCCGAGCGAGCGTGCGACCGCAGCGAACGTCTCGTACGTGCCCTGCAGAATTCCCTGCGTGCCGATGTAGATCCACGATCCGGCCGTCATCTGGCCGTACATCGTGAGGCCGAGGTCTTCGAGCCTGCGGAACTCGGGCCACGTCGCCCAGTCGCCGACGAGGTTCGAGTTCGCGATGAGCACGCGCGGCGCCCACTCATGAGTGCGGAAGACGCCGACGGGTTTTCCGGACTGGACCAGAAGTGTCTCGTCGGGTTCGAGTTCGTCGAGCGTGCGGATGATCGCGTCGTAGGCCTCCCACGAGCGCGCCGCGCGGCCCGTGCCGCCGTAGACGACGAGGTCTTCGGGATGCTCGGCGACCTCGGGGTCGAGATTGTTCATGAGCATGCGCTTCGCGGCTTCGGCGCCCCAGCTCTTCGCGGTGCGCTCCGCACCGCGCGGTGCGCGGATCGGCTCTCTCATAACCGTCCTCCTTCGGTGTCGTCGGTGAGGGATGCTGCGGCGCGTGCGATCTCGCCGGTGAGCACGAGTTCGGTGACGGCTTCGAGATCGGGACTGACGTAGCGATCCGGACCCGGTCCGGCGACGCCCGCGCGTCGTACCGCGTCGCGGACCGCGGCTGTGGCGGGTGCGGGTTCTAGTGGCGCGCGCAGGTCCAGCGCCCGGCACCCCGTGACGATCTCGATCGCGAGGACGCGTGCGAGGCCGTCGATCGCGCGGCGAAGCTTGCGCGCACCCGCCCATCCCATCGAGACGTGGTCCTCCTGCATCGCCGACGAGGGGATCGAGTCGACCGACGCCGGCACCGCGAGACGCTTGAGCTCGGACACGATGCCCGCCGCCGCGTACTGCGCGATCATGAGACCCGAATCCACGCCGACCTCGTCGGCGAGGAACGGCGGCAGGCCGTTGCTGCGCGTGCGGTCGAGGGCGCGGTCGGTGCGGCGCTCGGAGATGGATGCCACGTCGGCGACCGCGATCGCGAGGAAGTCGAGGACGTACGCGACCGGCGCACCGTGGAAGTTGCCGTTGGATTCCACCCGACCGTCCGAGGTCACGACGGGGTTGTCGACGGCCGATGCGAGTTCGCGCGACGCGACGAGCGCGGCGTGGTCCACCGTGTCGCGAGCGGCACCGTGCACCTGCGGAGAGCAGCGCAGCGAATAGGCATCCTGCACACGCGTGCAGAGGGCCGGATCGCGATGGCTCGCCATGATCTCCGATCCCGCGAGAAGCGCGCGCAGGCGCGCCGCCGACGCCGCCTGACCGAGCTGCGGCCGCAGCGCCATGAGGTCGGCCGCGAAGACGGCATCCGTCCCGAGCTGGCTTTCGACCGAGAGCGCCGCCGCGATGTCGGCGGTGTCGACAAGGGTGCCGAGGTCGTCGAGGGCGAGGAGCAGCATGCCGAGCATGCCATCGGTGCCGTTGATGAGGGCGAGCCCCTCCTTCTCCTCGAGCACGAGCGGCGCGATGCCGGCGGCGGCGAGCGCGTCGGCGGCATCCCTTTCCTCGCCTGCGGCGTCGCGCACCTGCCCCTCACCGAGCGCGGCGAGCGCAACGTGCGACAGCGGGGCGAGGTCCCCCGAGCAGCCGAGCGAGCCGTACTCGCGCACGATCGGCGTGATGCCGGCGTCGAGCATCGCCGCGTACGTCTCGACGACCACGGGGCGGACACCGGTGTGGCCGGTGGCGAGGGTCTGCAGACGCAAGAGCATGAGAGCGCGGACGACCTCGCGCTCGACCTCGAGGCCGGTGCCGGCTGCGTGCGAGCGGATGAGCGACGCCTGCAGCTGCCGGCGGCGTTCGGGCGCGATGAAGGTCGTCGCCAGCGCCCCGAATCCGGTCGAGATGCCGTAGTGCGGTTCGGGGTCGTCGGCGAGACGCTCGATGAGGGCGCGGGATGCCGCGACCCGCGCCATCGCGTCGGGCGCGATCTCGACGCGTGCGCCGGATCGAGCGACGGCGACGACCTCGGCGGGGGCGAGCGGGCGGGAGCCGACGACGACGGGGATCGCGGTCGCGGATGCGGGGGCGGGAGACATGCGTCGATTCCATCGCGCTCGACACGCGTTCGACAGAGGATCCTGGCATTCTGTGTCTGTGATCCCAGACAACGTGGTGCCCGCGCCGCAAGTGCCCGCCGCCGACCAGACGCTGCGCATCCTCTCGTTCCTCTCGCGCCAGCGCGGCCCGGTCGCGGCACGCACGATCGCCGAGAATCTCGGCATCCCGCGCTCGAGCGTGTACCACCTGCTCGGCGTCATGGTGCTGCACGGCTTCGTCGTGCACGTCGCCGCCGAAGGGCGGTGGGGCCTCGGCACCGCCGCGTTCGAGCTCGCCGGCGGGTACGCGCGCCAGCAGCCGCTCGCCCGACTCGGCCGCCCGCTCGTGGCGGGGCTGGCCGACCGCACCGGCGAGAGCGCTCACCTCGCCGTGATGACGGGCCGCGATGTGGTCTACATCGTCGAGGAGCGCGCGCCGCGCCGGCCGGCCCTCGTCACCGACGTCGGCGTGCGTCTGCCCGCGCACCTCACGGCCACCGGGCGCGCGATGCTCGCCGCGCTCCCCCGGGAGCAGGTGCGGGCGCTCTACCCGGATGCGACCGCCTTCGCCGATCGGACGGGCCGCGGTCCGGGGCGCCCGGCGGAGCTGCGCGAGGTGCTCCGGGCGGTCCGGGCGGACGGATACGCGACCGAGGACGGGGAGGTGACTCCCGGGCTCCGCTCTGTGGGCGTGGCCGTCCGCGACCACGCCGGGTGGCCGGTCGCCGCCTTCGCCGTCACCTGGGCGGACGACGAACGTGATGCGGCCGCGATCGTGGCGGCGGTGACAACGAGTGCCGCGGAGCTCGCCCGACGGCTGCTGTGACGAAAGAAGAGCGCGTCCCCGTTCAGTCGACCTTCGTAACCGTGCCGCCGGTGAGTCGGACGAGTTCGTCGTAGGTCAGCGGGAAGACGGTGTGGGGCGTGCCACCCGCGGCCCAGATCTCGGGGAAGGCGGCGAGCGCCTCGTCCACGACGGTGGGAAGCGGCGCGGGATGCCCCGTCGGTGCGACGCCCCCGATCGCCTGGCCCGTCGCCTCGCGCACCTGTTCGACCGTCGCCCGGACGATGCTCGTGCGGCCGAGACGCTCGGCGAGCGCCGCGGTGTCGACGCGGTGCGCTCCGCTCGTCATGACG
Organism: Microbacterium sp. MMO-20; assembly: GCF_037147735.1. Lineage (NCBI taxonomy): Bacteria > Bacillati > Actinomycetota > Actinomycetes > Micrococcales > Microbacteriaceae > Microbacterium > Microbacterium sp. MMO-20. The sequence goes on along the minus strand of NZ_JBBCUU010000001.1, from coordinate 436,859 downwards.
AGCAGGGGTGCACCGTCCGACCAGAACACGAGCGAGTTGGCGATGGCGCCGACCTCGACGCCCAGCGCGGCGGCCGCGAGCGCCGCCGTCGACGCGGCATCCGGCAGCACGACGATCTCGCCCCTGATGCCGGCCGCCCGCAGGGCGTCCTGAACGAGGCGGCTGCGCGGATGGAGGGAGTCGTCGCTCATGCGCTCAGCCTAAGGCTCTCGGGTTACACACGCCGACGGAGCGTGGCGCCGACGCGCTGACGACGGCAGGCTGGAGCCATGACCCGGTTCCTGCGCCTGCTCCGTCGCTATCCCGTCATCGCAGCGACCGTGCTCGCCGGTGCCGTCGTGCTCATCCTCGACATGACCGGTCAGGCCACTGTCGCCCGCGTGCTCGCGACGGCCTACGTGTCCGCCGTGATCGTGTGGACGCTCATCGGAATGATCCGCGACGTTCTGCGCGGCCACGTCGGCCTTGACGTGCTCGCGGTCGTCGCCATGGTGGCCACCCTCGCCGTCGGCGAGTACGTGGCCGCGCTCATCATCGTGCTCATGCTGAGCGGCGGTGAAGCGCTCGAGGACTACGCCGGGCGGCGTGCGAAGCGGGAGCTCACGGCACTTCTGGATCGCGCCCCTCAGACGGCGCACGTCGTCCGCCGCATCGGCGGCGACGAACAGATCCGCGACGTCCCGGCCGACGACGTCGCCGTCGGCGACGAACTGCTCATCCGACCGGCCGAGGTCGTCCCCGTGGACGGCGAACTCCTCAGCGACGAGGGGAGCTTCGACGAATCGTCCATCACGGGCGAGAGCCTTCCGGTGACGAGGACGACGGGCGACGAGGTGCTGTCCGGCGCGGTGAACGGGTCGCGTGCCGTGCGGGTCCGGGCGACCAAGCGCAGCGCCGACAGCCAGTTCCAGCAGATCGTCAACCTGGTGCGCGACGCGCAGGAGTCCCGCGCGCCGGTCGTGCGCCTCGCCGATCGCTTCGCGATCCCCTTCACGGCGGTGTCCCTCGTCATCGCCGGCGCCGCGTGGGGCCTGTCCGGCGACTCGACCCGATTCGCCGAGGTCCTCGTGCTCGCGACCCCGTGCCCTCTGCTCATCGCGGCTCCGGTCGCCTTTCTCGGCGGGCTCTCGCGCGCCGCGAAGGCGGGGATCATCGTCAAGGGCGGCTCGGTCATCGAGCAGCTCGCGCGCGTCGCATCGGCCGCGTTCGACAAGACGGGAACGCTCACGCAGGGTCATCCCGTCCTGGTCGACGTGGTGGTTGCGAACGGTTTCACCGGCGACGACGTGCTCGCCCTCGCCGCGTCGGCCGAGCAGTACTCGTCGCACGTGCTCGCGGACGGCATTCGCCGCGCGGCGCGCGATCGCGGCCTCGACCTCCGCCCGGCGAGCGAGGCACGCGAGGCGGCGACCAACGGTGTCACGGCGCAGATCGACGGACGCACCGTCGTCGTCGGGAAGCCCGCGTACATCGCCGCGCTCGCGCCCGACACCGCGCGCGCGGAGCTGCGCCCCGGGCAGGCCGCCGCCTACGTCGCCATCGACGGACGCTTCGCGGGCGTCCTCGTGCTCGCCGACGATGCGCGCCCCGAGTCTCCCGCGGTCGTCGCCTGGCTCCGCGCGCACGGCGTGGAACGGATCGCGATGCTCACAGGCGACGCGGCGCCCACCGCAGAGGCGATCGCCGCGGAGGTCGGCATCGCCGAGGTTCACGCGGAACTCCTTCCCGCCGAGAAGGTCCATCTCGCCTCGCTCATGCGCCCGCGCCCGCTGCTCATGGTGGGCGACGGCGTCAACGACGCCCCGGTGCTGGCGGCCGCCGACATCGGAGTGGCGCTGGGGGCGAAGGGGTCGACGGCTGCCGGCGATGCCGCCGACGCGGTCATCCTCAAGGACTCGCTGGAGGGTGTCGCTGAGGCCGTCCACATCGGACGGCACACGCTCCGGGTCGCCTTCACCGCGATCTGGATCGGCATCGCGCTCAGCATCGGGCTCATGCTCGTCGCGACGACGGGATTGATCCCCGCCGTGGTCGGCGCCCTCGTCCAGGAACTCGTCGACCTCGCGACGATCCTCTACGCGCTGCGCGCCCTCGGCGGTGAGAGATTCGTCCTGCCCGACGCAGCCTCGGCGCCCGTGGGGGCCGCGCGCACGGCACAATAGGTGTGGATGCCGCAAAGCCGCGGCATCCGCTGAGCACCGCCCACAAGGCACGCCGAAAGAGGACGCGATGACGCACACCCTGCCCCTGCCCGACTTCACCCACGAACGCGTGGAGGTGAGCACGGGTCCGCGCAGCGGCCTCGTCATCACCGTCGCGCTGCATTCGTCCGCGCTCGGCTCCGCCCTCGGCGGCGCCCGTCTGTGGACCTACCCGCACTTCACCGACGCGACATTCGACGCGCTGCGCCTCTCCGCCGCGATGACCCTCAAGAACGCCGCCGCAGGCCTCGACGCGGGCGGCGGCAAGTCCGTCATCTGTCTGCCGCCCGGCACGACGCTCGACGGCGATCGCCGCCGCGCCGCCTTCCTCGACCTCGGCGACGCCGTCGAACGCATGGACGGCCAGTACCGCACCGCCGAGGACGTCGGATCGACGACCGACGACATGCTCACCGTGAGCGAGCGCACGAGCCACGTCGTGGGCCTCCCCGACTCCGCAGGCGGTTCCGGCGAGCCCGCCGGCCCGACGAGCCTCGGCGTCTACGAGGCCATGCGCGCGACGCTCGAGCGCCTGGACGGCATGAGCGCGGCGGATGCCGCTGTCGCGGGCCGGCGCATCACGATCTCCGGCCTCGGCCAGGTCGGCAGCCGCCTCGCCGTGCGCCTCGCCGCAGAGGGCGCCCTCCTCACCGTGACCGACGTCAACCCCGCCCGTCGCGACCTCGCCGCCGAGCTCGGCGCGCACTGGGTCGACCCCGGCACCGAGCACCTCGTGGCGGCGGACGTCTTCGTTCCGGCGGGCATCGGCGGCGTGCTCGACGACGCGGTCATCGACGCGCTGGCGGCTCGCGCCGTGTGCGGCCCCGCGAACAATCCGCTGGCCGAGCGTGCGGGCGCGGACCGCCTCTCCGCCCGCGGCATCCTGTACGCACCCGATTTCGTCGTCAACGCCGGCGGTGTCATCTATCTCGATCTCGAAGCGAAGCACCTCGGCAGTCGCGCCGAGATCATGGACCGCGTCGCCGGAATCGGCGACGTCGTCCGTGCGATCTTCGACGATGCCGAGGAGCACGGGATCACGCCGCTGGATGCCGCGGAGCAGCGCGCCGCCGCGCGTCTGCGCGCCGCCGCGGCGACATCCGCGCTCGTCTGAGGCGAACCCGCATACGAAAGGGCGGACCCGGTGCCACAAAAGGTGGAACCGGGTCCGCCATGGTGCGAGGATGGTGCCACCCGGCACCGCCGCCGGGTGATCCGCGCCGTCGAAGGAGACCGCCCGTGTTCACCAGCCCGTTCCCCGATGTCGAGATCCCGCAGGCGAGCATCTACGACGACCTGTTCGGCGATCTGAGCGCCGACGACGCCGCCCGGATCGCTCTCATCGACCCCGCGACAGGCGCCGAGACGACGTACGGCGCTCTGAAGGCCCAGATCGACGCCTTCGCCGGCGCGCTCGCGGCACGCGGCGTCGGCGTCGACACGGTCGTGGCGCTCCTCTGCCCCAACGTCCCCGCGTTCGCAACGGTCTTCCACGGCGCGCTGCGCGCCGGAGCTACCGTCACGACGCTCAACTCGCTCTACACGCCCGGCGAGATCCAGAAGCAGCTGACGGATGCCGAGGCCACCTGGTTCGTCACCGTGAGCCCGCTCCTCCCCCAGGCCCTCGCCGCTGCGGAGGCCGTCGGCATCCCCGACGACCACCTCATCGTCCTCGACGGCACCGCCGAGACGACACCCGCCCACCCGAACCTGCGCGCGCTGCTCACCGAGGGGCGCACGCCGCCGGAGGTCGCGTTCGATCCGGCCACGCACGTCGCCGTCCTGCCCTACTCGTCGGGGACCACCGGGATCCCCAAGGGCGTCATGCTGAGCCACCGCAATCTCGTGGCGAATGTGGCACAGTGCCGCATCAACATCGACCTGAAGAACTCCGACCGCGTGCTCGCCGTCCTGCCGTTCTTCCACATCTACGGAATGACGGTGCTCCTGAACCTCGCGCTCAAGCAGCGCGCGACCCTCGTGACGATGCCGAAGTTCGACCTCGTCCAGTTCCTCGACAACATCCAGACCTACAAGTGCACGTACCTCTACATCGCGCCGCCGATCGCCGTCGCTCTCGCGAAGCACCCGATCGTCGACCAGTACGACATCTCGACGGTGCACACGATCTTCTCGGGCGCTGCTCCCCTCGACGGCGATACGGCGGAGGCCGCCGGCCGGCGCCTGGGCGCCCGCATGATGCAGGGCTACGGGATGAGCGAACTGAGCCCCGTCTCTCACGCAATGCCCTATACGCGCCACGACATCCCGGTGAGTTCGGTCGGCACGATCCTCCCGAACATCGTCTGCAAGCTCGTCGACACCGAGACGGGCGCGGAGATCACCGAGATCGGTGAGGACGGGCAGACGCGCCCCGGCGAGCTGTGGGTCAAGGGGCCGAACGTCATGCTCGGGTACCTGGGCAAGCCCGACGCGACGGCGGAGACGCTGGATGCCGACGGCTTCCTCCACACCGGCGACGTCGCCGTCTACCACGAGGGTGGCTATTTCTCGATCGTCGAGCGGGTGAAGGAGCTCATCAAGTACCACGGCTACCAGATCGCCCCGGCCGAGCTCGAGGCTCTGCTGCTGAGCCACCCGCAGGTGCTGGATGCCGCCGTCATCGGAGTGCAGGGCGACGACCACGAAGAGATCCCGAAGGCGTTCGTGGTCGCCGCGCCCGACTCCGGGCTCACCGAGGAGGACGTGAAGGCGTTCGTCGCCGAGAACGTCGCTCCATACAAGAAGGTGCGCCGCGTCGAGTTCATCGATCAGATCCCGAAGTCGACCTCCGGCAAGATCCTGCGCAAGGACCTTCGAGCCCGGGAAACGGCGCGGGAGGCCGAGCGCGCCGCCGCGCAGTAGAGCAGCGGCGCGCCGCATCCTCCGCGCGGGGTCAGACCTCCGTGCTCAGGCTCTTCGCGATGTGCGTGTGCACGGCCTTCAGCCACGACAGGAGGAACTCTTCTGTCGAGGCGTCGGTGACGTCGCCGTCGTCGGCGATGAGGCCGTCGCGCATCTGCAGGTAGCCCTCGGGCTGCGCCAGTTCCGGCGAGGCGAGGAACGAGAGGATCGAGCGCAGGTGCTGCTGGGCGACGGCCGTGCCGATCGCGCCCACCGAGGCGCCGATGACGGCCGAGGGCTTTCCGGCGAAGCTGTTCGTGCCCCACGGGCGGCTGGCGGTGTCGAGGGCATTCTTGAGGACGCCGGGCACCGAACGGTTGTACTCCGGGGTGACGATGACGATGCCGTCGGCTGCTTCGATCGCCGCCTTGAACTCCGCCGCTTCGGCCGGGATCGACCCGTCGTTGTCGTACGAGTAGAACGGCAGCGGCGCGATGGGGATCTCGGTGAGGTTCAGGTCGGCCTGAGGGGCGAGCTTCACGAGCGCCGACGCGAGCCGGCGGTTGATGGATGCCGACGCGATGCTGCCGATGATCAGACCCACGTTGTAGACGGTCATGAGAAGTCCTCTCGAGATTTGAATGCGTGTGAATACACTCTACGCGAGCAGTCAGGTGGCCGCGAACGCCAGAAAACCCCCGCCGAGGCGGGGGTTTCTTGTGGTGGACCTAAGGAGATTCGAACTCCTGACCTCCTCGATGCGAACGAGGCGCGCTACCAACTGCGCCATAGGCCCGTGAACCGTCATCTACATTAGCACGCGTCCGATAGGCTCCCGCACACCCCTACTGACCGCTCGCGCGCCGTGCCAGCAGCTGCCGCACGTGCGCTTCGATCGCGTCATCGCCGGCGCCGGGACCGCCCGCGAACTCGTCGTCGCGCCGCGTCCGCGCGACGGCGATCGACGGCGGCCGCTGCGCCTCGGCCCGCGCCCGCACCGCCTCTTCGAGGGCAGCGCGGCGAAGCGCGTCGCGCGCCGCCGCCTCGTCCAGCACCGTCGCCGCGCGCGAGCCCGCTGAGGCCGTGAGCGGCCGCGGCAGCTCGCGCGGCGTCCAACCGACACGATCGGACCCGAGCGCAACGTCCTGCAGGTCGGGGGCGACGCGCACGACGTCAGGGGCCGCGATGCGGACGACGGTCCGGCGCTGCACGACGGACATCCGGCGCAGGGCCACCATCGCCGTGACGCCGAGGGCGCCGCCGATCCACAGCAAGAGGGCCGAGGCGCCCATCGCGAGCTGCACCCCACCCAACGCGGCGAGCACAACGGCGACGACGGCGACCGTCGTCGCGGCGAGCCGCGCGCGGCGCCGTGCGCGCGCACGGCGCAGCTCGGGGCGGGCAGCCGCCGCGCGGGCGGTCGCCGCGGCGCGCTCACGCGCGGCGGCGGCCTCGGCTTTCGCGAGGAGGGTCGTCGCAGCCAGCTCCGCGCGGGCGCGGGCGAGCTCCGCCTCCTCGCGCTCGGTCTGGGCCTGCTTGGCGAGGCGCTGGTGGGCGAGGGCGGTCCGGGCGTTGAGCTCGAGACGCACCTCTTGCGGCGTCTCGCTCGTCTCGGCGAGCACGCGGAGGGCTTGGTTCAGCCGCACGGCGTTGCGCTCGGCGGCGTTGAACTGGTGGCGGCCGTGCCACGACGGAAGGAGGTAGACGAGCCACAGCACGACGGCGACGAGGATGATCACTCCCCCGCCCAGAACTTGACCACCCATGCGCTCAAAGGTAGAGCCGACGAGGCGCGGGGGTCGTGAGCGCGCCCGCGTGTCTGAGGTTCGAGTCGAACCTGAAGCTCGGCGTCAGCCCGGCAGGCGATCCGAGAGCGGCACCGTCGCGGCATCCATCGGCGCCCGCCCCGACACCCAGCGCTCGAGGACGCCGCCGGGGACCTCCTCGCGCACGAGTGCGAACGCGTAGTGATCGCGCCAGTCGCCGGCGATGTGGATGAACCGACGACGGAGCCCCTCGTATCGGAAGCCGAGCTTCTCGACGACGCGCAGACTCGCCTTGTTCTCCGGGCGGATGCAGATCTCCATCCGGTGCAGCCCCAGCTCGCGGAAGCACACGTCGGTCGCGAGAGCGACGCACGTCGGTGTGATGTGCCGCCCCGCGAACCGCTCGCCCACCCAGTACCCGATCGTCGCCGACGACAGCGACCCGCGCGCGATTCCCCACACGTTCAGCTGCCCCGCGATCTCGCCGTCGTACTCCATGACGAAGGGCACGCCCCCGCCGTCACGATACTGCTGGAGCAGGCGTCGGATGCCGAGGCGCATGTCGAACGAGACGGGTCCGTCGGGGCTCGTCGCCTCCCACGGGCGCAGCCACGCCCGATTGTTCAGCAGCTCCGCCTGAAGAGCGCGCGCGTCACGCTGTTTGACGAGCCGGAGCGAGATGCGGCCGTGCTGACGAGGTGCGATCACGTCCATCGGCCCTCCTCACACTGTCGGTCGCACTCTCCGACGTGGCGTCAGAGCTGGGCCGCGAACTCCTGGAGCCACGGGCGCAGCTCCGGCCCGAGGTCATCTCGATCCGCAGCCAGCTGCACGATGGCCTTGATGTAGTCCACCTTATCGCCGGTGTCGTAGCGGCGTCCGCGGAACACGACACCCAGCACACCGTCGGTGACGGCCAGCTCCTGCAGCGCGTCGGTGAGCTGGATCTCGCCGCCCTTGCCGGGCTCGGTGCGCGCGAGGATGTCGAACACCTGCGGCGTGAGCACGTATCGGCCGATGACGGCGTAGTTGGACGGCGCGTCTTCGCGCTTGGGCTTCTCGACGAGGCCCTTCACGCGTACGACGTCGGGGGTATCGGTGGGCTCGACCTCGGCGACGCCGTACAGGTGGATGTGCTCCGGATCGACCTCCATGAGGGCGATGACCGTCAAGCCGGTGCGCTCGTTCTCGGCGATCATCGTCGTGAGCAGCGGGTCGCGCGCGTCGATCAGGTCGTCGCCGAGGAGCACCGCGAACGTCGCGTCGCCGACGTGGTGCTTGGCGCGCAGCACGGCGTGGCCGAGGCCCTTCGGCTCACCCTGGCGCACGAAGTGGATGTCGGCGAGTTCTGTCGACGCCTGCACACGCGCGAGCTTCTCGTGATCGCCCTTGCCCCGCAGCGTGCTCTCGAGCTCGGGGACCGAGTCGAAGTGGTTCGAGATGTTGTTCTTGTTGCGCCCCAGGATGATGAGGATGTCATCGACGCCCGCGCTCACCGCCTCTTCGACGACGTACTGGATCGCGGGCTTGTCGACGACGGGGAGCATCTCCTTCGGCATCGCCTTGGTCGCGGGAAGGAAGCGCGTGCCGAGGCCGGCGGCGGGGATGACGGCTTTGATCCGGGGGGAGGTCATGCGGCTACCCTACCGGGCGCGTGTTTCGCGGCGAGGAACGTCCCGTAACGGACAGCGCGAATACAATCGGACCATGCCCGATGCCATCGCCGACGCGAAGCGGGCGCTCCGCGCCGACCTGCGCGAACGGCGCCAGCAACGCTCCGACGCCGACCGCGCCGCTGACGCCGTGGGCGTCGCAGCTCAACTCGACGCCCTCGTCGAGCGCCTGGGTGCGCACAGCGTGTCGTGCTTCCTGTCGACGCCCACCGAGCCCGGCACGCAGGACTTCATCCGGGGTGCCGTGGCCCGCGGCATCCGCGTTCTCCTGCCCATCACGCGCGAGGACGGCCTCATGGACTGGGCGGTCGCCGACCCCGACGGCGAGATCTCCGAGGGCCTGTACGGCGTGCCGGAACCCGTCGGCGACGTGCTGAGCCCGCTCGCGGTGAACGACGTCGACCTCCTGATCGTGCCCGCCGCCGCCGTCGACCGCACCGGCATGCGCATGGGCTGGGGGCGCGGCTACTTCGACAAGACCATCGGCTCCATGGAGCAGTGCCCGCCGGTCTACGCCGTCGTCTTCGACTCCGAGATCTTGGATGCCGTGCCGCACGACGTGCACGACCAGCCGGTCACCGGCGTCGTCACCCCCACTCAGACCATCGCCCTCGCGCCCGCCCGGCACTGAGGACACCACGCCCCGTCGAGGATCACATGCCCACCTACGCCTACGCCTGCACGCAGTGCGGCCACCGTTTCGATGCCGTCCAGTCCTTCAGCGATGCCGCTCTCACCGAGTGCCCCGAGTGCGGCGGCGTGCTGCGCAAGCAGTACGGCTCAGTCGGAGTGACCTTCAACGGCTCGGGCTTCTACCGCACCGATTCGCGTGCGTCGACGGCCGGTGGCGGCTCGACGAGCAAGAGCTCCGGCGAGAGCAGTGGCGCGAGCACGTCTTCTTCGCCATCATCGAAGTCTGAGGCGAAGGCCTCGCCCGCACCGTCGGGATCGTGAGCCGGCCGGGGCCGGAGACCGTGAGGAGACTCGGATGATCAAAGGCTTCAAAGACTTCATCATGCGCGGCAACGTCATCGACCTCGCGGTCGCTGTCGTCATCGGCGCCGCGTTCACCGCGATTGTCAACACGTTCGTCGAGGGCCTCATCAACCCACTGATCGGTGTGATCTTCCAGGTCGGCGATCTGAGCGCGTGGACGCTCGAGGTTCCGACCCTGTCCGGCGGCACCTCGACGTTCCTCATCGGTTCGATCGTCGGCGCGCTGATCAACTTCGTCGCCGTCGCGGCAATCGTCTACTTCGTGTTCGTGCTGCCGATGAACCACTTCAAGGAGCGCCAGGCCGCCAAGGCGGGCGTCAACGAGGCTCCCGAGGAGAAGCTCCCGACCGAGCAGGAGATCCTCATCCAGATTCGCGACCTGCTCGAGAAGAACGGCACCACGACGCGCTGAGCGCGCCCGATCCAGGGGCCCGGGCTCACTAATCCCGGGTTCAGTAGTGCGGAGGGACGTCCCGCCGCATCCGCTCGTCGTTCGGTCCGCTCGGCTCCCCCGCGGTCGGTGCGGGTGCGTCGCGCGCCACGCTCACCTCGGGGTCGGGGTCCGTCCCGGCAACGGGCGTCAGCTGGGCTCGACGCGCGCCGCGGACGCGCACGACACGCTGGCGCGGGGCGCCCGACTCCGCGGCATCCGGATCAGTCGAGGACATCGATCGGCTGCGTCACCGTGTCGACCGCCCCGCCTTCCGGGGCCACCCCGAGGATCGCGGCGATGCGCTCGGCGACGCCGGCCGGGTCGCTATACAGGTCGAACGCGTGCACGCGGATGTAGTGCCAGCCGAGCCGCCGCAGCACCTGCGGACGCAGGCGCAGCGTCTCGCGGAGGGTGTCGTGCGCCGTGTCGGCGTCACTCTCGGCGACGATCGCCTTGCCCTTGTACTGCGCGACGATCGGAAGCTGGCCGCGGTAGTCCACGTCCACCGCGACGCCGCGGGCACGCAGGTGCCGGGCGAGGCTGAGGGTCAGCGGGTCGGCGAGGTCTTCGAGACGGGCCTCGCGCGCGCGGGCGGCGATTCCTCCGAGGATCGTCATGAGGCGGGACGCGCCCGAGGCGAGCCGCCCCTCGTCGAATGCCGACGGACGGATCGACGAGACGATGACCATCGATCGACGCGCGCGGGTCATGCCGACGCGCAGGAGCCGCTCGCCGTCATCGCCGGACAGGTCGCCGAAGTCGCTGAGGACACGGCCGTGCTTGGTGAGGCCGAACCCGAGCGAGAAGACGACGCGATCGCGGCTCTCGGCGACCGACTCTTCGAGGCCGAGCACGGCGAACGGCTCGGCGGTGTCGCGGCCGACGAAGTCGGCGACGTCGGCCCGCCCGGAGAACGCGGCCGCGACGGCAGCGCGGACGCGTTCGGCGTGCCGCGTCGAGGCGGTGACGACCATGAGCGACTCGGTCGGACGGTTGACGGCGTGCTCGACGACGAGAGTCACGACGCGGGCGACCTCGGCGTCCGGGCTCTCGACCGCGCCGGTCACCGGGTCGGGCGTACCGTGCCCGCCCTCGACGTAATCGACGCTGAGGCTGCCGCGACCGAGATACGAGCCTGCCCAGGGCAGCGAGACCAGACGCCCGTCGTAGAAGGCCGAGTTCACGAGCTCGGCGAGATCCTCTCCTCCCGCGCGGTAGCTGCGCGTGAGGATCTCCTCGGGCACGATCTCGGCGAGCCGTTCGAAGACGCTCACGTCGTCGAACGGGACGTCGTCGTCGGGCTCGTCGGCGAACTGCGGTGCCCCGGCTCCGACCCGGAACGGCGTCGGCTTCTGCGTCACCGGGTCACCGAAGGCGACGACCTGCGCGGCGCGGCGGAGGGCCGGCGCCGCCTCGGCGAGACAGAGCGCCGCGGCATCCGCGATCACGACGACGTCGAACGGCGCCGTCACGGGGATCGTCGGCACCTCGTACGGCGAGGCGAGCCAGACGGGCGCGAGCGTGCGCACGAGCGCGGGCGCGGCACCGACGAGCTCGGCGGGGGTCGTCGCGCCCGATCGCAGCGCGTGCTTGAGGGCGTTCGCCTCGTGCGCTTCGTCGACGACCGCGATCTTCCACTTCGTGGCCAGCTCGGCCGCCAGGAGCGGACCGGCCGACCCTGCGTGAGCCTCGTCGACGAGCCGGAAATCGCGTTCGAGCCGGTCGACGACGGCGGTGTTCGCGCCGAGCAGGGCGCGATCGCTGCGCAGCAGCACCTCGAGCGCCGACTGCCACCAGGCGAAGTCGAATTCGGCGGCGACCTGGTCTTCGGGCACGTGCCGCCGCGAGAGCTCCGTCAGCAATCCATCGAGGCCGAGCTCGGCCAGGCGTCCGCGCAGCGTCGCACGCTCGACGACGTTGTCGAACACGGCCGACTCCGCCGCGAGGCCGGCGAGTGTACGCACGAGCAGCGGGATGGGGAGGGATGCCAGGGGCTGCGATCGCCCGAGCGCCCGATCGAGCGCGGCGAGGTCGGCATCGACGCGCTGCCACGACGCGGCGACGTCGTCGAGCCCGATCGGCACTTCGGGGAGGACTCCGGGTTCGACGAGCTGCTGCCACTGCGCCCGCTGCTGCTGCACGCGCACGAGGGACTCGTGCATGTCGGCGACGTGCATGCCCGGGCGCACGTATTCGCGCGACAGGTTCTTGAGGCGGCGGCGCTGAGCGCCCGACATCTCCGGGGCGTCGCGGCGCGGTGCGTGCGCGTCGATGAGCTCGCCGAGCGGGCGCTCGAAGACCGTCATGCTGAGCCGGTCGAGCGACCCGCGGATGCCCTGCAGCAGCTGGATGTACGCCCCCAGCTCGGACACCGTCGTGAACGGGCGCATGCGCGTCTGCGCGATGAGCTCGTAGCCGCGCTCCAGGATCGCGGGGACGTCGGTGCGGTGCAGGCGCGCCGCGAGCGCGTGCGCATCGGTCGCCTGCTGCGTCGTCTCGAACGCGACGGCGTACCAGGGCGAGTCGTCGGGCCCGAAGCGGAACTCGCCCAGACGGGCTGCGGTCTGCAGCGCGTGGGCTGCCTCGGCGCGGCGCGTCGACAGGTTCTGCAGGGTGCGCAGGTCGAAGCGCGTCTCGGCGGAGGGCTGGGGCTGCTGCTGCGTGATCGTCGTGAGCGTACGCAGAGCCTCGAGCGGCGAGATGCCGAGCTGCGGGTGACGACCGGTCAGCGCCTCGCGGTAGTCGCGCAGCACCGTGCGCAGCCGCACGAGCGCATCGTCGACGTCGGCGACCTTGGGCTGCTCGGCCTTCTCGTTGCGCCCGATCGCGCGGATGAGGTCGCGATGCAGCTGCGTCGGCGAGACGGCGAGCGCGGGCAGCCCGATGCCGGACAGGCGATGACGGATGCCGTCGAGCGTCGATCGCCGCGCACTCACCACGAGCACGCGCTTGCCCGCGCGCACGAGCTCGCCCACCGCGTTGATGACGGTCTGCGTGCCGCCGGTGCCCGGAAGCGTCTGCACCGTGAGCGACTGTCCGGCGAGGATCCGGGCGAGCACGGCCTCCTGCTCGCCGTCGGCGTCGAGGAGGAGGCGATCGGATGCCGGGGGCCGGTCGTCCGCGCCGACGAGAGTCGGGATGCGGCGGAGAGTCGCGAGATCCTCGCGGTCGCCGACGTGACCGCCGAGTGCGTTCAGGATGGGGTGGTCGAGGTCCTCGGCGTCCCGCGCCATGTGCGAGGAGACGTCGGCGAACGTCGAGACGACGAGGCGCGGCAGCACCGTGAACGTGTCGATGTGGGCGGTCAGGGCCCGCAGATGGTCGATGACGGGCTGCGGCTTGAACACGCCGTCGTCGTACGCGAGCGCGGCGAGCGCGCGACCGTCGATCGCGATGCCGAAGTGGGTGCGGGCGACTTCGACGAGCTCGGGGTTGATCGTGAACGACCCGTGCAGACGCAGGTCGAAGTCGAGGTGGTGCCGGCGGATCGCCAGCGGGCGCAGCAGCACGGGCGCCGCGTATGAGACGGCGCCGATGCGCCAGGCGGCGATCGCGACGGCGAGATGGACGGTGTCGAGGCCGCGGGATGTGCGCAGTTCGACGTCTTTCGCGGCGATGCGCTCGGCAGCGCGCTTGGCCGTGAGCAGGGCCACTTCGTCGCGGAAGAGATTGGACAGGAGCGTCGGGCGGCCGGTGATGAATTGCGGGAGGCTGCCCGGGTGGGCCTTCGTGATGTCGATGCCGGCGTCACCGGCATCCGAGTAGTGCAGCAGCGTCGACGTGCCGCCGAGCTGTCCGCTCTCCTCGCGGAGGCGGTCGCGCTCCGCCTGAGCGGCGTGCGTCACCCTGACCCCCGGCTCCGACAGATCGAGGTCGGCCGGGGTCACTGCGCCCACGTGCTCGGCGTCGTTCACGCCTCGCACGGCGCCACCGTCTGCTCGCCACACACTCGACACCATAGGCGCGCGCGGGTGCGGAAACCGGTCAGAACCGCGGGTTTCGTGGGATTGGACCCATCGTCTTCTCCCCAGCGACCGTTTTCGCCGATCCGTCCACAGATCCGTCCCTCGCCCGCGCCCCCGACCGCGCCCACGCCATGATGTGTCCATGAGCACTCCCGCCGCCTTCTCGGTGCATCCGACACCGATCGGCGAGGCCCTGGTCGTCGTCACCGACCAGGGTCTCGCCTTCCTCGATGTCCTCGACGTCGCACTCGGGGCACGCGAGGGGGCGCTCGTCGGGATCACCCGCGCACTGCACGCGGCACCCGAGCCGGATGCCGGGGCGACGGCCGCGGTGACGACGCAACTCGACGAGTACTTCGCGGGCGATCGACGAGGCTTCGACCTCGCCCTCGATCTGCGGACGGTGCACGGCTTCGTCCGCACCGCGCTCGAGCGGATCTGCGAGATCCCGTACGGCGACGTGTGGTCCTACGCCGAGGTCGCGATCGCCGCGGGCTCCCCCGGCGCGAACCGAGCCGTCGGCACGGCCTGCGCGCGCACCCCGATCTCGATCATCGTTCCCGCGCATCGCGTCGTGCGCAGCGACGGTTCGATCGGCGAGTACGGCGGGCACCCCGAGCGCAAGCGCTATCTGATCGATCTGGAGGCGCGCGTGAGCGGAGTCCGCGCGGCCGTGTAGGCCGGCCGCGGGGACTCCGGGCCCCCTCAGGGGGCCCGATGGTATCGTCGAGGGTACGCAATCAGGCAGCAGCGACGTCGCCGCCGGAAGTAGGTAGCCGCGAGATGACACCGGTCGGACTCGCCTCAGACGCCGACCTGCTCGCTCGCGCGGTCGGCGACCTGGCGACGCGCACCGGGCTGCCGGTCGCCTTCGGCGGTTTCGAGCAGGCCGGCGCGATCGACGTGACGACGGTCGTCGGAAACCGCACGAGTCACCTCGCCGGGCTCGTCGTGCACCCGACGCGCGGCCTCGGCGGTCGCGCGTTCGTCGAACGCCGCCCCCGCCTCGCCCTCGACTACGGCACGTCGCGCAACATCACGCACGACTACGACCGCGCGATCCTCGGCGAAGGCATCTCGACGCTCTTCGCGGTGCCGGTGCTCGTCGGCGGCAAGAGCCGCGGGGTGCTCTACTGCGGCTCGTGGACGCAGGCTCCTTTCGGCGAGAACACGGCACGCGCGGCGCTGCAGGTCGCCTCCGACCTCGCCACCGAGCTGCGCGTGCGCGACGAAGTCGCCCGCCAGGTGGCACTCATCCCCGCCGCGGCCGGCGGGGTGGCGGGCATCGACGTCGCCGCGCGCGAGGAGCTGCGCGAGGCCTACGCCGAGCTCCGCCGGATCGGCGCAGAGGTCGCCGACCCCGGCATCCGCCGTCGGCTCGGCGCCGTCGAGGAGCGCCTCGCGAACCTCACGCGCGACCGGAACGCACCGCACGAGCCGATCGACGTGCGCCTCTCGCCGCGCGAGACCGACGTGCTCGCCTGCGCCGCGCTCGGTCAGACCAACGCAGAGATCGCCGCTGAACTGAACCTGCGCGAGGGCACCGTCAAGTCGTACTTGCAGGCGGCGATGGCGAAGCTGGATGCCTCGACACGCCACGCCGCCGTCACGAAGGCGCGCCGCGCGGGCCTCCTCCCCTGACACGGGATGTCACGGCGCGCGCGCCGCTATACCGCGCGGGGCCGTGCGCTCACTAGGCTCGGCCCATGGCCCGCAAAATCGTGCATCAGCTCGTCGACGATCTGGACGGCACCGTCCTCGAGCCCGGAGAGGGCGAAACGGTCCTCTTCTCGCTCGACGGCGCCGCCTACGAGATCGACCTCACCGACGACAATGCGGCTGCTCTGCGCGCCGCGTTCGCTCCCTACCTCTCCGCCGCCCGGTCGGTGTCTTCTCGCTCCGGGCGCGACGGCTCGTCGCGCGGCGGTGCGGGCCGCGTGCAGAAGCGCAGCGGACAGCGCGATTACGCGCCGGTCCGCGAGTGGGCGGCGAAGAACGGCTACACCGTGTCGGACCGCGGGCGCGTGCCGGCTGCCGTCCTCGAGGCCTACGACGCCGCGCACTGATCGATCGGCCTCTCGGCCGAACCGCGGTCCTTCGCGTACACTTGAGTGGTCATACCACACAGCTCCGCCATCGGGAGCTCGCCGCGAAGGAGCCCGCCATGCGCCGCCGTCCCCATCGACTCGTCCTCGCCGCCGCAGCCGTTGCGCTGCTGACGACGGGTTGTGCGGCACAGGCGCCGTCGCCGTCCGATGAGGCCGGAGCCTCGGCATCCACGCCCGCCGTCGTCGCTCCCGCGGGCGCAGACGGCTACGGCCTTCCCGCGGGCACCGGCGCAGTCGAGATTCAGCTCTTCACCGATCTGTCCTGCCCGTATTGCCGCATGCTCGAAGAGGCGACGGGCGATGTGCTCTCCGAGGCCGTCACCGCGGGCACCGCGACCCTGACGATCCACCCGCTCAACTTCGTGAGCGCGAAGCACGGCGATGACACCGCGTGGTCGACGCGCGCCGCGAACGCCCTCGCCGCCGCACTGGATGCCGGGCAGGGCGACCGCATCCCCGCGTTCTACGCGCTTCTCCAAGAGAATCAGACGACCGCCGACGGCACGACGCACCCGAGCGACGCCGACATCCTCGCACTCGCGCAGCAGGCCGGCATCACGGCCGACCTCTCCGACGCCGTCGCGTCGCAGCGGTTCGGCGCATGGGTTCAAGCGTCCAACGACCACTGGCTGGGGTCGACGATCGCCGGTACCGAGAAGGTCGTGTCGGGCGTGCCGGTGCTCGTGATCGGCGGCAAGGTCATCGCGCTCGACGGCGAGGCGACCGACGTCGCACAGCGCGTGGAGGCCGCGATCGCCGACGCGCAAGGCTGAGGCCGTCCGCGCGCTCGGTCAGCCCTGCGTCCCCAGCCGCCTGAGCAGCAGTACCTGAGCGGCGATCATCCGCTCGATCTCGCCCGGGTCGACCGACTCATCGGACGCGTGGATGCGCGCGTGCTCGGTGTCCTGGGCACCCCAGAGCACGACGGATGCCGCGGGCGACGCCTTCAGCAGCGAGGCGACGAGCGGGATCGACCCGCCGGAGCCGATCTGCTCGACCCCGTCGGCACCGACGCCGTAGATCTCGGCGAGCGCCTCTTCGGCGGCGTGGATCGCGGGCGCGGCCGTGTCGGCGCGGAAGTTGCTGCCCGCCTTCACCCGCGCGACCTCGACCCGGCAGTTCCAGGGCGTCTGCGCGCGGAGGTGGGTCATGAGCGCGTCGAGCTGCGCCTCCGGGTCGGAGCCGGGCACGATCCGCAGCGACAGGCGCGCCTTGACGTCATGGGGGGGTCCTTTCAGAGATGTCAGCGGACGACGAGCGACATGAGCAGGCCCACGGCGACCACCGAGACCCACGCGACGAGCATCGGGATGGTGAACGAATGCCAGATCGGCAGTGAGCTCAGCCGGGTCGTGCCGGTGCGGTCGGTCTCGACGGCGGCGATCTGCGAACCGTTCGCGGGAAAGAGCCAGACCCCGACGAGTGAGGGCCACATCGCGGTGACGACGGCGATCGGCATGCCGGCGCTGAGGGCGATCGGCACGATCGTGTTGGTCGTCGCGGACTGACTCGTCGTGAGGCCTGCCATGACGAAGAGGGCGACCGCGAGGAGGATCGGAAAGGCCGTAACGAGGCCGCCGAGCGGGTCGACGATCGTCGTCTTGTTGGCCGAGATGAAGGTGTCGGCCATCCACGCGATGCCGAAGAGCGCGATCGCCGCGACGATGCCCGACGACAGCAGGGGCTGCTTCATGATGTCGGCGGGCGGGACTTTGCGGACGAGGATGATGACGAGCGCCGCCGTGAACATGAACATCTCGATGACGGGCGACATGCCGATCGGCACCAGCTCGCCGTCGGCGTTCGGGAAGGCGGGGCGCAGGCCCGAGAAGAGGCCCATCAGCACGACGGCCACGATCGCGACGACGAAGATCCAGGCCGAGATCGCTCCACCCGGCGGCACCTCGTGGAGGATCTTCTGCGCGTCGGAGGGCACCGCCGCCGAGGCCTTCTTGGCCTGGCGTGCCGCCTTGCCGCGCGAGGCCCCGCCGGCGACGGCCTGCGCGCGCGCCTCCTGCTGGGCGATGAGGACGGCGGGCATCTCGACTTTGCCCTCTTCGACGCGCTTGAGGAACGCCGGGTCGTCGAGCAGCTCCTTGCCGATGCGCTGCTGCACGAACGACGTCGCGAGGCACGCGACGATCGCCGCGGGGATCGTGATCGCGAGGATCTGCACGAGCGAGAACGGTGACGCCAGCACGAGGTACGCCGCCATCGCGGCCGACACCGGGGATGCCGTGATGCCGAGCGCGCTCGTCACTGTCGACGCGGCGAGGGAGCGCTCCGGGCGCTGGCCGTTGCGGTACGCGGTCTCGTAGATGACGGGGATTGAGGGCGACGACCGCGGCCTGCAGGATCACCAGCACGACGTCCATCGCGACTCCCTCGTCGGCTCGCCACCGACCCGGCGCTGTTGCGTGCGAACCTGCCTCGACGCTATTGGGCGCCGGGTGTGCGCGGCAAGGGAGGGACTTCGCGGCCGGGCGACCGATAGCGTGGTGGCATGGGACGCAGAGTCAGCGGAGTAGCCATCGCGACGATTGCCTCGGTCGGGATCGCGCTCGTCGGCGCGATCGTGATGCTGACGGCGGCACCCGCCGCCACGGCGACGTTCGGGTGGTTCGCCTATCAGCCGCTCGCGGACGCCACCTTCGCGCCGGGCGCGTCGGTGGTCATCACGACGGCGGCGCTCGTCGGAGCACTCCTTCTCGCGGCCGGGCTGATCGGCGTGAGCGGCGTGATCGGGTTCGTCTGGGGTCGACGCGTGCAGGTGACGCGCACGCACTGACGCCGACGACGCCGCCGGTGTCGGGGCTCTGCGGTAACGTCCGCGCTCATGGGAACGACGGCCACGGGAGCGAGCGACGCTCGGTCCCGGCGCGATCCGTGCGTGCTGTGCGGAAGCGACGCCCTGCCGGAACACGGCGACCGCGCCTGCCCGATCTGCGGGTGGCGGCTCGGCGAGAGTCCGGATGCCGATCTGCCGCGCCCGCGCGTCGAGGTCGTCTACTACCTGCGCTGGGAGGGCCGCGTGAAGATCGGCACGTCGGCGAACCCGCGGCAACGCCTAGCGGCGATCTGGCATCAGGAGCTGCTGGCGTTCGAGCGGGGTGGCCGCACGCTGGAGCGCTTTCGCCATGAGCAGTTCGCGCACCTGCGCGAGGGCGGCGAGTGGTTCCGTGCGGAGCCGGAGCTGATGGAGCATGCTGCCCGCCTCTGTGCGGGGACGCCGCCCTGGGACAGCTACGCGCGGTGGATGGCCGACGCGCTGCGGTGGAACGTCATCTGAGGTTCGCGTGACCGCAGCTCACGCGACCTCGACGGGCGGCGCGGTGACGATCTGCTGCGCTCGGCCGGCAAGGCGCCGGTGACGTTCAGCCGCGCGGGATTCACCGGGTCGCAGGCGCACGGCGCGTTCTGGGCGGGTGATGAGAACTCGACGTGGGAGGCGTTCCGCTGGTCGATGAACGCGGGGCTCACCGCCGCGGCATCCGGGATCGTGTACTGGGGCTGGGACATCGCTGGGTTCTCGGGCGAGATCCCTTCGGCGGAGCTGTACATCCGCGCGATGCAGGCGTCGGCGTTCGTGCCGATCATGCAGTACCACTCGGAGTTCAACCATCACCGCACGCCGTCGCGCGATCGCACGCCGTGGAACATCGCCGAGCGCACGGGAGACGAGAGGGTGCTGCCGATCTCGCGGCGGTTCACACACCTGCGCGAAGCGCTCCTCCCCTACCTGGAGCGCGCTGCCCGGACCGCGATCGAGACGGATCGCCCCCTCATGCGGCCGCTGTTCTTCGAGTTCCCGAACGACGAGCGCGTGTGGACAGCGCCGCCCGAGTGGATGCTCGGCGACGACATCCTTGTCGCCCCGGTCCTCGAGCCGGGGGTCACGCGGATGCCGGTGTATTTGCCCGAGGGCGAATGGACCGACGTCTGGGACGGCACTCGCCACCCGGGCGACGCCGTCGTGGAGATCGACACGCCGATCGATCGGATCCCCGTCGTCACGCGGGATGCCGCGCTGCGGGAGCTGTTCGCGTCGGAGGGGTGACGCGGAGGGGTGTCGCGTGCGTCGTCTGTTCGCACGTCAGTGTGTTCGCGTGTGGCCGACGTGAGAGTGGTGGTCGTGAAGCGATCCCTTTGCGGGCGCTGCGCGTAAGCGGGACGACGCGGCCCAAGATCGTGCTTCTTCGGGCGCCGCCCGGACCGCGCCTGTGCGCGCGCGTTTGCATGGGCGAGTGATGGGAGGCCGGATGAGACGGTGCCATGGTGTCTCTGGAGCGCTGTGGAGTCGGGCGGTCACCGCGGCACGGCGAGAGCGTGCCGCGGTGGTTACGCCTACGAGACCGAGATGCTCCAGGTGACACCGAAGCGGTCGGTGAGCATGCCGAAGCCGGCGCTCCAGGCGGACGCGGCGAGCGGTTCGACGATCACGGCGTCGACGACGAGGTCGTTCCAGTAGCCCTGAAGTTCCTCGAGGCTGTCCGAGCTGATCGAGATGAACAGTGCCTGCTCGGTCACGGTGGTGTGGTTCTCACGCCGGGTGGTGCCTCCGCCGACGAGGCCTCCTCCTGCGGAGCCGGGAACGTCGTATCCCATGATGCGGAAGCCGTTCTCGGCAGCGACGAGCCCGAATACGATCTTGTCGGCTCCGGGTAGCTCGGCCGGCATGCCGAACGCGGCGTACGTGTTGGCGCTGAGGTGTCCACCGAAGACCGACTGGTAGAACTCGAGCGCCGCTCGGGCGTCGCCGCGGAAGTTCAGGTGGGTGGTCGCCTGGATGGTCATGCTTGCTCCTATTCGTCGAGGTGCGCCCTTCTGGCGCCCACAACATCGACGATTCACCATGTGTAGGTCTGTTTCGGTCCTAGACCTTGGTTAGTGTTCGATCATGTCCACGACCACCCGATTGCTGAATCTGCTGTCGCTGTTGCAGACCCGGCGCGACTGGCCGGGCTCGTTGCTTGCGGAGCGGCTCGAGATCAGCGACCGCACGGTGCGGCGCGACATCGAACGCCTCCGTGAGATGGGATATCGGATCGAGGCCACCATGGGCCCCGATGGCGGGTACCGGCTCGCCGCGGGCGCCGAACTGCCCCCGCTCCTGTTCGATGACGCTCAGGTCGTCGCTGTTGCCATCGCACTGCAGACCGCCACCGTTGTCGGCGCCGACCTCGACGAACCGGCGGCTCGGGCACTGACGACCATCCGGCAGGTCATGCCGTCGCGACTGCGGCACCGGCTCGATGCGCTCGAGATCGTCGCCGTCGTAGGACGGCCAGGCGGACCCGAGCCGACCGCAGTTCCCCTCGAGTTGCTCGTCGCGCTCGCCACCGCGATCCGCGACCGCGTCCTGCTGCGCTTCGACTATGCGCCGCGTCAGCAGACCGCCGATGTGCCCGCTCTCCTACGTCGCGTCGAGCCGCATCACCTCGTCAACGCTCAGGGACGCTGGTACCTCCTCGCCTGGGACATCGAGCGAGATGACTGGCGACTGTTCAGCGTCGAGCGCATCACCCCGCGCACGCATACCGGATCGCACTTCCCACGCCGAGACGTCCCCGGCGGCGACATCGAAGAGTTCGTGTCGGCACGATTCAAAGGCTCTGACGTCAACGAATGGACCTGTCACGGGTCGGTGATCCTCGATCTGCCCATCGATTCCGTCCTCCCGTTCATCGGCGATGGGACCGCCCGGGAAGCGGGGCCAAGCCGGACCATCCTGGAATCCGGATCCTGGTCCTGGGGCTCCCTCGCCGCCTCCTTCGGCCGATTCGAAACACCGATGGAAGTCATCGGCCCGCCCGAGCTACGCGATGCCTTCGCGACCCTCGCAGACCGCTACAAGACGACCGCCACTGCGTGACATCGGATCCCTTTGCGTGCGCACCGAGCGCGGTTCGAAGCATGATGCTGACGTTGGTGGGTGGCGCGGAAGGTGCTGGTGAGTCAGGTCTGATTTGACCTTGCGCCCTTCATCCCGCCTCGGTCGCGCGAGGAGGGCGACGGCTCGGTGTCGATGATCGATGGTGGCAAGTGGACGGATACTCGCCAGAGCCCTTGCCCGTCGGGGCCGATCGTGGCTGAGCCGCCGAGTTCCTCGGCGCGGGCGTGGATCGATGCCGCGCCGATCCCCGGTCGGGCCGGCGCCGATCGGCCGTCATCTGGCGCGCTGGCCTTGTCGCCGCCGTGGGTGTCCTCGGTGATCGGGTTCTGGACGACGATGTGGAGGGCGCCGTCGGGGGTGAGGGTGGCGCAGGCCTGGACGGGCGAGCCGGGTCCGTGGTGGTCGGCGTTGGTCAGGGCCTCACTCACAATGCGATAGACCGCGACTTGTCCGGCAGCGGTGAGAACAGGGGGCGGGTCGGGCACGTCGAGGTCGGCTCCGACGCGGTCGGCGCGGCGTGCCAATGCGCCCCAGAGGCCGCGCTCCTGAAGTTCGATCGGCCGCAGCCCGTCGACCACCCGCCGAACTTCCTCGAGCGCGGTCCGCAGGTCAGCCTGCACGACCTCGAGTTGGGCATCGACCTCGTCGGGGTGCGAGCGCAGCAGGTTACGCGCGGCATCCGCACGGAATGCCGCTCCGGTCAGCAGAGGCCCGAGTCCGTCGTGGAGATCGCGGTGGAGGGCCACGCGCCCCCGCTCGCGTGATTCCACAGTGGCGGCGCGGGCGTCACGGAGCTGCTCCGAAAGGTCGGCCTGACGCGACAGCAACGCGAGCGGTAGCGCGACGAGCTCGAGCGCAGCACGATCATCGGCGTGCAGCGCCTTCTCGCCGGGGCGGAGCGCCACGCGCAGGGCGAGCGACCCGTCGGGGGTGACGGGCACCTCAACCTCCCGGCCGCCGGCCTGTCCGCGCCGCACGGTGGCGACCGACTTGTTGTCGACGATCAGCGTCAGCCCGGGGAGGCGCAGCAGTGCAGCGGTCTCGGCGACGGCTGCGGCAACGCCTGCTTCGGATCCGTCGTGCCGTTGCCGGACGCGGCGTGCGGTGCCGGCCGGATCGTCACGCCCTCCGTACAGGGTGCGACCGACGGTGCGGCGAAGCAGTCCGACGACCGGTTGAAAGAGCAGTGCGATCCCGATCGCCGCGACAGTCTGCACGGTCCGTTCCACGCTCGGCGGCACCAGCAGGGAGACGACGGCAACGGCCCCCGCGTAGATGGCGACGACGATGATGATCGCTGCCGAGTAGACGAGAACGGTCGACTGGTCGACGAGGATGAGCGCGAATGCCGTCACGTTCAGCAGCGACCCGAGAGCAGCGAAGACGACGGCGCCGGCGGGGACGACCTCGGCGGGGGCGAAGAACGCGGGGATGGCGGTCAGGATGCCGACCAGCTGGAGCACGGCGATCGTCAGGCACGCGCGTGAACCTCCGCGCCAAGCCGGGATGAGGAGAACGAGCGTTGTTACGGCGATCCCGATCGACAGAATCG
Source organism: Microbacterium sp. MMO-20 (assembly GCF_037147735.1). NCBI lineage: Bacteria > Bacillati > Actinomycetota > Actinomycetes > Micrococcales > Microbacteriaceae > Microbacterium > Microbacterium sp. MMO-20. The sequence goes on along the minus strand of NZ_JBBCUU010000001.1, from coordinate 413,428 downwards.
CCGCCGCGATCGGTAGAACGATCGAGCCTGAGGAGTCCGGTGCGATGTCGAGGGCAGGTGCGGTGCCCAGCACGCTCAGGATCGTGGCGAGCACAAGGCCCACGCGGCGGGCGATCATCGGCCGAGCCCACCCTCTCGGGCCATCACGATCGCTTCAGCCCGTGTCGCGATGCCGAGCTTGAGGAAGATCGCAGAAATGTGATTGCCGACGGTCTTCGCCGCGATCCCGAGCCGCTCGCCGATCGCATGATTGGGTGCACCACGTGCGATGAGGTCGAGCACCTCCCGTTCCCGTGCCGTGAGCTGAGGGAACGGATCGGCCGCGGACCGGCGGAGCGACCCGCCCAGCACGCGCGCGGCGACCTCGGGTGAAAGCACGGCGCCGCCTGCAGCCACGGTGCGCACGGCACGATCGATCTCGTCGGGTTGAGCGCCTTTCAGCAAGTACCCCCGCGCTCCGGCCGCGAGAGCATCCGCGATCTCCTCGTCCTCGTCGAACATCGTGAGGATGATCACGGCAACGCCAGGGAGATCAGCCGTCAGGCGTCGCGTGGTCTCCACCCCATCCAGCACCGGCATCCGCAGGTCCACGATCGCGACATCCGGGCGCGTCACCAGCGCCTCCCGGCACGCGGCAGCGCCATCGCCAGCCTCCGCCACCACCTCGACACCCTCGAGCGTGCTCAGCAGCGCAGTCAGCCCACCACGGACGACGGGATGGTCGTCCGCGACCAGGACACGAATCGCGGCGTCTGACATGGACACATTCTGCCGCTGACCGCGCCCCGCATCTGGGGTTCAGCCCCCAGACGTGCCGGGCACGATTTCCCGGACCTTGCCCGCGTCCCGGGGGACGGACCCCGCGCCCAAGGCGACGCGGGGACGAGATCGTGAGTCATAGCCGGACACGCCGGCACCCCATCGAGAGGAGTTCGTCATGACCGCAATCACCGCATCCCCTCCGCTGCGCCGAGCCGTGCCGCTTCGCATCGGCCTCGTGCTCGCCACACTGCTCGCCGTAGCCGGAGCCGTTCCCGCACTGATGATCGGACTCGACGGAAGCGCCTGGGACCCGATCGTCATCATCATCGCCGTGCTCTCAGGTGGCGTCGCCCTCGGAACCCTCGCGCTCGTCGCGTTCGCCTGGAACGGCCGGCGCGGGCCCTGTATCGCGATCATCGCCCTGCAAATCGTGTCCATTCTGCCCGCGCTTCCCGCGTTCCTGCTCCCCGCCGAGGAGACCGGCCCTGGCGCGGTCATCGGTGCGGTGATCGGCATCGCCCTCGCCCTCGCTGCGTGCGCACTCATCATCGTGGGGATGCGCCGCGCCGAATAGCCGACCGGTGGCCGGGTCGCGCGCATAGTTGACCCGGCCACCGCGCGCTCGCGGCGATGCCCCCTACCGCCCCTCATCTGATCGTCCGCCGGATGATGCCGCGCATCAGTAAGCCCACTCCCATCCGACGGGGCTTCCGCCCATGGCCAGCACCACTGCCCCCGTCGGCGAGGCGACGTCCAAGACGATCCAGCCAGAGACGCTCTGCCCAGGTCCGATCTGCGCGGGGAGCTGCTGCGACGAGTCGAGGCACGTCCACGCGTTGCCGACAGGGTCGTTCAGCCGCTTGCCGTCGGCGTCGTACGCCTGCCAGTCGTACTGCGTGAATGACACCCACGGGAACTCCTCTTCGGCGAGCTCAGGGGTCGACTCGACGTTGAGGTGGATGCCGAGGTAGTGGCCGTTCGCAGGGGTCTCGGGGAACCCGCTGTCACAGGTGGGGTCGAGGACCAGATCCGTGACGGCGAAACGCGAAGTGACCACGTCCGAGGTCAGCGACGATGTACCCGCCAACTGTCCGATCGTCTTGACGAGATTGCCGCGGGAATTCTTGACCGCTTCGCCGAACTCCGAGGCAGCTTCGCTCGGAGTAGGCGTCGCGGTCGCTGCAGGCTTGGTGTCGGGCGTCTTGCCCGTGTCCGCAGGCGCCGCCGCCGAACAGGCGGCGAGCGAGAACGCGAGGGCGGCGATCGTCGAGAGAGAGGTGATGGTGCGCATGGTGATTTCCTTTGTCGAGAGGGAGGTGACGAGAGACGGTCTCCCCCGTCAGCGGTTGTGAGCTGCAGGTGTGTTGAGAGTGAGGTTGAGCGATCGGATTCGGGGGCGCCGGCACTCAGGCCGCGTCCGCCTCGTCATCGGCGACGTCCAGTTCAGCGAACTTGGCCGCCATGGTGGGGTTCCCCCGGGTCAGCTTCTTGACCGTGAGTGCCGTCGCCTTGTCGTTCGCGAGGCGGAGGTTGTTCTCGGATCCGAGCAGGTTGTCCTTAACCTTCTGGAGTCGGTCGATCGCGTTGTCGATTTCCTTGATCGCGGTGTCGAACTTGCCCTTGGCGAGCTGGTAGTTGCGGCCGAACGCGGACTTGAAGCCCTCGAGCTCCGACTCGAAGTCGGTGATGTCGATGTTCTGCTTCTTGATCTGTTCGAGTTCGGCCTTGACCACGATGGTGTCCTGCGCGGCGTTGCGCAGCAGGGCGATGATCGCGAGGAAGAACTGGGGACGGACGACGAACATCTTCGGGTACTCATGCGACACGTCCGTGATGCCGGCGTAGAGCTCAGAGTCCTCTTCGAGCATCGAGACGAGCACCGCGTACTCGCAGCCCTTGTCGTTGCGGTCCTTATCGAGCTTGGCGAAGAAGTCGCTGTTCTTCTTCTTCGTGGTGGTTACGTCGGACTCGTTCTTCATCTCGAACATGATCGAGACGTACTCCACGTCCTCGTCGTTGAAGTCCCGGAAGACGTAGTCACCCTTCGTGCCGGCGGATGCGTCGTTGTCCTTCCCGAACGCTGCGTTGGGGAACGCGAGAGAGCGCATGCGGTTGAACTCGATCTCGCAATGCTGCTCGAGGGTCTCTCCGAGGAGCTTGACCGAGAGCTTCGCCTTCATGTCCTTGTACCGGGCGATGAGCTCATCCTTGAGAGCGAGCTCCTTGCTGTGCGACTCCTTGAGCGCGGCGTCCCTGACCTTCTGCTCCGCCGTCTGGAGGTCCAGCTGGCTCTTCGCCTCGTTGAGGTTCTTCTCCGCCGCCGACACTGCCTTCGCGACGGCGAGCTCCTGGTCGGTCGCCGCCGACTTGAGCGCGGACGTGAGCTGCTGGATCTCGGCGTCCTTCGCAGCGCTCACCTTCTGTGCCTGCTGCGCCGCGTTCGCCACGGCGAGAGCGATCTCGATCTCCTTGGCCTTCTCGGCTGCGGCGAGGCGTGCGTGAAGCTCGAGCTCGAACTCGGTCGTACGCACCTGCTGCACGATGTCGGCGTACTGCGCCTCGTCGATGGTGAAGAGGGTGCCGCAGTGCGGGCACTTGATCTCGTTCGCAGCGGTGGTCGGTGTGCCGTGGGTCATGAGTGTCTCCAATAGGGGGCGGGGAGTGGATCCCACAGGCGGGGCGTCCCCCAGTAACGCCCCGCCTGTGACAGCGACGTGATGCCGCCGAACAGATCGTGGACCAGGAATCGACGCGGCTGGCTCAAGATCGCTGATAAGGCTGCTTATCAGTCATCGGGGGCGTGCCGCAGAGTTTGGGAGTACGTTGGCCTCATGTCCGTAGAGCACCCGCTTCTCCTCGACCTGACCGGCGTCGCCCGGTTGGCCGGCGTGCAGCGACCGGTGGCTTCGATGTGGCGTTCGCGATTCGTGTCGACGCCGGATCCCTTTCCGACACCGGTCCCCGATGGGAGTGGCCGGTTGCGCTTCGAAGCGGAGGAGGTCGCCGACTGGCTGGTGCGCACCGGGCATGGGAACAATCCGGAGGCACGCGAGGACGCCGCAGCGGCTGCATCTCCCTCGGACTTCTCCTTCTCCGACGCGAATGCGGTCGCCGAGCTGCAGGCGCTCATCGCCCTGTACTCGCGGACCGCCGACCTCGACGAACTCACGCACTCTGAGATCGAGGAGGCCGCGGCGAACATCGATCCTCTCGACGTCCTGCTCCGACGCGAGGTCGCTGCACACGTGAACCGCGGTGCACCCTGGCTTACCTACGCCGCGCGCCTCGTCGACGCGGCCTACTCGCCGTCGGCCGCGCTGGCGCTCGTCACGCGCCGCCATGTCGCATCGAACAGAGCTGCGGTATCCGCTGGACCGCTTGTCACCGACGCAATGGCCCTGGTCGTCGATGCCACGCTCGCCCTCACCGGAGGCAACACCACCGTGGCGCTGGATGCCTGCGACCCCATGCTCTCCTCGACGCTTGCGGCGAAACTCGGTGACGATGTGACGATCGTCCTGCCGAACGGCGCGGACGCCCGCCAGGTCCGACGACAGCTGCTCGTCGACGAGCATTGGCTCGCCGACGAAGTGGACCCAGCGACTCGCTCGGTCGTGGTTGCTCGCGTCCCGTCTGATCGCAGCGAGGATGTGACCGCGATCTTGCGTGCGGTGGATGACGTCTCCCTGTCGCTGCGGAGCGTGGACGCGGCGGTTGTGATCGGTCCCGCGAGGGCGCTCGTGGACCCGTTGGCACCTGCCGACGAGCAGGCGCGCGCAGACATCCTTCGCTCCGGCCGTGTGCGGGGCATCGCGCGCCTGTCGACCGGTCTCGTCGACAGCGCGGTCCGCGAATCCCTCGCGCTCTGGATTCTCGGAGAACCAACCGCCGAGGTCGCTCCCGCGCAGCGCATCACCGCCGTCGCAGATCTGACTGGAGTACCGCTCACGGCCGCGACGCGCGCCGACTTGATCTCGGACCTGATGGCGGGCATGGGCACTGGCCGGGACCTGCGTGCCCACCATTTCCGGTTCGCGGCATTCGTGCGCACGACCTCACTGCAGGCACGGAGCGGCTCACTGGTGGCAACGGTGACGCGGAGACCTGCGCCCTCGACCGTACAACCGGCGGCACTTCCCGCGCTTCTCGACAACGCAGCCGAGATCGTTCGCTCCGACATCACGCCGATCGAGATCACGCCCGATCCGCACGACGTTCCGCGAGCCACGTCCGTTGCGGAGCTCATCGATGCCGGACACTTGAGGAGGGTTCAGGGCACCCGCCTTGACCCAGAACTACTGGGATCGGAAGGACTCATCGTCGTGACGTCATCAGATCTCGACAACCCTTCGGAAATCGGCAGTACCCGCGTCGACCAACTCGCGTTCGCGACCCGGCACCCATCCGCCCAGCTGACCCGTCCCGGCGACGTGATCTTCCGCACCAGCCCCACCGCCTCTGCGTGGGTCGATACCGACGGCTCGAAAGTCGTTGCCTACCCAGCCCGCGTGCTGCGCATCACCACCGGTGATCCTGGCGGTCTCGTATCCGAGATCGTCGCCGCAGATATCACGGGAGCGCACGCCGGCCCGGGAGCGTGGAAGCGATGGATGTTGCGTCGCGTCGCGCCGCGCACGATCGAGCCGGTACGACAGGCCCTCGCCGACATCGCGACCGCCCGCCGAGATCTCGAAGCCCGCGCCGCGCGCCTCACCGACTATGCCGCCCTGATCGTCGCCGGTGCGACGTCAGGATCGGTGACCATGATCGACATGGACCACGCCGCGGACGCGGCACACACGCAGTAAGGAACATCTATGCCCCGCACGCCGAAAGCCGCCACACAGGCGCCGTCGACCATGAAGGAGCTGAAAGACACGCTCTGGAAGGCCGCGGACAAGCTACGCGGCTCGATGGATGCCTCGCAGTACAAAGACGTCATCCTCGGTCTCGTCTTCCTCAAGTACGTCTCGGACGCGTTCGACGAGCGCCGCGCGGGCATCCGCACCGAGCTCGACGCGGACGGCTACGACGAAGGGCAGATCGCCGAACTCATCGACGACGCCGATGAGTACACCGGGCGCGGCGTCTTCTGGATCCCCGCGCATGCACGGTGGGGCTTTCTCGCCGAGAACGCGAAGGGCGCGTCGGTCGACGGTGTCGAGAAGTCGATCGGTCTGCTGATCGACGAGGCGATGGATGCCGTCATGCAGGCGAACCCGCAGCTGTCGGGCACCCTGCCCCGCATCTTCAACCGCGACAACGTTGACCAGCGGCGGCTCGGCGAACTCATCGACCTGTTCAACTCGGCACGGTTCGCCACGCAGGGGCAGGGCGGTTCGGACGGTCGGCGCGCCCGCGACCTGCTCGGCGAGGTGTACGAGTATTTCCTCGAGAAGTTCGCCGCCGCCGAGGGCAAGCGGGGCGGCGAGTTCTATACGCCCGCGGGCGTCGTACGGGTGCTCGTCGAGCTGCTGCAGCCGACGCATGGGCGCGTGTACGACCCGTGCTGCGGGTCGGGGGGCATGTTCGTACAGGCCGAGAAGTTCATCGACGCCCATCACGGCGAGGGCAGTGACATCTCCGTGTACGGGCAGGAGCTCAACGAGCGCACATGGCGCATGGCGAAGATGAACCTTGCGATCCATGGGCTGTCAGGCAATCTCGGCCCGCGCTGGGGAGACACGTTCGCGCGCGATCTGCACCCCGGGCTCAGCGGCGACCATGGCGCCGATTTCGTGATGGCGAACCCGCCGTTCAACATCAAAGACTGGGCGCGCAGCGAGGACGACCCCCGCTGGCGGTTCGGCGTGCCGCCCGCGGGAAACGCAAACTACGCCTGGATTCAGCACATCCTGTCGAAACTCGCCCCCGGCGGGCAGGCGGGTGTGGTGATGGCGAACGGATCGATGTCGTCGAATTCGGGCGGTGAGGGTCAGATCCGCGCCGAGATCGTCGAGGCCGACCTCGTGTCGTGCATGGTCGCGCTGCCGACGCAGCTATTCCGCTCGACCGCGATTCCCGTGTGCGTCTGGTTCTTCGCGAAGGACAAAGGCAAGCGTGCCGGCGAGGTGCTCTTCATCGACGCACGCGGGTTGGGTCACATGGTCGACCGCGCCGAGCGCGCGCTCTCGGATGACGACATCACTCGGATCGCGGGCACCTTCCATGCCTGGCGTGGAGTCGAATCGGATGCTGCGCCCGATGAGTACGCGGACATTCCGGGATTCTGCTACTCGGCGACGCTCGCCGAGATCAAGGCGGCGGACTACGCACTGACGCCGGGGCGGTACGCCGGAGCTGCTGAGGCGGAGGATGACGGCGAGCCGATCGAGGAGAAGCTCGCGCGGCTGCGGGCGGAGCTCGAGGCGCGGTTCAATGAGTCCGCGCGCCTGGCTGAGGCTGTACGCAAGCAGCTGGATCGCGTCGATGTCATCGACTGAACGGATAAGGTCCCGTCTCGGCGACCTCACGGTAAGTCAGGACTCGCGGCGTCGTCCTGTCAAGAGCACCGAACGGAATCCTGGGCCGTACCCGTACTACGGGGCTTCCGGGATCGTTGACTACGTCGATTCGTTCATCTTCGAGGGACTTCACCTCCTGATCGCCGAGGACGGGGAGAACCTTCGCTCGAGGAACACACCGGTAGCGTTCCTGGCGGATGGACAGTTCTGGGTGAATAACCACGCGCACGTTCTCCAGGGCAACTCGCTTAGCGACACTCGGTACTTGGCATACGCAGTTGAGCAGTTGGACCTGTCGGGGTACCTGACGGGCTCGACCCAACCAAAGCTCACCAAGGGCGCCCTTGATTCCGTGATGCTCGACGTGCCGCCCCTCGCCGAACAGCAGGCGATCGCCGAGGTGCTAGGCGCCCTCGACGACAAGATCGCCGCCAACACCGCCCTCACCTCGACAACGTGGGACCTGATGGAAACCGAGTTCCGCTTAGTCCAAAGCGGCCCGGACCACGCACGAACGACGCTCGGTGCGATCGCCTCGTTCGAGTACGGCAAAGCTCTCCCGGCCTCTGCACGCGAGAGCGGCGACGTGTCCGTCATCGGCAGTGGCGGCCCCAGCGGTTTCCATTCCGCCGCACTCGTGGACCACCCGGGTGTCGTCGTCGGGCGAAAGGGGTCGGCCGGGAGCGTGCACTGGGTCAGCGGCCCCCACTTCCCGATCGACACGACGTTCTACGTGCGCGGCAATCGCGAGGGGATATCGCAGCCGTATCTCTACTTCCTTCTCCGGACTCTCCGCCTCAATGAGATGAACAACGACTCCGCGGTTCCCGGTCTCAATCGTTCCGAGGCGCTTGCGCTCCCCGTCATGCTCCCTGCCGCGGAGCGAATCAACAACTTCACGGGCAAGGCCGAGACGCAGATTGCACTTGTCGAAGTGGTGGCCCGTGAGAACCGCACCCTCGCCGCGACACGCGACTTGCTCCTGCCGCAGCTGATGTCCGGCAAGCTCCGCGTCCGCGAAGCTGAAACCATCGCGTCCGCGGCGGGCGCATGAACACCCGACAGTCCCACCACCAACCGAGACGAGCGAGCACATGAAGTTCCTCAAGAAGCCCGTACCGCTGTGGTCCCACTTCGCAGTTTTCGGCGTGGTCGCCCTCGTCCTGGGGGCACTTGTCGCAGGAGTCGCCGCTGGGGTCTTGACCCCTGCGTGGCTGGTTTCGGCACTTGGCTCTCACAGCGTCCTCAAGAACGAGCAAGTCGTGACGTCGATGGAGAAGAAGGAGCAGACTGTTCTGCTCCAACTCGGCGTCAAGGGTGTCTCTGAGGCGGAAGGAATTCCGCCTGCCATCCTCAAGGACTTTCCCCTGCTCCAGAAGGCCCGTTACATGATCTACGGCGGCAAGGTGAAGCTCGGCGTTGACCATGTCATCGTGAAAGCAACAGGCGATCACGAGTTCACTGTTGAGGTCCCCGAGTTCATCTGGATTGGCGACGACGTTGACGTCGAACAGATCATTAGCTCAGATGGCATTCTGAGCGCATTCACCGCCCAGAAGAGTGAGGCGGAACAGTTCAACAATCTCATCAGCAACGAGGACAAGGCTGACTACGTCGAGCAGAACCTGTCGGCGTTGCGTGATCAGGCGGAGTTCGTCTTCACGAAGTACGCCACGAGCATCGACCCGAACGCGACCCTGACATTCGTTTTCGCGAATGGAGTATCCGAATGACTGACGACATGGATCCCGTGCCCGGCACCGACGCGACGCCGTTCCTCGAGGCGACGGCGCAGGCGAAGTCCCGCTATGGCCGCTTCAACCTCGCCGTGATCGGCAGCTCGGGCGTGGGCAAGTCCTCGCTCGTGAACGCCGTCTTCGGCCGCGACTGGGCGAAGGTCGGCAAGGGGCTGCCCGTCACCCGCGGCGTGCAGTACTACCACGACGACTCGCTCGGTATCTGGGATGTCGAGGGGTTCGAGATCGGGTCTCCTGTGGCGCCGGGTGATCAGCTGAGGGCGCATCTGAACACGATCGCCGCACGCCCCACCGACGAGCAGATCTCGGTGGTCTGGTACTGCGTGAAGGCGAACGATGATCGCCTCACACCTGCTGATATCGCGATGATCCGCGAGCTCGACGCGGCGGGCCTTCCGGTCATCCTGGTGCTCACCAAGGTCGACTGGATCAAGAACCCCATCACCGGCAAGCGCACCGTGGCATCCGACGTCGAGAAGTTCGTCGCCTGGCTGCTCGAACCCGATGACAACGGTGTGCCCATCACCATCCCCTACCAGCGGGTGATCCTGACATCCACGCGAGACAGGCACGGAAAGGGCAAGGGGCATGGCCTCGGTGAGCTCGTGGCGGAGACGCTCGCCCTCTCGCCGGAAGACGAGAAGGATGCCTTTCGCATCGCCCAGCGACTCAACCTCCCCTGGAAGCGCGAGATGGCCCGACCGGTCATCACCGCAGCAGCAACCGCCGCAGCCGGAGCGGCCGCGGTTCCCCTTCCCGTCACAGATGCGGTCACGCTGGCGCCGATCCAGCTCGGAATGATGGGCCGCATCGCTGCCATCTACGACCTCGAGCTGAAGACGATGATGTCGGCGGGAGCCCTGGCCCAGCTCGGCGTGCAGTTCGCGGGGCAGGCGCTCGCCCGCAGCTTCCTCAAGCTGATCCCGGGCGCGGGCAGCATCATCAACGCCGGTGTGGCAGCGGCGCTGACAGCCGCGACCGGCGAGGCGTGGATGCGACTGTGCGAGCAGGTGCACACCGGCAAGATCGATGTCAACGCCGTATCGGACGCGTGGCGCGACTTCGCGCCCTCGTTCCTCGACGTCGTCCGCAAGATGACGGAGCAGCGCCTGACGAAGTAGCCACTGGAGTGGACCGAGTCGCGCGAACACACCGTGACTGATGCCGCCGGCCGTGTGGCCCGTTCGCCCGACTACCCGCCCGCTCACGAGATAGACGAAGAAAAGCAGGCAGACTAATGACAACCCTTCCCGAGTCAGCATGGGAACAGGACGCCCTCGACACCCTCGCCGAGCCCCTCGGCTGGCGCCCGTCCCACGGCGAGCAGATCGGGCCGGGCAGCGGCGAACGCGATACCTGGGACGACCTGCTCATTCGCCCCCGCTTGCTCGAGGCGCTGCGTCGCCTCAATCCGGGAGTGCCCGCCGAGTACCTGCAGCAGGCGGTCGCAGAGATCGCGGCACCGAAATCGCAGGATGCGATCACCGAGAACCACCGCATCCACCAATATCTCGTCGGCGGCTACCCCCTGAGCTACATCGATTCGGACGGCGTCGAACAGAACCCCCGGCTGCGGTTGCTCGGCTCAGACCCCTCAGAGGGTGACTGGCTCGCTGTCAATCAGGTCACGCTGCGTCAGGGCGATCTGCATCGCCGCTTCGATCTTGTGCTCTTCGTCAACGGAATGCCGCTGAGCATCGTGGAACTGAAGCGCGCAGGCTCGGCATCCACCGGTGTCGGCCCTGCGCATGCGCAGCTGCAGACGTATCTGCGCGAGTTCCCGATGGCGTTCCGCTTCTGTGTGTTCACGCTCGCCAGTGACGGCATCGAGGCCAAATACGGCACGCCGTTCACCCCGCTCAACCACTTCGCACCGTGGAACGTCGACGACGACGGGGAACCGCTCGCGCAGCCACGGATCGAAGACGGTGTCTCCGTCGAACCGATCGACGACGCCCTCCACGGACTGTTCAACCAGGAGCGCTTTCTGCAGCTGGTGCGGAACTTCACGGCATTCGACGAGAACGCCGACGGACTGACCAAACGGATCGCCAAGCCACACCAGTACTTCGCCGTGACGAAGGCCGTCGGTTCCACGGTGCAGGCGGTGCAGACCAACGGCAAGGCCGGCGTCGTCTGGCACACCCAGGGGTCGGGCAAGTCGATGGAGATGGAGCTGTATGCGAATCTCGTGTCGCGGCATCCAGCTCTCAAAAATCCCACCGTCGTGGTCGTCACCGACCGCACCGAACTGGACGGCCAGCTGTTCCAGACTTTCAACCAAAGCCTGCTGCTCGCCGAGAAGCCGGTGCAGGTGCGCGAGCGTGCGCAGTTGCGCGACGAGCTGAGCAATCGCGTCACGGGCGGCATCTACTTCACGACGCTGCAGAAGTTCGGGCTGACGGATGCCGAGAAGCAGTCGGGCACGCAGCATCCGCTCCTCACCGACCGCCGCAACGTCATCGTCGTGGTCGACGAGGCCCACCGCAGTCACTACGACGATCTCGACGGCTACGCGCGGCACCTGCGCGACGCGCTGCCGAACGCCACCCTCATCGCCTTCACCGGGACCCCGATCTCGTTCGCCGAGCGCGACACCCGTGCGGTGTTCGGCGACTACATCGACATCTACGACCTCACCCGCGCCGTCGACGATGGCGCAACGGTTCCCGTGTACTTCGAGCCGCGGCTGATCAAGGTCTCATTCGCCGATGGCGCGAGCGAGGAGGACATCGACCGCGCGGCCGACGAGTACACCCTCGGACTCGACGACACGGAGCGGGCCAGGCTCGAGGCATCCGTTGCCGTCGTCAACGCGGTGTACGGCGCTCCGGAGCGCATCGAGACTCTCGCCGCCGACCTCGTGAAGCACTGGGAAGAGCGACGCGAGCGGATGAAGCCGTTCCTCGAATCGCCGGGAAAAGCGCTCATCGTCGGGGGGACACGCGAGATCTGTGCGCGACTCTATGCAGCGATCATCGCGCTGCGCCCGGACTGGCACTCGGATGCCCTGGATTCCGGCCGCATCAAGGTCGTCTACTCGGGATCTGCGTCGGATCAGCCGCCAGTGAGCGATCATGTGCGGCGCGATTCCGAGAACAAGGCGATCAAGGCGCGGTTGAAGGATGCGGACGACGAACTCGAACTCGTGATCGTCAAAGACATGATGCTCACCGGGTTCGATGCGCCGCCGCTGCACACGCTCTACCTCGACCGGCCGCTGAAGGGCGCTCTGCTCATGCAGACCCTCGCGCGCGTGAACCGCACCTACAAGGGCAAGCAGGACGGGCTACTCGTCGCCTACGCGCCGCTTGCCGACAACCTCGCGAAGGCATTGTCCGAGTACACCGTTTCGGATCAGCAGAACAGACCGATCGGGCGCGACGTGGACGAGGCGGTCGCGATCGCCACCGAGTTGGTCGCCCAGATCCGCGAGATGCTCGCGGGCTGCGACTGGCGCGCTGTGGCGCAGAAAGGCGGCTCGCGGGCCTGGCGCACCGCCGCCGCCACCGCGACGAATTACCTCCGTGACGCGATGAATCCGCTCAACGCCGCGGAACTCGGCACCGAGAGGCTCGCGTCGCGCTACCGCACGGCGACAGGGCAACTGGCTCGTGCGTGGGCTCTCGCGTCGGGCCGGGACGGTCTCGCCGAGCTGCACGACGAGATCGCGTTCTACGAAGAGGTCCGCGTCTGGATGGCCAAGTTCGACGCCGCCGAGCGGCAGTCGCGCGACGAGCCGATTCCCGAGGAGATCTCGCGCTTGCTGGGGACGCTCGTCGCCGACTCGATCGCGCCCGGGGACGTTCTCGACATCTACGACGCAGCCGGTCTCGCCCCCCTTACGCTGGATGACCTCGGCCCCGAGTTCCTCGCGAGGGCGCAGACGGCACCGAACGCGCACCTCGCGATCGAGGCGCTGCGCGCGTCTCTGACGGATGCCGGTACGACAGCCACTCGCGGCAACCTCGTGCGTCAGCGTGCGTTCTCGGAGCGGATCGCCGAGATCATGAACCGCTACACCAACCAGCAACTCACGTCGGCCGAGGTCATCGCCGAACTGGTGGAGCTGGCGAAGGATGTCGCTGCCGAGGCATCCCGCGGGGCGACGTTCTCGCCGCCGCTCTCAAGCGACGAACTGGCCTTCTACGACGCGGTCGCGACGAACGACTCGGCGGTCAACATGCAAGGAGAGGACGTCCTCGCGCAGATCGCTCGAGAACTCGTCGCCGTCATGCGGCGCGACGTGCGGACGGACTGGACGGTGCGCGACGACGTGCGCGCGAAGCTGCGATCGTCGATCAAACGGCTGCTCGTGAAATACAAGTACCCGCCGGACAAGCAGCCCGAGGCGATCAAGTTCGTGATGGATCAGATGGAGTCGATGGCGCCGCGTTACTCGGACGAGCGCCGCCCGTGAATCAGCGGTCCGGCTGATCTGCGGCAAGATGATCATTGGCGCACGGTCACTGGGGCGGCTGTGAGGACAGCGCCTTCTCGTACGCGCTGCACCGCGTTGAAAGTGAAGCTCGAAGGAAGCATCTTGTCGAAGTACACCGTCCAGCAACATTCCGTCGAGACCCTGCTGACCTGGGTGAAATCCGGGCAGGTCGCGATACCGGAGATGCAGCGCCCCTTCGTGTGGGACTCCACGAAGGTCCGGGATCTGCTCGACTCTTTGTACAACGGCTTCCCCATCGGATACCTGATCACCTGGCAGAGCGCGGATGTCGGCTTGAAGGACGGGACAAAGTCGTCGTTCAGGCAGATCCTCATCGACGGCCAGCAACGAATCACCGCTATGACTGCTGCACTCGTCGGGCAGCCCGTCGTGGACAAAAGCTACAAGAAAAAGCGCATCAAGATCGCCTTCAACCCCACCACCGAGCAGTTCGCGACGTTGACGCCGTTCATCGAGAAGGACAGCGGCTGGGTCTCCGATGTCGCTGAGTTCGTCAACGCGCCCTCGACGTACTCCGCCACCAAGGCGTACATGGAAGCCAATCCCGAAGTCGACGCCCAGCATGTCGAGCAGTCCCTCCAGCGCCTGTCGGCGATCAAACAGGCACAGGTCGGCATCATCAACCTCGCCGAAGATCTCGATATCGAGACGGTGACGGAGATCTTCATCCGGATCAACTCGAAAGGTGTCCCGCTCAGCAGCGCCGACTTCGCGATGAGCAAGATCTCCAGCCATGGGGAACTCGGTAGCAATCTCCGCAAGCTCATCGACTATTTCTGTCACCTCGCCGTCGCGCCCCACGTCTTCGCAGACATCGCCGCAAACGACATCGGTTTCGCAGAGTCCGGCTACCTTCAGTCGATCTCGTGGTTGAGGAATGACACGTCAGACCTCTACGACCCCACGTACACGGACGTGATCCGCGTCGCGGGAATCAAGGAGTTCTCCCGAGGCAAGGTTGCCGCACTCGTCAGCGTCCTCTCCGGCCGGGACTTCGAGACCCGCACGTTCAGCGAAGAGCTCGCGGTCGAGTCGTTCGACCGCCTCGAGCGGGTGCTGCTCGAGATCGTCAACCAGCACAACTTCCAGCAGTTCACGCTGACCATCAAGTCCGCAGGATTCATCGCTCCGCGTCTGATCAGTTCCAAGAACGCGATGAACTTCGCGTACGCGCTGTACTTGAAGCTGCGCACCGAGAAGAAGCTCAACGAGGGCGAGATCAAGTTCGTCACTCGGCGCTGGTTCGTGATGTCCGTCCTCACTGGGCGATACACCGGCAGCTTCGAGACCGCGTTCGAGGCCGACATCCGCCGGATCAACGACGTCGGTGCGCTTCAAGCGCTCCGCGACATCGAGGCATCTCAACTCGCTGACAATTTCTGGAACGTCGCCCTTCCGATGGAGATGCAGTCGTCGAGCGTGCGCAGCCCTTATTTCCTCGCCTTCCTCGCGGCGCAGGTGCACGCCGGCACCCGCGGGTTCCTCTCGAAGAACGTCACCGTGGCCAGCATGATCGAAGAGGTCGGCGACATTCACCATGTCGTACCGAAGAATTACCTCATCAAGCAGGGCATCAATGACCGCAGCGTCTACAACCAGATCGCGAACTTCGCTCTGACGGAGACGCCGATCAACATCGCCATCAAGGACAAGGAACCGACGGACTACATGTCGGTGGTCGACTCCCAGCTCGCCGACGGTGTTCTGCGACTCGGCGAGATCACGAGCGAGCAGGAGCTGGAGGCCAATCTGCGCGCCAACGCCATACCTTCGAGCTTACGAACAACGACAGCAGACTCGTACCAGGCGTTCCTCAGGGAGCGGCGGTCCTTGATGGCACAGATCATCAGGGAGTACTACCTCGCGCTGTGAGCGCAGCCCTTCACGTCGCACCCTGCATTGAGGTCCGCGTCCGGGTAGCCCAACCGCCGAAGAACTATCTGATCAGAAGCGAAAAAAACGGTGGACCTGAGGGTGTCTGGATTCGCGACATAGGCGACAGGTGATCGGCGACACGTGAGTCGGGTCATAGGCGACACTCGGGCATGTCGTCGAAGCATCGGGTCGTGGTGTTGAAGGTCGTTGCCGGGGAGCTGTCGGTCACCGCGGCCGCCGCCGAGTACGGGGTGTCGCGGCAGTATCTGCACAGGCTCCTCGCCCGATACCGGGACGAGGGCTTGGACGGGTTGGACGCCCGGTCGCGGGCACCGTTGAGCAGCCCGCAAGCCGTCACCGGACGTGTCCGGGACCGGGTGGTCCAGCTGCGCCGTGCACTGACGGCGGCGGGGACGGATGCCGGCCCGGTCACGATCGCCTGGCATCTGCGACAGGAAGGACTTACCTCCCCCTCGACGTCCACGATCCGCCGCATCCTGCACACCGCCGGACTGATCACCCCCGAACCCCGCAAACGCCCGAAGTCCTCGTGCGTTCGGTTCGAAGCCGCGCAGCCGAACGAGACCTGGCAATCCGACTTCACCCACTGGCGCCTCGCCGACGGCACCGACATCGAGATCCTGAACTGGCTCGACGACCACTCCCGCCTCCTGCTCAGCTGCACCGCCCACCGGCCCGTCACCGGCCGCACCGTGGTCGACACCTTCCTCACCACCGTCGACACCTACGGGCCGCCCGCGTCGACCCTCACCGACAACGGCCGCGTCTACACCGCCCGCCACGGCGGCGGACGCAACGAATTCGAATACCTCCTCGCCGCCCTCGGCATCCGGCAGAAGAACGGCGCCCCCAACCACCCGCAAACCCAAGGGAAGATCGAGAGGTTCCACCAGACCCTGAAGCGATGGCTGGCCGCCCGCCCTCGCGCCGCCACAGTCCTCGAGCTGCAAGCTCAGCTCGACACGTTCCGGGAGCACTACAACACCGCCCGCCCGCACCGCGCCCGCGACGGACAGACGCCGGCCACCGCCTACACCACATCACCGAAAACCGCCCCAGCCGGCAGCCGGCCTGATGCCGCCCACTACCGGATCCGATACGACCACGTCGGCAGCAACGGGAAGATCAGCTTCAGAAGAGCCGCCCGCATGCACCACCTCGGCATCGGTGTCGAACACCGCGGGAAACGCTGCATCCTCATCGCCGACGAACACACCGTCACCGTCATCCACCTCGACACCGGCGAAATCGTTGCGACCAACACCATCGACCCCACCAGAACCTACTGGCGAAACAACGAAAAAGAGCCCGGCCGATGGCCGGGCTCCCTCTCATGAATGTCACCTATGACGCGACTCAGATGTCTCCTATGTCGCGACTCATCACACGGTGCCCCTGGAGGGATTCGAACCCCCGACCATTCGCTTAGGACGCGCCTGCTCTTCCACTGAGCTACAGAGGCGGGCCCGTCGAGTCTACCGGCCGGGCCGCGGCTCACAGTCCGTGGTCAGCCGACGCGTCGGAACAGACGGGATGCCAAGACGGCGGTGCCGCCCGTCGCCGCGGCGATCGCCACGAACCCGGCCGCCGTCGCCGCCGCAGAGCCTTCGGTCGAGGCATCCGCCGTCAGATACGCCAGCGTGAGCGCCGCCGTGGCGGCAACCGCAGCGAGCACCAGCAGGGCGACCGTGCCGGCGACACCCGTGCGCGGTCCGGACGGCGCCGCCGGGCGCACCCGCGCGAGCACCGCGCCGCCGAGAAAGACGTAGATCGCGACGACGAGCACCCCGGCGACGATGTCGCTCGGCCGGTGCCACTGGCTCCCGACGAGAAGTGCCCCGACGGCGACGATCGCAAGCGCCCCCACAGCCGCGATCAGCGGACGCAGCCGCGGCGCGCTGACGAGGAACAGCGCGAACACGGCCGACACGATCACGGTGGTATGCCCTGAGGGGAATGAGTTGTGCCACTCCCCCGTCGCCCCGTTGTCGGGACGGGTGAGGAGCTCGTGCTTCAGCAGCTGGGTCGTCAGATTCGCCGCCGCGACAACAACGAGCGCGACGACCGTCGCCGCTCCCTGCCGCCGGATCGCACCGATCACGACGGCGATCAGTACGAGCCCTGCGCTCAGCAACGGCACGGCATCCAGCAGATTCGACGCCTGTGCGACGACGGCGAACTGCGCACCCGTGCGCGCCTGCTCGTCGATCAGCTGCCCCATGTAGCCCTGCACGAAGAACAGGTACGACCCGGCGAGCAGCACGGCGAGCGCGACGGCGGTCGCCACGAAGTGCCAGGCGCGGGGTGCTGCTCTCATGGTGAGATCGTCGCACGCGCGGTTGAGTGCCAGCGCAGAACGCGCCCAGAGCCGCCCGGACAACTCACGCGCGATGACGTCTCAGGGTGCCAGCACACCGTTGGAGGTCAGCCACCACCACAGGTACGGGGCGATGTGCTCGGAGTACTCGACCGTGAGGTGCGTCTGGTCGTAGCGGATCGGCAGCGTCCCCGCGAACGCGGGACAGATCTCATCCCAGCAGGTGAACGGGCGGGAGTCGATGACCCGCTCGCCCTGAGCAATCGCGATCTGCTCGGTCGCCGACTGGATGTCTTTCCACGTCTGGGGGATGCTCGTGGCACACGCGTACGGAGACCCGATCCGCGTGTAGCAGTTGCCCAGCGGAGCACCCTCGGGCGGCGCAGCCACGAAGGTCACTCTGCCGGCCATGCCGTACGTGGCGGCCTCCGCCGCCTCGGCGGCGACGAGGTCGCTCGCCGAAAGGTCTCGCCCGTCGGCACTGCGCGCGAGGGTGTACGCGTTGGACACGAGGACTGCCTCCGGCTGATCGGCAGCGATCATCGCCGCGACGTCCGCCTTTCGCCCGGGGCACGCCTGCATCACCGCGGGGTCGTCGTTCTGCACGAGCACATCCGTGAAGCGGCATCCATACAGGCCTACCGTCGTCACGCGGAGCGCTCCGCCGCTGCTCTCGGCCATCGCGCGCAACGCAGGCGCGTACGCCATCGCGGTCGAATCCCCGACCAGATACACGTGGTGCGGCGCGTCCGATGCGCCCCACGAGCACGCCGCGGCACTCGGCGCGGGGGCGGGCACGAAGCAGTCGTGCGCAGGGTTGGCGCCGGACGACTGCGCCATCACATCGTCGAGCGTCGGATGCAGCTCCGGCCAGCTCGTCGCCCCTGCGGCGGCCGCGAGGTCTGCCTGCAGCGCCCCCGTCGGATCGCCGGGCGCCTCGATCGTCGGCTGCCCTCCAGTCTGAAGAGCAGACGCGTCGACGGGGGCGAGGCTCTGCACGATGAGCACACCGACGAGCCCCGCGACGACCAGCCCCGTCGCGCTCAGTGCCATCTGAGCGCCGAACCGCTGCCGCCACGTCTCGACGGGCGACGCGCTTGCCTCGGGCGCCTCTGGTGGCACCGGGCGCGACGTGATCACCGGCGGCGACGCGACCGAGAGCGCCATTGCCGACGGCGGCGCGGGCGCGCCCGCGACAGGTGCCACCGGCGATGCCACCGAAGGCGCCGCCGCGGATGCCGCGGGCCGCGCCGCGCCGGGGTAGTAGCGCGATCCCGGTTGCCACCCCGCCGGACGCCGCGTCGGGATCGATAGCGCTGGACTCGCCGGCGGCGCGGAGTCCGACGCATCGACGGACGGCGCGACAGCGGCGTCCGGCGAGCCCTCCGCTGAGGTGGGTTCCTCTCGGGGCGCCGAAAGCGGCCGCGCGCCGAGGAAGGGCGCGTAGCGCAGGGGCTGCTCGACGAGCAGGTACGAGACCGATCCCAGCACCGCCACGGCGAGGAGAATCACCGCGAGCGACCAGCCCGACGCCGGGAGGAACGCCGCCGCGAAGACCACGACCGGGAAGTGCCAGAGGTAGAGCGAATACGACGCGTCGCCGATGGCGCCGCTCAGCCGGTTGGTCAGAGGGAACAGCACAACCGGCGGAGTGACCGCACCGCCCAGAATCACGAGCGCGGTCGCTCCCACCGGAACCGCCGCCCACGGGCCCGGAAATCCCGGTGCGGACGGCTCGAGCACGAAGAACGACGCGATGATCCCGATCGTCCCGGCGAGGGCGAGGAGCGCGCCCAGCGCCCCGGGGAGACGTCGCGTCAACGGCGCCGCGGCGGCCAAGAGGGCACCGAGGGCGAACTCCCACGCACGGGTCGCCGTCGAGAAGTACGCCAGGGACGGCTGATGGGCGCTCTGTGCGACCGCGACGCCTAACGACGACGCACACACGGCAGCAGCTGCCACCGCGGTGAGCACCGCCAGGCCCCGCCCCGCTCGCGCCGCACGCGGCAGAAAGAGGATCAGCACGACGAGCAGGCCGGGCCAGACGAGATAGAACTGTTCCTCCACGGACAGCGACCAGAAGTGCTGGAGCGGTGAGACCGAGGTCGTCGCGGCGAAATAGTCCATGCCCTGCGCGGCGAACCACCAGTTCGACGCGAAGAGCATCGAAGCGACGCCGTCGGCGAAGACCTCCTCGGCGCGGATCCGAGGGTACAGCGCGAATCCCACCCCGACGACCGCTGCGATGGTGACGATCGCCGCCGGCATCAACCGACGCGCGCGCCGAGCGTAGAAGCGCGCGAGCGAGATCCGCGCCGCCTCCCGCTGCTCGCGCAGCAGGGAGCCGGTGATCACGAATCCCGAGATGACGAAGAACACATCCACCCCGGCGAAGCCGCCGCGCGGCCACCCGGCGGCGTGCGCGCCGATCACCGCGAGCACAGCGAGAGCGCGCAGCCCTTGGATGTCTCGACGGCGGGTGGGTGAAGGAGTGGTCATCGCGCAGAGGGGGGAACGGCATCCACTCTACGGGAGCGCTCCCAGACCTGGCGCCAGAGGAGCGATCACAGGATCGCCGTCGTCGCTCCCCCGCCTGCTCGTCAGTGGAAGATCCGACGCCACACGTTCGTGTCGGCGAGATCCAGCAGCTCGTCGCCCCGACCCGACAGCACGGTCTTCAGCGCCCACACGGTGAAGCCCTTCATCTGCGCGGCCGTGATCGACGGCGGCATCGACAGTTCCTCACGCGCCGTCACGACGTCGACGAGCACCGGCCCCTCGGTCGCGAGCGCACGCGTCAGCGCATCGCGCAGCTCCGACGCCTTCTCCACCCGGATGCCGGTGACGCCCACCGACTCGGCGACGGCGGCGAACGACGGGTTCTCGAGGCCCGTGCCGAAGTTGACGATGCCGGCCGCCTTCATCTCCAACTCGACGAAGTTCAGCGACGCGTTGTTGAAGACGACGATCTTGACGGGCAGCTCGTTCTGCCGGATCGACAGCAGATCGCCCATCAGCATCGCGAGCCCGCCGTCGCCGGCGAGCGCGATCACCTGACGACCCCGGTCGGATGCCTGGGCGCCGAGCGCCTGCGGCATCGCGTTCGCCATCGACCCGTGCAGGAACGACCCCAGCAGCCGCCGCCGGCCGTTCATCGTCAGGTAGCGCGCCGCCCAGATGACGGGGCTTCCGACGTCGGCCGTGAACACAGCATCCTCACTGGCCAGCTCATCGAGCAGCCGTGCGACGTACTGCGGGTGCACCGGCGCCTTGCCGTCGTCGACGGCAAGCTCGTCGAGCCCCTTCCGGGTCTTGCGGTAGTGCTCGACCGACTCCTTCGCGAAGGCGTCGCTGCGGCCGTCGTCGATGAGCGGCAGCAACGCCTCCACCGTCTCGCGCACGCCCCCGACGAGGCCGACGTCGATCGGTGTGCGCCGGCCCAGCTGCTCCCCGCGAATGTCGACCTGCACGATCTTCGCCTTCTCGGGGAAGAACTGGCGGTACGGGAAGTCGGTGCCGAGCATGAGCAGCACATCGCACTTCTCCATCGCGCGATACCCCGACGCATACCCGAGCAGCCCCGTCATCCCGACGTCGTACGGGTTCTGCCACTCGATGTGCTCCTTGCCCCGCAGCGCGTGCACGACCGGCGCCTGCAGCTTCGCGGCGAGCGCGACGACCTCGTCGTGCGCCCCTGCGACACCGGCGCCCGCGAGGATCGTCACCTTCTTCGCCCCGTTCATCAGCTCGGCGACGGCGTGCATGTCCGCGGCATCCGGCAGCACGCTCGACCGGGTCGGCCGAATCGGCGCGGTCGGCCGGCGGCTCGGAGCATCGGCGAAGAACACATCGCCGGGCACCACGACGACCGCGACACCGCGCTTCTCCACCGCGGTGCGCATCGCGATCTCGAGCACCCACGGCAGCTGCGCGGGGTCGGAGACCAGCTCGGTGTACACGCTGCATTCACGGAACAGCTCCTGCGGATGCGTCTCCTGGAAGTACGTGCTGCCGATCTCGGCCGACGGGATGTGCGATGCGATCGCGAGCACCGGCACCCGGTTGCGGTTCGCGTCGAACAGTCCATTGATGAAGTGCAGATTGCCCGGCCCGCACGATCCCGCGACGACGGCGAGATCACCCGTCAACTCGGCATCCGCCCCGGCCGCGAAGGCCGCAGCCTCTTCGTGACGCATATGCAGCCACCGGATGCCGCCGTCGCGCCTGAGCGCGTCGGTGAAGGCGTTCAGAGAGTCGCCGGGCAGTCCCCACACCCGATCGACGCCGGCCCGCTTGAGAGTCTCGATGAAGAAGTCCGCAACGTTCGCCATGCTCCGACGCTACGCCCGGCGGCGGCTGTGCGGCGAGGGTTGACAGCGGCGAACCTCCGTATCCCGTGTGAGTGCGGACCCAAGGTGTGTCACAGGTTGCGTTCGGCGCGCATTCTCGGAATCGTGGCCGACTCATCCACGGAAGCAATCCACGGAAGGAGAGCACCATGCTCACACTCACCGAGAACGCCACCACCGCCGTCAAGCACCTCGTCCAGAAGCTGCCGACGGACACCGCGGGTCTGCGCATCGCGCAGGCCACGGCCCCGAACGAGGGCTACGCCGTCACTCTGGCCGACGCCCCCGAGCAAGGCGACACCGTTGTCGAGGACGGCGGGGCACGGGTCTTCGTCGACGCCGTCTCGACCGTGCAGCTCGGAGATCGCGTGCTGGATGCGCAGATCGACGACAACGGCGGTGTCGGGTTCGCGCTCGCGCAGAAGCGCTGAGCCCGCCGGCCGCCACGCGCGATTCGGGGCAGCACCGGTCACCGGAAGTCGCGGGACCGGTGCTGCACCCCGATCCGCAGATCCTCGAAGGCATCGGCCACGAGGTTCGTCACCCCCTCCGGCGAGCGCTCCAGCATGCCCCGGGCGATGAGCGCCGGGGCATCCCGCAGCACCCGCCGATACCTGTCCCACACCCCCTTCGAGCAGATCACGTTCATGAGGCCGTGCTCGTCCTCCAGGTTCAGGAACGTGATGCCCGACGCCGTCGCCGGCCGTTGACGGTGCGTCACGAGCCCGGCGACCTCCACACGGCGCCCGACCTCGTGCGTGCGCAGCCCGCGCGCTGTGAGCACACCCCGCGCATCGAGCTGCGACCGGTAGTGCACGAGCGGATGATCGTCGGTCGACAAGCCCGTCGCCCAGAGATCGGCGGCGAGGATGTCGTAGCTCGACTGGTCGGGAAACAGCGGCGGCTGCACCGATACGAGCGTGCCCTCGAGGAACTCGGTGCGATCCTTCGCGGCATCCCCCGCCAGCCACAGCCCCTCGCGCCGTGAGATGCCCATGCCCTCGAACGCCCCCGCGGTGGCGAGCGCCTCGACCTGCGCCTCGGTCGCGTTCGTGCGACGGACGAGGTCGCGCAGGTCGCGGAACGGCCCGTGCGCCTCGCGCGCCGCGACGATCCGCTGCGCGAGGGGCTGACCGATCCCCGTCACCGCGGCGAGGCCGAGCCGCACCGCGAACGCCCCGTCGCGGCGATGCGCGGCGGATTCGTCGGGGGCGGTCGCGTCGAACAGCGGGACGGGCGGTTGACGGCGATCGGTGCAGGCATCCCTGCCGGTCGCCGGCGCACCCCCCTCCCCGAGCGGCTCAAGCGGCTCGAGGGGCTCGAGCGTCGCATCGGCGCCGGAGAGGTGGAGGTCCGGGCGCAGCACCCGCACCCCGTGCCGGCGCGCGTCGGCGGTGAGGGATGCCGGCGAGTAGAACCCCATCGGCTGCGCCCGCAGGAGAGCGGCGAGAAACGCCCCCGGGTAGTGCAGTTTGAGCCACGACGACGCGTAGACCAGCAGCGCGAACGACAGGGAGTGGCTCTCGGCGAACCCGAAGTTCGCGAACGCCTGGATCTTCGCGTAGATGTCGTCGGCGACATCGCCTACCAAGCCGTTGCGCTTCATGCCGGCGTACAGCTTCTCCTTCACCGACTCGATCCGCTCGATGCCGCGCTTGGACCCCATCGCGCGGCGGAGCACATCGGCATCCTCCCCCGTCAGGTCGCCGACGGCCATGCCCATCTGCATGAGCTGCTCCTGGAAGATCGGGATGCCGAGGGTGCGCTCGAGCACCGGCTTCAGTTTCGGATGGGCGTACGTGACGGTCTCGCCCTGCACCTTGCGCCGCACGTACGGGTGCACCGCCCCGCCCTGGATCGGCCCCGGTCGGATGAGCGCGATCTCGATCACGAGATCGTAGAACCGCCGCGGCTGGAGGCGCGGCAGTAGCCCCATCTGCGCACGCGACTCCACCTGGAAGACCCCGATCGAATCCGCCCGGCACAGCATGTCGTAGACCGCGGCCTCCTCCTTCGGGATCGCATCGAGCGACCACTCCTCCCCCGTCGCTGCGCGGATGAGATCGAAGCAGTACTGCAGAGCGGCGAGCATGCCGAGCCCCAGCAGATCGAACTTCACGAGCCCCATCCACGCCGCGTCGTCCTTGTCCCACTGGATGACAGTGCGCTTTTCCATGCGCGCGTGCTCGATCGGCACGACCTCGCCGACGGGGCGCTCGGTGAGCACCATGCCGCCGGAGTGGATGCCGAGGTGGCGCGGCGCCTTCATGAGCGCGCCGGCGTACTCCAGCACCCGGTCGGGGATGTCGTGAGCACCCGGGACGGGGCCCTCCCACCGCTCGACCTGCTTCGACCAGGCATCCTGCTGGCCCGGCGAGTGACCGAGGGCCTTCGCCATGTCGCGGACGGCGTTCTTCGGCCGGTACTGGATGACGTTCGCGACCTGCGCGGCCCGCTCGCGGCCGTACGTGTCGAACACCCACTGGATGATCTCCTCGCGTCGGTCCGAGTCGAAATCGACGTCGATATCGGGCTCCTCCTCGCGCATCGCGGAGAGGAACCGCTCGAACGGCAGGTTGTAGAAGATCGAGTCGACGGCCGTGATGTCGAGCAGGTAGCAGACGGCGCTGTTGGCCGCCGACCCGCGCCCCTGGCACAGGATGCCGCGGCGGCGAGCCTCGGCGACGATCCCGTGCACGATGAGGAAGTACCCCGGAAAGTCCTTCTGCTCGATGACGCCGAGCTCCTTCTCGATGCGGGCGCGGTCGGCGTCCGTGGCATGGGGGTACTTGCGCGGCACGGCATCCCACACGAGCTGTCGCAGCCACGACATCGGCGTGTGCCCCTCCGGAACCGCCGTCTTGGGCAGCGCGGGCTTCGCGCGCCGCAGCGGAAAGGCGAGCTCGTCGGCGAGGCTCACGGTGCGCGAGATCGCGCCGGGGTACCGACGGAAGCGGCGCGCCATCTCGGCGCCCGACCGCAAGTGCGCACTCGCGTGCGACGGGAGCCAGCCGTCGAGGTCGTCGAGGCCCCGGTTCGCCCGCACCGCGGCGACCGCAGCCGCCAGGTGCACCCGTTCGGGCACGGCGTAGTGCACGTTGTTCGTCGCGAGGATCGGCAGCCCGCGCTCCGCGGCGAGCGCGGCGAGCAGATCGTTGTCGCGGGTGTCGGCGGGGCCGCCGTGGTCGATGAGTTCGACGTTCACCGCGTCGCGCCCGAAGCGCTGGACGAGCCGATCGAGCGCATCGGCAGCCGCGGCGGCGCCCCCGGATGCCAGCGCCTGCCGCACGGCGCCCTTGCGGCATCCGGTCAGCACAGCCCAGTGCGCATCCCCGTGCCCGCCGGCCCGCTCAGCGAGATCGTCGAGGTCGTAACGCGGGCGCCCCTTCTCACCCCCGGCGAGCTGAGCGTGCGTGATCGCGGCGGCGAGGCGGTGGTAACCCTCCTCGCCGCGGGCGAGGACGAGCAGGTGCGACCCGCCCGGATCAGCCGGTCCGCCCCGCGCGGGCGCGGCCGAGAACGGATCGTCCGCGAGCGACAGCTCGGCTCCGAACACTGTCTGCACGTGCAGCTGCTCGGCCGCCTCGGCGAAACGCACGATCCCGTAGAACCCGTCGTGATCGGTCACGGCGAGCGCGTGCAGACCCAACCGCTCGGCCTCTTCGGCGAGCTCGGCAGGTGAAGACGCGCCATCGAGGAACGAGTACGACGAGTGCGCGTGCAGCTCGGCATAGGGAACGGGATCGTCGGGGCGCTCGATCGGCGGCGCCTCGTACTTTCCGCGCTTGCGCGAAAACGCCGGACCGTCGCCGCCGTCGGGCTCCTTCGCGCGTCCGCTGAGCAGCCGCTCCATCTCCGACCACGTCACGGAGGGGTTGTTGAATCCCATCAGTCGTACACCCCCTCCGCCTGCCAGGTGCCCTCTTCGCACACGAGCAGCCACGCCGCCTGCGCGCTGTCGATCACCTGGAAACGGTGCGCGGCCCGCGCCCGCACAGGATCCCACCCGCGCTCCGTGACCGGCCACGGACCCGCCCAGTGCCGGATGCCACGCCGCACCCCGTCACCCGCGCTGATCCAGGTGGGGTCGGCGGTGAGGTCACCCCGGGCGTCCACAGCCACCATGTCGCCGTCCTGATCGAGCACGGCGACCGGCAGCGGCGGAGTGAACACCGACGTCGGCAACGGCCCCGGCAGGCTCCCCGGCCACGGCGCCCCCTGCTCCGCCTGCCCTGCCGACTCCCGACGCCCCTCCGCCCGCACATCCCCCCACGGCACGAGATGCTGCCGTTCGGCGAGCCACCGACCGCCGCCGATCTCCGGCGTGAGGACGCCCTGGTGTCCGAGCATCGCCTGCACGCGCGAGAGCGCGTGATGCACGCGCTCCTCGGGGCCCGAACCGAACAGGCGCGCCGTGTGGTGGGCCGCGGCATCCACGCCCTCCGGTTCGATGCGCACGCTCGTCACCGCACTGCGCAGTCCCCCGATGCGCAGTCCCCCGATGCGCGCAGCCGCCGCCGTCGTGGCAGCCGCGCCGGCCGCGCCGTGCCCGATGCGCGCGGCCTGCTCGGCGAGCTGCCAGCGCACCCGGTCGACGATCGCCGCCGCGTCGAACGCCCCCGGGTGCAGCCACACTCGCTCGCTGCGATCGCCGTGCTCGCCCGTGAGCACGACCCGCAGCTCGGTGCAGACGAGCCCCTGTTCCCCCAGGCGCAGAGTGAACTCCTCCGCAGGCATGCGGAGGGCGAACGCGATCTGATCGGCGAGCGCCACGGGCGGCTCGAACGCGATCTCGCGGTGCAGCTCGGGCGGCGGGGTCCGTGCCTGCACGGGCCGAGGATCCCGACCGGATGCCAAGGCATACAGCCGCGCGCCGCGCGCGCCGAAGCGTTCGCTCAGCCGCTCCGGCCCGAGCGCTGCGACGGCCCCGAGCGTCTGCACGCCGAGCCGGCCGAACAGGCTCACGGTGTCATCGTCGAGCACGGCCACGGGCAACGGTGCGAGAAAAGCAGAGGCATCACCCTGCGGCACGATCCGCAACGGATCGGATGCCCGCGTCCCCACCCGCGCGGCCTGTTCCGCCGTGAAAGCGCCGTCGGCCACGGCGACACGCACATCGTCGACCCCCTGCGCGGCGACCGTGCCGGCGAGCACGGTCGCCGCGGCCGCCTCGCCGCCGTAGAAGCGCGCCGGCCCCCTCGCCCGCAGGGCGAGGAGCCCGGGCTGGATCACCTGGACGTCGGGAGCGGCCTCCTCGACGGCGGCCACGACGGGCGCGAATGCCCGATGATCGCGCACCGGATCGTCCAGCACGACCTCGAGCTGCGGGCACCGCGCCTGCGCGTCGCGCCGGCGCTGTCCCCGCCGCACCCCCTCGGCGCGCGCCGCCGCCGAGCAGGCCACCACCGCGCCCTTCGCGAAGATCGCGATGGGCGCGCCCTGCGGGGGCGGGTCGTCGCCGTCACGGGAGAGGGCCACGATCGGCCAGTCCGGCACCCACACGACGAGCGTGCGCGGAGCCACATCTCCCGCGGCATCCGTCGAGGTCGCCATCAGCCCGCCGCCCGCGCCAGGCCCCAGCGCGGCTCCGCGCTGCGCTTCTCGGAGACGGGTGCGCCCGTGATGCCCGAGACCGCACCCTCGGCATCCGGCAGCAGCACCCGGCCCGTCCGCGGCGACGGGAAGCGACGGCTGGTCACCGTGACAGTCAGCTCCCGCCCGTCGAGCAGCCCGTAGCCCTCGCCGAGGCCCGACCAGGACGGGTCGCCGACATCGATCATCGCCTCGGTCTGCGGCCACGGCCCCTGCACGAGAAGCACCGTCTCCCGCTCGCGCATGCGGGCCGCCAAGCGCGCGATGTCGGCATCTTTCGCGCGCGCGGGCGGGCGCACCGCCACGATCGGCAGCACGTCGGCGATCGCCGCCGTCACCGCGAGCCAGCGCTGTCCGGGATCGGGCACCAAGACGAACCGCGACAGATCGACCCCCGCCGCCCGCGCCGCCTCCGCGCCCAGGTGCGGCATGCCGACCGCGGCACACCATGCGCCGCTCTGCGACGGGCGGGCGAGCAGAGCGAACAGCAGTGACGTCGATCGCCCGAGCGCGTACGACGACCCCGGTCGTAGTCCCCCGCCGGGGAGGAGGTCGGCGAGCGCCGGCGGCACCGGCAGCACGGGCACGTCGAGGCGACGCCCCTGCAGGCGCTCCACCTGCGCGCGCAGCGCCTGGATCGCTCCCGCGTCCGCCACGATCGTCCTCATCCCACCAGGTTAGAACTTTTGTTCTAGACATTCAATCCGGTGAGATCGAAGATAATCTCGACCTCCGACATGGTCCCCGCGGAGGCGGACCGGGCGGGCGAAAGGCCCCGATCAGGCCGCGAGCGAGAGGTACGGCTCCCAGGCGGGGTCCGAGCGCTCCGTGCCCCGCACGGTCCACTGCGCCCCGCGGGGCGGCTGCGGCATCCACCGCAGCTCCCACTTCATCTCCTGCGGCGTGCGATCGCCCTTCACGTTGTTGCAGCGCAGACAGCAGGCGACGAGGTTCTCCCACGAATCCGCACCGCCGCGCGAGCGCGGCAGCACATGGTCGATCGTCGTGGCGCCGGCGCCGCAATAGGCGCAGCGATGCGCGTCGCGCCGCAGCACACCGCGTCTCGTGACGGGCACGCGACGCGCCCCCGGAACCCGGACGTATCGGGTGAGCACGATGACGGCGGGTCGGTCCAGCGGACCTCTCAGCCCCCACACGGGGTTTCCGTCGATGTGCTCGATCACGGTGGCCTTCTCGTTCATGACGAGCACGAGGGCCCGTTTGAACGACACGATGGCGAGCGGTTCGTATCCTGCGTTCAGTACCAGTGTGCGCATGCGGCGTCCTCTCGAACGGCCCCTGACGGCTTCAGCGGGCCTCTCGGTCGACGCGCACAGGCCCCGAGGAGGAGCGTGCGGGCACGAAAAAAGGCGCTGTCATCGAGACAGCGCCTTCGTCGCGCGGCGGATGCCGCGGCTCTCGTGCACACGATGCCGCAGGACGTAGCGACCGGAGACACTCCGGCAGAGGGCATCCATGGTGCGGATGCCTGCTCCTGCTTGGTCCATCAGCTTCCCCCTCGGCCTCTGCGAGCGTCGGGATCAGGGTAACGCACTCAGTGGACGTTGGCCTGCAGGAAGTCCTCGGCGTAGATCCACGAGCCGTTGACGTAGATCTCGAGGTGCAGGTGCGTGCCGTACGCGAGCCCGGTGTCGCTCACCTGGCCGATGATCTGACCGGCGCGGACGGTGTCGCCGACGGCGACCCGGCGCGAGCCGTAGAGCATGTGCGCGTACAGCGATGTGACGCTCTGACCGCCGATGTTGTGGGCGATCTTGATGTAGACACCCCAGCCCGGACCGTTCTCGTCGGAGGCGACGACGACGCCGTCGGCGATCGCGTAGATCGGCGTACCGCGGTCGACCATGTAGTCGGTGCCCTTGTGGCCCGCGTACGGCTCGCCGAAGTTGTTGAAGTACGGCAGGGGTCGCACGACCGAGCCGGCCGGCGCGATCGACTCGACGAGGGAGCCCGTGTAGTCGCTCGACGCGGTGGTGGCTGCCGCGGCGATGCGCGCGGCAGCGGCGGCCTTGGCGGCCTCCTCGTCCTTCTTCGCCTGGATCTCCTCGGGCGTGGTGGCGCTGTAGCTGCCGCGCTCGAGAGCCGCGGGCGTCGCCTCCGAAGCGACGACGAGCGACTGGGCGTTGTCGGCGGCGACCTGCTGCAGCGTCGTCACAGCCGCCTCGGCCGGCGTGCTGCCGGTCGCACTCAGCGCTGCCGGCACGGCCACCGTGGCGACGAGCCCGGCAACGGCGGCGACGGTCAGGAAGCTGCGCATCGGATGGGGCTTGCCGGCCGCGCGACGGGCGGCCCGGGTCTGCGGGACGGATGCCGCGCGACGGGGCACGGGCGTCGTCGCGCGCGCGGTCGCGAGAGCACGGACGCGGCCCAGGGCCGTGCGCCGCGTGGGAGCGGGGGTCGTCGCGTCGGATTCGGGGGTCTCTTGCGACGAGTCGAACTGTTCAGCCAATGGTCCTCCGGCGCCTCTGCATGCCCTCCGACATCCGGAGGATTGCTGGTTCGTCGGCACTCGGTGTCGGGCACAGATGTACGGGTGTCACCGTGCGGACGACGAACCCATGAGGCAATCCGAGCGGCGGTCCGTGGCGGGCTTCTCGCCAGGTGGACTTTTCGAGGCTACCCGAAGGTAACGAATATGTCACGCAGGGTTCGCGGTGTGCAGGACTCTCCCACCCGACGTCCAGACTCGCACACGGGCCTGCACGGATCGGTGCGGGCCGGCGCGGCCGGTTCAGACCTGGGGCGCGGCATCCACCAGGAAGATGTGCGACGCGACCTCGACGGGCAGCTCCAGACCGTCGGCCTGCCCGTCCATCTGCACGAGCACGTAGCCCTCGTTGAAGCGGTAGTCGCCGGTCGCGCCGGGGACGACGCCCGCCTCGCGCAGCTGCGTGAGCAGCTCGGGATCGACCTGGACCGGCTCGGCGAGCCGGCGAACGGTGCCCGCGACGGGCCCGTCGGTCTCGTTGAGCAGACGCACGAGCCCGACGACGCCCTCGTCGAACGTGCGCGCGGGAACGTCGCCCAGCTGGTCGAGGCCGGGGATCGGGTTGCCGTACGGCGATTCGGTCGGGTGCCCGAGCAACTCGATGAGACGACGCTCCACCTGCTCGCTCATGACGTGCTCCCAGCGGCACGCCTCTTCGTGGACGAACGCCCAGTCGAGTCCGATGACATCCGAGAGCAGGCGCTCGGCGAGGCGGTGCTTGCGCATCACGTCGACGGCCTTGTGGCGGCCCGACTCGGTGAGCGCGAGCGAGCGGTCGTCGGTCACGACGACGAGGCCGTCACGCTCCATGCGCCCCACCGTCTGCGACACCGTGGGACCCGAGTGCCCGAGGCGCTCGGAGATGCGCGCGCGGAGGGGAACGATCCCCTCCTCCTCGAGCTCGAGGATCGTGCGCAGGTACATCTCGGTGGTATCGATCAGATCGGTCATGGCAGGCCTCGGTGCGCGATGTCGGGGGTGAAGTTCCAGCCTATCCGCTCGCCCTAGAATCGGGGTCATGGCCCACGTGACGCTGCCCCGCGAGATCCTGCCCACCGACGGACGCTTCGGCTGCGGACCGTCGAAGATCCGACCCGAGCAGCTCGCGGCACTCGCGGGCCCCGGCGCCGTCCTCATGGGCACCTCGCACCGCCAGGCGCCCATCAAGAACCTCGTCGGCCAGGTGCGTATGGGCCTGTCCGACATGCTGCGCCTCCCCGAGGGCTACGAGATCATCGTCGGCAACGGCGGGTCGACGGCCTTCTGGGATGCCGCATCGTTCGGTCTCATCGAGAAGCGCGCGCAGAACCTCGTCTTCGGCGAGTTCGGCGGCAAGTTCGCCGCCGCCGCGGGCGCCCCCTGGCTCGAGGCTCCGGACGTGCGCAAGGCCGAACCCGGCACACGTGCCGTCGCCGAAGCCGTCGAGGGCGTCGACGTCTACGCCTGGCCGCACAACGAGACCTCCACCGGCGTCTCGGCGCCCGTCTCCCGCGTCGTCGGTGACGAGGGCGCACTCACCGTGATCGACGCGACAAGCGCCGCGGGCGGCATCAACCTGCGCATCTCCGAGACGGACGTCTACTACTTCGCGCCGCAGAAGAACCTCGGCTCCGACGGCGGCCTGTGGTTCGCCGCGGTCTCGCCTGCGGCGATCGAGCGGATCGAGCGCGTCGCGGCATCCGGGCGCTACATCCCCGAATTTCTGAGCCTCAAGAACGCGCTCGACAACTCGCGGCTGAACCAGACCCTCAACACCCCCGCCGTCGCGACGCTGTTCCTTCTCGACAAGCAGCTCGAGTGGATCAACGGCAACGGCGGCCTCGGCTGGGCGTCGGCCCGCACCGCCGAGTCGTCGCAGGTGCTCTACGACTGGGCCGAGTCGGTCTCGTACGCGACTCCGTTCGTCGCCGACCCCGCCGACCGGTCGCAGGTCGTCGTCACGATCGACTTCGACGACAGCGTGGATGCCGCGGCGGTGGCGTCGAGCCTCCGCTCCAACGACATCGTCGACACCGAGCCTTACCGCAAGCTCGGCCGCAACCAGCTGCGCATCGCGACGTTCGTCTCGATCGAGCCCGACGACGTGCGCCAGCTCGTCAAGTGCATCGAGTACACCGTCGAGCACCAGCGCGACTGACGAGCGACGACGCGGTCGCCCCGTCAGCGGGCGGCCGTGTCAGGACTCGACGTCGGGAGTGTCGCCGTCCGCGCCGTCCTCGTCGTCATCGGACTCGTCGTCTTCGTCGGCCTCCGGAGCGGAGTCGTCGAGCTCGTCGATGTCGACGCCGTCGACGTCGCCCGCGTGGAGGATCGGCGAGCCGTCGTCGTCGAAGTCGGCGGCATCCAGATCGTCCAGGTCGTCGACGTCGTGCTCGTCGTCGCCCTCGAGGTCCTCGGCATCGTCGGCGTCGTCCTCCTCGCCGGCTGCGTCCGCCGCTGCGGCCGCGGCCGCCTGGTACTCGGCGAGACGCACAGCCCAGGGGATCCACTCCGGGGCCAGCAGCGCGCCGTCTCCGGGCAGCAGCTCGGCCTCGAGCACGGTGGGCTCGGCGTCATCCACGACGGCGACGCTCACCGTCCAGAACCAGCCCGGGTAGCCCTCCATCGTGTTCGCGAACCGCAGCGATACGACGCCGCCGTCCTCGAGCGTGTAGCCCGCGGGCTCGCCGATCGTCGCCGCCGGGGTGATCTCCCGCAGAGCCGCGAGTGCGAGATCGTGCGCGCCGAGCAGCCGCTCGTCCGCGAAAGCGGCCACCGAAGCGGCAGGCTCAGGCGTCGAGGTCATCGGCCACCTTGCGCAGGATCGCCGCGACCTTCGTGCCCTGGGCCCCGCTCGGGTAGTGTCCGCGGCGGAGGTCCCCGCCGACCTTGTCGAGCAGCTTCACGACGTCTTCGATGATGATCGCCATATCGTCGGGCTTCGGACGGTTGCGCTTGGCCAGACTCACCGGCGCGTCGAGCACTCGCACCGCGAGGGCCTGCAGGCCGCGCTTGCCGTCGGCGACACCGAACTCGAGTCGCGAGCCGGTCTTCACGACCGATCCCGCAGGAAGGGCCGTGGCGTGCAGGAAGACGTCCTGGCCGTCATCGGTGGTGATGAAGCCGAAACCCTTCTCGTCGTCGTAGAACCTGACCTTGCCGGTGGGCATGTGAACCTCGCTGATGTGCTCGCCGCGTGCGGGCGCTGTGAAAGAGGGGACGGATACCCCTCTCCCAGCCTACGGCACGGCCTGCGCATCGAGCGGCGCGACGCAGTAGGCTGAAGCCGATGTCCTCCTCCGCACCGCGCACTCCGAAGCCGACCGACGATCTGCCCGTCCGCCGGATCGATCGCATCCTCGCGTTCATGTCCCTCGGGCTCGTCGTGCTGTCGATCGTGTGCTTCGCCGCGATCATCATCGGGTCGCGTTCGGGCGCAGACATGGGCACCGGCGTCTGGCCTGCGCTCGGCACGACGGTGTACATCGCCCCGATCGTGGCGTTCCTGCTCCTGTTGACGGTGCTCATCATGACCTTCATCCGGAAGGCGCGGGTCGGCAAGGGTCGCTGATCGTGACCGGGCCCTCCGCGCGCACCCTCGCGCACGAGCTCGCGGCGCGGGATGACCGTTCTCTCGCCGCACTGCTCCTCGCCCGGCACGTCTCCCCCACCGCGCACTGGAACGACGCGTTCGATGCCGCCGAGCACCTGCTCGACCCGGTGTCGATCTCGCGCGCCCTCGTCGACTTGACCGCCGCAGAGGCCGACGCGTTGGACGCGGCCGTGGCCACCGGCGCCCCTCCCGGCGCCGCACGCGACGCCCTCGTCGCCCGCGCCCTACTCGACGCCGACGGGCGCGTCTGGGAGAGCGTCGCCGACACCGTTCGCGCAACGAGCCGCGTCGACGCGGCCACGTGGGAGGCGACGCCGGAGGCTCGCGCTGACGGTCCGGCCGCCGACGCGGCATCGGCCGAACGCGCCTTCACTGCCACGGCTTCACTCGCCGACGTGCTGCACGCGGCGCTCGTCGCACCCCTCGGCCGCATCGGGGCAGGGACCCTGGGCGCCGCCGATCGCCGCCGCCTCGTCGAGACCGGCGCGGTGGAGGATGCCGCAGCCGCCGACGAGCTCGTCGCGATCGGGCAGAGCGCGGGCCTGCTCGTTCCCGAGGGGCGCACGCTCCTCGTCACGCCCGCGGGCATGGAGTGGCTCGGCGGGAGCACCGCCGCCCGCTGGTCCGCCGTCGCGGCACGTCTGATCGCCGACCTGCCGGCGGCTCTGCGCACCGCGCCGGGCGGCTGGCTCCCGCTGCCCGCGTGGCCGAACGCGTACCCGTACGATCCCTCGTGGTCCGCACGCGCCGAGGAGCTCGCGAGCCTCCTGCAGCGCTGGGCGATCGTCGACGGCGCCGGCGAGCCGACCGTGTGGATGGGCCGGGCGGCGGACGGCGCCGCGCCGGACGAGGCTGCTCTCGGCGCCCTCCTGCCCCCCGAGGTCGACCGTGTCTACCTGCAGAACGACCTCACCGCGATCGCACCCGGGTCGCTCGCGCCGCACCTGGACCTGCGACTGCGCGCGATGGCGCGGCGCGAGTCGCGCGCCCAGGCATCCAGCTACCGCTTCACCGCCGAGACGCTCGCCGATGCCCTTACGGCGGGCGAGACCGCCGAGTCCCTGCGGGAGTTCCTGCTCGAGCTCTCGCTCACGGGACTGCCGCAGCCGCTCGCGTACGAGATCGAACGCTCCGCCGCCCGGCACGGCACCCTGCGCGTCGGCCCCGACACGAGCGGCCGCACCCGCGTCGCGAGCGACGACGCCGCGATGCTGCAGACGATCGCGGTCGACCAGGCGCTGCGCCCCCTCGGCCTCGTTCCCGACGGGGACGATCTCGTGACGCGATCGAGTGCCGACACCGCGTTCTGGATGATCGCGGACGCCCGCTACCCGATCATCGCGGTGGATGCCGAGGGCCAGCGCCGCCCGCTCGACCGCCACCGTCTCGCCACGCCGCCGGATCCCGCTCCGGCCCCGGAAGCGGTGTACGCGGATCTTCTCTCGCGACTGCGGGCGGCCCAGTCCGAAGATGCGGACGCCGCGTGGCTCGGACGCAAGCTCGAACAGGCGGTGCGCGCCCGCGCGACGATCACGGTCACGGTGCGCCTTCCCGACGATGCCGAGCGCACCTTCACGATCGAGGCGACGGGCCTCGGCGGCGGGCGCCTGCGCGGCCTCGATCGCACGGTCGACGTCGAGCGCACGCTGCCGGTGTCGAGCATCGTGCGGGTCGGCCCCGCCTGAACCCGGGGCGACCGCGCGCCGGTAGAATTGTCCGTTATGGCTGACGGACCCCTGATCGTGCAAAGCGACCGCACCGTGCTGCTCGAAGTCGCCCACCCCGACGCCGAGAGCGCCCGTCACGAGCTCGCGACGTTCGCCGAGCTCGAGCGCGCACCCGAGCACATCCACACCTACCGCATCACACGGCTGGGCCTGTGGAACGCTCGCGCGGCGGGACATTCCGCCGAAGACATGCTCTCGACGCTCGACCGGTGGTCGCGCTTTCCCGTCCCGGCATCCGTCTCGATCGACATCCGCGAGACCGTGAACCGCTACGGACGGCTCGTCATCGAACGCGACGAGGAAGGCACGCTCATCCTCCGCGCGACGGACACCGCGGTGCTGGCCGAGGTCGCCAAGAACAAGCGCATCCAGCCCCTGCTGACGGGGCATCCCGCGCCGGGTGTCTTCACCGTGGATGCCTGGGCGCGCGGCCACATCAAGCAGGAGCTCCTCAAGGTGGGCTGGCCCGCCGAGGACCACGCCGGGTACACGCCCGGCACCCCGCACGACATCGACCTCGCCGAGGACGGCTGGACGCTGCGCCCGTACCAGCGCAAGGCCGTCGACATCTTCAGCGAGGGCGGCTCGGGCGTCGTCGTGCTCCCCTGCGGCGCCGGCAAAACCCTCGTCGGCGCCGCCGCGATGGCCGACACGAAGACGACCACGCTCATCCTCGTCACCAACACCGTGAGTGCGCGGCAGTGGCGCGACGAACTGCTCAAGCGCACGTCGCTCACCCCCGAGGAGATCGGCGAGTACTCCGGCCAGGTCAAGGAGGTTAAGCCCGTCACGATCGCGACCTACCAGATCCTCACCGCGAAGCGGAAAGGCGAGTACGCGCACCTCGCGCTCCTGGATGCCCTGGACTGGGGCCTCATCGTCTATGACGAGGTCCACCTGCTGCCCGCGCCGGTGTTCAAGCTCACCGCCGACCTGCAGGCCCGGCGACGCCTGGGACTCACCGCGACGCTCGTCCGCGAAGACGGGCGCGAAGGCGACGTGTTCAGCCTCATCGGCCCCAAGCGGTTCGACGCGCCGTGGAAGGAGATCGAGGCTCAGGGTTTCATCTCCCCTGCCGTCTGCTACGAGGTCCGCGTGGACCTCCCGCCGGGCGACCGCATGGAGTACGCGGCCGCGGCCGACGACGAACGCTACCGTCTTGCGGCGACGGCGCACGCCAAGATCGACGTCGTGAAAGACCTCGTCGCGCGGCACGCTGGAGAGCAGATCCTCGTGATCGGCCAGTACCTCGACCAGATCGACATCCTCTCCGAGGCGCTGGGCGCGCCGCAGATCACGGGCGCGACACCCGTCGACGAGCGCGAGGAGCTGTACGGCGCTTTCCGCGAAGGGCGCATCCCTGTGCTGGTGGTCTCGAAAGTCGCGAACTTCTCGATCGATCTGCCCGAAGCATCCGTCGCCATCCAGGTGTCGGGATCATTCGGGTCGCGGCAGGAGGAGGCGCAGCGGCTGGGCCGGCTCCTCCGCCCCAAGCAGAGCGGGCACACGGCGAGCTTCTACACCCTCATCGCCCGCGACACCGTCGACCAGGACTTCGCCCAGAACCGACAGCGGTTCCTCGCCGAGCAGGGTTACAGCTACACGATCCTCGACGCTGACGGGCTCGCCGCTGCGTAGACGGGCAGCGGCGGCGTGAGCACGAGCCGGCGCGGAAGCGGCCTGCCCCGAGCCGCGCGGCGGCGCAGCAGCCACTCGACGATCGCCACGTATCCGGCGATCAGCACGAGCGACGAGACGAAGCTCACCCACCCGGTCTCACTCGCGGTTGGATCGGCGCCGGAGGGGAGCGACAGTAGGAACCCCGATAGGTTGTTCACGACGTGCAGCGCGATCGCCGCCTCGAGTCCGCCCGTGCGCCAGACGAGCCAGCCCGCCGCGACAGCGAAGAGCCCGACGCTGAGCTGACCGAGCACGTCGTACAGGTGTCCGAGGACGAAGAGCGGCACCGGCAGCAGGATCGCGAATGCCGGATGCCGCAGCCACCGTCCGATCGCCTGCGCGAGAAAGCCGCGGAAGACGTACTCCTCCGCCGCCGACTGCAGCGGGACGAGCAGCAGGATGAGCACCAGCGACACTGCCCAGAGCGGCTGCGGGGCGGCGTCGCCCTGGCCGTCGGACGGCAGCAGGAGCGACACGAGAGCCACCACCGCGTACAGGACGACGGCGACGAGGCCGCACTGCAGCATCCATCGCCATCGCAATCGGCCCGCCGCCGAAGAGATGAGACCGAGCCGCGCACCGTTGACGATGAGCGACGCGAGCTGGTAGCACGGCAGCATCAGAATGATCGTGCCGAGGAGGACCACCAGCATGACGGGGTCGCTCGCCCCTACCGTCGGGTTCTGCGAGAGCTCGATCATCCTGTCGAAGAGGGTGTCGTCGCGCGACGCGACGGCGAACATCACCAGCGTCACGCCGACCATCAGCACGATGTAGAACGCAAGGCCCAGCGCGCCGACGGCGAGCGGTGTCCACCAGCCCCGGCGGCGGCGCGCGAACACGAGCCGGTGGTAGGCCAGCCCGGTCGATGTCGCATCGGCGGGCAGGGCAGAGAGCGCGGGCAGAAGGACGGGTGCAGGCACGGGGACGGGGGCAGGCATCACCACTTCATGATGACCGATCGGGGCCACGGTTGCGGATATCCAGCAACCGCATGGATTCCGGTGCCAGTATGGGGTCATGACCGCACCGCGCATCCTCGTCGTGGACGACGAACCGAACATCCGCGATCTGCTCGTCACGAGCCTCCGGTTCGCCGGGTACCAGGTCCGCGCCGTCAGCAATGGCGCGCAGACGATCTCCGCCGTCCTGGAAGAGGAGCCGGACCTCATCATCCTCGACGTCATGCTCCCCGACATGAACGGCTTCAGCGTCACCAAGCGCCTGCGCGGAGCGGGGTACACCGCGCCGATCCTGTTCCTCACGGCCAAAGACGAGACCGAGGACAAGATCGAGGGCCTCAACGCGGGCGGCGACGACTACGTCACGAAGCCCTTCTCGCTCGACGAGATCGTGGCGCGACTGCAGGCGATCCTCCGCCGGACGATGCAGGCCGACGAGGAGTCCACCATCAAGGCAGGGGAACTCACGATGGACCAGGACACGCACGACGTCACCGTCGGCGACGTGTCGATCGATCTCTCCCCTACCGAGTTCAAGCTCCTGCGCTATCTCATGCTCAATCCCAACCGGGTGCTGAGCAAGGCGCAGATCCTCGACCACGTCTGGGAGTACGACTTCAACGGCGACGCCGGCATCGTCGAAAGCTACATCTCCTACCTGCGCCGCAAGATCGATCCGTACTCGTCCGAGCCGCTCATCCAGACCAAACGCGGTTTCGGCTACATGCTGAAGGCCGGCAAGTCGGCCTGAGGCCGCTCCCGCGAGAACCGTGGCTCCTCCGCTCGCCGCGCACGCCCGCCGAGGCGATCGGATCACCGAATGGTGGCGCGGCGTCAGCCTGCGCGCGAAGGTCACCGGCGTCACCGTCGCCGTGCTCGCGATCGGGCTCGTCGCGGTCGGCATCGGCACCGCCGTGTTCCTGCGGAACGCGCAGATCGACGAGCGCGACAAATCCATCACCCAGACGGTCACCCTCGATCAGGCATCCAGCCTGCTGAGCGTCGAGGTCATCGACGGCGTCGCCCAGTTCGGCCCGCCCGCGACGGCACCGCTCACCTCCTTCTACATCGCGGTCTACGGTCCCGACGGCACCCTGCTCCAGACCGGTGGGGCCGTCGGCGGCCCAGCCGGGAGCCAACCGCACTACCCCGAGCCGTTCGGCCTCGACAAGGCGCTGATGAAGGGCACAGCTCCCTTCGACATCCTCTCGGTCGACGGCAAAACGACCTTCCACGCGGCCGTCGACGTACTGCAGCTGCCGGGGTCACAGCAGTCGTACGTGCAGCTGCTCGCACTCCCGTTGACGCCCGTGAATCAGACGGTCGCGAACTTCCTCGGGATCTACACGGCCCTCGCTCTCGTCACGATCCTCGCGGGTGCCATCGCGACGCGCCTGCTCGTGACCCTCGCCTTCCGCGGTCTCGGGCAGGTGGAGTCGACCGCCATGTCGATCGCGGCGGGTGATTTCAGCCAGCGCATGGGCGACATCACGCCGGGCACCGAGGTGGGGCGCCTCAAGATCGCGATCAACACGATGCTCGACCGGATCGACCACGCCCTCGGCCAGCGCGATGCCACAGTGCAGCAGATGCGGCGCTTCATCGGCGACGCGAGCCACGAGCTGCGCACCCCCCTCGTCACCGTGCGCGGCTATGCCGAGCTGTACCGAATGGGCGCGATCGCGGGCGACGAGCAGACCGCGCAGTCCATGGAGCGGATCGAGAAGGAGGCGATCCGCATGGGCGGACTCGTCGAAGACCTGCTCGCCCTCGCCCGCCTCGACGAGCGGCGGGACATCATCGTCGCCGACGTGGACCTGCGTCCGATCGCCCGCGACGCCGCCCTCGACGCGCGCGCCGCATCGCCCGACCGCGAGGTCACCCTCATCGACGATCGTCCGCCGCCGTCACCCCGCACACCCCTGCCGCCCGTGACGTCGACGGTGGATGCCACGGGATCACGCCGCAGCATTGCGGGCGCAACGCGCTCCCTCCTCCGCCGGCGCCCCCGCCAGGGCAGTGCGTCCGCCGACGAAGCCGCGTCCGCGGCGCGTCCGCTCGCCGCCGTGCCGAACCCTGCCGCTCCGATCGTCCTCGGCGACGAGAACCGCATCCGCCAGGTCGTCGCGAACCTGCTCGGGAACGCTCGCCGCTACACACCGGCCGGGTCACCGATCGAACTGTCCACCGGCGTCGACGAGCGGGCCGGCATGGGCTGGATCGCGGTGAGCGATCATGGCGAGGGCATCCCCGAGCAGATCCGCGACAAGATCTTCCAGCGTTTCTGGCGCGCCGACACCTCGCGTGCCCGCGAGACGGGCGGATCGGGGCTGGGCCTGTCGATCGTGGCCTCCGTCGTCGAAGCGCTGCACGGTTCGATCGATGTCTCAGAGACCGCTGGTGGGGGCGCGACGTTCCGGGTCTCGTTCCCCCTCGCGAAGCAACGCGACGCCGCCGAGCACCTCCTCATCGAGACCCAGCCCCTGCCGCGGCTGCGACCCGAGGATCTCTGACTCGCATCGACTCTTCCACAGGCAGTCGTTCCGGCGCGTTGTCCACCGATAGTGCGCTTCGACGTCGGTCCGAGCTGCCCGCGGCCTAGCGTGGCGGCATCCACACAGAAAGGGGTCCGCACATGGCGACCTTCTCCGTCGATTCCGATGCCGTCCTCACCGCCACCGGCGCGATCCGCGCGACCGCGGATCGTCTGCAGGGCGAGACCGCCGCCATGCTCGGCCAGCTGACGCAGCTGCAGGGCTCGTGGACCGGCGCCGCGGCGATCGCGTTCCAGGGAGTGATCGACCGGTGGCGGCTGACGCAGCGCGAACTCGAGGCCGCACTCGGCGACATCGGAACCGCCCTGAGCCACGCGGGCAGCCAGTACGCGCAGACCGAGGCCGCCGCGTCGGGCCTGTTCCGCTGACCGGCTCCGCCGGAACACGAAAGAAGGGCCCCTCCGAGGAGGGGCCCTTCTTTCGTGTCAGCGGATCAGAAGTCCATGCCGCCGGTCGGGTCGCCGGCCGGAGCCGCGACCTTCTCGGGCTTGTCCGCGACGACCGCCTCGGTCGTCAGGAACAGGCCGGCGATGGATGCCGCGTTCTGCAGTGCCGAGCGGGTGACCTTGGCCGGGTCGATGATTCCCGCCGCGAACATGTCCACGTACTCGCCGGTGGCCGCGTTGAGGCCCTGGCCGACGGGAAGCTCCGACACCTTGTTCGCGACGACACCGGGCTCGAGGCCCGCGTTCAGCGCGATCTGCTTGAGCGGAGCCTCGATGGCGACCTTGACGATGTTCGCACCGGTCGCCTCGTCGCCCGAGAGCTCGAGCTTCTCGAACGCGTTCTTGCCGGCCTGGATGAGCGCGACGCCACCACCGGGGACGATGCCCTCCTCGACAGCCGCCTTCGCGTTGCGAACGGCGTCCTCGATGCGGTGCTTGCGCTCCTTGAGCTCGACCTCCGTGGCCGCACCCGCCTTGATGACGGCGACGCCGCCGGCGAGCTTGGCGAGGCGCTCCTGGAGCTTCTCGCGGTCGTAGTCGCTGTCGGTGTTCTCGATCTCGCGCTTGATCTGGGTCACGCGACCCTCGATCTGCGACGACTCGCCCGCGCCCTCGACGATCGTGGTCTCGTCCTTCGTGACGATGACCTTGCGAGCCTTGCCGAGCAGGTCCGTCGTGGCGTTCTCGAGCTTGAGGCCGACCTCTTCGGTGATGACCTGGCCGCCGGTGAGGATCGCGATGTCCTGGAGCTGAGCCTTGCGACGGTCTCCGAAGCCGGGGGCCTTGACGGCGACCGACTTGAAGATGCCGCGGATCTTGTTCAGCACGAGGGTCGCGAGGGCCTCGCCCTCGACGTCCTCCGCGATGATGACGAGCTCCTTACCCTCCTGGATCACCTTGTCGACGATCGGCAGCAGGTCCTTGATGTTGGAGATCTTCTGGTTCGCGATGAGGATGTACGGGTCCTCGAAGACAGCCTCCTGGCGCTCCGGGTCCGTGACGAAGTAGGGGTTGATGTAGCCCTTGTCGAAGCGCATGCCCTCGGTGAGCTCGAGCTCGGTGCCGAAGGTGTTCGACTCCTCGACGGTGACGACACCCTCCTTGCCGACCTTGTCGATCGCCTCGGCGATGAGCTCGCCGATCTCGGGGTCGGCGGCGGAGATGGATGCCGTGGCCGCGATCTCGTCCTTGGTCTCGACCTCCTTGGCGGAGGCGAGCAGCTCGTCGGAGAGAGCCTTGACGGCCTTCTCGATGCCCTTCTTGAGCGAGATGGGGTCAGCGCCGGCCGCGACGTTGCGCAGACCCTCGCGCACGAGCGCCTGGGCGAGGACCGTAGCGGTCGTCGTACCGTCACCGGCGACGTCGTCCGTCTTCTTGGCGACCTCCTTGACGAGCTCCGCGCCGATCTTCTCGTACGGGTCGTCGAGCTCGATCTCCTTGGCGATGGAGACACCGTCGTTCGTGATCGTGGGGGCGCCCCACTTCTTCTCGAGCACGACGTTGCGGCCGCGCGGGCCGAGCGTCACCTTGACGGCGTCAGCCAGGATGTTCA
Source organism: Microbacterium sp. MMO-20 (assembly GCF_037147735.1). Lineage (NCBI taxonomy): Bacteria > Bacillati > Actinomycetota > Actinomycetes > Micrococcales > Microbacteriaceae > Microbacterium > Microbacterium sp. MMO-20. The sequence goes on along the minus strand of NZ_JBBCUU010000001.1, from coordinate 370,806 downwards.
GGCCGCGCTCGAGGCCACGGCGGGCCTCCTCGTCGAAAGCGATGATCTTTGCCATAAGTGTGTCGTCCCTCCCGGACGTGAGGATGAGTCTTTAGCACTCAGCATGACGGAGTGCTAACTCATTCTGGCACTCGGGCATGACGAGTGCAAGCCGATCCGCGGCCCTGTTTACGCAGGACATGTCGCTGGCAGGGCAGCGTGGACGCGGCGGGGAGGAAGGAGACGCTCAGGCGACGACGCGGACCGACTCCGCCTGGGGGCCCTTCGCGCCGGCGCCGACGACGAACTCGACGGCCTGACCCTCTTCGAGCACACGGAAACCGGACATGTCGATGTTCGAGTAGTGCACGAAGACGTCCTGGCCGCCCTCGACGGTGATGAAACCGAAGCCCTTCTCGGCGTTGAACCACTTGACGGTTCCGTGGGTGCTGGCGCTCATGCGAATCTCCTGATGGTGCGGCGGGACTCGGCCATGCTAACCACGCGGGATGCCGCGAAAGCCCGGATCCGGGCACTGTTGACACGGCTGCACCGAAGTGTTCACACGCGCGAAACACGACCCGCGCAGGCGCCGCAGCGCGCGCCGGGACTCAGCCCTCCGAGTCCGGCGCGGGGGTAGCCCCATCGGTGCGGTCGAGCCCGATGACCAGCACGAGCTGCGGGTCGTCGGTGCCCCACATCCCCGCGTAGGCGTCGCTCAGCGCGACGTCGGCTCCCCCGATCGCGGCGGCGAGGCCGCGAGCCGCGGCTTCGTCGGCCGGAGTCGTGTAGAACACCGTCGTCGTGGCGAAGTCCTCCGACCCGGCATCCCCCGCATTGACGTCGTCGGCACTCCAGCCTGCCGCGACGAGGGTGTCGCTCATCGCGCTCGCGAGGCCGCGCTGTGGCGTCGCGTTGAGGATCGTCACCTTGTAGGAGGTGTCCAGACGCGCCTCGGTGCTCGGTGCGACCGACGCCGTGGGGGTCGACGCGGGAGTCAGGGAGATACGACCGGTGGCGAGCATCGTGCCGAAGATCCCGACAGCGACGAGGACGACCGTCGCGATGACGGACCAGAGCAGGACCATCCCACCGCGCAGACGGGGGTTCTCGGCACGGTGGGCACCGATCCGCCCCCGGTCGGCGGGGAGGTCGTCGAAGCGATCCTTCGGCGGCGGAGTCTTGGGCACCAGAGAATGCTACCGGGCCGTTCCTGTGCGCATCGCGGAGGAGCCGTCGACGGCGACGGTCGTGCGGCGCTCGCGCAGACGGCGCAGGCGGTGGACGAGCATGGCGTCGTGCTCCGCGGCATCCGGTACGTCGATGACGCGCTCGAGCAGCTGGTAATAGCGGGCGGGCGTCATCGCGAGGTCGCGGGCGATAGCCTCCTCCTTCGCCGCGCTGTGTCCGTTCCAGCGGGACTCGAAGTCCAGCAGGTCGCGGTCGCGCGGGGAGAGGGGCACGCCCTCGAGGCTAAGCCCACCGAGCCTCCTCGGCCGTGAGCCACCCCGGGGCATCCTGAGAACCCGCGGGACGCGGAACAGACGGGGATTCATTCCGGTTGAATAGGACGGACGAAAGGTGACCACCCATGTCGTACAACGTGCAGAAGACCGATGAGCAGTGGCGCGCGGAGCTGAGCCCCGATCAGTACGCTGTCCTGCGCCAGGCCGGGACGGAGCGGGCGTGGACCGGCGAGCTCCTCGACGAGCACCGAGCCGGCCTGTACACGTGCGCCGCGTGCGGCGCCGAGCTCTTCCAGAGCGGGACGAAGTTCGACTCGCACTGCGGGTGGCCGAGCTTCTACGAGTCCGTGCGTCCCGAGGCCGTCGAGCTCATCGAGGACCGCAGCCACGGAATGGTGCGCACCGAAGTGCGCTGCGCGAACTGCGGGTCGCACCTCGGCCACGTCTTCCCCGACGGGTTCGGCACGCCGACCGGCGACCGATACTGCATGAATTCGCTGTCGCTCTCGTTCTCACCCGAGTCGTGAGCGACGCCGCCTCGCGCCCCGCCTTCGACGCGATGCGTCAGCGTCGGTCCTGGTCGAAGGTGACGGATGCCGCGCCGACGCGTGCCGAACTCGTCACCCTGGTGTCGGCCGCCGGTCGTGTCGCCGATCATTCATCACTGCGCCCGTGGCGCATCATCGAGCTGCGCGGCGATGACCGCCTCGCCCTGGGCGCTGCGATCGCGGCCGCCCAGGGCGACTCGTCCCCGTCGACCAAACCTTTGCGCGCCCCGCTGCTCGTCGGGATCGTCGCGAGCTATCGCAAGAGCGACAAAGTGCCGCGGTGGGAGCAGGAGGCCGTCGCCTCGGGTGTCGCGCACACGCTGAGCCTGCTGCTGGACGAGGCCGGATGGGGCGTCATCTGGCGCACCGGCCACTACACGCGATCCGCCCCCGTCGCGACCGCCCACGGACTGACGAAGGACGAGGAGCTGCTCGGGTGGCTGTACGTGGGCGGCAAGCCCGAGCGATCACGGCCCGAACGCCGCAAAGCCGTCGACGCGCGCGCGCACGTCACACGGATGCCGGGCGTGACGACGACACCGGATGAGTTCGCGCACTGGCGGGCGGAGATGAAACCCGCGAAGAAGGCATCGACGTCCGAGAAGCACAAGGACAAGAAGCCGACCGACTGGGCAGCAAAGGCTCAGAAAGCCGACAAGAAGGCGCGCAAGGCCGCACGTAGAGCCGAGAAGGCTGCCCGCCGGGCCGAGAAGGCACGCGCGAAGGCCGAGGCGCACGCTCCGACCTCCACCGCCGCGCACACTGGGACGGCCGTCGAGATCACGCCGGTCTGACCGTCAGTCTCGCCTGCGTCGGCGGCGCCACGACGATGGCGTGGCCGCGACGACGACGCCGGTACCGGCCACGATGACCATGGCGAGCTCGGCCAGCCAGCCGGGCCCGGCGTCGGCCGGCCACGCGGCATCCAGCAGAAACGCCGTCACGAGCTGTCCGGCGACCGCTCCGAGGCCGAGGAGCAGCACGCCGGTGTGCACCACGAGCGCGGCCGACAGGAAGATGTACGTCACGCCGATGACACCGCCCAGGTAGAGCCAGGGATCGGTCGGCCACACCGCGGGCGCGCCGACGACGGCGACGTGCGCGAGCGCGGCGACGGCCAGGATGGCGGTGCCGCCGATGAAGTTGACGAGCGTGGCCGTCAGCGGGGTGCCGACGCGCTGACGCAGTCGCCCGTTGGTCGCCTGCTGCCACGCGATGCCGATGCCGGCGAGGAACGGAAGCACGAGCATCCACCACGGCACGCGCTCGAGCACTCCGCCCTGCAACGAGATCGCGACCGCGACGAGTGCGAGCGCGCCCCCCACGACGCGCGGGATCGTCACCGCGACGACGCCGGCCGGACCGTAGCCGACACGATCGAGGAGGAGCCCGGAAAGGGTCTGCCCCGCCACGACGCCGACGGTGAACAGCGAGACGCCGATGACGGCGACGGCGAGGCCCTGAGTGGCGACCGTGAGCGCCCCCGCGGCCCCTCCCGCGAGCATCCACCACGGGATCGTCCGATGACGGATGCCGCTGGCGAGGGCGCGCGCGCCACGACGCCCGCTCGGCACCGCCGCCGAGAGGGCGACGAGAGCCACGAGCCCCGAGCCGAATGAGACGACGGCGGCGACGAATCCGTCACCGAGGTGCAGTCCCAGCTGCCCGTTGATGCGCGCCTGCAGAGCTGTCAGCATCCCGACCGCGACCGCGCCGGCGATCGCCACCGCTGCGGGAAGTCGGGCGGGGGCGGCGGCGGTCACGGATGTTCAGCCTAACGGCCGGAGACTCGGATGCCGTCGAGCAGCACCCTGCGCCGATCGCGCCGATCGCGCCGATCGCGGTCAGTCGTACCCGAGAATGCAGATCGCCTCGGTGATCGGCTCGGGTTCGGTCCCAGGGTGCGCGTCGTCCACACCTCGAATCTAGAGCGGTGGTCCGGTCGGCGCGTGGCGCAGCGCCGGGGAAATCCTTCGCACACGGTGCCGGCTACAGGACTCGAACCTGCAACCCCCTGTTTACAAGACAGGTGCGCTACCAATTGCGCCAAGCCGGCGGGGCGGCATCCAGTCTACGGGCGCCGCGCGGCGCGCGTGACCGGGATCGACGCGAACGCTCAGGGCGTGACAGACGGCGACGCGGTGGGCGTGGGCGTCGGCGTCGGCGTCTGGCTCTTCGCCGACTTGCCGCTCGCTGTCGTCAGCACGAACTGCGAGAACTCGGCCGGGTCGGTCATCTCGCCGACGTACTCCTCGCCGTTCACCGTGATCATCGACGTGCCCTTGAGCGCCACACCGTCGCTCGCACCTGTGACCGCGCGCTCGGTGGCGGCCTTGACCCACGACGCGAACGCCTCGGTCTCGATGCACTGGCGCAGCTGCTTCGGATCGTCGCTGCCGTTGGCGAGAGCGACATCGGCGAGTTCCTTGTCGGACAGTCCGTCGGAGTCGACGGCGGGCTGGCGCGCCAGCAGGTCGTCCGTGAAGGCGAAGAGGGATGCCGGTGAGTACGTCGCGACGCAGGCGGCCGCGCTCGCGGCGCGGAGCGAGTACTTCGTCCCGTTCGACTTGGCGGTCAGCATCGACACCGGGTGATACGTCAGCGTCGCAGCGCCGTCCGCGACCCACGACTTCAGCTGGGCGGAATTCGCCAGCTGCCACTCGCGCGCAGAAGGGGCGAGATAGTCCACGTAGACGTGGATGTCGACGGGCGCCGTCGTCGTCCGCGACGGGCTCGGCGAGGGCTGCGCGGCATCCGTCGTCGCCGTCGGGGTCGCGTCGTCGGGCGAGGTCACGGCCGTCCCGGCGGCGATGGCGGAGACGAGGAAGCCGTCCTGATGATCCGCGTCGGGAGAGAGCTGGGGCTTGCTCGCGGACCCACCGACGGCCCAGGCGACGACGACGCCGACAACCGCGACGACGGCCACCGCTCCGGTGATGAGGGCCGTCCGTCGAGCGATCCGCGCGCGCGACTGCTGCACGTGCACCTGCTGCGCCTTCTCGCGCACCGCCTCGCGTCGCCCCTGGACCACCGGGGTGCTCGCCGTCTCGGCGACCTCCGACGAGGCGGCCGGGTCGGGACGGGTGGAGTCGTCGGTGGACATGGGACCTCTCGGTGAAAGCTGTGCGTTCGTCTGCGGCTCCGGTGCATCAGGACAACGCGTGACGACGGGCCGCGACGGGTGTGCCGGCGGGGTGCGGGGACACTCACGATGCTAGATCGCGACCCTGTGAAATGCCCAGACACCGCCTCGGCCTTCGGTGACAGCCGTGTCACCGCCGCACGTGCGATAATAGCCCCGCGCCCGACGACGGGCGTGCGGGGTGGCCCCCGCTCATTCCATCACTACGGATCGTCCGGCACGTACCTGCCGGTGAAGGAGAAGAGAAAATGGCATCTGTCACGTTCGACAACGCCACCCGTCTGTACCCCGGCGGCACCCGCCCCGCGGTCGACAAGCTCAACCTCGAAGTGGGCGATGGCGAGTTCCTCGTCCTCGTCGGCCCGTCCGGTTGCGGCAAGTCGACATCGCTGCGCATGCTCGCCGGCCTCGAAGAGGTCAACTCGGGCCGCATCCTGATCGGCGACCGCGACGTCACCGACATCCCGCCGAAGGACCGCGACATCGCGATGGTCTTCCAGAACTACGCGCTGTACCCGCACATGACAGTCGCCGAGAACATGGGCTTCGCCCTGAAGATCGCCGGTGTCGGCAAGGAAGAGCGCGCTCAGCGCGTGCTGGAGGCGGCCAAGCTCCTCGATCTCGAGCAGTACCTGACCCGCAAGCCGAAGGCGCTTTCGGGCGGTCAGCGTCAGCGTGTCGCGATGGGCCGCGCCATCGTCCGTCAGCCCCAGGTCTTCCTCATGGACGAGCCGCTGTCGAACCTCGACGCGAAGCTGCGTGTGCAGACCCGCACGCAGATCGCCTCGCTGCAGCGCCGCCTCGGCGTCACGACGGTGTACGTCACGCACGACCAGACCGAGGCCCTCACGATGGGTGACCGCATCGCCGTCCTGAAGGACGGTCTGCTGCAGCAGGTCGGCACCCCGCGCGACCTGTACGAGAAGCCCAACAACGTCTTCGTCGCCGGCTTCATCGGCTCGCCCGCGATGAACCTGTTCCCCGTCGACCTCGCGAGCGCCGGAGGCATCCAGTTCGGCACCGCGATCGTCGACGCCGACATCGACCGTCCGACCAGCGGCACGCAGGTCACGGCCGGCGTGCGCCCCGAGGACATCGTCGTCAACCCCGCCGACGGACAGGGGCTCTCGGTGACGGTCGACCTGGTCGAGGAGCTCGGCGCGGACGGCTACCTGTACGGCCACACCGACATCGCCGGCAAGCGCACCGACATCGTGGCGCGCGTCGACGGCCGCAACCACCCGAACGCCGGCGAGACGGTCGTTCTCGCGCCCGTGCCGCACCACGTGCACGCGTTCGACATCGAGTCGGGCGAGCGCCTCACCAAGAAGGCGATCGCGTCGGCCTGATCGATCCTGACCCGGCGCGGGTGGTTCCTCGGTCCTCACCGATGAGCCCCCGCGCCTCGTCATATCCCTGACCGCACGACGATCCTCACCCCTACGATCCGGAGCGCCCGTGGCCGACGCCCGACCCATGACCTCGCTGAGCATCACCGCGAGCAGCATCGACGCGGGACTTCTCGCCCTGCCGTGGTCGACGCCACTGGATGCCTGGAAGAGCGACCACATCGTCTCGCTCCCCAAGGGCCTCTCCCGCCACCTCGTCCGCTTCGCGAACCTCTCCGGCCGCGTCGTCGCGGTCAAGGAGACGACGGGCGAGATGGCCCGCCGCGAGTACGAGATGCTCGGCATGCTCGCACGCCTGGACGTGCCCTGCGTCGAGCGCGTCGCCGTCATCGACGGCCGCCGCACCGCGAAGGGCGAGCCGCTGCCGGCCGCGCTCGTCACCGCGCACCTGAAATTCTCGCTGCCCTACCGTGCGCTGTTCACGCAGACGCTCCGCCCCGACACCGCCGGACGCCTCGTCGACGCCCTGGCGGCTCTCCTCGTGCGCCTGCACACGGTGGGCTTCTTCTGGGGCGACGTGTCGCTGTCGAACACCCTGTTCCGGCGAGATGCCGGGGCCTTCGCCGCCTATCTCGTCGACGCCGAGACGGGCGAGCTCCACGAAGGCGGGCTCACTCGCGGCCAGCGGGAACATGACCTCGACGTGGCGCGCACGAACATCGCCGGCGAGATCATGGACCTCGAAGCCGGGGGTCGCCTCGAGGGCGGCATGGATGCCGTGGCCATCGCCGACGGCATCATGTCGTCGTACCGCTCCCTGTGGGCGACGCTGACCGACCAGGAGACGTTCGCCGCGGGCGAGGCGTGGCACATCACCGAGCGCGTTCAGCGGCTCAACGACCTCGGTTTCGACATCGGAGAGATGTCGATCGAGGCGACCCCTGACGGCACGAAAGTGCGCATCCAGCCGAAGGTCGTCGACGCCGGCCACCACCAGCGGCGCCTCCTGCGCCTCACCGGACTCGACGTCGAGGAGAATCAGGCGCGACGTCTGCTGAACGACATGGACGAGTTCAAAGCCCGTGTCTCGCGCCTCGGCTCGGACGAGGACATGGTCGCGCACGAATGGCTCACGCGCGTTTTCGAGCCCGTCGTCAAGGCGATTCCCTGGGACCTGCGCGCCAAGCTCGAACCCGCCGAGGTCTTCCACCAGGTGCTCGAGCACCGCTGGTACATGTCGCAGGCGCGGGGACAGTCCGTGCCGATCGCGGAGGTGCTCTCCTCTTATGTCGATACCGTGCTGCGGCACCGTCGCGACGAGGCGACGCTCATGGGTCCGCCGACCGAGACGGTGTCGATCCCGATCATCACGGGCGCCGTCGACACACGGGACGAGGACGACGACGTCGACTGGCGCGACCTGGTCTGAGGCCCCGTCGGAACGGCGCGACGGTCGCCGTCAGTATCCGACGGTGAACCGGCCCCGCGAGTGCTTCGGCGATTCGATCTCATCGATGACGGCGACCGCGAAGTCCTCGCCGGAGATGAACGACTCCCCGTTCTCGTCGACGACCAGCACGTCACCGCCGTCGCGGTAGGTTCCGCGACGCTCGCCCGGGTTGAAGCCGCCGAATCCACCGGCGGGGTGGATGAAGAACCAGTCCCGGCCCGTCTGCTCAGCCTGGAGGTCTTCCAGCACGCCGACCATCTCGAGGGCTTCGGCTTTGAACGCCTCGGGGAAGTCGCCGTCGACCAGGCGCGGTCCGTCCGGGGCGACGAGGCTGCCGCCGGCGCCGCCGACGACACCGAGGCGGACACTGTCCGGCAGCGTCGAAGCGAGCGCCTCGATGTTCGGACGTACGAGACCCTCCATCTCGCCGCGAGGCGCCACGGCCACGACGACCGCATCCACGCCCTGCAGTTCCGCCAGGAGGCTCGGCACGTCGAGGAGCGTGCCCTCGATGTAGGTCACGCCCGGGATGCGTTCAGCTGCGACCTTCCGTGCCACGGAGAGGACGTTGTGGCCCCGGTCGGCGGCCTCGGCGACGATGTGGCGGCCGGCGTACCCGGTGCCTCCGATGACGGCGATGTTCGACATGACAGCCCTTCCGTTCAGTGGATCACTCGCTCGCAGCGCGGATCGTCGCGACCTGGTACAGGGCGACGGATGCCGCGATGCCGGCGTTGAGCGATTCGGTGGCCGACGAGATCGGGATCGAGACGATCTGGTCGCACGTCTCCGTGACGAGCCGCGACAGCCCCTTGCCCTCCGACCCGACGACGATGACGACGGGGCGATCGGCGAGCTCGAGCGCAGGCAGTGAGACGTCTCCCCCACCGTCGAGACCGAGCACGAACACGCCCTGCTTCTTGAACTCCTTGAGCGTCGTCGTGAGGTTCGGCGCCATCGCCACGGGGATGCGCGCAGCGGCGCCGGCGCTCGTCTTCCACGCGGCCGAGTTCACCCCCGCCGAGCGGCGCTGCGGGATGATGAGTCCCTGTCCGCCGAACGCGGCTGTGGAGCGGATGATCGCACCGAGGTTCCGGGGGTCGGTCACGCCGTCGAGGGCCACGAGCAGCGGTGTGGTGCCCTTCGCGATGATCTCCTCGAGGAGGTCCTGCGGGTGCGCGTACTCGTACGGCGGCACCTTGAGGGCGACGCCCTGGTGCACACCGTCGAAGCCCGCCATGCGGTCGAGCTCGGGGCGCGTCACTTCGAGGACGGGGATGCCGCGCTGCGTCGCGATCGACAGCATCTCTTTGACCCGGTCGTCCATCTCGACGCGCTGCGCGATGTAGAACGCCGTCGCCGGGATGCGCGCGCGAAGCGCCTCGAGCACCGAGTTGCGACCGGTCACGTTCTCCGTGTCGTCGCCGGCCTTCGCCTTGGGTGCGCGGTTCACGTGCGCCTGCTTCGGCTTGGGCTTTCCGCCCGCGGCGGCATAGCGCTCGGCTGCGGCCTTGCGCTTGCCCGCCGGGTGCCACGCCCGGTCTTCGGCCTTCGGGGTCGGTCCGCGCCCCTCGAGGGAACGCTTGTTCTTCCCGCCGGATCCCTTCGTGGGACCCTTTCCGCCCTTCGCGGCGCCGGGGCGCCCTGGCTTACCGGCCATCGAGACTCCAATGTGTTCCGTGTACTGAATCTTCCAGGACGATGCCCGCCGCAGCGACCGCGTCGCGGATGCGGTCGGCGGCCGCCCAGTCTTTGTCGGCGCGCGCCTGCGCACGCTGCCCGATGAGCTCCTGTACGAGCGCGTCGAGCGCGCGCGTCTGATCGTCATCGGCGATGGAGCGCCACTGCGGATCCTCTGGATTGAGACCGAGAAGTCCCGTCATGCGCCCGACCTCGACGAGAGCGCGCGCCGCGGCGTCCGTGTCGCCGGCATCCAGCGCCGCGTTGCCCGCGCGCACCGTCTCGTGGACGACCGCAAGCGCCCGGGGAACGCCCAGGTCGTCGTCGAGCGCCGCGGCGAACGACTCGGGCAGGTCGGCAGCCACGAGCGGAGTCGCCGTGCCGAGCACACGCGCCGCGCGCTCCTGGAACGTGCGGATGCGTCCGAGGGCCGTCTCCGCTTCGGCGAACGTCGTCGGCGAGATCTCGAGCGACGAGCGGTAGTGCGCAGCGGCGAGCGCGTACCGCACGACGAGTGGATCGTGGCGAGAGAGCACGTCGTGCGCGAGCAGGAAGTTGCCGAGCGACTTCGACATCTTCTGATCGCCGACCGTCACGAGGCCGTTGTGCATCCAGTACCGGGCGAACGCGTCGCCCGCCGCGGTCGACTGCGCGAGCTCGTTCTCGTGGTGCGGAAAGCGCAGGTCGAGACCGCCTCCGTGGATGTCGAACTCGGCGCCGAGATAACGCCGGCTCATGGCCGAGCACTCGATGTGCCACCCCGGTCGGCCGGGGCCCCACGGCGACGCCCAGACGGCATCCGCGGGCTCGCCGGGCTTCGCCGCCTTCCACAGGGCGAAGTCGTGCGGATCGCGCTTGCCCCGCTCGTCGGCGACGGCGGCCGGCTCCATGGCGTCGATGCTCTGGTGCGTCAGCGCGCCGTAGGAGGGCCACGAGCGCACATCGAAATAGACGTCGCCGTCCGCGGCGTACGCGTGGCCGCGGTCGATGAGGCCCGCGATCAGCTCCTGCATCTGCGGGATCGACGCGGTGGCCCGCGGCTCATACGTCGGCGGCAGGATGCCGATGGCGGCATACGCCGCGGAGAACTCTCGTTCCATCCGGTAGGCGAGTGCCCACCAGGGCTCGGTCGACGTCGCGTTCTGGAGCACCTTGTCATCGATGTCGGTGACATTGCGCACGAACGTCACACGGCCGTAGCGCCGCACCAGCCAGCGGCGCCAGAGGTCGAACGCGAGCGCGGCGCGCAGATGATGGATGCCGGGGCCCGACTGCACCGTCGGACCGCAGACGTACATCGTGACGTTCGCCTCGTCGCGCGGGGCGAAGTCGCGAAGCGCCTGCGCCTGAGTGTCGTAAAGCCGGACCGTCACCGCACCAGCCTACCGGCGGCTCCTCGCGGTTGCGGTAGAACGGTGATGTGCTGCACGTGATCGCCGTCCTTCTCGCATCCGTGCTGTTCGGCACGACGGGCACGTCTCAAGCCCTGGGGCCCGACGGCACGACACCTCTCTCGGTCGGAGTCATGCGGATGGTCATCGGCGGTGCCGGCCTCGCCGCACTCGCCTTCGCGCTCGCACGCCGCGAGCGCCGCCGCGCGCCGATGCGCGAACGGCCGCGCCCCGGCATCCGACCGTTCGCCCTCATGACGTTGACGGGAGTGTGTCTCGCGGTCTACCAGCCGCTCTTCTTCCTCGGCACGGCGCGCAACGGCGTCGCCGTGAGCACCGTCATCGCGCTCGGGTCCGCGCCCGTGCTGGCGGGGTTGCTCGAATGGGCGCTCACGCGTCGCCTCCCGAGCGCGACCTGGATCGGCGCGACGGCGCTCGCGACGCTCGGCGTGCTGCTGCTCGGTCTCGGCGGCGCATCGGGATCGGGGGGCACCGACCCGGTCGGCGTCCTGGGCGCGGTCGGCGCGGGAGCGTCCTTCGCCGTCATCGCGAACGTGCAGCGGCGCCTGCTGGATGCCGGGTGGGACGCCTTCACCGTCGTCGGCGGCATGGGGCTGTCCTCTGCCGTGGTCAGCGCCCTCGCGCTGCCGTTCGTCGACGTGTCGTGGCTCGCCGCTCCCCGCGGACTCGCGATGGCGTTGTGGCTCGGGCTCGCGACGATCTCGATCGCCTACGTGCTGTTCACCTGGGGCCTGCAGGGGCTCTCCGCCGCTACGGCGGCGACGCTCACTCTCGGCGAGCCGCTCACGGCCGCGGTCCTCGGGCTCACCGTCCTCGGCGAGCAGCTCTCCGCGCTCGCCGTCGTCGGCCTCGTCGTGCTCGCCGCGGGACTCGCGCTGCTCGCCGGGGGTTCCCGCGCGGCGCGTCATCGCGACCCCGTTCCGTTCGCCGTCGAGGGCTGAGCGCGCCCCGGCATCCATTCTCTTGTCGCCGACCGAACTGCAAGGGATCGCGCGCGACACGCCGAGCACCGCCTCACCCTCGCGGCGTGTCGCCCCGAAAGGCTTGCCGCTGTGCACGCGCAGCGGGCGATGGATGCCGCGTGCCGACCCCCCATCCGGCCCCACGGGCCGGGTGAAACCTCCGGGAAACGACGATCGGCGATGCTGGGAGGGTGAGCCTGCGGATCATCGTCGACGACCTGACCGGTGCTGCCACGCGCGCCCTCATCGCCGCGCACCTCGCGGGCATGCATGAGAACTCGCCACCCGAGAGCGTCCACGCCCTCGATCTCCGCGCACTCACCGCCCCCGGCATCACGGTGTGGTCGGCGTGGCGCGACGACGACCTCGTCGGGATCGGCGCGCTCGCCCAGCTCGACGCCGCACGCGGCGAGCTCAAATCGATGCGCGTCGACGACCGCTTCCGCGGCACGGGAGCCGGGCGCGCGCTGCTGCGACACATCATCGCCGAGGCGCGGGCCCGCGGCATCCAGAGCCTCTGGCTCGAAACGGGATCGGAGGACGCCTTCATCCCCGCCCGCGCGCTCTATGCGAGCGAGGGGTTCACCGTCTGCGGCCCCTTCGAGGGGTACGCCCTCGACCCGCTCTCCACCTTCATGACGCGCGAGCTCTGATCACCCGCCCTATCCCGTCCAGGGGCGCGCCCCGATTGCAAGGGATCGTGCGCGACACGCCGGCCCACGGCCCGCCCGCACGGCGTGTCCAGCCGGGCGCCTTGCCGTTGCGCACCGACGGCGGGCGATGGATGCCGCGACCCTCCGAAACGCGCCTTGATCAGCGCGCTGCGGCCGCCGGCACGACGAGTGCGACCGCGTACGCCGCCACGCCCTCCCCTGCCCCGGTGAAGCCGAGCCCGTCGGTCGTCGTCGCCGAGACGGTAACCGGTGCTCCGAGGGCCTCGGACAGCACCGCCTCGGCCTCGGTTCGGCGCCCTGCGAACCGAGGGCGGTTGGCCTGAACCTGCACGGACACGTTCCCGATCGTGAACCCGGCATCCTCGACGAGCACACGCGTCCTGGCGAGGAAGGTGCGCGCGTGCGCCCCCGCGTACTCGGGCTGGGCGGTACCGAAGTGCGTGCCGATATCGCCGAGACCGGCCGCCGCAAGCACGGCGTCGACGATCGCGTGCGCGACGGCGTCGCCGTCGGAGTGCCCCTGCAGGCCCCGCTCCCCCGGCCATTCGAGCCCGGCGAGCCACAACGTCCCGTCACCTCCGAAGGCGTGCACGTCCGTGCCCATCCCCACTCGCGGCATGATCGCCGCACCAGTGCGGTGCGGGAGAGGGGCCACGGATGCGCCGAGGGCGAGGCGTGCCCGATCGAGGTCCGCGGGGGTCGTGATCTTGAACGCCAGTTCAGACCCCGGCACCGTCGCGACGGTGATGCCCGCCGCCTGGACGAGCGCGGCGTCGTCGGTGTGGTCGGTGGCGGCGTCGGCGTACGCGGCATCCAGCACCGACCGGCGGAAGCCCTGCGGAGTCTGCGCCGCGGCGAGAGTCTCGCGATCGACGGCTTCGACGACGAACGCGCCGTCGACGCGCTTGATGGTGTCGATCACGGGGAGGACCGGCAGAACCGCCGCCGCGCCTCCTTCGAGTGCGTCGAGCACTCGTGTGAACACCGCGGGCGGAGTGAGCGCTCGCGCGGCGTCATGGACGAGGACGTACTCCACGTCGGGCCAGACGGCAGACAAACCCGCGGCGACGGACGCCTGACGCGTCGCACCCCCCGCGACGACCTGGACCATGTCGACGCGCCCACCGGCGGCGGCCCGCGCCTCGGTGAGCGCGTCACCCGCGCGCTCGGCGGGCGCGACGACGATCACCTGCGCGAGCGGACCCGCGAAGACCTGATCGAGTGCGTGCCGCAGGATCGTGTGCGCGTCGAGACCGACGAACGCCTTCGGCGCGCCGGCGCCCAAGCGCTGGCCGGAACCGGCGGCGACCACGATCACGGCCGCCTGTGGCGTCGGCAGAAGGGGGGCGGGCGGTGTCGTCATGGATCCGACACTACCGACCGCGACGTGCCACGCCGCGACGACGTCAGCTGGCGAGGACCTCGTCGAGGACGCCCGAGGCGTGCTCCTCGTCGGCCTTCAGCGCGAGGGCGATCTCGGAGACCAGGATCTGCCGCGCCTTGGCGAGCATGCGCTTCTCACCCGCGGAGAGGCCGCGGTCCTGATCGCGGCGCCACAGGTCGCGGACGACCTCGGAGACCTTGATCACGTCACCGGAGGCGAGCTTCTCGAGGTTCGCCTTGTAGCGACGCGACCAGTTGGTGGGCTCCTCCGTGAACGCGGCGCGCAGAACGTCGAAGACGCGCTCCAGACCGTCCTTGCCGATCACGTCGCGAACGCCGACCAGATCGACGTTGTCAGCCGGGACCTCGATGATGAGGTCTCCCTGCGTGACGTTCAGCTTCAGGTACTTCTTGGTCTCGCCCTTGATAATCCGGTCTTTGACCTCGATGATCGTCGCGGCGCCGTGGTGCGGATAGACGACCGTCTCGCCAACCTCAAAAAGCATGCAGTTATGTCCTTTCGGCAACCTCAAGGATACCACAGGCGACATACGCTAAGGTTCGCCGGTTGATCCCTCAGGCGCGCTGATGGCGGCTGCTGCCACACCCTAGAATGGCAGTGCACCCGCTCGCACGGGCGGATGCCACTTCGTCCCGCCACCTGGAGGATCCGTGAACACGCGCCGTCTCGCGACCGCCGCCCTCGCCGTCGCCCTTCTTGTGGGCATGACGGGATGCAGCATGGTCTCGCCCCAGGCGACGACCATCGGATACTCGGCCGCCGACGGAGTGAACATCCCCGACTCGGGCCCGCTGAAGGTGCGCAATGCGCTGTTCGTCGCCGACGAGTCAGGAAAGAACGCGAACTTCCTCGCGGCGATCGTCAACGACACCGACAGCGCCGCGACGCTCGGCGTGACGGCCGGGGGCACGGAGAAGACGGTCCGCGTGCCCGCACGCAGCACGGTCAGCCTCGGCTTCGACGGCGCAGAACCCTTGCTCTTTGAGGGTCTCGACGCAGCGCCGGGCGTCGACCTCGACGTGACGTTCCGCTCCGGCGACGGCGACACCATCGTCTACTCGGTGCCCGTCCTCGACGGAGCGCTCCGCTACCTCGAGGAATTCGTCCCGGAGAGCTGAGCGGGGCTACGCCTCGAAGCGGTAGCCGAGGCCTCGCACCGTCAGAAGCATGACCGGCTCGGACGGGTTCTTCTCGATGCGTGAGCGGATGCGCTTGATGTGGACATCCAGCGTCTTCGTGTCACCGAAGTAGTCGCTCCCCCACACCCGGTCGATGAGCTGCCCCCGCGTCAGCACGCGGCCCGCGTTGCGCATCAGGACCTCGAGCAGCTCGAACTCCTTGAGGGGCATCGGGATCACCTCGCCGTCCACCGCAACGGTGTGGCGATCGATGTCGATCACGACGCGGCCCCCCTCGACGATCCGCTCGTCGAGCTCGACGTCGGCGGCCGCCGAGCGGCGCAGCACCGCGCGCATGCGCGCGAGCAGCTCACGCGATGAGTAGGGCTTCGTCACGTAGTCGTCGGCACCGAGCTCGAGGCCCACGACGATGTCGACCTCGGAGTCCTTCGCCGTCAGCATGATGATCGGGGTCTTCGACGTCGTCCGGATGATGCGGCAGACCTCGGTGCCCGGCATCCCCGGCAGCATGAGGTCGAGCAGCACGATATCGGCGCCGCGCGCGGCGAACGCCTCGACCGCCGCCGGGCCGTCCTCGGCGATCTCGACGTCGAAGCCTTCCCGGCGCAGCAGGTACGCGAGCGGGTCGGCGAGGTCGGGCTCGTCCTCGACGATCAGAACGCGGGTCATGGCTGCTCTCCCTTCGCCCGGGCGGGAGCCTGGGCATTCTTCTTCTTCGTGTCGGCCTTCTTCGCGTCACCCGTGGCCATGGCACCTCCGGGCGTCTTCGTCTTCCTCGGCTTGGATGCCTTCTTGCCGCGCTTCTTCGAAGACTTCTCCTCCGGCGGCGCCTCGACGGCGGGCAGGCGCACCGTGAACGTCGACCCGCGGCCCGGACGCGACCACAGCTCCACCTCGCCGCCGTGCCGCTGCACGGCATGCTTGACGATCGAGAGGCCGAGTCCCGTACCGCCGGTGCGGCGTGAACGCGCCTGGTCGGCGCGGTAGAACCGTTCGAACACGCGCTGCTGCTCACCCTCGGGAATCCCGATGCCCCGATCGGTGACGGCGATCTCGACGATCGAATCATCGGCGCGCACGCCCACGCCGACCTGTCCTCCGCTGGACGAGTAGGCGACAGCGTTCGCGACGAGGTTGCCGATCGCCTCGGTCAGCACCTGCACGTCGCCGCGGACGTAGGCGCGCCGTGCGCCGCCCCGCACGATCGTGATACCCGCGGCATCCGCGGCGATGGATTGCGATTCGATCGCCGCCGCGACGACTTCGTCGACGGACACGTCGCGGAGCTCGGTCAGATCGTCGGCGGACTGCAGGCGCGAGAGGTTCATGATGCGCGACGTCAGCTGACCGAGGCGGGATGCCTCGGCGCTGAGACGGCGCGCGAAAATGCGCACCTGATCGGGATCCTCCGCGGCCGATTCGACCGCTTCGGCAAGAAGCGTGATCGCCCCGACGGGCGTCTTCAGCTCGTGGCTCGTATTGGAGACGAAGTCGCGCCGCATCTCCTCGACGCGCTCGTGCTCGGTGATGTCGCGCACGACGATGAGGGTGAGTCGCGGAGTGATGACGCTCGCCCGCGCCGTCACGAGGCGCAGCTCGACCCCGCGACGCAACCGCAGCGTGGCCGTCTCGGCGCCATCTGTGCGCCGGGCCGAGCGGACGAGGCCCCGCAGGTCGTCGCCCGGCAGCGAGTACCCCTCGAGCATGCCGAACAGTTCGGCGGGCGAAGAGGCTGCGACGATCTGCAGCGACGCGTCGACCACGACCGCCACCTCGTCCATGCCCTGCAGCACGGCGCGCGTCCCGTCGGGCAGCTCGAGCGACGCCTCGACTCGCGCGCGGTCGCGCGCCCGCAGCGCGACGAGGACGAGGGCAGCCAGGCCGCCGCCGATGAGAGCCCCAACGGCGAGCGCCATGAGCGCCACCTGCGTCGAGTCCATGCACCCAGCGTAGGGTGGGCTCGGGCGGTCGGCCGACCGCGAAGGCACCCACCGGCGACCCGCGCAGCACTGTTCATCGCGAGGGCACCATTCGTTAACCTTCGCGCGGCAGGATCGCACCGGTTCTGCGCCGCACGTCCGAGAGGATGCCGCGGCATCCTGTCCCCCGCCGAATCCCTCCGAGAGGTTTCCTGATGCGCGAAGTGTTCCACCAGTCGCTCGAAGACGTGCAGGCGCGTCTCGTCGAGATCTCCGAACTCGTCACCGTCGCGATCGACAAGGCGACCCGCGCGTTCGGCTCGAGCGACGTGGCGCTCGCCGAAGAGGTCATCGAGGCCGACGCGATCATCGACGAGAAGGCCGTCGAGCTCGACGAGTTGGCGATCCAGATCCTCGCTCGCCAGCAGCCCGTCGCCCGCGACCTGCGCATCGTCGTCGCAGCGCTGCGCGTCAGCGCGTCGCTCGAGCGGATGGGCGACATCGCCGAGCACATCGCGCAGCTGACGCGCATGCGCTTCCCCGAGCGGGCGATCCCGAAGGGGTTGAAGAACACCTTCACGAAGATGGGCGAGCTCGACGTCGAGGTCGCGCGTACCCTCACCGAGCTCCTGCGCACGGAGGACCTCTCCCTCGTCGAGAACCTCCGAAGCCTCGACGATCAGCTCGACGACGGCCACCTCTCCGTCTTCGAGAAGGTCCTGAGCGAAGCGTGGAAGGGCGAAGCCGCCGCGACGGTCGACGCGACCCTCGCGAGCCGCTATCTCGAGCGCTTCGCCGACCACGCCGTATCGGTCGCGAAGAAGGTCGCCTATCTCGCGACGGGCGACTGGCGCCCCGACACCGAGACGATCGCCGTCATCGTCGCGGCGGGCGGCGATGCTCCGGAAGCCTGAGCCTCACCCCGCGAGAACGAGGGAGGGGGATGCCGCGCGGCATCCCCCTCCCTCGTTCTTTCGCTCAGGTCACTTCTTGCCCTGATTCGCGACGGCGGCCGCACCTGCGGCGGCGGCCTCGGGGTCGAGGTACTCGCCGGGGCCGATCGGCTCGAAGTTCTCGTCGAGGCGATAGACCAGCGGGATGCCGGTGGGAATGTTCAGCTCCGCGATGTCGGCGTCGGAGATCTTGTCGAGGTGCTTCACGAGTCCGCGCAGCGAGTTGCCGTGCGCCGTGACGAGTACCGTCTTGCCGGCGGCGAGATCGGGCTTGATGTCCGACTCCCAGTACGGCAGCATCCGGTCGATGACGATCGCGAGCGACTCGGTGCGGGGCACTTCGCCGTCGATGCCGACGTAGCGCGGGTCGCCCACCTGGCTGTACTCGTCGTCGTCCGCGAGCGGCGGCGGCGGAACGTCGAACGAGCGACGCCACAGCATGAACTGCTCGTTGCCGAACTCCTCGAGGGTCTGCGCCTTGTCCTTGCCCTGGAGGGCGCCGTAGTGGCGCTCGTTGAGGCGCCACGTGCGCTTCACGGGGATCCACAGCCGGTCCGCGGTGTCGAGGGCGATGTTCGCCGTCTGGATCGCACGGCTGAGAACGGAGGTGTGCAGGACGTCGGGCAGGATGCCGGATTCCTTGAGCAGTTCGCCGCCCCGGGCGGCCTCGGCGCGACCCTGCTCGGTGAGCCGGACGTCGACCCAGCCCGTGAACTGGTTGGTCTTGTTCCACTCGCTCTGCCCGTGGCGGAGGAGGATCAGCGTATAGGGAGCGGTCATGCTCGTCATCCTACCGATCGCCCGCTGGCATCATGGGGGGATGACGCCGGAGAAACACCCCGCCGTGCGCGGGGCTCTCGGCCGCGGCCACGTCGGGCGGATCACCCGCGGCACCACCAACACGAACCGACTGCGCCGCGTCGACCGCTGGATCGCGCGGCACCCGGTGCTGCGACGCACGCCGGACCCGCTCGTCGTCGACCTCGGCTACGGCGCGAGCGGCGTGACAGCGCTCGAGCTCGAGGCGCGGCTGCGCGGTGCGCGACCGGACGGCGAGGTCGGTGTCGAGGTCGTGGGGCTCGAGATCGACCCCGCGCGCGTTGCGCGCGCGAATGCGCAACTCGACGAGGTGCGTGCGGGACGCACGCCCTTCGCACCAGACGCGCGGGTGTCCTTCGGGCGCGGCGGGTTCGAGGTGCCTCTTCCGGGCGATTTCGGCGCACGGCGTCCGGCGGTGATCCGTGCGTTCAACGTCCTGCGGCAGTACGGCGAGGGCGACGTCGCGGGAGCATGGGCGCTCATGTGCGCCCGGCTGCAGCCGGACGGCATCCTCGTCGAGGGCACGTGCGACGAACTGGGCCGCGTCTGCACGTGGATCGAAGTGGGCGCGGATGCCGCGCCGCGCTCGCTCACGCTGTCGCTCCGGCTCGCGGGGCTCGACTCTCCCGCGATCGCCGCCGAGCGTCTGCCGAAAGCGCTCATCCACCGGAACGTACCCGGCGAGCCGGTGCACGCGTTCCTGCAGGCTCTGGATGCCGAGTGGGTGCGCGCCGTGGCATCCGCCCCCTTCGGCGCCGTGCACCGATGGCGCACCGCGCTCGACGCGCTCGCCGCGGCCGGCTGGCCCGTGCAGGGACGCTCCCGCTGGCGCCTGGGCGAAGTGACCGTTCCGTGGACGGCCGTCGCCCCGCTCGGCTGACGACGCGCGCAGCCGGTCAGGTGCGCGGCAGGGCGGCGCGCGCGTCGGCGGCGGGCATACCCGCCGCCGACATCAGGTCCACGGCCAAGGGGCGCAGCGCGCCGATGAGGTTCTGGTCGAGACTCGACGATCCGGCGGCGAGCGCCGCCGGATCGAGCCGGGAGGCGATGGCACGCACCGCCTCGCGCGCAGCCGGTTCGTAGGAGATGTCCTCGATCGACTCCGCGACGAGCCGGGCGCCCGCGCTGAGCTCCGCCAGGAGGTCGGCGGCGACGGGGCGCGGCACACCGTCGTCGCACAGGTAGACGATCCGGCGGCCGATCACCCGCAGATTGCGGCTCGCGAGGTCGAGCTGGGTGCGGATGCGCTCCTGCCGATCGAACTCGGTGCGTTGACGGCGCAGAAACGGCGAGAGGCGCGCGACGGCGGCCCCCGACTCGATCGCGACGCGCCACTGGTCGATCGGGTCCTGCAGCGCGCGCGCCTTCTCCAACCCGCGTTCCGCCCGTGCACGGTCGCCACGACGAAGCCCCTGCACGAGCGTCGCGACCGCGCGGTCGAAGTCGGCGAAGACTTCGGCGCCCTCGGCTGCGACCGCGCGCAGCGGGCTCCGCGGCACGAGCGCTGTCACGAGCAGCGCGGCCACGCCTCCGACGACGCCGTCGGCGAGGCGCAGGAACGGGACGCTTGCGGGAATCACCATGACGATCGCCGCTTGGATCGCCGCCGCGACGGCGAAGGCGGGCTGGGCCGAGAGGAAGCGCGCGACCAGCAGGCTCGCCGCGAGCGTCAGCCCGAGCTGCCACCACCCGATCCCCGCGACGAGCACGATGAGTTCCGCGATGAGGATGCCGAGGACCATGCCGACGACCGTTTCCGCCACCCGACGCGGACGCGCATCGCGCACGAGTCCGAGGCTCGAGATCGTGACGGTCGCCGCCAGCAGCGGTGCGGGATGGCCCAGCACGTAGTGCGCGAACGCAAAGGCGCCGGTCGCGGCCAGGACGATCTGCGCGATCGCGCCGAGGGAGCCCCGCACACGGTCGAGACCGCGGCGCGGCGAGATCCGCCCGCGCAATCCGGTCGGCACGGCACGCGTGTCCGCGGGAAGCTCCGACGGACGCTCGGGCACGTTCACGGCGTCCCGCTCAGCGCCGGCGCGAGAGCCGCGGGAGGCGCGGCACAGCGGCGGTGCGGCCGGCGTCCGGCGGCACGATCGGCTCCTGCGCGGCGGCGATCTCGCCGTCGCGCGCCCGCACGACGAGATCGGCCTCGACCGGCGTCGTCCGCTTCACATAGGCGAGGGCGATGGGACCCTCCTCGTGGTGGCGAGCGACCGAGGTCACGACCCCGACCGGCTCGTCATCGAGAAGCACCTCAGCGCCCGGCTCGGGCAGCACGGCATCGCTGCCGTCGAGGTGCAGAAAGACGAGGCGTCGCGGCGGATGCCCCAGATTGTGCACCTTCGCGACGGTCTCCTGACCGCGGTAGCAGCCCTTGTCGAGGTGCACCGAGGTGCGCAGCCAGTCGGCCTCGTGCGGGAGGGCGCGCCCGTCGGCTTCGCGCGACGCGCGCGGCCTCCAGGCCGCGACGCGGAGCGCTTCCGCAGCGAGCTCCCCCGCCACCGCCGGCGCAGTCGACGCCTCATCGCCACCCGCGGCGATCCGGGCGTATTCGGCGACACCCACGATCGCCTCCGCCCAATCGCGGTCGACGCCGGGGTGGGGGTCCGTGGCGGCGTATCCCCACCCGCCGACGGTCACGCCGGGCCAGGGGTCGTGCCACACGGCGACGGACGGCAGCGCCGAGACGGCGCTGCCGGTTCCGCCGATGACGCGGTAGGTGTCCGCAGCATCCTCGACCTCGACGCGCAGCCGGAACCGCATGCGGGTGAGCCACGCGGCGAGGTCGCCCGCGCGCGTCCGGTCGACGATCAGCCACGTGCGCTCGCCGTCGTCGACGACGGCGGCCGCGTGTTCGACGTGCCCCTGGGGGTCGAGTACGAGCAACTCGGTGCTCTCTCCCGCGGTGAGCGACGTGAGCGCCTGCGATGTGATCGAGTCGAGCCAGCTGAGCCGATCGGGGCCGGTGACGGTGATGACCGCGCGAGATGCGAGCGGCGCGATCGCCCGCCCGGCGGCGAGTTCGCGCTGCTCGCGCGCCGGCGAACCCAGGTGGCTGAGCACGGCACCGTCGAACACGGCGCCGGGCAGCGCGGCGAACGGATCCGTCATCGCTGCGCGCTCACTCGGCCCGCGCCAGCCGCGCCGACGCGTGCGACGACAACGCGCCGCCGAGAGCAGCGATGTCCCACGCCCAGAGGAGGTGTCCGTCGACGTACCCGTACATTCGGGTCGCCGACGCGTACGGCTTCGCGCTCGCGGGGCGCACGATCGCGTCGGTCTGCAGGTCGATGCGCGGCCCGCGCACCTGACCGAGATACAGCTCGCTGATCCCGTCGGAGTGCACGATCGCGACCTCGAGGTCGAAGCCGTCGTCGGCGTTCCGCAACGCCTCCACGTCGTCTGCTGTGCGGGCGCTCTCGCGCACAGCCGAGGCCGGCAGCAGCGCGGGGCCCGGGTCGGTGTCGTCCGCCGGTCGCGCGAGGCGCCAGTAGCCAGACTCGGCCACGAGGGGGGTGCGGGGGGCGTCTTCGCCGTCGCCGAGCAGCCACGCGCTGGCGGCGTAGTTGACGTAGTCGCCCCCGTCGTGGCTGAAGCTCACGCGATGGGCGAACTCACCGGAGAAATGCGTGCCGGATGCCTCGTGGTCGATGACCCCGGTGCCCTCCCAGACGCCGAGCAGCCAAGAGAGCGGAACGATGTCCGCCGGAAGATCGGTCGGAAGATCGAACACGTGCTCAGCGCTGGCCGCGATAGAGGTTCTTGATCACGACGCCCGACACGAAGACGATCGCGAGCGAGGCGAGCGCGAGGAGCCCCACGAAGAAGAGTTCGAGTGCGACGAGGTCCATGCGAACACTCTACCCGGCGAACAGGCTCGCGAGCCCCAGTCCGACGCCGATGAGCCCCATCACGACGAACGCCCCGATCACGCTCGCCGCGACGCGACGGACGAACCCCTCCGCGTGCCCGACGACGAGCTGGACGACGAACGCGAGCACGAGGCATCCGGCGAGGCCGACCGCCATCCACGCGGCGCGCCACTCGCTGGGGGTCGCGAGCCCGATCACGATCGAAACCACCGCGGCCGCCGCCCACACGGCGACGATGCCGCCGAAGCCGCCACGCGGCGCGAGTCCGGGAACCGTCATGCTCCCATCATGGCGGACGACGTCCCCTCTGCGTGTCACCCCGCCAAACGTCGCGCTCCGCACATCGCGCCCGAGCACCCGTGCGACGCGTCCTAAGATGAAGGCACTGGTGGCGAGACCACCGGGAAGGGACTTCATGGCTCAGCTCCTCGTCTTGAGCTCCGCCCTCGGCGGTGCCCCCGCCCTGCCCGCCCTCGAGCTGCTCAGCCATCGCGTGCGGCAGATCCCGGCCGAGCCGGCGCAGCTCGTCAACGCGCCGAACGCCGACGTCATCTTCGTCGACGCGCGCACCGACCTCGTCGGCGCGAAGTCCCTGTGCAAGATCCTCAACACGACGGGTCTGGACGCGCCGCTCGTCCTCATCGTCACGGAAGGCGGACTGACGGCCGTCTCGACCGACTGGGGCGTCGACGACGTCATCCTGTACACCGCGGGCCCCGCCGAGGTCGACGCGCGCGTCCGGCTCGCGGTCGGACGGCAGAGCGCCGAGCAGACGACGAGCCGCATCCAGACGTCGGGCATCACCATCGACGAGTCGTCCTATTCGGCCAAGGTGCACGGCAAGCCGCTCGATCTCACCTACAAGGAGTTCCAGCTCCTGCACTTCTTCGCCACCCACCCCTCGCGTGTCTTCACGCGGGAGCAGCTGCTCAGCGAAGTGTGGGGTTACGACTACTTCGGTGGCACGCGCACCGTCGATGTGCACGTTCGGCGCCTGCGCGCCAAGCTGGGCGACCTCGAACAGCTGATCGGCACGGTGCGCAACGTCGGGTATCGCTTCAACGTCTACGAGGACGAGCAGGCTTCCACCTCCGCGCGTTAACGCGCCCGTCACCGGTCCCTGCAATGATGAGGGAATGATCGACACCGAGGTTCTGGACTACGGTCTGGGCGAGGCCGACGACGACGACTTCGACGAGACCGTCGAGGTCGACGACGCCCAGCTCCCCGACCACCGCTACATGGACCGCGAGCTCAGCTGGCTCGCGTTCAACCAGCGGGTGCTGGAGCTCGCCGAAGATCCGTCCCTGCCGGTGCTCGAGCGCGCGAACTTCCTCGCGATCTTCGCCTCCAACCTCGACGAGTTCTTCATGGTTCGCGTCGCCGGTCTCAAGCGCCGCATCGTGACGGGCCTCGCGGTGCCGACGAACGTCGGCCGTGCACCGCAGGACGTCCTCGCCGACATCTCCGAGGGCGCGCACACCCTGCAGCTTCGTCACGCGCAGGCCTGGGCCGATCTCGTGCAGCCGGCGCTGGCGGATGCCGGGATCGAGGTCACCCGCTGGGACGAGCTGGGCGAAGATGACCGCAAGAACCTGTACGACTACTTCCAGGCACAGGTGTTCCCCGTCCTCATGCCGCTCGCGGTGGACCCGGCGCACCCCTTCCCCTACATCTCGGGGCTCTCACTCAACCTCGCGATCCGCATCCGCAACGCCAAGACCGGTCGGCAGGAGTTCGCCCGCCTCAAGGTGCCGCCGATGCTGCCGCGGTTCGTCGAGGTCCCGCGGTCGGACGCGTCCGCGGCATCGGGCCGCGCCCGGTACCTGCCCCTCGAGCAGCTCATCGCCAACCATCTCGGCGATCTGTTCCCCGGCATGGAGATCCTCGAGCATCACACGTTCCGCCTGACCCGCAACGAGGATGTCGTCATCGAGGAGGACGAGACCGAGAACCTCATCCAGGCGCTCGAAGCAGAGCTGCTGCGGCGCCGGTTCGGGCCGCCGATCCGCCTCGAAGTGACCGAGGAGATGGACGACGTCACCCTCGACCTCCTCATCAACGAGCTCGAGGTCACGGAGCAGGAGGTCTACCGTCTCCCCGGACCGCTCGATCTGCGGGGCCTGTTCGACCTGTCACGCATCGATCGGCCGGAGTTGCACTACCCCGCCCACGTGCCGGTGACCGCGGCAGCATTCCAGCCCGCCGAGCAGAACGGCCGCGCCGATCTGTTCGCCGCGATCCGCAAGGCCGACGTGCTCGTGCACCACCCTTACGAGTCGTTCACGACGAGTGTCGTCGCCTTCCTCGAGCAGGCGGCGCGCGACCCGCACGTGCTCGCGATCAAGCAGACGCTCTACCGCACGTCGGGCGACAGCCCGATCGTGCAGGCGCTCATCGACGCTGCAGAGCGTGGCAAGCAGGTGCTCGCGCTGGTCGAGGTCAAGGCCCGCTTCGACGAGGCGGCGAACATCGTCTGGGCGCGCAAGCTCGAGAAGGCGGGAGTGCACGTCGTCTACGGCCTGGTGGGCCTCAAGACCCACTGCAAGCTCCTGCACGTCATCCGTGAAGAAGACGGGATGCTGCGCAGCTACAGCCACATCGGCACCGGCAACTACAACCCGAAGACGAGCCGCCTGTACGAGGACTTCGGGCTGTTCACCGCCGATGAGCAGGTCGGCCGCGACCTCACCCGTCTGTTCAACGAGCTGAGCGGCTACGCGATCGAGAAGAAGTTCAAGCGCTTGCTGGTGGCGCCGCTGCACCTGCGCAAGGGGCTGCTGCGGCTCATCGACAAGGAACGCCGCAACGCGCAGGACGGCAAGCCGGCGCACATCCGCATC
The DNA here is from genome assembly GCF_037147735.1 of Microbacterium sp. MMO-20. Classification (NCBI taxonomy): domain Bacteria; kingdom Bacillati; phylum Actinomycetota; class Actinomycetes; order Micrococcales; family Microbacteriaceae; genus Microbacterium; species Microbacterium sp. MMO-20. Next base: position 345,191 of record NZ_JBBCUU010000001.1, on the reverse strand, counting down.
AAGGTCAACTCGATGGTCGACGAGCAGATCATCGACGCGCTCTACCGCGCGAGCGCCGCGGGCGTGCGCGTCGACGTCTGGGTGCGCGGCATCTGCTCGCTCAAGGTCGGCCTCGACGGCGTCGGCGACAACATCACGGTGCGCTCGATCCTCGGGCGCTACCTCGAGCATTCCCGCATCTTCGCGTTCGCGAACGACGGTGACCCGCAGGTGTACATCGGCAGCGCCGACATGATGCACCGGAACCTCGATCGCCGCGTCGAGGCGCTCGTGCGCGTCGTCGCCCCTGCGCACGTCAAGGAGCTCGTCGACCTCTTCGACGTCGCCATGAGCGACGAGACGAGTTCGTGGCATCTGGAGCCCGCGGGCGATTGGGTGCGCCACCACGTCTCCGAGTCGGGCACGCCGCTCGTCGACCTGCAGGAGCGCACGATGACGCAGATCCAGCGCCGCCGGCGGGCGCGGGCGGTGCGATGACCGAGACGGCCGTCTTCGCCGCAGGCGGGGTCGTGTGGCGCGTCGTCGACGGAAAGCTTCGGATCCTGGTGATCCATCGCACCGCCTACGCCGACGTCACCCTCCCCAAGGGCAAGGTCGACCCCGGAGAGACGCTCGCCGAGACGGCGGTGCGCGAGATCTTCGAAGAGACCGGCATCGCGGTGCACCTCGGCATCCCCGTCGGCGTCTCGCGCTATCGCATGGCCAAGGGACGCCAGAAGATCGTGCACTACTGGGCGGCGGAGGCGACGGACAAGGCCATCCGGGCGTCGGCGTTCGTCCCGAACAAGGAGATCGCCGCGATCGAGTGGGTTTCGCCGCGCAAGGCCCGGGGCTACCTGTCGTATCCCGTCGACGTCGAGATCCTCGACCAGTTCCTGCGGTACGTCGACGACGGCATCCTTTCGACCTTCCCGATCATCGTGCTCCGCCACGCCAAGGCGCTGCCGCGCGAGGAGTGGGACGGTGCGGATGCCGCACGCCCGCTCACCGGGCGCGGCACGCGCCAAGCGCACGCCCTCGTCGGCCCGCTGCGCGCGTTCGGCGTGCGGCGCGTCGTGTCGAGCGATGCCGTGCGCTGCGTCACGACGGTGACCCCCCTCGCCGCGGCGCTCGGACGCACAATCGAGCGGACGCCCCTCATCAGTCAGGATGCCTGGGAGGACGGCAGCTCGGACCTTCGCGCTGTCATCGGCAAGCGCGTGCGTTCGCGGAAGAGCGCCGTGCTGTGCAGTCACGGTCCGGTGCTGCCCGGCATCCTCGCTGAGCTCGCGCTCGCGACGGGCACGCTCCGCGGGTCGTATCTCGGTAGCGCCTCCGCGCTCGAGCCCGGCTCGTTCTCTGTCGTGCACCTCTCGCGGGAACACCCCGGCTCGGGCATCGCCTGCATCGAGACGCACGAGCCGAAGCTCTGATCCCACGCCCCCGTCTTCCGCACCGGGGCGCCGCACCGTTCACCTGTCGTTCACCCGGACAGCGCACTCTCGTAAGAGTCGATGTCTACCGTCTCGGACGTGCCCCGCACCAGGGCAGATCACCCGATCATCTCCGACACAGTGAAGGATTCACAGTGAAGCTCTCCCGCATCGCCCAGCTGGGCGCTGTCGCCGCCGTCGCGGCCCTCACCCTCACCGCCTGCGCGGCCAACGAGGGCGCCACCACCGCCCCGTCCGACACGGCGTCCGCGGGTCCCGCGCTCACCGGCACGCTGGTCGGCCAGGGCGCCTCGTCGCAGCAGGTCGCGATCCAGGCCTGGACCGCGGCGTTCAACCAGACGAACCCCGACGTCGTCCTCAACTACGACCCGGCCGGCTCCGGCACGGGCCGCGAGTCGTTCCTCGCCGGTGCGATCAACTTCGCCGGCTCCGACCGCGCGTTCAAGGTCGACGAGATCGCCGCCGGCGGTTTCGGCGCGTGCGCGGCCGACTCGGGCATCGTCGAGATCCCCGCCTACATCTCGCCCATCGCGATCATCTTCAACGTCCCCGGCGTCGATTCGCTGAACCTCGACGCGAAGACCGTCGCGGGGATCTTCGCGGGCACCATCACGAAGTGGAACGACCCGGCGATCGCCGCGGACAACTCCGGCGCGACCCTCCCCGACCTCGCGATCAACCCCGTGCACCGCTCCGACAAGTCGGGCACGACGGGCAACTTCACCGACTACCTGTCGGCGAACGCGAAGGATGTCTGGACCTGGGGTTCGGTCGAGGAGTGGCCGGCCGGCGTCGTCGGCGAGGCCGCGGAGAAGACCTCCGGCGTCGTCGAGGCCGTCAAGGCGGGCGAGGGCTCGATCGGCTACGCCGACTCGTCGCAGGCCACCGGCATCTCGTCGGTCGCCGTCAAGGTCGGCTCGGAGTTCGTCGAGCACTCCGCCGAAGGCGCGTCGAAGACGCTGGATGCCTCCGCGATCGAGTCCGGCCGCACCGCGGGCGACCTCGCCTTCAAGATCGACCGCACCACGACCGCCGCGGGCGCCTACCCCGTGCTCCTCGTCAGCTACCTGATCGGCTGCGAGCAGTACGAGGACGAGAACGTCGCGGCTCTCACGAAGGCGTTCTTCCAGACCGCCGTCAGCGAGGCCGGTCAGAAGTCGGCCGCCGAGAACGCCGGCAGCGCCCCCATCTCGGACGACCTGCGCACGAAGTCGCTCGCCGCGATCGACCTGATCAAGTGAGCCCCACCGGACGGCCTCCGGCGCATCCGCGCCCGGAGGCCGTCCGGCCGCCCGACCCGACAGAACCCGAAACCTCCTGGCCCCGAACAGAGAGAGTGCGATGACCACCGCAGCACCCGCCGCCTCCGGCTCGCCCGGCCCCGAGGCATCCGGCCCCGCACCGTCCGCGCCCGCCGCAGGGCGGATCGCGGCCAAGCAGCGCCCCGGCGACCTGTGGTTCTCCGGCACGGCCGTGTTCGCCGGGTCGATGATCGTCGTCACCCTCGCCGCCGTCGCGATCTTCCTCATCGTCCAGTCGCTGCCCGCGTTCGGCGCGACGAGCGAGACCGCGTCGCTCCTGTCGTCGAACTTCTGGGACTATGTCGCGCCGCTCCTGTTCGGAACGATCTGGGCCGCCTTCCTCGCCCTCCTCGTCGCGGTGCCGCTCTCCCTCGGCATCGCGCTGTTCATCACGCACTACGCCCCGCGCCGCCTCGCGCAGAGCCTCGGCTACGTGGTCGATCTCCTCGCCGCGGTCCCCTCCGTGGTCTACGGCCTCTGGGGCATCCTCGTCTTCGCACCGTCCGTGGTTCCGACCTACAAGTGGCTCAACGAGAACCTCGGATGGATCCCGCTCTTCTCCGGCCAGGTGCTCAACTCGGGGCGCACGATCCTCACCGCCGCCCTCGTCCTCGCCGTCATGGTCGTTCCGATCATCACGGCCATCTGCCGTGAGATCTTCCTGCAGACCCCGCGGCTGCACGAAGAAGCCGCGCTCGCGCTCGGCGCGACCCGGTGGGAGATGATCCGGATGGCGGTGCTCCCGTTCGGGCGCTCCGGCATCGTCTCGGCATCCATGCTGGGTCTCGGACGCGCGCTCGGCGAGACGATGGCGGTCGCGATGGTGCTCTCGGCGACGAACGTCGTGACGCTGAACCTTCTCACCTCGCAGAACCCGTCGACGATCGCCGCGAACATCGCACTGACCTTCCCCGAGGCGTACGCCCTCAACATCAACGTCCTCATCGCGACGGGCCTGATCCTGTTCGTCGTCACCTTCGCCGTCAACGCCGTGGCCCGCTGGATCGTCAGCCGCCGCAAGGAATTCTCGGGAGCGAACTGACATGACCACCGCTCAGGCCCCCGCGCCCGCTCCGGTCCGTCCCGCGGCATCCGCCCACCTCACGCTCACCTCGGGACACCTGCCCCGCTGGGCGCCCTGGGGGCTCCTTGCGGGCTCCCTCGCCGTCTTCGGCGCGGTGTTCGCCGTCGTCGCCGCAGCGTCGGGGGCCGAGTTCTCGCTCGCCGGCTGGATCGTTCTTTCGGTCGTCACCTATCTGGTGCTCATCTACGTCGTCTCGCGGATCGTCGAAGGCGCGCGACGCGCCTTCGACCGGTTCGTCACGGGCGTCGTCTCGTGCGCGTTCGCGATCGCGATGGTCCCGCTCGTCTCGGTGGCGTTCACCGTCATCTCGAACGGCATCGCCCGCTTCGACGCCACGTTCTTCTCGAGCTCGATGCGCGGCATCCTCGGCGAGGGCGGCGGAGCGGTACACGCCATCTGGGGCACCATCCTCATCACGGGCGCGGCCGCCGTCATCTCGATCCCGATCGGCCTCATGACGGCGATCTACCTCATCGAGTACGGACAGGCCTCGCGCCTCGGCAAGGCCATCACCTTCCTGGTCGACGTCATGACCGGCATCCCGTCGATCGTCGCCGGCCTCTTCGCTTACGCCCTCTTCGCGCTCATCTTCGGGCCCGGCGTGCGGATGGGCTTCGCCGGCGCGATCGCCCTGTCGGTCCTGATGATCCCGGTCGTCGTCCGCTCGAGCGAGGAGATGCTGCGACTCGTGCCGAACGAGCTGCGCGAGGCCTCGTACGCCCTCGGCGTGCCGAAGTGGCTGACGATCGTCAAGGTCGTCCTCCCCACCTCGATCGCGGGCATCACGACGGGCGTCATGCTCGCGATCGCGCGCGTCATCGGCGAGACGGCTCCCCTCCTCATCACGGCGGGCTTCACCGACGCGCTCAACATGAATCTCGCCGACGGGCGCATGCAGACCCTGCCGGTGTACATCTACTCGCAGTACGCCTACAAGGGCATCCCGCCCGAGGCCTACGTCGATCGCGCGTGGGCCGCAGCCCTCACCCTCATCCTCATCGTCATGGCCCTCAACCTCATCGCGCGTCTCGTCGCGAAGGTGTTCGCGCCCAAGACCGGCCGCTGACCCGGCAATCGCAGAAGGAAAATCGTGTCCAAGAGCATCGAAGTCAACGACCTCAACGTCTACTACGGCGATTTCCTCGCCGTCGAGGGTGTTTCCCTCGAAATCCAGCCGCGCAGCGTCACCGCCTTCATCGGTCCGTCGGGCTGCGGCAAGTCGACCTTCCTGCGGACCCTCAACCGCATGCACGAGGTCATCCCGGGCGCCCGTGTGGAGGGCGAAGTACTGCTCGACGGCGACGACCTGTACGGCCAGGGCGTCGACCCCGTACTCGTGCGCCGCCAGGTCGGCATGGTCTTCCAGCGCCCGAACCCCTTCCCCACGATGTCCATCAAGGAGAACGTGCTCGCGGGTGTCAAGCTCAACAACAAGCGCATCTCGAAGGGTGACGCCGACGCCCTCGTCGAACAGTCGCTGCAGGGTGCGAACCTCTGGAACGAGGTGAAGGACCGCCTCGACAAGCCGGGGTCGGGCCTCTCCGGCGGTCAGCAGCAGCGCCTGTGCATCGCGCGCGCGATCGCCGTCTCCCCGGACGTCCTGCTCATGGACGAGCCGTGCTCGGCGCTCGACCCGATCTCGACGTTCGCGATCGAGGAGCTCATCCAGGAGCTCAAGAACGAGTACACCGTCGTGATCGTCACCCACAACATGCAGCAGGCCTCGCGCGTCTCGGACAAGACGGCCTTCTTCAACATCGCCGGTACCGGCAAGCCCGGCAAGCTCATCGAGTACGACGACACCAACACGATCTTCACGACCCCGTCCGTCCAGGCCACCGAGGACTACGTTTCGGGTCGCTTCGGCTGATCGGGCGCCGCGCCGCGCGCGCGTGCGTGCGTGCGGCCAGCCAGCCCGCACTGCAAGGGATCTCGCGCGACACGCCGTGACCTCGGTCGGGCGCCCGGCGTGTCGCTTGCGCAGCCTTGCAGTTGCGTTCGCCCATCGGGTTGTCCACAGGCGACGGAATTGCCGAATCCGTCCACAAATCCGGAGCTGGGCCCCCACGACCGCGGCGTGGCGGTCAACGTGGTGGACATGTGCTCGACCGTCCCCGGGATCTTCACCCCGGCGTCGCTCCGACGCGCCGGCGTCAGTCGCCCGCAGCTGCGACGGCAGCTGGATGCCGGGGCGCTCGTCCGCGCGCGACGGGGCGTGTACACGGCATCCGGCGTCTGCTCGGCAGTCCATCGGGTCGCTGCCCACGGTGGCCGCGTGGCGTGCATCACGGCGGCCCGCCACCTCGGGCTGTGGGTGCTGACCGACGACGAGCGCCCACACGCCTGGCTGTGCGACGGGCAGCGCTCGTACCACCCGTCGCGGTGCGGCTGCGTGGAACATTGGGACGCCGGGCCTCTCGGCCCTCCCGATGCGACGCCGACGCTGCCGCGCATCCTCCTCCAGATCTTCCGGTGTCACGGGGTCGAGGAGTTCTTCGTCGTGCTCGAGTCGGGCCTGCGGCAGAAGCTGATCGACGCGCGCGGCATCCGTTGGCTACGCGCTCGCGCGAACGGCGCCATGCGCGAGGCCCTGGATCTCGCCCGCGACGACGCCGACAGCGGCCTTGAGTCGCTGTTGCGCTGGCGGCTGCGGGGACTCGGTATGACGGTGCGCACACAGCGATCGATCGCCGCCGTCGGACGCGTCGACGCACTGATCGGAGACCGACTGATCGTCGAGGCGGACGGTGTCGTCAATCACGATGGCGCCGCGCTGCGACACAAGGACCTCGTCCGCGACGCCAACGCGGCCGCGTGGGGGTACATGGCGCTGCGCTTCGACTACGCGCTCATCGTCCACGACTGGGACCTCGTCGAGGCGGCTGTCCTCGGTGCGCTCGCGACGCTCGCCCACCGCTGAGCATCGTCGCGCTCTCGCCGCCGGCCATTGCGACACCGCCCAGCCGCTGCCGCCGCCGCGAACCCAACTGCAAGGCCGCGCGGGCGACACGCCGGGCAGGCGGACCGCACGGCGGCGTGTCGCGCGCGAACCCTTGCAGTCCGGACGGGCGGCGAGCGCGCAGTCCCGCCGTCAGTCGCGCGGGCTCAGAAGGTAGGCGTTCAGGGATGCCGTGAACTCCGCATCCACCGGCAGCGCCGCCCCGTCGATCGCGGTGATCGGAGCGGCGAGGCGCACGCTCGAGACGAGCCACGCGGCATCCACGGCCGCCAGCTCAGCGGCCGGGATCGTCTCATACGCGACGGCGAATCCCCGCGCCTCGAGGTGCTCGAACAGGCTCAGCTGCGTCGTGCCGTGGAGGATCCCCGCCGTGGGTGCGGGGGTGGTGAACGTGTCGCCGCGGCGGAGGATGAGCGAAGCCGTCGGCGCCTCGAGCACGTACCCGTCGGTCGTCGTGAAGATCGCGTCGTCGGCGCCGCGGCGGCGAGCCTCGCGCAGGGCCGCCATGTTGACGGCGTAGGAGAGCGTCTTGGCCCCGAGCAGCAACCACGGCGCCCGCGCCGGCACGTCGAGCGGGTAGCCGCGGTCGAGCGTCACGACCGCGATGCCCTCGCGACGTGCCCGCGAGAAGTCGGATGCCTCGGCGGCCGTCACCCACGCGGTCGGAGCCGGTCCGTGTTCGACGCCGCGGCTGAGGATGAGCTTGATGACCGACTCCCCCGCACCGCAGCGCTCGGCCGCGAGCTCGACGGCAGCACGCCACTGCGCCGCGTTCGGCACGGGCAGTTCGCACAGCCGGGCGGAGTGCGCGAGACGCTCGAGGTGCGGGCCGACCTCCTGCGCATGCCCGTCGACGACTCCGATCGACTCGAAGATGCCGTCGCCGCGCTGCGTGCTGAGCTCACCGACGGTGAGCGCCGGCGCGGCGGGGTCGACCGGCGTGAACGTGTCGGCGAAGTCGGCGCGGTTCTCGTCCGCCGCGATGGGGTCGATCATGAGTGCGAAGCGCCAAGCCATGGTGCGAGCCTAGCCGTGGGAATGATCCCGCCCGCCCGCGTTGTTAGACTCTTACAGCCGGGCCGCAGTAACCCCGGGCTCCATCTTTCGCCGCTATGAGCGGCCTCGCGCCGAGAGGCGTTCTGCGGCCCGGCACTTGTCTGCCCGCTGATCACCGTGCGCGCGGGGCGCGCCGCTCAGGTGAGGTTGCCCCGTCGCCACAGGCCGGCACAGGCCGTCAGGTCGGCGGCGAAGGTGTCGAGCCGCAGCGCGCGCGTCGTGAACGCGGCGGCGCGATCGGGCTCAGCGGCATCGTGATCATCCGCGAGGTCGACGGATCCCGCGGCTTCGACGCGGCAGAAGGATGCCGCGCGCTCGAGTGCGACCGCGAAGTCACCCGTGAACACTCCGCGCAGGATCTCGTCGACGAGTGCCATCAGCTCCTCGGGCCCGGCCGGGGTCGGTGCGCCCGCCACGACATCGTCGACCGTACCGAGCGCGGCGCGCCCTCGTTCGTACAGGAGCGCCGCCGTTCGCGCGTCGTCGCGCACCATGAGCTGCAGAAGATACAGCCGCCATAGCGCACCGGGCAGCGAGAGCGCCGGCGAATGCGACCACAACTCGGCGAGTGTGTCGATGCCGTGCGTGTCCGTGAAGGTGACGAGTCGATCGACGACGTCGCCCTCCGGCTCGTCGCGCACCCGCGTGAGCAGGGCGGATGCCGTGGCGTGTGCCGCACGTGACACCTCCGCCGGATCGGTGGAACCGAAGCGCCGGTCGAAGGTGGCCGTGGGCCGGTGGACGGGGCGATGATACTCGCGTCGCGCGTCGTCTGTCACCGCTCCAGGCTACCCGCGCCAGAGGACGGGGGCGCCGGCAGCGGGGTTCAGGCGGTCGGAACTGCCAGGACCGGCGTCGTCGTCGGCGTGCCGTCGGGCGACCCCCCGGCCTGCTCGACCGTTACCGCGATGACATCGCCGGGTTGCATCTGCCCGCTGAGCTCCGCAGTGCTTGCGCCGCCGTCCGCAGAGAACGTCCCCGCGGCGATCGGAGTGTCGCCCCGGACGTACCAGAGTTCGAACGTCCGATCGGCAGGGATTTCGGGCAGACCCTCGGCGACGAGGACGACTTTGCCCAGGCTCGCCGACCAGTGCGCGGTCGCCGTGCCGCCGTCGAAGTCCGCCTGAGCGGACTGGGCGTCGGGCGCGTTCTGGATCTCGTTCAGCGCCGTCACCGACGCGGGTGTGCGCCATGTATTCGACACGGCGCCGACGCCCCAGCCGATCCCGACGAGAAGGACGAAGGATGCCACGAGGGCGAAGAGCCCCCGCGTCCAGTTCCGGCGCTGCACGGTCTGGACGATCTCGGTCGACGGCGCCGGGGGCGTCGACGAGGCATCAGTACTCTCGGGCGCCTCCGCGGCCCCGACCTCTTCGGCGACCGACGTCGCCTCCGACGGCGCGGCGGACTCCGGCGGCTCGACGTCCGCCGGGGGCACAGCGATCGCTGCGAGCAACCGGGAACGCACGTCGACAGGCGGCGCGACCGGCGCCACCCCCTCGGCGAGAACCGCTGCGGTGAGCTCGTCCTGAGCGACGATCTCCTCCCATTCAGGGTGGGCGCTGCGCGCGGCACTGAACCGAACGGCATCCTCCGCAGAGAGCGCGCCCAGGGCGTGACCGGCGGAGAGGTCGGCGAATTCGCCCACCGTCATCTCATCGCGCATCGGTCACCCCCATCTCCTGGCGTAGGCGCGAAAGCCCATCTCGCATTCTCGTCTTGATCGTCCCCAGTGCCGTCCCGGTCATCGCCGAGATCTCGCTCTGACTGTAGCCCCCGAAGTAGGCGAGGGTCAGCGCTTCGCGCTGGGGTTCGGGCAGGGTTTCGAGCGCTCGTGACACCCGACGGCTTTCGATGCGCAGCTCCACCTGCTCGTCGACACCCGCCGGCTCGGAACGCAGTTCACGCAGACCCGCCCGCTCGTCTCGGTCGGCGCTCGACTGCGCGGACCGCACGCGGTCAACGGCCCTGCGATGCGCGATCGTCATGACCCACGCCCTCCCCTGACCCTTGTTCGGAGCGAACTGCGCAGCGGATTGCCAGATCTCGAGAAAGATCTCTTGCAGCACCTCCTCGGCGTGGGAGCGATTGACGATCACGCGCAGGACGAGCCCGAAGACCCGCGACGAGAGGAGGTCGTACAGCTGAGCGAAGGCCGCCTGGTCGCGCAGCGCGACGCGCTCCAGAAGCTCGGCGGCGTGGTCTCGGGGACGGCCGGCATCCTCGCCCGCCGTCACGTCCATTCCATCGATGACCATCCCTCACAGCATGCCGCATTGCGCACCCCCTGTCGCACTCTTGCGCAGTCCGCGTGTCACCGAGTAGGCCTCGGCTCGCGTCCTTCACAGAATGGTTCGCGCCGGCACCGGTTTCGGATTGCACGGAAAGAACACGAAAAGAAAACTCAATCCGATTCCCATCCGATTTCGCGGCGACTCCGAAACACCCTCGAGTCCGCACCACCGCGGCTCCCTGAACACCGGAGGCATCATGCTCAGCACCAAGAAGAAGATCACCGCGGCTCTCACCTTGACGATCGCGGGCGCTTTCGCCCTGTCGGCGTGTTCGATGGGCTCCTCGACCCCCGAGGCGACGACTCCCGCCGCGATGGAGCAGTCGACGCCGTCCGCGACCTCGGGCGGGATGTCGAACGACCCGGCTGCGAACCTCGTGGGCACGGGCTGCGCCGACTACGCGGCGGCCGTGCCGTCGGGCGCGGGCTCGGTCGAGGGAATGTCGAAGGACCCGGTGGCGGTCGCGGCATCCAACAACCCGCTGCTGACGACGCTCACCGCCGCGGTCAGCGGCCAGCTGAACCCCGACGTGAACCTCGTCGACACCCTCAACGGCAGCGAGTTCACGGTGTTCGCACCGGTCGATGACGCGTTCGGCAAGATCGACGCCGCGACGATCGACTCGCTCAAGACCGACAGCGCGGCGCTCACGAAGATCCTCACGTACCACGTGGTCCCCGGCCAGCTGACCCCGTCGGAGGTCACGGGCATGCACAAGACCGTCGAGGGCGGCGACGTCGACGTCACCGGTTCGGGCGACAACCTGATGGTCAACGGCGCCAAGGTCATCTGCGGTGGCGTCCAGACCGCCAACGCAACCGTGTACCTGATCGACTCGGTGCTCATGCCCACCAACTGATCAGGACTCCCCCTCGGGGGACGCCTCCCCTCGGGACAAGGGGATCAAGAGACGGTGCGGCCGTCGGCGCGGGGGTGCCGGCGGCCGCACCGCGTCGTTGGCGCGGCTCGGATAGCGGGCGCGCAAGGCGATCTCGACGATTCCCGTGTCCGGTCAGAGGTCTGGCTTCAGATCGAGGTCAGCCCGGGTCATGAAGCGCGTACATCGCTTGCGAACGCCAATTGTCTGGGCGACGCTCCAGCGTGACGATGGCGTGACAATTTCGGCATCGCACATCACATCTGGCGATCTCCTCGATGATCGCAGCGATCCCGAAGCCCTCCTTCACCATTTGCATGACGTCTTTGCGTTTGAGCGAGTCCGGTCGGTGATCGAAATCAAGAACGCGGAGATCTCGAAGTCCGCAGTCGACGCACGGATGATCATTGAGATAGACGGCGAGAAATGTCTTCGCTTCGCGTCGGCGCTTCGCAGTTCGTGCCACGATCGTCTGGATGTGTCGCTCACGGTTCTCTGCGTAGTAGCGACGCGATGCCGCCCGATTGCAGTCTCGGCAGGTTTCTTGGAGTCCGTCACGACGTGAGCGCTTGCGGTTGAACTCGGTGCACGCCTTGGTCAAACCGCAAGTCGCGCAGCGCTTGCCTGCTTCCGCGGTCCACTCCATAGGGAAAGTCCTATCGGCAACATCGGACATTCCTGCAGCGGTGCCCCCACAGGGGCTCGAACCCTGGACCCACGGATTAACCTGCTGCACTGGGCTTTCCCCAGCCACCGGACGGATGACCCGGCTTGCAGTCTGGACTATATCTTCACCTTCGGCCGGGCCGGTCAGGTGCGCCGCGTGTAGTCTCTGAGGTTCCCTTGCGGTTACCTGCTGATTACCCAATCCCTCGGATTGTCACTGCCACAACCGGTGCGGTCGTGACGAGTACCTCGGGCTCTCAGGGCGTCCCAGCATATAGCGGCGGTCATCCGGCGTATTTCGACGCCGGCGCTCCATTGTGATGTTGAAGTCCGTTGCTCTAACCAACTGAGCTATAGGGGCGGTTTCAGCCTAGCAAGCTACGCAGGCACCGGGTGACGCGATTCCTCCTGCGGGCGGGTGGCGATCAGCCGCGATCGACGAGCTCGTCGACGAGAGATGCACGCGCACCTACGTCGTCCCGACGCGGCCCGGGTACGCTGATCTCCAGAAGAGCACGACGCCGCGTCGCAGAACGGGAGGCAGCATGATCGACATCATCGCCGGCATCCTGCGCGCGCTGCTCGCCGCGACCGGCCTTCTCGCGCTGGCCGATCCCACGGCGAGCGGCTCCTTGACTGTCGTGGCCGTCGTCGCTCTCGCTCTGGCGGCGCTCCTCGTCGCGGTCGTCGCCGACGCCGCGCCCGCCCACCCGCGTGGCGCCGCCGCGCACCCGACGCGCCGCTCCGAGCTGCGCGCCCCGCTCGCGCAGAGCGATCCCGATGCGGCGGGGCATATCCGTCGCCGCGGTCCCGGTCGGGCGCTCGCGGCCGCGTAGCGTCGATCCGCCGGGCAGAGCCTCGGCATCCCTCGCGGCCGATCAGCCGACCTGATCGCTCCGACGAATGGATGCCCCGTGGACCTCTCGACCCTGCCCGTCTTCTCGACCCTTCTCGACCTCACCTCCACCGGCCTGATGGCCCTGATCTGACTCCTCACCCCCGCAACCGGCGCCCTCGCCAGCGCACTCGCCGTCGTGCTCGTCACGCTTCTCGTGCGCGCGGCCCTCATTCCGGCGGGTGTCGCACAGGCGAAGGCCGAGCAGACGCGCGCGCGGCTCGCCCCGCGCCTGCGCGAGCTGCAGAAGCGGCACCGTGGCGACCGCGAACGCCTTCAGCGCGCGACGATGGAGCTCTATCGCGCCGAAGGTGCGTCACCCTTGGCGGGGTGCCTGCCGCTGCTCCTCCAAGCCCCGATCGTCGGGCTGCTGTACTCGGTGTTCCTGCACCCGGTGATCGGCGACCACGCGAACGAGCTGCTCGCGCAGAACCTCTTCGGTGTACCGCTCGGCGCGAGCCTCGTCGGCGCCCTGCGCGCAGGCACGGCGGATCACGCGACCTGGATCGTGATCGGATGCCTCGTGCTCGCGATCGCCCTCGTCGGCGAACTCACGCTGCGCCTGTTCCGGCCCTCGCCGCCGGAGGCGTCGAATGCCTCCGGCATCCCGGCCGTTCCGGCGGGTCTGCTGGGTGTCCTGCAGTTCGCGACCGCCGTCATCGCGCTCTTCGTGCCGCTCGCCGCCGGGCTCTACCTGCTCACGACGGTCGCCTGGACGCTCGTCCAGCGCCTCATCCTCCGGCGGCTGTACCCCGCGCCCTCGTGAGCCCGAGCGTCCGGTTCAGCCTGCGGCGAGCCAGACGATCACGGCGACCGCCAACACCACGGGCGAAATCCAGACGAACCATCTCGTCGTGCGCCCCGGCTCGGCCCACACACGCAGCACGCTCACGATCAGCAGGACGACGGCCATGATGAACGCCGCGAGGTGGACGCGCATCACGGTTGCAGCGGTGACGAGGACGACGCCCCACACCTGTATGGCGAACAGCCCCCACTGCACGACGGGTGGCGGTGCGAAGCGCCGCCGAGGCGGGCGAGCGCCTCGCCGATTCAGGCGGCCATCCCGCCGACGACGGTGAAGAGCTTCGAGAGGAAGCCAATCATCCAGACGATCATGATGACGAAGCCCAGCGCGGTCGTACCGATCCAGACCCACAACGGCGGCCAGCCGCCCGACACCGTCCGGCGCTTCAGCACGACGGCGCGCCCGATCATGTACACGGCGAGACCCCCGTTGACGAGGGCGAAGAACGACCACGCCCAGTGGAAAGGGGCGGCGACGCCACGGCGCCGCAGCTCGCGCCAGTCGAGCCACGAGAACAGGATGAACGCGGCCATCGCGATCCAGCTGAGCGCCGACACGGCGAAGACGTGCGCCTCCCACTGCAGAAGGTCCGCCGTGGGGTTGAAACCGCTCGTCACCTGCGACAGCGCGACGAGATACCCGTCCCAGTCGATCAGGAACAGCACACCGATCGGCAGCACGGACATCACGATTGCGAGCCACACCCAGACGGTGTTCGTGTCCACCGCGACCGGTGCCGCACCCGATGCCGCGACCTGAGGCGCGGGCGCCACCGGAGCAGCGGGAGCCGCCCAGCGGGCGCCGTCCCACCAGCGCTGACGCGTCGGGTCGGAGGGATCGGGGTACCAGCCAGCCGGGGCGCTCATGCGGCATCCACCAGTTCGGCGCCGGCGTGCGCGAGCTCGGCGAGTGCCGCCTCGGACGACTCCGGCGCGACGCCGGCGACGAGACCGGTGAGCACCCGCACGTGGATGCCGTGCTCGATGGCATCCAGCGCCGACGCTCTGACGCAGTGGTCGGTGGCGATCCCCGTGACGTCGACCTCGGTGACCCCGTGGGCGGACAGCAGCGCGGCGACCGGCTCACCGGCATCCGTCGTGCCCTCGTACAGCGAATAGGCGGGCTTCCCCTGCCCTTTGATCACGTGGACGGTCACCGCGGAGGTGTCCAGACCGGGGTCGTACTCGGCGCCCTCGGTGCCCGCGACGCAGTGCACGGGCCACGTGTCGACGAAGTCGGGCTCGCCCTCGAGAGCGATGTGCCCGCCGTTGTCGGAGTCCGGGTCGTGCCAGTCGCGCGAGGCGACGATGACGGCATAGTCCCCCGCGTGCGCGGCGAGATGCGCCGTGATGCCCGTGGCGACCGCGTCTCCCCCGGCGACGCCGAGCGCACCTCCCTCGGTGAAGTCGTTCTGCACGTCGACGATGAAGAGTGCCCTGGTCATTCTTCGAGGCTAGCCCGGTACTCGGCCCGCGTCATCGTCTCGACGGGAATCGCGGCGGCATCGGACCTCGAGAGCTTCGACGGCCACCAGATCACCCGACCCCGGTCGTACGCCGCGGCGGGAACGAGGAGCGACCGCACGACGAACGTGTCGAGCAGCACGCCGAAGGCGACGATGAAAGCCAGTTGCGCAAGGAACAGGATCGGGATGACCCCGAGCGCCGCGAATGTCGCCGCGAGCACGAGGCCGGCCGACGTGATGACACCGCCCGTCGCGACGAGGCCGCGCAGGATGCCGGGACGCGTCCCATGGCGCAGCGACTCCTCACGCACGCGCGACATCAAGAAGATGTTGTAGTCGACGCCGAGCGCCACGAGGAAGACGAACCCGTACAGCGGCACCGCCGGATCGGCGCCGGGGAAGTCGAAGACGTGGTTGAAGATGAGCGCGCTCACCCCCAAGGCCGAGCCGAACGAGAGGATCACGCTCGCGATGAGCAGCAGCGGCGCGACGACGGCCCGCAGCAGCAGCATGAGGATGACGAGGATCACGACGAGGATCACCGGGATGATCACCGTGCGGTCGCGGATCGACGTATCGTTCGTGTCGAGGTCGATCGCGGTGGGGCCGCCCACGAACGTGGTCCCGGCGCCGAGCTCGTCGGCGAGCGCCGTGCGCAGGCTCCGCACGGCATCCTCAGCGGCGAGAGAGTCCGCCTCGTCGGTGAGGGTCGCAACGAGCAGCACGTCGCCGCCCGCCACCGTGGGCGTGGGCGCCGGAGCTCCAGACGCCTGCGGCGGGCCCGCCACCGTGTAGACGACGTCGCCGCCGTCGAGCGCGACGCCGATCTGGCCGGATGCCGCGTCCTGAGACACCGCCGCGATGCTGTCGATGCCCTCGGCATCCGTCAGCACCTGCACGGCGTCGGCGACGCGGTCCTCCGGCACGATGACGTACGCGGGGCTGCCGGAACCGGCCGCGAAGTGCTGCGCGAGAACGTCCTGACCGTCGCGCGCCTCGGACGCGCCCAGCACGAGGTCGGACTGCGGCACACCGTCGGCCTTCAGCTGCAGCACGCCGGCCGCGGCCGCGATCAGCACGACCGTCGTCACGATCCAGACCGGGCGCGCGTGGCGCGCGATGAGGCGCGCCTGGCGCGACCAGAAGCCCTTCACCGGCGCGTGCGGGTCGGTGACGAGCGCTTCCGCGGCATCGCCGGGGTCGGTGCGCGCACCGGGCTTCGGAATGAACGGCCAGAAGGCCGCCCGCCCGGTGAGAGCCAGAAGCGCGGGCAGGAAGGTCAGCGCCGACAGCACCGCGAAGACGATGCCGATCGAGGCGATCGGCCCGAGCGCGCGATTGGTCGCCAGGTCGCTGAGCAGGAGGCACAGCAGGCCTGCGATGACGGTTCCGCCCGATGCGAGGATGGGTTCGAACGCGCCGCGCCAGGCGGATGTCGTCGCCTTCCAGCGTGCCTCACCGCGACCGATCGCCTCGCGGAAGCGGGCGACGTAGAGAAGCGCGTAGTCGGTCGCCGCACCGATGACGAGGATGAAGAGGATGCCCTGGACCTGGCCGTTCAGGACGAACACGCCGGCCTTCGCGAGCCACCAGACGGTCAGCAACGCGACGCACAGCGCGAATGTCGAGGTGAGGAGCACGAGGATCGGCAGCAGCGGCGAGCGGTAGACGATCACGAGGATGATGAAGACGGCGCCGAGCGCGACGCCGAGCAGGAGCCCGTCGATGCCGAGGAACCCTGCGACGAGGTCGGCCGTGAAACCCGCGGGGCCCGTGACCCAGGCATCCAGTCCCGCCGGCAGATCATCGGCGATGACTTCACGCACGGCGGCGACGGTCTCGCCGACGTCTCCGGACGAGTCGATGGGCACGAACAGCTGCACGGCCTCGCCGTCGTCTGAGGGCAGCGCGGGCGAGATCTCCCCTACGCCCGCCACCGCGCCGATCGACGTCGCGAGCTCGTCGATGTCCGACAGCTGGGCCTCGGTGAGTGCACCATCTCCCGTGACGACGACGGCAGCGGGGATCGTGTCGCCGCCGGTGAAGTCGGCCAGGCGCTCCTGCACCTGCGTCGCCTCGGCGGATGACGGCAGGAAGCTCGACTGATCGTTCGTCGCGACCTCGTCGACCTTGCCGAAGTAGGGTCCGCCGATCGATCCGCCGACGAGCCAGATCAGGACGAGCAGCACCGGGATTCCGATGCGGAGCCAGCGGGTGGGCACATCCCTGGGTGCGGTCATATCGCTAGCTTAGCTAGCAATCAGCTCCGCGAGAAACATCAGCCGCGCAAGAAATACAGGACGATGCTCGCCGCGACCGAGAGGATGCCGAGAGCGAGCATGCCGCCGGCGCTCCAGATCACCCGACGGAGTCCCGGCGGGCGCCTCGTCAGCCGCATACGGCCCCTCCATCCGTGGCGGTACCAGATGGATGCCACGTCCCGCCCCGTCAGCTCCGCCGCTTCGTCCGGGCTCGCCACAGCGCGATTGGCGTCGCCGTCGGCGTCGTACCAGCGCACGACCGTCATCGGCTCCCCCGCGGTGGTGTCGTCCTCCCGATCGACGATGGCCTCGGCGGAGAGCCAGGTGCCATCGACCGCCCACATCACGACAGCGGCGATCGCGAGCGCGACGGCGCCGCCGAATCCCACCCAGGCGAAGATCTCGAGCAGGATGTCGACGACATCGGGGGTGCTCACGCCGGGCCTCCAGGTCTGCGGACTGACCTCGAAGTATTCCACAGTCGATACGATCGTTCAGGCGCCACCGATGATGCCGAAGATGATGGGCGGAAGACACATGACCACATCCATCCGCGGAGCCGTCCTCACCGAGATCGGCGCCACCCGTCCCTACCGCGACTCCGCTCCGCTGGAGATCCGGGAGCTCGATCTCGACGACCCGCGCACAGACGAGATCCTCGTGCGCATCGAGGCGGCCGGCATCTGCCACTCCGATCTCTCGGTCGTCGACGGCAACCGCCTGCGGCCGATTCCGATGCTCCTCGGGCACGAGGCGGCCGGGATCGTCGAGCAGGTCGGCGCACGTGCCGCGCAGGACGGCTTCTCCGTCGGCGACCGCGTCGTCATGGCGTTCCTGCCTCGGTGCGGTGAGTGCGACGGATGCCGCACGGGAGGCGTCATGCCGTGCGTGCCCGGAACGGCCGCGAACGGCGCCGGGGAGCTCATGTCGGGCGGGTCGAGACTGCGCTCCGCCGGCGACGGCACCGCGGTCTTCCATCACCTCGGCGTCTCCGGATTCGCGACTCACGCCGTCGTCGACCGCCGCTCCGCCGTCGTGGTCGGCGCAGACGTTCCGCCGGAGGTCGCCGCCGTACTCGGCTGCGCCGTTCTCACGGGCGGTGGCGCCGTGGTCAATGCGGGAGCGGCGAAGGACGGCGATGACATCGCGATCGTCGGTCTCGGCGGCGTCGGCATGGCAGCACTCCTGACTGCGGCGTCTCTCGGCTACGGGCGCGTGATCGGCATCGACGGGGTCCGCTCGAAGCTCGACCGCGCGCGCGAGCTCGGCGCCGACGAGGTCTACACGCCGGAGGAAGCGGCGGATGCCGGCATCCGGGTTCCTCTCGTCGTCGAGGCCGCGGGGCACCCGCGCGCGTTCGAGACCGCGTTCGCGCTGACTGCCCCCGGCGGGCGCACGGTGACGGTGGGTCTTCCTGCCCCGGGGGCGCGCTCCGAGATCTCGCCGCTCACGATGACGGCCGAGGCGCGGACGATCGTCGGCTCGTACCTCGGATCGGCGGTGCCCGCGCGCGACATCCCCGGCTACGCCCAGCTCTGGCGCGAGGGGCGTCTGCCCGTCGAGCGGCTCATCTCGGCGCGCATCGGCCTCGAGGACGTCAACGCGGCGATGGATGCCCTGGCCGACGGCACCGCGCTGCGGCAGGTCATCATGTTCTGAGATCAGTCGCGGACGCAGAGACGACGAAGGCCCCGGAGGGATCCGGGGCCTTCGTGGTCCCACGTGGACCGTGGAGCCGAGTGGAGCCGCCCAAGGGAATCGAACCCTTGACCTTTTCATTACGAGTGAAATGCTCTGCCGACTGAGCTAGGGCGGCGGGTGTGTTCTTCACGACGCTGACGCCGTGCACGATGATCGATCTTACAGGGTTCTCAGGCGTGCCGCGAACCACGGTCGGAGGTGCCGGGGTGTCATGCTGCGCGGCATCCGGTGTCACTGTGTTACGCCCCGATTTCGGCAGCCGGGTGCGCGCCGCGTAGCGTCGATGTGGCACCGCGATGAGGCGAGCGCGGACAGCCGGGTCACGAGCCCACCGCGCCAGCGCGGTGCACCGACCCCAAGGAGCACCATCTTGTCCACCAAGTCCCGCACCGTGAAGACGCTCACCGCAGCGCTCGCCCTCCCGCTCGCGCTCATCCTCGGCGCGTGCTCGTCGTCCGCCGCACCCGCCGCGAGCGGCGACGCCGCATCGACCGGCACCGTGAAGATCGGCGTCGTCGGCGCCGGCGACCCGTACTGGGAGACGTTCACCGAGGCGGCGAAGGAGGAGGGCATCGACGTCGAGATCGTCGACTTCGACTCCTACGACCAGCCGAACCCGGCGCTGTCCGCGGGCGAGCTCGACCTCAACCAGTTCCAGCACATCATCTACCTCGCGACCTACAACGTCGCTTCGGGCGACGATCTCGTCCCGATCGGGGCGACCGCGATCTACCCGCTGGGCCTGTACTCGACGAAGTACACGGACGTCGCCGACATCCCGGCAGGCGAGACGATCGCCGTCCCGAACGATGAATCCAACCAGGCGCGCGCCCTCCTCGTTCTGCAGTCCGCGAAGCTCATCGAGCTGAAGGACGGCGGCTCGGTCTTCTCCACGACGGCCGACATCGAGCCCGGCTCGAAGGTCAAGGTCGAGGCCGTCGCCGCCGACTTCACCGCGTCGTCGCTGCCGGACTTCGCGGGAGCGGTCGTGAACAACGACTTCGTCGCGAAGTCGGGCCTCACCTCCGACCAGCTGCTCGCCCAGGACGACCCGTCCGACCCGGCCGCATTCCCGTACATCAACATCTTCGCCGCCCGCGCCGCGGACGCCGAGAACCCGACCTACCTGAAGCTCGTGAAGATCTACCAGGAGACGCAGGCCGTGCAGGACGGCGTGCTGAAGGCCTCCGGCGACACCGCAGTGCTCCTGAAGACGCCGGTCAGTGACCTCGTGGCCTCGCTCAAGAAGACCGAGGACGAGATCCGCGCGAACCAGTGATCCGATGCGTGTGCGGCCCGCTCCCAGGAGCGGGCCGCACACGCATGTTCTGTGCCAGGAGGCATCCATGACACTCATCCGCTTGGGCGGCGTGACGAAGTCTTTCGCCGCCGCCGCCCGCGACGCGGCGCCTGTCACCGCGGTCGACGACGTCACGCTCGAGATCGCCGCGGGCGAGATCTGCGGCATCATCGGCTATTCGGGCGCGGGCAAGTCGACCGTGCTGCGCCTGGTGAACGCGCTCGAAACGCCGACGACCGGCGTCGTCGAGATCGACGGCATCGACATCACACGCCTCGGCGAACGCGACCTCCGGCGTCTTCGCGGCGACATCGGCATGATCTTCCAGCAGTTCAATCTCTTCGATTCGCGCACGGTCGCCGGCAACGTCGCCTACCCGCTCGAGATCGCGGGCCGCCCCAAAGCGGAGATCCGCGCGCGCGTCGCCGAACTCCTCGACTTCGTCGGTCTCGCCGACAAGGCACGGAACTATCCGGAGCAACTCTCCGGGGGACAGAAGCAACGCGTCGGCATCGCCCGCGCACTCGCCACGAGCCCGCGCATCCTCCTCGCCGACGAAGCCACGAGCGCCCTCGACCCCGACACGACGGCAGAGGTCCTCGGTCTCCTGAAGCGCGTCAACGAAGAACTCGGCGTGACGATCCTCGTGATCACCCACGAGATGGACGTCATCCGCACCCTCGCCGACCGCGTCGTCGTCATGGAGCACGGACGCATCATCGAGCAGGGCCCCGTCTTCGACGTCCTCTCCGCCCCGCGCCACGCCGCCACGGCGCGGTTCGTCGCGAGCATCATCGAAGACGTCCCGACCGGCGATGACCTCGCGACCCTGCGCGCACGCCACCCCGGGCGCATCGTCACCCTCGACGTCCGCGAGGGCGCCGCGGCACAGGCCGACGTCTTCGCCGCCCTCGCCGCGCACGGCGTGCGGTTCGAAGTCGTTCACGGCGGCATCAACGACATCGGCGGGCGCGTCTTCGGGCACCTCACGCTGGCGGTGACGGGCGAGACGGATGCCGTGGATCGCGCTCTTGCGGCGGCCGGGGCCTTCGCCGCGCTGACCGAGAACAGCCCCGCCGAGGAGGACTCCCGTGGATAGGCTCATCGACCTCCTGCCCGAACTGTGGGAGGCCACGCTCGAGACCCTCTACGTCTCGACGGCCGGGCTCATCCTCGGCGGGTTCGCCGGCCTCGTGCTGGGCATGGCGCTCTACGCGACGCGTGCGGGAAGTCTGTTCCCGAACCGCGTCGTGTTCGGCATCCTGAACGTCGTCGTGAACACCTTCCGGCCGATCCCGTTCATCATCCTGCTCGCGGCCGTACAGCCCCTCGCGCGCGGTCTCGGCCTGCCGGGGATCGGCGTGCCGTTCGCGATCTTCGCGATCACGATCGCCTCGCTGTTCGCCATCAGCCGGATCGTCGAGCAGAACCTGCTGACAGTGCGTCCCGGCGTCATCGAAGCGGCGCGAGCGGCGGGAGCGAGCCGGTCGCGGATCCTGTTCCGCCTGGTCCCCCGCGAGTCGCTGGGGCCGCTCGTGCTCGGCTACACGTTCGTCGTGGTGGCGCTCGTGGACATGACCGCGATGGCCGGAGCGGTCGCCGCCGGTGGCCTCGGGCAGTTCGCGATCAACTACGGGTTCAAGCAGTTCAACCCGTGGGTGACCTGGGCGGCCGTCCTCGTGATCGTCGTCATCGTGCAGATCGTGCAGCTCGTCGGGAACACGCTCGCGCGACGGATCCTGAGGCGCTGATCAGGACGAGCAGGTGAGGCCGTCCTGCGGCACGGTTCCGTCGAGGAAGTACGCCTCGACGGCGTCGTCGACGCACGCGTTGCCCTTGTTGTAGCCCGTGTGACCCTCACCCTCGCGAGTGATGAGGACGCCGGAGGAGAGCTGCTCTGCGAGCGACTGCGACCACGCGTACGGGGTCGCAGGGTCGTTCGTCGTGCCGACGACGACGATCGGCGCCGCACCGTCGGCGGTGATGCGCTCGCGCACGCCCGTCGGCGGGTACGGCCAGCTTTCGCAGACATCCACGCCGTCCCAGTAGGGCGCGATCGTCGGCGCCTTCTGCTGGATGAGCGCGTCGGCGGCATCCTTGTCCGCCTGCGTCGTGTCGAGCGGGTAGTCCATGCAGTTGTACGCACGGAACGCCTCGGTCGAATTGTCCTGGTAGCTGCCGACTCCGATGCGGCCGTTGTAGAAGTCGGCCAGCATGAAGGCCATGTCGGCGTCACCGGAGAGCGCATTCGACAGCGCCGTCGTGAGATAGTTCCAGCTGTCCTCCGAGTACAGAGCCGCGATGATCGCCGTCATGAGCGAGTCGGCGCCGAGCATCCGCCCGTCGGAAGCCTTCAACGGGGACGCGTCGACGCTCGCGAGGAGAGTGGCGAGGTCGGCCATGCCGTCGTCGACCGAGCCGGTGAAGGGACAGCCGTTCGTCGTCAGACAGTCGGCCATGTAGGCACGCAGCGCCGATTCGAACCCGACCGCCTGCGTCGTGCCGACATCGAGCCCCGACACGGACGGGTCGATCGCACCATCGAGGACGAGGCGCCCGACGCGCTCCGGGAAGAGCTTGGCGTACGTCGCACCGAGGAATGTGCCGTACGAGTAGCCGAGGTAGTTGAGCTTCGCATCGCCCAACACGGCGCGGAGAAGATCCATGTCGCGCGCGGCGTTGTCGGTCGTGACATAGGGCAGGATGCCGCCGGAGTTCGCCTCGCACGCCGACACGAATTCCTCGTTGCGCGCGGTCAGCTCGGCGCGCCATCCGTCACTCCCCCGCGGGTCGGCGGGGATGTCGTACAGATAGGCGTCCATCGCATCGCCGTCGAGACAGGTCACGGCCGTCGAACGGCCGACGCCGCGCGGATCGAACCCGATGACGTCGTACGCGTCGAGGAGCGCCGTCCCGACGGCGAACGACGCCGAGTCGGCGATGAGGTCGTACCCGCTCGCCCCGGGTCCGCCGGGATTGGTCAGCAGCGACCCGATCGCCTCACCGTCCGTCGCCGCGCGGCGGATGACCGCGAGGTCGACCGTGCCGGCGTCGGGGTCGCTCCAGTCGAGAGGCGCCGTGACGGTCGTGCAATCGTAAGAGCCGGCATCCGACCCCGTGCACGCCGTCCAGTCGAGACGCTGCGCGTAGAAGTCCTCGAACCCGGCGGGGGCACCGTCGGTCACCGGCTCGCGACTCGGCGCCGGGCTCGAGACCGTCTCGGGCGGGATGGCGGCGTAGAGGCATCCGGAGAGCACCGTCGCAGCGACGGCGAGGCCGGCGACGACGGTGAGGGCACGACGGAGACGGTTCACGGGGTCCTTCCGCTGGCGACCGTGATGAGCATGCTCTCGAGGGCGAGCGCCGGGGCGGCATTGCCTTCGAGATTCGTGCGGGTCGCCGAGATCTGATCGAGAACGGTGAGAGTGCGCTCGGGGGTCCACGCGGCGGCGAGCGCCGCGATGTCGTCCGCGAGCTCGCGGTTGATGAGGTCGGAGGACTGCCCGAACTGCAGCATGAGGGTGTCGCGGAACATCGACTCGAGGTCGGTGAGGACGCGGTCGATGCCGTCGCGCAGACTTCGCGTCGCGCGACGCTTCTGGTCGTCCTCGAGGGCGTTCAGCTGGCCGCGCACGGCCGGCGGCACCGCAGCGCCGGGCGCGATGCCGAGCGTGCGCAACAGAGCGTCGCGCTCCGATTCGTCGCGCTCCGCGGTCAGGGCCTTCGCGTCGTCGGTCGCGAGCTGCACGATGCGCGCAGCGGTCTCGACGGCGGTGCCGACGCCCCGCACCGCGAGAACGGCGCGGAGCGTCTCGTCGCGACGGGCGCGCGCCTCGGCATCCGTCGCGAGGCGGACCGCCATGCCGATGTGACGCTGCGCGAGACGCGCCGACTGCTCTGCGAGTGCGCCGTCCACGCCCGTGCGCGCCGAGATGAGCCTCGCGACGTCGGCGACGTCGGGCTCACGCAGCCGCAGCGTGCGCACGCGCGAGCGGATCGTCGGCAGCAGGTCGGCTTCGCTCGGCGCGCACAGGATCCACACGGTGCGCTCGGGAGGCTCCTCGAGCGCTTTGAGCAGTACGTTCGACGTGCGCTCGACCATGCGATCGGCATCCTCCATCACCATGACGCGGTAGCGCCCGAGCGACGGCGAGAAATAGGAGCGCTCAACGAGGGCACGGGCGTCTTTGATCGAGATGATGACGCCCTCGGTGCGCAGTGCCGTGAGATCGGGGTGGGTGCCGGCGAGCACCTGCCGCATCGCGGTGTCATCGCCTGGCTCCGCGATGAGCGCCGCGGCGAACGCGGCCGCGAGCGTCGACCGCCCAGATCCTGCCGGACCCGTGATGAGCCAGGCGTGCGCGAGCTGCGCCGGGTCGGATGCCGCCGCCTGCAGCTGCGCGAGCGCCTCGTCCTGGCCCCAGACATCTCCCCACGGAAGGGCGGTCGGCGCGGCGCTGGTCATGCGCACCAGCCTACGTCGTCCCTCCGACGCCGCCGCGCCGGGTGAGAGGGGTTCTCCCCGCGGATGCCGAGGTCAGCTCAGCAGAGCGGCAACGCGGGCGCGCACGGCGGCGGCGAGGTCGTCCGCGGGGAGCGTCGCGTCGAGCACGAGGAAACGCTCCGGCTCGGCGGCGGCGAGTTCCAGGAACGCCTTCCGTACGCGTGCGTGGAAGTCGGCCTGCTCGGACTCGAGGCGGTCGAACGGCTTGTCGTCGGCATCGAGGCGGGCGCGGGCGGATGCCGGGTCGAGGTCCAGCAGCACCGTGAGATCGGGGAGCGCGTCCTCCGTAGCCCACAGCGACAGGTCGCGGATCTGCGCGGCATCCAGCACACGCCCCGCCCCTTGGTAGGCGACGGAGGAGTCGAGGTAGCGGTCCTGGATGACGATCTCGCCGCGCGCGAGCGCGGGGCGGACGAGCGTCGCGACGTGATGCGCGCGGTCAGCGGCGTAGAGCAGGGCCTCCGCACGCGGCGCGACATCCCCCCGGTGGTGCAGGACGATGTCGCGGATGAGGACCCCGACCTCGGTGCCGCCCGGTTCGCGCGTGCGCACGACCGTGCGCCCTTCGTCGCGCAGCCACCGCTCGAGGAGCGACGCCTGCGTCGTCTTTCCCGCGCCGTCGCCGCCCTCGAACGTGATCCAGAGCCCGCCTGCGGCCATCACTTCTTCTTGGCGGCGGGCTTGCGCGTCGTCGCCGTGCGACGCGTCGTGCGCTTCGGCGCCGGACCCTTCGCGCGCTTGTCGGCGAGCATCTGCACCGCCACCTCGAACGTGATGTCGTCGGGCGTCTGCCCCTTGGGGATCGTGACGTTCGTGGTGCCGTCGGTGACGTACGCGCCGAAGCGGCCGTCCTTGATGCGAATGGGCTTGCCGCTCACGGGATCGGCCTCGAACTCCTTGAGCGAAGTCGCCGCGCGGTTCGCGTACTTCGGCTGCGCGTAGATCTCGAGCGCCTGTTCGAGCGTGATGTCGAAGATCTGTTCCTCGCTCTGCAGCGACCGCGAGTCGGTGCCCTTCTTCAAGTACGGCCCGTAGGGCCCGTTCTGCGCGGTGATCGGGGCTTCCGTCTCGGGGTCGACGCCCACTGTACGCGGCAGCGAGAACAGCTTGACAGCCGTATCGAGGTCGATGGTCTCGGGCGACATGCTCTTGAACAGGGACGCCCGGCGCGGCTTCGGCGCCTCGACCTTCTTCTTCGCCGTCCGCTTCTTCGGGGTGCCCTCGGATGCCTCGGGTGCGGCTTCGGGCTCCGGCTCGGCAGGGATCACCTCTTCGAGGTACGGCCCGAATCGACCGTCCTTCACGACGATGTCGCGCCCCGTCTCCGGGTTCTGGCCGAGCACGCGGTCGCCCGCGATCGGCGCGTCGATGAGCTCACGCGCCTTCTCGGGCGTCAGCTCGTCGGGAGCGAGGTCCTCCGGGATGTTGACGATCCGCGACGTCCCCTCGCCCGTCGGCACGTCGAGGTACGGGCCGTACCTTCCGAAGCGCAGTGTCGCGACCTCGCCGATGCGCGTCGCGTTGATCTCGCGCGCATCGATCTCGCCGAGGTTGTCGAGGATGTTTCGCAGGCCCACATGGGCATCGGATCCGAAGTAGAACTCCTTCAGCCACTCGACCCGCTGCTGCTCGCCGCGGGCGATCGCATCGAGGTCGTCTTCGAGAGCGGCGGTGAAGTCGTAATCGACGAGCTCGGTGAAGTGCTGCTCGAGCAGACGCACCACGCTGAACGCGAGCCAGCTCGGCACGAGAGCCTGGCCGCGCTTGGTCACGTAGCCGCGATTCAGGATCACGTCGATGATCGACGCGAACGTGGACGGGCGGCCGATGCCCTTCTCCTCGAGCGCCTTGACGAGACTCGCCTCGGTGTAGCGGGGCTTCGGGCTCGTCGCGTGACCCTTCGGTTCGATGTCGCGGAGGTCGAGCACGTCGCCGACGGCGAGCTGCGGGAGAGACTGGTCGTCGGCGCGGTCGGCGTCACCGCGCTTCTCGTCCCTCCCCTCTTCGTACGCTTCGAGGAATCCCTTGAAGGTGTAGACGGTGCCCGACGCGGTGAACGACGCGGTACGGCCCGCGGCATCGGCCTCGAGGGTGACGGTCGTGGTCTCGTACTTGGCATCCGACATCTGCGACGCGACGGTGCGCTTCCAGATGAGGTCGTACAGGCGGCTTTCGTCTCGGTCGAGCGCGGATGCCACGGACGCGGGCGTGCGGAAGTGATCACCCGACGGACGGATCGCCTCGTGCGCCTCCTGCGCGTTCTTGCTCTTGTTCGCGTAGCTGCGCGGGTTCGCGGGCACGGCGCGGTCGCCGTAGAGCGACACCGCCTGCGCGCGAGCCGCGGCGATCGCCTGCGTCGACAGCGATGTCGAGTCGGTGCGCATATACGTGATGTAGCCCTTCTCGTACAGGCGCTGGGCGACACCCATGGTGTGCTTCGCACTCATCGAGAGCTTGCGGCCGGCTTCCTGCTGAAGGGTCGAGGTCGTGAACGGCGCCTTGGGGCTGCGCGTGCCCGGCTTCGCCTCGATCGCGGTGACCGCGACCTCGCCGACCTTCTCAAGGGCGACGGCGAGCTCGCGAGCCTGCGACTCGGTGAGGACGACGACGGCCTTCTTCAGCTGACCAGCGTCGTCGAAGTCGGTGCCGCGGGCCAGTGGCGCGCCGTCGAGGCGGGCGAGGCGGGTGGCGAAGCCGGCGGATGCGTCTGTGGTGGGCGCGGCGAGCGCCTCGACATCCCAGTACTCCGCCGAGACGAAGGCGATGCGCTCACGCTCGCGGTCGACGACGAGGCGGGTGGCGGCGGACTGTACGCGTCCGGCGGACGTCCCCTGGCCGACCTTGCGGCGCGTGACGTCGGAGACGTCCCACCCGTACAGACGGTCGAGGATCCGGCGCGTCTCCTGCGCGTCGACGAGAGCGAGATCGAGCTCGCGCGTGTTGTCGACGGCGGCGCGGATGGCGTCCTTCGTGATCTCGTGGAAGACCATGCGGCGCACCGGGACCTTCGGCTTCAGCGCCTCCAGCAGGTGCCATGCGATGGCTTCCCCTTCGCGGTCCTCATCGGTTGCGAGGAGGAGCTCGTCGGCACCCTTCAGAGCCCGCTTGAGTTCGGCCACCGTCTTCTTGCCGCGGTCGCTCTCCACATAAAGAGGGGTGAAGCCGTTCTCGATGTCGATCGAGTACTTGCCGACCGAGGTCTTCTTGAGCTCTGCGGGGATGTCCTTCTTCTCGGCGAGGTCACGGATGTGCCCGACCGAGCTCAGCACCTCGTAGCCGTCGCCCAAGTATCCCTGGATCGACTTCATCTTCGTCGGCGACTCGACGATCACGAGCTTCTTGCCCGCGGGGGCCGCCGCCTTCGCGCGGGGCGCTTTGGTGCCGGTTGCCGTCGTGTCGGGTGCCTTACTGCTCTGGGCCACGGGGCGTCCTTTCTTCGATGCACACCATACACATGTGCCGGACATGAGGACGCTGAGAGGAGCTCACGGCCGCCCTGCGGCCGCGCCCGCGCCCTCCGGCCAGGACGGCGGGCCCGCGCGCGCTCGCGCGTGCGCAGCGAACGCGCCGGACCCCACCTCCACTCGCACCGACGCGACCAACCCGTCGAGGTCGCACGCGATGAGCCTTGCCCCGGCAGCGTCGGCGACCTGCGCGGCGGCGTCGCACGGGATTCCGATCAGAGCACCGCTCGCCGTGTCCGCCGCCGCGAGCGCGGCGGCGTCCGCTGCCCCCGCCGCGTGCGCGGAACGCACGGTCGCCGCCGATGCGGCGGCGACCCCCACCGCGAGCGTCGCCGAGACGGCGAGCACCCCGACCGCGGCGGCGAGCCCGGCCATCAGCCGGCCTCGCCGAGCGCGCATGCGCGGGCGCGGAGGTCCGGCAGCGGTAAGGGCACGCCCGCGGGCGCGGACGCGACGACGCACACGAGTGCGCCGTCGCGCGACACCGAATCGACGGACCCTCCAGCGATGGTGGCGACGATCGCGCCCACGCGCGCGTCCGACTCGCCGCGCGCGGCGAGTCGGACAGCCTGTGCCGCACCGTGCTCGAGCCGGACCTGACGACCGGCGGCGGCGAGGCCGCCGATCGTCAGGGCGATCACGAGGACCACCGCGGGAAGAACGACGGCGAACTCCGCCGTCGCCGATCCCTGCTCGTCCCTCGGCACCGGCGCGCGCGGGCGCCGGTGGGCGCGCAGACTCATGCGACGGTGAGCGCCCGACGCACGAGGTCGGTCAGCATGCCGCGCACTTCGTCCGAACGCATGATGACGACCAGCAGTCCGGCGAACGCGACGGCGGCCATCGTGGCCACGACGTACTCTGCCGTCGCCGCTCCCGTCTCGTCACCGTAGAGGGCGGCGGCGCGGCGCTGCGTCAGGCGCGGAAGCGGCGGCAGCGTCGCGAGAGGGAGTCTGCCGTCGTGCCGGCTGCGGACGGGAAAGGGGATGAGGGACATGTGTTGCTCCTTCGTTGTGGAGGTGGCGGGCACGGGATACGCCGCTCATCGTGCGGCGAGGATCGGGGTGGAGCCGGCGAGTACCGACAGAAGCATCGGGGCGACGCCGAGAAGGAGGAAGGCGGGGAGGGTGCACAGCCCCATCGGCAGCAGGAGCCGCGAGCCGAGTCGCGCGGCTTTCAACCGCCCGTCGGTGCGTCGCCGCCGTCGCGCGTCGGCCGCGCTCGCGCGGAGCAGTTCGACCGCGGGGGCTCCGGCCCGCTGGGCGAGAGTGAGGACAGACGTCGTCTCGCTGGACGGGTCGCCGCCGCCCGCAGCGGTGACGACCGCGAGCGCGCGCTCGACCGAGACTCCCGCCGAGAGCGCAACCGCGACGGCGTCGGCCTGCAGCCCCGGAAGGTCCGGCGGCGGCTGCGCCGCCCGGACCAGGCGTGCGGTCCAGCGCCGCGCGACGAGCATCAGGGCGACACCGACGACAAGACTCGCCACACCGACCGGCTGCGTCAGCGTCGAGAGCATATCGAACCCCAGGACAAGTCCGAGTGCGATCGCGA
Source organism: Microbacterium sp. MMO-20 (assembly GCF_037147735.1). Taxonomy (NCBI): domain Bacteria; kingdom Bacillati; phylum Actinomycetota; class Actinomycetes; order Micrococcales; family Microbacteriaceae; genus Microbacterium; species Microbacterium sp. MMO-20. The sequence continues at coordinate 315,572 of NZ_JBBCUU010000001.1, read as the reverse complement.
CGAGCGGCATCCACCCGACCAGCCGTGCCGTCGCGGTGGGTTCCGCGAGCGCGACCCCGACATCGTCGCGGGTCTCCTGAGCGTCGGTCAGAGCGCCGGCGAAGCGGCGCAGACTGGAGGCGAGCGGCGCGCCGACCGTCTCGGCGACGGACCACACGATGGCGATCTGCCGCCACGTCTCCCCGTGCGCATCGAGTACCTCGCTGATCCGCGTCCCGGGCGGCGCCGACGCGACGTCGGCTGCGACGGGGTCACCCGCTTCGGCGAGCAGCTGCCACGCTCGCACCGGTGCGATCCCCGCTTCGAGCAGCACCGCCAATTGCTGCACCGACTCCGCGCCGGACGGGGTATCCGTCACGTGCGTTCTCATGTCATCGCCTCCACCCCGAGTCGACCATCGATCAGCACGGGCCGAGCGAAGCCGACGATCCGGCGCACACCGTCGCTCCCCCGCTCGACGTGGACGATGACGCCGATGGCGCTCACGACCTGCCGGGCGAGACCGTGATCGTCGAGACCCGCGAGCGCACCCAGCGCTTCGAGCCGAGCGGGCACTTCCCGGATGCCGCCGGCGTGCACCGTTCCGGCTCCGCCGGCGTGCCCGGTGTTCAGCGCCATGAGCAGCTCGCGCACTTCGTCTCCGCGGCACTCGCCGACGACGAGCCGGTCGGGCCTCATCCGCAGAGCCTCGCGGACGAGCCGCGCGAGAGTCACGGCCCCCGCGCCCTCGAGGTTCGGCTGCCGCGCCTCCAGCCGCACGTGATGCGGGTGCGCGACACGCAACTCCGCGACATCCTCGATCGTGACGATCCGCTCACCGGCGGGCACGCGCCCGAGGAGGGCGGCGAGGAGCGTCGTCTTTCCCGCACCCGTCGCACCCGTCACGAGGAGATTCGCCCGCTCCGCGACGAGGGCCTCCAAACGCGCGCCGGTCACCCGGTCGAACATCCCGCGTCGGCCGAGCTCGTCGAGGTCGGGCACATCCGCCGAGGGCAGTCGGATCGAGATCGCCGCGCCCGAGCAGGCGATCGGCGGCAGTACGGCGTGGACGCGTGTGCCGTGCTCCCAGCGCACGTCGACGAGAGGCGCGCCGTCGTCGAGGTGGCGCCCCCCGATCCCGATCAGCGCGACGGCGAGCTGACGCAACTCGTCCGCACCGGCACGCCACTGCGGCACATGCTCGACGCCCGCTCCGCGATCGACGAACAGCCCGTCCTCGCCGTTGACGAAGACATCGGTGATGTCGGGATCGCTCAAGACGTCCCGCAACGGCGCGAGCGCTGGATGGTCGGGGAGGCGACGACGGGTCGGACGCGCGCGCGACACGGTGGACGCCGCGGCCCCGGCATCCACCGTGCCCTCCGACGACGGAAGGCCGACCCTCTCACCGCCGGCGCGGACGACGGTCGCGTCGCGGCGACGCACGGCCTCGGGAACGCGACGGCGAACGATGAAGGGATCGGACATGCCCCGACGGTAGGGGCCGCGAGGGAGTCCGAGCGCGCGGTTCACGGGATCGGTGGACAGATTGGGGAACGGGGCGCCTGGGGAGAACTCGATGACGCCTCGGCCCAGGGGAGCCCGCGGAGAAAGGGAGACGGCATCCCATCGGGGGAAATGGGATGCCGTCTCAGCGACCGCCGCAGTGGGGGACGCGGCGTCGCGATGCCAGAATCAAGAGTTCGGCCGCGAACGAGCATACGATGCGATGAGCACCCCCTACGCCCGAAACGGGCGCGCGCACCGATATATCTGTTCGCGCGCGTCTGTCCGTCTGGGTGCGCGGGGACGGTGCGCGGACAGGTCGCTCTCGCACGCCCTCCCTACTATCGGAGGTAGTGACGGCCGCGGCCGATGGCTAGATTTCCTGCATCCTTCGGGAAAGCCTCCCGTGCCCGTCTCAGGATTCCGCCGCAAAGGAGCGCGCCCATGAGCAGTCAGATCGACCATCTTCTGACCGAGAACCGCCGGTTCTCGCCCTCGCCCGACTTCGCCGCGAACGCGATCGCCACAGCCGAGCTCTACGCCGAAGCCGATGCGGACCGCGAGGGCTTCTGGGCCGCTCAGGCGAAGGCCCTCCACTGGCACACGCCGTTCACGCAGGTGCTCGACTGGACGAACCCGCCGTTCGCGCAGTGGTTCGCGGATGGCGAGCTCAACGTGGCCTACAACTGCCTCGACCGGCACGTCGAGGCAGGCAACGGCGACCGCGTCGCACTCCTCTGGGAGGGTGAGCCGGGCGACGAGCGCCGCGTGACCTACGCCGAGCTGACCGACGAGGTCAAACGCGTCGCGAACGTGCTCGCGGGCCTCGGTGTCGTGGCGGGCGATCGGGTCGCGATCTACCTGCCGATGATCCCCGAGGCGATCGCCGCGATGCTCGCCGTCGCGCGCCTGGGCGCCATCCACTCGGTGATCTTCGGCGGCTTCTCGGCAGACAGCCTGCGCACACGCATCGACGACGCCGGCGCGAAGATCGTGATCACCGCCGACGGCGGCTATCGCAAGGGTCGCGTCTCGCCGCTGAAGCCGGCCGTAGATCAGGCCCTCGCCGACCGCGGAGCAGGTCCGCAGGCATCCGTCGAGCATGTGCTCGTCGTGCGGCGCACACAGAACGAAGTGGGCTGGACCGCGGGCCGCGACATCTGGTGGCACGACGCCGTCCCGGCCGCTCCCGCCGAGCACGAGGCGCAGCCGTTCCCCGCCGAGAACCCGCTGTTCATCCTGTACACCTCCGGAACGACCGGCAAGCCCAAGGGCATCCTGCACACCTCCGGCGGCTACCTGACCCAGGCGGCCTTCACGAACAAGGTCGTGCACGACCTCCACCCCGAGTCCGACGTGTTCTGGTGCACCGCCGACATCGGGTGGATCACCGGACACTCCTACGTCGCGTACGGTCCCCTCGCCAACGGTGCGACCCAGGTGCTTTACGAAGGCACGCCGGATGCCCCGCACCCCGGCCGCTGGTGGGAGATCGTGCAGAAGTACGGCGTCACGGTCCTCTACACCGCGCCGACCGCGATCCGCTCCTTCATGAAGCTCGGTCGACAGATCCCGCAGCAGTTCGACCTGTCGTCGATCCGTCTGCTCGGCTCGGTCGGCGAGCCCATCAACCCCGAAGCGTGGATGTGGTACCGCGAGGTCATCGGAGCGGATACCGCCCCGATCGTCGACACGTGGTGGCAGACCGAGACCGGGGCGATCATGATCTCGGCGCTGCCGGGCGTCACCGAGACGAAGCCGGGCAGCGCGCAGGTGCCGCTGCCGGGCGTCGGTGTGGACGTCGTCGATGACGACGGCAACCACGTCGGCAACGGCAACGGCGGCCTTCTCGTGCTCACCAAACCCTGGCCGTCGATGCTGCGCGGGATCTGGGGCGACCCGGAGCGGTTCGTCGAAACCTACTGGGAGAAGTTCCAGGACAAGGGCTACTACTTCGCCGGCGACGGCGCACGCCTCGACGAGGACGGCGATGTCTGGTTCCTCGGTCGTGTCGACGACGTCATGAACGTGTCCGGCCACCGCCTGTCGACGACCGAGATCGAATCCGCTCTGGTCGGCAACGAGGCGGTCGCCGAGGCGGCGGTCGTGGGCGCGTCCGACGAGACCACCGGCCAGGCGGTCGTCGCGTTCGTCATCATCAAGCAGAGCTACCTCGACGCGCACTCCCCCGAGGGCCTCGCCGACACGCTGCGCCGCTGGGTCGGCGACCAGATCGGCCCGATCGCGCGACCCCGCGACGTCTACATCGTGGGTGAGCTGCCGAAGACCCGCTCGGGGAAGATCATGCGGCGCCTCCTGCGCGACGTCGCCGAGGGCCGCGAGGTCGGCGACACGACCACCCTCGCCGACACCGCCGTCATGAGTGTCATCTCGGCCCAGGTGAAGTGACCCGGACGACGTGACCCGATGAGGCCGGGGTCGTCACTCCCAGGTGAAGACGACCTCGACCTCGACGGGTGCGTCGAGCGGCAGCACGGGAACGCCCACGGCCGAGCGGGCGTGCCGACCGGCGTCACCGAAGATCTCGCCGAGGACCTCGCTCGCGCCGTTGATGACACCCGGCTGACCCGTGAACTCCGGGGTGGATGCCACGAACCCGGTCACCTTCAGAACACCCGTGAGACGGTCCACACCCCCGACAGCGGCGGCGGCCGCGGCGATCGCGTTGAGCGCGCACTGGCGCGCGTAGGACTGGGCGGCGGCGGCATCCACCTCCGCACCGACCTTGCCGACCGCCGGCAATGCACCGGCGATCATCGGGAGCTGACCCGCCGTGTACACGAGGTCGCCGTGCGCCTTCGCGGGCACGTAGGCCGCCACCGGGGGCACGACTGACGGAAGCTGGATGCCGAGGGCAGCGAGCCGCGTCGACGCCGAACCGCTCACGCCTGACCCTCGCCCTCGAATTGCTGGGCCGCCGCAGCGGCCGCGCCCAGGCCCGCGTTCGCGGAGCCGACGCCGGCGGGGCGCTTGAAGTACGCCACCAGCCCACCTTCGGGGCCGGTCACGACCTGGACGAGCTCCCACCCCTGCTTGCCCCAGTTGTTGAGGATCGCGGCGGTGTTGTGGATCAGCAGCGGCGTCGTGAGGTATTCCCACGTGGTCATGGACTCTCCTGTCGCGGATTCTGTCGGTGCCCTGCGGGCGGGGCAGATCGCGGGCGCGCCCCTGCCCACCAAGGCTTCCCCCAGGGTTCTCCCTTACGATCAAGCCTATGCCTCAACCCAAACGCACGGCCACCGGCGTGCTCGGCGGTATCGCCGGCCTCGTCGGCCTGAGCGCCATCGCCGGTGTCCTCGTCGCGGCGACTGTCACCCCGGCGATCGCCGTCTCCGGTTATGCGGCCTCGAGCGCACTCGACACGTTCGAGAACATGCCGAGCTTCCTCGAGATCGACCCGCTGATGCTGCCGACCGAGATCTATCGCAAGGACAGCGCGGGCAACGACATGCTCATGGCGCAGTTCTACGACCAGAACCGCATCCCGGTCACGTTCGACCAGGTGAACCCGGTGATGTTCGATGCGATCACCTCCAGCGAGGACAAGAATTTCTACACGCACGGCGGCGTCGACCTCGTCGGCACCGTGAGCGCGCTCCTGGGCAACGCCTCCAACGGCTCGAACCGAGGCGGTTCGTCGATCACTCAGCAGTACGTGAAGAACGTGCTGCAGCAGAACTGCGAATCGAAGGCGAAGAGCGACGACGAGGTCGAGGCCTGCTTCACGTCGACGACCGTGAACAGCGGCTCCGAGGGCTACCAGCGCAAGCTGCAGGAGATGCGGTACGCGATCCAGCTCGAGAAGGCGTACTCGAAGGAGACGATCCTCCTCGGGTACCTGAACATCACGAACTTCGGTGGCACGGTGTACGGCATCGGCGCCGCCGCCAAGCACTATTTCTCGACGGATGCCGCGAACCTCACGATCGCGCAGGCCGCGACGATCGCGGGCATGGTGCAAGCGCCGAACACCTATCGCATCGACCGCCCGGACGGGTCGACCGAGGATGACGCCGGCAACCCCGAGAACAGCGCGGCCGACGGCTACAAACTGACGCTCGACCGACGCAACTACGTGCTCGGCCGCATGCTCGATCTCGGCAAGATCTCGCAGGCCGAGTACGACGAGGCCTACAACTCCCCGATCGAACCGGTGATCTCCGAACAGACTCAGGGCTGTCAGACCGCCACGGGCGCGGAGTTCTTCTGCGAGTACGTGCGCTCCGTGCTCCTGACTGACCCCGCCTTCGGCGAGGACGACGACGCGCGCGCCGCGAACCTGCGCCGCGGTGGCATGAAGATCTACACGACCCTCGACCCCGACCTGCAGCAGGCCGGGCTCAACGCGATCTCGATCGTGCCGGCCCGCGTGGACTACATGAACCTCGGCGCCTCCGGCATCCAGGTCGAGGTCGGCACCGGTCGCATCCTCTCCATGGTGCAGAACCGCCCGTACTCGATCGAGAACTCCGAGGACCAGAACGCCCCCACAACTCAGGTCAACTACAACGTGCGCCTGCAGAACGGCGGTGGTGGCCATTCCGCGGGGTCGACGTACAAGGTCTTCAGCCTTGTCAACTGGCTGGAGCAGGGCCACTCCGTCAACGAGACTCTCAACGGCCGTGTCGGCACGAAGAAGGTCATCAACTGCGACGGCCAGACGCAGGATGTCGTCTCGAGCAACAACGGCAACGGCATCGGCAACTTCGAGGCGAACCCCGGCTACAGCGGAACGGTCTACAACTTCACCCGCGACTCGCTCAACTCGGGCTTCCTCGCGATGGCGGAGAAGATCTCGGTCTGCTCGACGAATCAGGTCGCGATGAAGATGGGCGTCATGACGGGCGACGGCACGCCGCTCGACACGACGAACTTCGGCTACAACGTGCTCGGCGACCAGGCCGTCGCCCCGATCGACATGGCCGGCGCCTACGCCTCGATCGCCGCGAACGGCATGCTCTGCCCCGCGAAGGCGATCGACAAGGCCCTGAACGCCAAGGGCGAGGACATCACACCGCAGACCACCTGCAGCCGGGTGATGAGCGAGGCCGTCGCCTCGACCGCCGCGTACACGCTCGAGGGCGTCATGTCGGGCACGGGTTCGGGTGCACGGGTCGGCGACGGAGTGCCGGTGTTCGGCAAGACGGGTATCCACGAGTACCTGCACACCTGGATGGACGGCTCCTCGACGAAGGTCGCGACCGTCGTCTGGGTCGGCAATGTGATCGGCGATGCACTGCTCAGCGACTACTACGAGAACGGATACGTCCTCTCCCGCATCCGCAACTCGATCTGGCCCGAGATGCAGGGTGCCGCGAACGCGAAGTACGGCGGAGACGACTTCCCGTCGCCCGATGCGAACCTCACGAAGCGCCAGCTGACCGACCTGCCGTCCGTCATCGGCATGACGATCGACCAGGCGACGCAGACGCTTGAGACCGCGGGCTTCTCGGTGACGGTCGGCGACGCCGTCGACGGCGTCGAGGCGTCCGGCACCATCGTTCAGCAGGACCCGGGCGCAGGCCGCGTCGCGGGTGGCACGACCGTCACGATCCGCCCCAGCAACGGTCAGGGCGTCACGGTTCCCGCCGTCACCTCAGCAAAGCCGGATGCCGCCGTCGCAGCACTGCGCGCCGCGGGCTTCGGCCAGGTGACGACGTCGTGCACGGCGAAGGACGATGCATCGGCAGACGGCACCGTGACCGGCACCGACCCCGCAGCGGGCACAGTCGTCAGCCGCACGGCCACCATCACGGTGCAGTACCAGGCGAAGACCTGCGGCGGGCGTTAGTGGGCTCCGCCGGTCGCACCGCCCTCGCCGCCGTCTCGGCGGCGGGGGCGGTGGGTCTCTCCGCCGCCGTCTGGGGAACGTGTATCGAGCGGTTCCTGTTCACGGTGCGGCGGCACGAGCTGGCGCTCCTGCCGCCGGGCTCGCCCTCGCTCACCGTCCTTCACCTGTCCGACGCGCACATGGCGCCGTGGCAGCACCGCAAGCAGCGCTGGATCGCCGACCTCGCCGACCGCGTCCAGCCTGACCTCGTGATCAACACGGGCGACAACCTCGGGCACGAGGAGGGCCTGCGCGGCATCTGCTCCGCGTTCGCTCCTCTGCGCGGAGTGCCGGGCGCCTTCGTACACGGCTCCAACGATGTCACAGGTCCCTCCGCGCGCAATCCGCTGCGCTACTTCCAAGGACCCTCGCCGCGATCGCATCGCGGCGTCGACCTCGATACGGCGGCGATGGACGCCTACTTCCGTGAGGATCTCGGCTGGGTCGATCTGAACAACGCGGCATCCGTCATCGAAACGGCGGGCATCCGCCTCGATGCCTTCGGCGTGAGCGACGCGCACCGCGGCTGGGACGATCTCGGGGCACTCCCCGACGCCGTCGCCGCGCTGCGCCGACGTCCTCTGTTCCGACGTTCGGACGACGCCGCCCTCACGATCGGCGTGACGCACGCGCCGTACCGGCGGGTGCTCGACGCATTCACCGACCTGGAGGCCGACATCATCTTCGCCGGGCACACGCACGGCGGGCAGGTGCGCATCCCCTTCTCGCGTTCCGCGCTCGTCGCGAACTGCGACATCCCCCGCGATCAGGCGCGCGGGCTCAGCACCTGGACGCACGGCCCGACCGAGGACGACGCGCGCTCCGTTCCGCTCAACGTCTCGGCCGGCCTCGGGCACTCGATCTACGCGCCGGTGCGGTTCGCCTGCCGGCCCGAGGCCTCCGTCCTCACGATCCGGGCGATGCCATGAGCCGATTCGGCAGGAGCGCCGGAACCCTGTAGACTCGGAGGGTTGCCACGGGGTGTGGCGCAGCTTGGTAGCGCGCTTCGTTCGGGACGAAGAGGCCGCAGGTTCAAATCCTGTCACCCCGACAGCAGAAGGGCTCCGCCGGAGGATCACTCCGGCGGAGCCCTTCGCGGTTCCACCTCTAGAATTGCCCGCAGAACCCCCGTCACGAGAGCGAGCCGATCTCCCCATGAGCACCGTGCGCCTGGTCGCCTTCGACCTCGACGACACCCTCGCCCCCTCCAAGAGCGCCATCGATGCCCGCATCGGCGATCTGCTCGTCGCGCTCGCCGAGCGCGTCGAGGTCGCGATCATCTCGGGCGGCCAACTCGCGCAATTCACGACGCAGGTCGTCGACCGCCTCCCGGCATCGGCCGGATCGATCCTCCCCTACGTGCACCTGCTGCCCACCTGCGGGACGCAGTACTACCGCCTCGGCACCGAAGGCGTCGAGACGGTCTACGCCCGCACGCTCAGCGACGACCAGAAGCAGCGCGCGCTGACCGCCGTCGAGGAGGAAGCGCGTCGCCTGGGTCTCTGGGAGGCGCAGACGTGGGGCGACATCCTCGAGGACCGCGGGTCCCAGATCACGTTCTCCGCTCTCGGTCAGACGGCTCCCGTCGAGGCCAAGTCGGCGTGGGACCCCACGGGCGCCAAGAAGGCCGCCCTCCGCGACGCCGTCGCCGCACGCGTGCCCGACCTCGAAGTCCGCTCGGGCGGGTCCACCTCCGTCGACATCACCGAGCGCGGCATCGACAAGGCCTACGGGATGCGCGAGCTCGCGGCGCACACCGGCATCCCGCTGGAGGACATGCTCTTCGTCGGCGACCGCCTCGACGAGCACGGCAACGACTACCCCGTGCTCGCCATGGGCGTGGCATGCCAGGCGGTCGAGGGATGGCAGGACACGGCGGAGTTCCTCGAGCGGCTCCTGCCGACCCTTCCGACGCGCTGAGGCGGCTTCAGACGCGCGCCGCCGCGCCGAAGCCGGGCACAGGGACGAGCCGCTGCAGCTGCGTGACGTGGCGCGGCTCGAGCTCGTCGATGGACGCGACGCCGAGCAGCTTCATCGTGCGCTCGATCTCACTCCGCAAGATCTCGATGGCGCGGTCGACGCCGCGACGCCCACCCGCCATGAGCCCGTACAGGTAGGCGCGGCCGATGAGGGTGAACTTCGCGCCGAGCGCCATCGACGCGACGATGTCGGCGCCGTTCATGATGCCCGTGTCGACCATGATGGTCGCGTCCGCTCCGACCTCGCGGACGACCTGCGGCAGCAGCCGGAACGGGATCGGCGCGCGGTCGAGCTGACGCCCGCCGTGATTCGAGAGGACGATGCCGTCGACTCCGAGATCGACGAGTCGCGTCGAGTCGGCGACGTTCTGCACTCCCTTGATGACGATCTTGCCCGGCCAGAGCGAGCGGATGATTTCGAGATCCTCGTAGCTGATCGTGGGGTCCATCGCGGCATCCAGAAGCTCTCCCACCGTGCCGCCCGTCGTCGTCAGCGACGCGAACTCGAGCTTCGGCGTCGTGAGGAAGTCGATCCACCACCAGGGCCTGGGGATCGCGTTCACGATCGTGCCGATGGTGAGCTGCGGCGGGATCGAGAAACCGTTGCGCTTGTCGCGCAGCCGCGCGCCCGCGACGGGCGTGTCGACCGTGAACATGAGCGTGTCGAATCCGGCCTTCGCCGCCCGCTCCACGAGGCCGTAGGAGATCTCCCGGTCCCGCATCACGTAGAGCTGGAACCAGTTGCGTCCGTGTGGGTTCGCGGCGCGCACGTTCTCGATGGAGGTCGTGCCGAGGGTCGAGAGCGTGAACGGGATGCCGGCGGCTCCCGCGGCGCTGGCGCCCGCGATCTCACCTTCGGTCTGCATGAGGCGCGTGAAGCCCGTGGGCGCGATGCCGAAGGGCAGCGCGGAGCGCCCGCCGAGGATGTCGACCGACGAGTCGACGTTCGCTGCGGGGCGGAGGATGTCGGGGTGGAATTCGACGTCTTCGAATGCGCGGCGCGCGCGTGCGAGCGAGAGCTCGCCTTCGGCGGCGCCGTCCGTGTAATCGAAGGCCGCCTTCGGGGTGCGGCGCTTCGCGATGGTGCGCAGGTCGGCGATCGTCAGGGCACCCTCGAGTCGGCGTTTCGTGCCGTCGAGCTCGGGCTTCTTGAACTGCATGAGCTCGAGCAGCTCGGGAATCTTGGGGAGTTGGCGCTGAACCATGCGCAGGCCTTTCAGTGGTCGGTGGAGTCGTGCGCGCCAGTCGGGGCCGGGAGCCCCGCGTCGGCGTAATAGTCGGTGATGTGCGCACGGACGCGCCGGCGGGCATCGGCGGCGTCGCCGCGCTCGATGGCCGCGAGGATCTCGCCATGCTCGTGTCGCAGCCGCGTCGCCGTGGCATTCCAGTCGGGCACGCGCGCCGCGCCGGCGCGGATATAGCTCTCGATCGTCTCGCGCAGCCCCGCCATCGTGGCCGAGACGACGACGTTGCCGGCCGCCTCGGCGAGGCGCACGTGGAACTGCGAGTCCAGTGCGAGGAAGTCCTCGAGCGTCAGATCCGCCTCCTCCATCGCCGCGAGCGTCGCGCGGGCGTCGTCGAGCGGAGCGTCGGCGCGGTCGGCGAGGTGAGCCACGGCCCACTCCTCGAGCAACAGACGGGTCTCGTAGACGTCGGGGATGGGAAAGCCCTGCGCGGCGACCTGGAGACGCAGCAGCTGGGCGAGGCCGCCCTGCGGAGTCGCGGTCACGATCGCCCCTGACGTGGGCCCGGAGCCCGTCGCGGTGCGGATGAGTCCCATGACCTCGAGGACGCGAAGAGCCTCGCGCACGCTCGACCGTCCGACGCCGAGCGTCGCGGCGAGCTCGCGTTCGGGCTGCAGCCGGTCGCCGGGGCCGAGCCTGCCCTCGAGCAGGTCGCCCTCGATCTTGTCGAGCACGACGCGCCACGCGCGTGCGGGCGCAGTCCGCTCCGGAGCTGAATCGGTCATCGTCGCCCTTTCCATGGTCCGACCACACTACAGCAGTGTGGTCCGACCGCCAAGTACGAAGTGAAACGATACAACAGTCAGAACGCCGCGTGCGCCGACGCAAACGGCTCTACGCTGAGCCCATGGATCCGCTCCCGATCGTCGTCGCTGCGGCGGCGGCATCCGCCCTGTTCTGCTGGATCGCCTCGCTCGTCACGAAAGACACCTCATGGGTCGATCGTCTCTGGTCGATCGTGCCTGTCGTCTACGTGTGGATCTTCGCCGTCGCAGCCCTCACGCACGGCGACGATGCGACGCGACTGATCCTCATGGCCGTGCTCGTGACAGCATGGGGGGCGCGTCTGACGTTCAACTTCGCCCGCAAGGGCGGGTACTCCGGTGTCGAGGACTATCGCTGGGCGATCCTGCGCGGACGGATGAAGCCGTGGCAGTTCCAGCTCTTCAACCTCCTCTTCATCGTGCTCTACCAGATGACGCTCCTCGTGCTCATCACCCTGCCCGCCTTCGTCGCATGGCAGCACCCTGCGCCGATCACCGGCTGGGATGCCGCCATCGCGTTCCTGTTCGCTCTGCTGCTGCTCGGCGAGACGATCGCCGATCAGCAGCAATGGGAGTTCCACCAGCGCAAGAAGCGCGGTGAGGCCGAGGGCTTCCTCACGACCGGGCTGTTCGCGTTCTCCCGGCATCCGAACTTCTTCTTCGAGCAGGCCCAGTGGTGGGCTTTCTACGCGCTCGGCGCGAGCGCCGCGGTCTCCGCAGGGGCCGGGTTCTGGGGTGGCGCGGTCAATCCCACGATCGTCGGCCCGGTGCTCCTGACAGTGCTCTTCATCGGGTCGACCGTCTTCACCGAGTCGATCTCGGCGTCGAAGTACCCCGCGTACGCGAGGTACCGCAGGGAGACGTCGATGCTCATCCCGCTCCCCCGCCGCGCCCGCGGCGGCGAGCGAGCACTCAGCTGAGGCGTCCGCCGAGACGTCCTCCCGAGGCGAGCAGATAGTCCTGCGCGCACAGCGACTCATAGGTGACCTGGGCGTGATCGAGGTCGTCGATCGCGACCTGATCCCCGTCGAAGACGAAGCGACCGCCGACGAGTCGCGCGTTGAAAAGCGCCTTGCGACCGCACCGACAGATCGTCTTCAGTTCTTCGAGGCTGTGCGCCACCTCCAGCAGGCGCGCCGACCCTGGAAAGGCGTGCGTGCGGAAGTCGGTGCGGATGCCGTAGGCGAGCACGGGGGTGCCGTCCTCCACGGTGAGCCGGAGCAGGTCATCCACTTGTGCCGGCGTGAGGAACTGGGCCTCGTCGATCAGAAGGCAGGCGACGGCGCCGATGTAGCGGGAGCCGTGGTCCGCGACGAGCGTGCGGACGTCTGCATCAGGTCCGATGAGAAAGTCCACCTGACGCTCGACGCCGAGCCGGCTGGAGATCTGGTCGGCGCCCTTCGTGTCGATCTCGGGCTTCGCCAGGAGAACGTGCTGACCGCGCTCCTCGTAGTTGAATGCAGCCTGCAGCAGTGCCGTCGACTTGCCGGAATTCATCGCTCCGTAGCGGAAGTAGAGCTTGGCCATGCGGCGTCCCTGCGCGTCAGCGGGTGATCTCGAGAGCCCCGGCGGTGTCAGCGAGCGTCGCGTCGGCGAGCGCGCGGTCGTCGTTGAGGTGGATGCCGTAGCTCGGCATGAGGCGCGCGAGCTCCGGCTCCCACTGCGCCATTCGCTCCGGGAAGCACGTCTTCAGCAGGTTCAGCATGATCGGCGCGCCCGTCGAGGCGCCCGGCGATGCACCGAGAAGACCGGCGATCGTGCCGTCCGCCGCGGCGACGACCTCGGTGCCGAGCTTGAGCTGGCCGCCGACCATGACCTGCGCACGCTGACCGGCATTCAGAAGCTCCCAGTCCGCGGCATCGGCCGTGGGCATGAACTCGCGCAGGCTCTCGACCTTGCCCTTGTGGGTCTTCAGCAGCTCGCCGATGAGGTACTTCAAGAGGTCGAGGTTCGTGACCGCGACCTTCAGCATGCTGAAGACGTTCGAGAAGCGCACTTGCGTGATGAGGTCCCACCAGTGCCCCTGCTTGAGGAACTTCGGGCTGAACGTCGCGAACGGCCCGAACAACAGCGAGGTCTCGCCGTCGACGACACGCGTGTCCAGGTGCGGGACGGACATGGGCGGCGCGCCCACGGCGGCCTGCGAGTACACCTTCGCCTGGTGGCGGGCGACGACGGCGGGATTCGAGGTCTTCAGCCACTGGCCGCCGATCGGGAACACTCCATAGCCCTTGATCTCGTCGATCCCGGAGCTCTGCAGGAGCTTGATCGCCCATCCACCCGCGCCGACGAAGACGAAGCGGGCGTCGAGCGTGCCCGGCGTCTTGCCGAGAGAGTGGCGGTAGGAGACGCGCCAGGTGCCGTCCTTCCGCTTGCGCAGCTTCCTCGCCTCGATGTTCGTGAGGACCTCGACACCGTCCTTCTCGAGGTGCGCGAAGAGCTGGCGCGACAGGGCGCCGAAGTCGACGTCGGTGCCGGCCGTCACGCGCGTCGCGGCGAAGGGCTCGTCAGCCTTGCGGCGACCAGCCATGAGCAGCGGCGCCCACTGGTTGATGACGCGGCTGTCCTCGGAGTACGCCATCGTCGAGAACAGCGGCTGCTGCCGGAGGGTTTCGTAGCGGGCCTTGAGGTACGCCACATCCTTCTCGCCCCGCACGAACGTCATGTGCGGCGTCGGGTTGATGAATGTCTTCGGCTCGTCGAGCACGCCCTCGCGAACGAGCGACGACCACAGTTCGCGGCTCGTCTGGAACTGCTCGTTGATGCTGATCGCCTTCGCCGGGTCGGCGGCATCGGGCATGTAATTGAGCTCACAGAGCGCGGAGTGTCCCGTGCCCGCGTTGTTCCACGCATTCGACGACTCTTCGGCGACCTCGCTGAGGCGCTCGAGCACCACGATCTTCCAGTCCGGCTGGAGCCGGTGCAGGAGGGTTCCGAGGGTGGCACTCATGATGCCACCGCCGATCAGGACGACGTCGACGGGTTCACTCACGATGTCCCAGTCTAGGCCGCGTTTCCGGCGTGGGCGGACGCTTCAGGCATCCTGCGCCGTCAAGGAACCGCGTTCTTGCCGATCCGTGAAGACGGGCCCGCACGAAGCCTTCTGCGACTCAGGCAGCGGGGGTGCCCAGGCGGGCCCCGACGAGCTCTGCGATCTGCACCGCGTTGAGGGCAGCACCCTTGCGCAGGTTGTCGTTGCTGACGAAGAGGACGAGGCCCTTGCCGGCCGGCGCCGACTGGTCGGCGCGGATGCGTCCCACGTAGCTCGGGTCGTTGCCGGCCGCCTGGAGCGGCGTGGGGACCTCTTCGAGGACGACGCCGGGGGCGGATGCCAGGATCTCGCGCGCACGCTCGGGAGTGATGTCCTGTGCGAACTCTGCGTGGATCGACAACGAGTGTCCCGTGAAGACCGGCACGCGCACACAGGTGCCCGCGACCAGGAGGTCCGGCAGCTCGAGGATCTTGCGGCTCTCATTGCGGAGCTTCTTCTCCTCGTCGGTCTCGTTGTCGCCGTCGTCGACGAGGTTGCCCGCGAAGGGGATCACATCGAACGCGATGGGCGCGACGTACTTCTCCGGCTGCGGGAAATCGACGGCCGAGCCGTCGTGGACGAGATCGAGCGTGTGATTCTGCGCGAGAACTCCCTCGATCTGCCCGAGCAGCTCCTGCGCCCCGGCGAGGCCCGAGCCCGACACGGCCTGGTACGTCGACACGATGAGGCGCTCGAGCCCCGCGGCCTCGTGCAGAGGCTTCAGCACCGGCATCGCGGCCATGGTCGTGCAGTTGGGGTTCGCGATGATGCCCTTCGGCGGATTCACGGCCGCGTGCGGGTTGACCTCGCTGACGACGAGGGGCACGTCGGGGTCCATGCGCCACGCACTGGAGTTGTCGATGACGACGGCGCCGGCCTCCGCGAAACGCGGGGCGTGGGCGCGCGAGCCGGTCGCCCCCGCGGAGAACAGGGCGATGTCGATTCCCGCCGGGTCGGCCGTCGCGACATCCTCGATGATGACGGTCGCTCCGCCGAACTCCACTGCCTGGCCTGCCGAGCGGGCCGTCGCGAAGAGACGGAGCTCACGGATCGGGAACGCGCGCTCCGCGAGAATCTCGCGCATGACCGTGCCGACCTGGCCGGTGGCGCCGACGACGGCGACGGAGAGTCCTGAATCAGAGATGCGGGTCATGGCGGGTCCTTGCGTGGAGAGGGTTTCGGCGATTCTACCGGGGCCGAGCGCAGGCGATCTGCCGGAGGACGGCGGATGCCTGCCGATTCAGCCTGCATCGGTCGGTTCGCCCGCACGGGAGTCACCAGAGGCGCAGCTTCTCGGGGTTGCGGACCACCCAGATCTCCGTGACGCGCTCGCCGTCGGTCGCGAACGACACGACCGAGTCGACCTCACCCGCGACACGCACCAGAATGCCCTCGCCGTCGCCGTGTACGACGGGTTCATACGCTGCGGTCGGGTGCTTGGCGGCGATGCCGAGAAGGAACCGCGCGACCCGATCGGCGCCGCGCACGCTGCGCCGCGCCGCAGAGACGACGCCGCCACCGTCGGAGCGGAGGACGACGTCGGGGTCGAGTGCGCGCACGAGCGCCTCGAGCCGGCCGGTCGCCGCCGCCGCGGAGAACGCCGCGACGACAGCGCGATGGCGCTCGGCTGGGACGGGGACGGCGCGGCGGGACCCCACCTGCGCTCGCGCCGAGGCGCCGAGCTGACGGCATGCCGCCGGTGTGCGATCGACGACCGTCGCGATCTCGGCGTACGGCATCGCGAAGGCGTCGTGGAGGACCAGAACGACCCGCTCGGCGGGGGTCAGGGTCTCCAGCATCAGCAGCAGCGCCGTCGACACGCTTTCCGCGCGTGCACTGACGTCGACGGGATCGGACTGCGCCCCGACCGGCCAGTGATCAGCGGGCACCGGTTCCGGCAGCCAGTCGCCGACGTAGCGCTCTCTCCGGGCTCGCGCGGAACCGAGCATGTCGAGGCAGATCCGCGCCGTCGTGCGCATCAACCACGCGGCGGGTGAGCGAATATCGTCACGCTCCGCCGGATCGAGTCGGAGCAGACGCACGTACGCTTCCTGCACGGCATCCTCCGCATCGGCCATCGTGCCGAGCATCCGGTACGCAGCAGACAACAGCGCGCGGCGATCCGCCGGGTCGATCTCCGCGACGCGCGCACTCTGTGACACCGGCATCCCTTTCGCTGGTCGGTGCTCACATTCTGTCGCGCTGCGTCGTCGGAAAGATGAACGCACGCATCGCAGGACGAGAAGGGACGCACGCATGAGGATCGCCATCGCGGGAGGAACGGGCACTGTGGGACGACTCGTCACGAGGGAGGTCGAACGACGAGGGCACGATGCCGTCGTCCTCGCGCGCTCCGTCGGCGTCGATCTCGCCACGGGGAGCGGACTGGTCGGCATGCTCGACGGCGCCGATGCGGTGATCGACGCGGCGAGCGTCGCGACGATGAGCGCGAAGGATGCCACGGCGTTCTTCCGCGCGGCATCCGGCACACTCCTCGCCGCCGCGGAGCGCGCCGGTATTCGGCACGCCGTTCTGCTGTCGATCGTCGGCATCGACCGGATCCCACACGGCTACTACGCCGGCAAGCTCGCCCAGGAGGAGGAATACTCCCGCGCATCGGTCCCCGTGTCGGTCGTCCGCGCGACGCAGTTCCACGAGTTCGCCGGTCAGGTGGCCGCACAGGCCAGGGTCGGTCCGCTCCAGCTCGCACCGCGCGCGCGTGTGCAACCGATCGCGGCCGATGCGGTGGCCTCGCACCTCGTCTCCCTCGCGGAGGGCGATCCGCAGGGGCGAAGCACCGACATCGCCGGACCCCAGGAGGAACAGCTCTCGAGGATGGTGCGGGAGTGGGAGCGCCACGCCGGCCACCGCCGACCGGTGCTCCCCGTCGACATCCCGTCGGCGCAGATGCGGGGCATGCGACGCGGGCTTGCGCTCCCCGGCCCGGACGCGCTCATTCTCGGCCCTCGCTTCGCCGACTGGCTCAGTCGGCGGTAACGAAGCAGAAGCGCTATCAGCGACCGGTGCCGGCGTGTACGACGGCCTCGACCTCGGCATCCAGACCGAACGCCGTGTGCACGACGCGCGCCGCCTGGGCGAGATCGTCGCCGCGGAGGACCACGGAGATCCGGATCTCGGACGTCGAGATCATCTCGATGTTCACGCCCGCCGTCGACAGCGCCTCGAAGAGGGTCGCCGAGACGCCGGAGTGGGTGCGCATGCCGGCACCCACGACCGACAGCTTGCCGATCTGGTCGTCGTGTACGAGGCTCTCGAAGCCGATGCCGCCCTGCTCGGAGGCGAGGGCTCGCAGAGCCGTCGCGGCATCCGACTTGGGCAGAGTGAAGGAGATGTCGGTGCGCCCGGTCGCCGCCGCGGACACGTTCTGGACGATCATGTCGACGTTGGCGCCCGACTTGGCGACAACCGTGAAGATCTCGGCCGCTTTGCCCGGGACATCGGGCACGCCGATCACGGTGATCTTCGCCTGACCGAGGTCGGTGGCGACACCTGCGACGATGGGCTCTTCCATGGAGGACTCCTCTGTGCTGTCGGGAGCGAGGCTTTCGGGAACCGTCATGCCGGGGCCCAGCACGAACGTGCCGCGGCCGGAGCTGAACGTGGAGCGGGCGTTGATCATCACTCCGTGGCGGCGCGCGTACTCGACCGCGCGGATGTACAGCACCTTGGCCCCGTTGGCGGCGAGCTCGAGCATCTCTTCCGCCGAGACGACATCGAGCTTGCGGGCCTTCGGCACGACGCGCGGGTCGGCGGTGAAGATCCCGTCGACGTCGCTGTAGATCTCGCAGACGTCGGCCTGGAGCGCAGCGGCGAGGGCGACAGCGGTCGTGTCCGAGCCACCGCGACCGAGCGTCGTGATGTCGCGGGTATCGCGGTTGAACCCTTGGAATCCTGCGACGATGACGATCGCGCCTTCGTCGAGCGCTTCGCGCAGCCGCACGGGAGTGACGTCCACGATGCGTGCCGACCCGTGGTCGGCGGTCGTGATCATCCCGGCCTGGCTGCCGGTGAAGGAGCGTGCCTCGAAGCCCATCGAGTGGATCGCCATCGCGAGGAGCGCCATGGAGATGCGCTCGCCCGAGCTCAGCAGAATGTCCAGTTCGCGCGGCGCGGGGATCGGCGCCACCTGCGCGGCGAGGTCGATGAGCTCGTCGGTGGTGTCACCCATCGCCGAGACCGCGACGACGACGTCGTGCCCGGCGCGCCGGGCGTCGACGATGCGCTTGGCGACGCGCTTGATGCTCTCCGCATCGGCGACGGAGGACCCGCCGTACTTCTGGACGATCAGCGCCACGTGTGGAACTCCGCGTAGGTCGGTGGTGGTGTGAAGCGGGAGGGGGATGCCACGCCGCTCAGCCGGGCGCATCGGCGCCCTCGCCCATTGTAGAGAGCGGCGGATGCCCGTCCGGCCATGTGACGCCAGCCCACCGCGCTACGATGCGGCCATGGATGCCCTCGACACCTGGCACGAGTTCAACGTCGCGATGCTCGGCGCGACAGCGGCCCTCGCAGGTCTCGTCATCGTCGCGGCGAGCGTCAACATCACGGTGATCATCGCCGCGCCCGCCCTCACCTCGCGTCTCGCATCCGCGATCGCGGGGCTCGTCCTCGCGATCGTGGTGTGCGCGGTGGGGCTCATCCCCGCTCTGACCGCCCCGGCGTTCGGGATCGCGGTCGTCGTATCGAGCCTCGTCGCGGCGGTGTTCGCGGTGGACGCGACCGTCCGCATCTTCCAGAACCGGCACCCGGAGAATCGCCTGCGCGCGGGGAAGTCCGCTGTCGCATTCCTCGCCCCGGCGCTCTACCTCGTCGGCGGCATCCTGCTTCTCGCCGCCGATCCCGCAGGGCTCGTCTGGACCGCCGTCGGCGCGATCGCAGCGATCGTGGCGGCACTGTTCGTCTCGTGGGTCGTGCTCGTGGAGGTGCTGCGCTGACTTCGCCCGACCCGCACCTCCCGCCGACGCCGGCCCCACCGACCCGGCGGCGGCTGTCGCGTGCGTTTCGGAGCATCCTCGTGCGCGAGGATGCCCTCGACACGCACACGTCCGTCCTCCCGGTACTCGACCAGGCGCACGCGACACAGGTCATCGAACTCGCGGTGCGTATGGGCGAGACCATGCTCGTGGCGGGGGCGCCCGCGAGCGAAGTGACGCGCACGATCGTGCGCGTTGCCGATGCCTACGGCATGCGCCCACTGCACGTCGACGTCACCTACAACTCGATCACGACGGCCGGCCGCGCGGGCGACGGCGCTCCCGTCACGACCCTGCGCGTCGTGCACGGAGCCGCCCCCGACCACGCCAAGCTGCAGCGCCTGCAGGCTCTGCAGGCCGAGATCGCGACGGGGATCCCGCTCGGTGAAGCCGAGCTGCGCTGCCGCGACATCCGTCGCACGCCGTTCCGCTACCGCCCCACCGTGATCATCGCCGCGCAGGCACTGCTCGCCGTCGGTGTCGCGATCATGTTCGGTGTCAACCTGCTGAACATGTCGCTGGCATTTCTGGCGGCTGCCCTCGCCGCGCTCACGCAGTACCTGCTGGCACGAGCCCGCGTGCCCTACTTCTTCAGCCAGATCGCCGGCGGTCTCGTCCTCACGATCGTCGCGGCCCTCACTCCGCTCCTCGCGCGGACGGGGTGGGAGCAGGCGGCCACCATACGCCCATCGGTCATCGTCGCGTCGGGGATCGTTCTCATGCTCGCCGGGCTCACGGTCGTCGGCGCGGCGCAGGACGCGATCGACGGCTTCGCGCTGACCGCACTCGGGCGTCTGCTCGAGCTCGTCACGCAGACGGTCGGCGTCGTCCTCGGCATCCTGCTCGGTCTCGAACTGGCACGCGTGCTGGGGTTCGCGATGGAGCCGCCGAGCCAGGCGCTCCCCCTCGGCCCACTGCCGTTGCAGTTCGTCGGGGCGGCGATCATCGCCGTGGCCGTGGCGATCTTCAACGGGGCGGGAGTGCGCATCGTCGTCATCAGCGTGGTCCTGAGCTTCGTCGCATGGGCGGGGTTCACCGCAACCGGGGCGATCGGGTTCGACGTCGCGGCGGCGAGCGGCGCGGGTGCGTTCGCGGGGAGTCTTCTGGGCACACTCATCGCCTTCCGGCTGCATGTGCCGTCCGTCGCCGTCACGATCGCCGCGATCCTGCCGATGGTGCCCGGCGCCGCAGTCTTCCGGGGTCTCCTTACGATCGTGGAGTCGGGCGAGGATGCGACGCTCCTGCTGTCCGGCGCGGTGACACTCGCGGGCGCGGCCACCGTCGGCGTCGCGCTCGCGGTCGGCGCCTCGCTCGGCATCTACCTCGGCCAGCCGCTCCGGGCGACGCTGAACGGGGTCACTCGAGCGCGGACGCGTCTGCGCGCCTGAGCGGCCGCGGGCGCACACGACCGCCGGTCGCCGCGAGCCAGCAGCCGACGAGCACGACGGGAAATCCGATGATGAGCCCGCTCGAGAGGTCCTCACCGAGCACGACGACGCCCAGCACGATCGCGACGACGGGATTGATGTACGTGAACAGCGGCGCACGGGCGGGACCCACCTCGCCGATGAGGGCGAAGAAGGCGAGGAACGCGACGGCGGTGCAGAGGATGCCGAGCGCCGCGAGAGATACCGTACTGCGCACGGTGGGAACCTCGTGCTGGGTGAGCACAGCGACCGGCAGGTAGGCGATCCCGACGCAGAACAGCGACAGGGTGATCGTGCCCAGCGAGGGCACGCGCGCGAGCTTGGTCGCGACGATGAACGGTGCGACGGCGTAGAGGAAGGCGACAAGGAGGACTTCGCCGATGGCACCGAGCGCGCGGGCGGGATCGGCGACGGCGAGCCCCGGGCCGGCGACGATGACTCCGACGCCGATGAATCCGATCCCGAGCCCCGCACCCCGTACCGGCGACAGCATCGTTCGATCGCCGCGCGCGAGCGCGATGCCTGCGGCGAACAGCGGCACCGTCGCCACGAGCAGCCCCGTGAGGCCGGACGGCAGCGTCAGCTCGGCATGGCCGAGGAGGAAGAACGGCCCGGCCATCTCGATAGCGCCGAACGCGAGAACCCACGGCCAGAGCTTCAGTGCCGGCCGCAGCGCGCCCCGGCGGATCGCGAGGGGCAGCAGGATGAGTGCGCCCAGCAGCGTCCGCCCTGCCACGATCGCCGCCGGCGAGAACGAGTCGACCGCCTCTTTGATGAGCAGGTACGGGATGCCCCAGAGGATCGCCATCGCCGCATAGAGCAGCCAGGCGCGCGCAGAAACCGTGTGGTGCGGGACTGCGCCCTGCGGAACGGCCAGCCGCGCCATCACACGCTCCGACGACCCTCGAACGCGCGCCCGAGCGTCACCTCGTCGGCGTACTCGAGGTCGCCTCCGACGGGGAGCCCCGATGCGAGGCGCGTCACCCGGATCTCGAGCGTGTGCAGCAGCCGGCTGAGGTAGGTCGCCGTCGCTTCGCCTTCGAGGTTCGGGTTCGTCGCGAGGATGACCTCCTGCACCGTGCCGTCGGCGAGACGCTGCATGAGCTGCGCGATGCGGAGGTCGTCGGGGCCGATGCCCGCGATCGGGCTGATCGCCCCACCCAGCACGTGGTAGAGACCGCGGAACTCGCGCGTGCGCTCGATCGCGGACACGTCCTTCGCGTCTTCGACGACGCAGATGAGAGTCTGGTCGCGGCGCGGATCGCGGCAGATCGCGCACCGATCCTGCTCGCTGACGTTGCCGCAGATCTCGCAGAAGCGCACCCGCTCGCGCAGTTCACCCAGGAGGTGGGACAGCCGCGACACGTCAAAGGTCGGCGTCTGCAGGATGTGGAACGCGATGCGCTGAGCGGACTTCGGGCCGATGCCCGGCAGTCGCCCGAACTCGTCGATGAGGTCTTGGACGATGCCGTCGTACATGGACTCTCCGGGCCTCTTGTTCGGGGTGGTCAGTGCGGTGGGGTGGTCAGGGCGGTGGAGGGATCAGGGCCGTCGGGGCGCTCAGTGGAAGCGCGTGGGCTGCGCGTATGGTTCCTCGCGCACGAACGTCGCACCGAGGATCTGGCGGACGACGGCCTCGCCGACGCGTTCGATGCCGTTCATTCGCGGCGCCCGGGGACCTGCAACGGGTGCCGCACGCTCCGCGGTCGGCCGCTCGACGGCGACGGGCGCTCGCGGCGGCACGGGAGCCTCGTCATCCGGCGGCGGTGGGGTGTCGTTCTCGTCGTCGGGCGGGATCTCCGACAGCGGCACCACGTCACCATCGTGAAAACGCTCGTGCACGCTCTCGCGCTGCAGGGTGAGCGTACGCGTGGTGGCAGCAGCGGCATCCTCGGGCTCGTGGTCCACCGCGAGGGAGGGCACGGGAGTGGCGTCGTCCGGGCCGCTCGCCGGAATCGCAGCCACGACCCAGTCGGTGACCGGTGCGGATGCCGCGGGTGCAGCCCGTCCCGCAGACGCGGGCGGCACTGAAGCTCCCCCCGCCGGTGGGGTCGGCGCTGCGGCCGCCGCGGGGGCCGCCGCGGACGGCACCGCCGCGCCGCCGGCGGGGCCCGCGGGAGAGCCGGCGCCGGGTCGCGGCTGTCCGCCCGAGCCGGGGTCGGTCGGGTTCTCGTCGTGGCGCGCGACGTACTTCACCCGCACGCCGAGCACCCCGAGAATCGCTCCCCGCAGGTCTTCGCTGGGGCCCTTGCCCCCGGCCAGCTTCTTGAACGCGGCGACGTCACCCGCGCTGCGGAAACTCAGCGTCAGCACCTCATCCGCGTAGCCGAGCGGGGTCGCAGCGGTCGCGAGCATCCACGACGTGCGACTCACCTGCTCGAGGCTTCGCATGATCTCGGGCCAAGCGTCGCGCAGCGTGTCGAACGTCACAGGCCCTGCAGGCGGGGCGGGTTCCGCGGGTGCGGGAGTCGCCGCGGGTGCCTCCGCGGTCGCGTCGACGTGCTGCTCTCGCGCGGTGGGCGGCACAGCGGCGGGAGCGGGAGCAGAGGCGGGAGCGGCGGGAGCGGGAGCGGGAGCAGGAGCGGCGGTCGGCGCGGCGGCCGCCGATGCCGCAACGCCCGCCGATGTCGCAGCGAGGACACGCGCCACTAGAAGCTCGAGCTGCAGGCGCGGCGACGTCGCGCCGGACATATCGTCGAGCGTGCCGACGACGAGGTCGGCAATGCGTGAGAGCCGCTCGGCGCCGAACGCGGCTGCCTGCTGCGACATGCGCTCGAGCTCGTCGGCGGGGATGCCGCGCAGCACAGCCGATGCCCCCTCGCCGGTCGCGGCGATGATGATGAGGTCGCGCAGGCGCTCGAGCAGGTCGTCGACGAAGCGGCGCGGGTCCTGACCGGTCTGCACGACGCGATCGACGGCGGCGAAGGCTGCTCCGGCGTCATGCGCTCCGAAGGCGCCGACGACCTCGTCGAGAAGTTCCGCGTGCGTGTACCCCAGCAGCGCGACCGCACGCGCGTAGGTCACCGCACCCGCCTCGGAGCCGGCGATCAGCTGGTCGAGCAGCGACAGCGTGTCGCGGGGCGATCCGCCACCCGCCCGCACGACGAGCGGCAGCACGCCGGGTTCGACCTGGACGCCCTCCTGCGTACACAGTTCCTCGACGTAGGCGAGCATCGCGGCGGGGGCGACGAGCCGGAACGGGTAATGATGCGTGCGCGAGCGGATCGTGCCGATGACTTTCTCGGGCTCGGTCGTCGCGAAGATGAACTTGACGTGGTCGGGCGGCTCTTCGACGAGCTTCAGCAGGGCGTTGAACCCCTGCGGCGTGACCATGTGCGCCTCGTCGAGGATGAAGATCTTGAAGCGGTCGCGCGCCGGCGCGAAGATCGCGCGTTCGCGCAGATCGCGCGCGTCGTCGACGCCGTTGTGCGATGCCGCGTCGATCTCGACGACGTCGAGCGACCCACCCCCGCCACGCCCGAGTTCGACGCAGCTGTCGCAGACGCCGCAGGGCGTGTCGGTCGGGCCCTGCGCGCAGTTGAGGCACCGCGCGAGGATGCGTGCAGATGTCGTCTTGCCGCAACCGCGCGGACCGCTGAAGAGGTAGGCATGACCGACGCGGTCGCTGCGCAGCGCTGTCATGAGCGGGTCGGTGACCTGCGACTGCCCGATCATCTCGCCGAACGACTCGGGCCGGTAGCGGCGATAGAGGGCTGTGGTCACCCGACCAGCCTACGGCGTGCCGCCGACATCGCGCCGGTCGGGCTCCGGACCGCATGAGGTCGGCCGGGAGGCGGGGAACATCGGCGCCCGGGCGGCGGTTGCATCGTGCGTGGAGCCCGAACCCGTGGACGTCGTCGTGATCGGCGCCGGTCAGGCGGGACTTTCGGCCGCGTATCACCTCCGCCGCCGCGGCTACTCCCCCGTCCCAGCGAGCCCCGGCGTTCCAGCG
Source organism: Microbacterium sp. MMO-20 (assembly GCF_037147735.1). Lineage (NCBI taxonomy): Bacteria > Bacillati > Actinomycetota > Actinomycetes > Micrococcales > Microbacteriaceae > Microbacterium > Microbacterium sp. MMO-20. The sequence continues at coordinate 290,845 of NZ_JBBCUU010000001.1, read as the reverse complement.
AGCCCCGGCGTTCCAGCGAGCCCCGGCCCGACGTTCGTCGTCATCGACCACGACGAAGCCCCCGGCGGCGCCTGGCAGCACCGCTGGGCTTCGCTCAGGATGGCGACGGTCAACGGCATCCACGAACTGCCGGGCTTCCCCGTACCGCCGGCGGACCCCGCCGCATCGGCGCGCGACGTCCTGCCTGCGTATTTCGCGGAGTACGAGGAGCGCTTCGACCTCCGTGTGCGCCGCCCGATCACGGTCCGCGCGGTGCGTCGCGAGGACGACGATCCACGCGGGCGCCTCCTCGTCGAGACGGATGCCGAGGTCTGGGCCGCCCGCGACGTCATCAACGCCACCGGGACGTGGCGGCGCCCCTTCTGGCCGCACGCGCCCGGCGCCGAGACCTTCCGCGGCCGGCAACTGCACGTGCACGACTACGTCGGCGCCGAAGAGTTCGCCGGCCGACGCGTGGTGATCGTGGGGGCGGGCATCTCGGCCGTGCAGCTGTTGGACGAGATCTCGCACGTCGCCGAGACGTTCTGGGTGACCCGCCGCGAGGTGACGTGGGATGCCGCGGAGTTCGACACCGCCGCCCGTATCGCCGCCATCGCGGGCGTCGAGGAGCGCGTGCGCCGGGGCGAACCGCCCGGCAGCGTCATCTCGGTGACCGGCCAGCACCGCACCGCCTGGTCGGAGTCGGCGCGAGCGCGCGGCGTGCTCGTGCGGCATCCGATGTTCACCCGCATCGAACCGGACGGCGTCCGGATGCCCGACGGCACGCTCGAACGTGCCGACGTCATCCTGTGGGCGACGGGGTTCCGTGCCGACATCGCCCACCTCGCTCCGCTGGGGCTGCGCATCGCGGCGGGAGGGATCCGCGTCGCGAACGGACGCGCGATCGACGAGCCGCGGCTGTTCCTCATCGGCTACGGCCCTTCGCAATCGACAGTCGGCGCGAACCGCGCGGGAAGGGATGCCGTGCGCGCGATCGTCGCCGACCGGGCCGCGCGTCAGCCCGCGGAGGAGAGCGACATCAGCCCGACGGACCCGGCCATCGCAACGTACTGAACGCGCGCCAGCCCCCCGTGCGTCCTCGCCGCGAGGACGACGGATGCCACGAGGTACGCCGAGGCGACGACGAGGGCGGCGACGGCGAGGGTGGGCGCGGCGGTGTGGTGATGCGCCGAGGCTGCGGGTGCAGGTGCGCCGCCGGTCATCGCGAGCATGAGCGTCGCCATGACGACCATTCCCGCTGCGGAGTGCACAGCCATCGCGGCGCCGCCTGTCATGTCGCCGACCGCGACGCGCACGCGCGCGCGTCCGCGCGCGGCCGCGAGCGCCATGGCCCCGCCGAGGAGGGCGACGACCCAGAACACCGCCGGGACGATGGCGGTGATCGCGGCGTCCGCCATCGCGAGCATCATGAGCACCCCGGCGCCGAGCTCGATCGCACGCGCCCGCCGACGGTCGGCTGCGAGACAGCACAGACCGATCGCGGCGGGCGCGAGCGCGAGGAGGTGGAAGGTCACAGAATCAACCGTGGCGGCCGTGGCCGCCGCGGTCATGTCCGTGCGCGCGGGTGGGATGACCGCCCGCGCAGAACCGGAGCATCAGGAGTCGATGCCGAGGTTCCCGTGCTCCTCACGGTGCGCCGTGTCGACCGTCGGAACAGCCCCCGTGATGACGGGGACCGTCGTTGTCGCGGTCGTGATCGGCACCGACGCCGACAGCAGCGTGCCGTCCTCGCGCAGCGTCTCACCGAGGTCGCTGAGGGTCGGCCGGCCGGACAGGACGGGTCCCTGACCGTCGAGCGGCACCGTGACGGATCCGCCGCCGGCCACCTCGTGGCCGACCCCGCGCACGAGGAAGGTCACCGCGTCGCCCTCGCCCGCCGTGACGGTGAGCGCGTCCTTCGTGATCTCGACGTGCAGCGGTGTGCCGTGCCACTGCAGCGGGAACGACAGCGACGGCCAGTCAGCAGGAAGCCGGGGATCGAACGAGAGCTCTCCCCAATGGTCGCGCATGCCGCCGAAGCCCGCGACGAGCGCCGTCCACACCCCGCCCGCCGACGCGACGTGGACACCGTCGGCGGCGTTGTGGTGCAGATCGCCGAGGTCGACGAAGATCGACTGCGAGAAGTACTCCAGCGCGAGGTCCTGATACCCGACCTCCGCCGCGAGGATCGCCTGGACGACCGCCGACAGGGTCGAGTCCCCCGTCGTCAGGGGGTCGTAGTACTCGAAGTCGGCGAGCTTCTCCTCGTCGGTGAAGTGGTTCCCCTGCAGGTAGAGCGCGAGCACGACGTCGGCCTGCTTGAGCACCTGGTAGCGGTAGATGACGAGCGGGTGGAAGTGCAGCAGCAGCGGGCGCTGCTCAGGCGGCGTGGACTCGAGATCCCACACCTCCCGCTCGAGGAAGACGGCGTCCTGGGGGTGGATGCCGAGGCCCTCGCTGTACGGGATGTGCATGGCCTCGGCCGCGGCATCCCACCCCTCCGCCTCTTCGGCCCCGAGGCCGAGGCGCTCCGCCATCAGGGCGTACTCCTCGGGCGCGCGCTCGGCCATCTCGGTGACGACCCGCGCCGCGAAGCGCAGGTTGTACCGGGCCATGACGTTCGTGAAGAGGTTGTCGTTCACGACGGTCGTGTACTCGTCGGGCCCGGTGACACCGTGGATGTGGAAGACCTCCGGCGCCCCGTCCTCGTTGAAGCGCCAGAAGCCGAGCGTCGACCACAGGCGCGCCGTCTCGACCGCGATGTCGACGCCCTCGCGATAGAGGAACTCGTCGTCCCCCGTCGCCCGCACGTACTTGCCGAGCGCGAAGCTGACGTCGGCGTTGATGTGGTACTGCGCCGTTCCGGCGGCGTAGTAGGCGGATGCCTCTTCACCGTTGATCGTGCGCCACGGGAAGAGCGCACCGGCCTCGTTGAGCTGCCCGGCGCGCTTCCGGGCGGCGGGCAGCATGAGGTAGCGCATGCGGAGGGCGTTGCGCGCCCACAGCGGCGTCGAATAGATGAGGAACGGGAGCACGTAGATCTCCGTGTCCCAGAAGTAATGCCCGCTGTACCCCGAGCCGGAGACGCCCTTCGCCGGTACGCCCTGGCCGTCCGCACGGGCGGCCGCCTGAGCCAGTTGGAACAAGCACCACCGTGTTGCCTGCTGCAGGTCGGGGTGCCCGCCGATGACGACATCGGAGCGTTCCCAGAATGCGGCCATCCACGCCGCCTGACGGTCGTACTGCGCCTGCACGCCCTCCGCCTCGACCCGGTCGAGGGTGCGCCGGCCGCGGTCGACGAGCTCGCGCGCGGGGACACCGCGCGACGTGTGGTAGCTCACGAGCTTCGTGACCGTGACGGGGACGCCCGCCTTCGCCTGCACGCGGAAGACGTTCTTCGCGATATCGGGCTCGATCGACGTGCGCGCGGAATACTCGTTGTCGGTCTCGATCAGATGATCGGCGACGAGCGCGAGCGTCATGCCCGACGCGCTCACGCGGTACGACAGCGCCGAGCGCCCGCCGTCCTGCCAGTACTCCTGCGGCTGCAGGACGCGCTCGGAGATCTTCTCCGCCTTGCGCGGATCGAAGCCCGCCTTCGCGCCGCCGGGCGCCGTGCCGCCGTAGACGTCTTCGCCGTCCTGCCGGTTGATGAGCTGGCAGCTGATCGTGACGGGGGCATCTGCGTTCAACACCGTGACCGTCACCCGCATGATCGCCAGGTGCTTCTCCTCGAACGAGACCATCCGGTCGAACTCGATCACGACGTCCTTGCCGCTCGGCGTCATCCACCGCACGCGACGGGTCAGGATGCCGGTGCGCATGTCGAGCACGCGCTCGTACTCGCGGACGTCCGCGACGTCGAACGAGAGCGGCTCGTCGTCGACGTAGACGCGCATGACCTTGGCATCCGGCGCGTTGATGATCGTCTGACCGACCTCGGCGAACCCGTACGCCTGCTCGGCATGGCGGATCGGGAAGATCTCGTGGAAGCCGTTGATGAAGGTGCCGTGCTCGTGCGCGTGACGCCCCTCGGGGTGGTTGCCCCGCAGACCCAGATAGCCGTTGCCGAGGGCGAACATCGTCTCCGTGACGCCGACGTCATCGAGCGAGAACCTCTTCTCGACGAGTCGCCACTCGTCGACGGGGAAGCGGTCGCGGTCCATCTTGTCCATCCCTGCCTTCGTGTCTTCCGCGGAGGTGCTGCGCATCATCGGACGAATGCCGCGAGGTCGTCGACGACGAGCGTCGCACCGAGATCGAGCAGCGCCTGTGCACCCGCCCCCCGGTCGACGCCGACGACGAGCGTGAAGCCGGCGGCCGCCGCGGAGGCGACGCCCGAGTGCGCGTCCTCGACGGCGGCGCTGCGGGCGGGGTCGACACCCAGCATGCGCGCACCCGCAGCGAACATGTCGGGCGCGGGCTTGGACCGCAGCTGCTCGCGCTCGGCGACGACGCCGTCCATGACGACCGGGAAGAAGTCGCGGATGCCGGCGGCGCGCAGCACCTCTTCGGCGTTCTTGGAGCTCGAGACGACGCCGATCGGCGTGCCGGCAGCGCGCAGTCGTTCGATCAGGGCGAGCGACCCGGGGTAGGGCGCGATCCCCTCGCTGCGCAGGATCCGGGCGAACACCTCGTTCTTGCGGTTGCCGATGCCGCACACCGTATCGGCCGTCGGGGGGTCGGACGGCTCACCCCAGGGGATCTCGACGTCGCGCGAGCGCAGGAGGCTCGCGACACCGTCGTAACGCTGCTTGCCGTCGAGCCAGCGGAAGTAATCGTCTTCGGTGTATTCCGGCTCGATCCCCCACGCCGCGAACAGCTCGGTGAACATCGTCTGCCACGCGTGCATGTGCACCTCGGCGGTCGGCGTGAGGACGCCGTCGAGGTCGAAGAGGACGCCGTCGAAGGTCGCGAGATCGGGGAGCTCGTTCGTCACTGTGCCAGCGTAGTGGCGGGGTGTGTCCAGCGTGTATCGGGACGCCGTCGGAAAGCTCAGACGGCCTGCGCGACCTCGAGAGTCTGCCGTGCGATCTCGAGTTCTTCGTTGGTCGGAACGACGAGGACCGTGACCGGCGCGTCGTCAGGAGAGATGACGCGCGTCTGCTTCGACCGCACGGCGTTGCGCTCGTCGTCCAGGCGTACACCGGCGAAGCCGAGCGTCTCGAGCGCCGCGGCGCGGACGGTGGCCGAGTTCTCCCCCACTCCCGCCGTGAACGAGATGACATCGACACCACCGAGCTGGGCGAGGTACGCCCCGATGTAAGCGCGCAGCCGATGGATGTACACGTCGAACGCCACCTGCGCCACGGCATCGCCCGCCGCACAGCGCTCTTCGATGTCGCGCATGTCACCCGCTCCGGTGAGGCCCAGCATGCCGGAGCGCTTGTTGAGGAAGGTGTCGATCTGCGCAGGCGTCCAGCCCTCGCGCTGCGCGAGGACGAGCGGGAGCGACGGATCGATGTCGCCCGAGCGCGTGCCCATCACGAGTCCCTGCAGGGGTGTGAGTCCCATCGAGGTATCGACCGAGCGACCGCCGTCGATCGCCGTGGCCGACGCGCCGTTTCCGAGGTGCAGCACGATCTGGCGCAGATCGCCGAGCGGGCGCCCGAGGAAGCGGGCCGCCTCCTCGCTCACGTACTTGTGACTCGTGCCGTGGAAGCCGTAGCGACGAATGCGGTGCCGCTCGGCGACGTTCTTGTCGATCGCGTAGGTGTATGCCGCAGGGGGCATGGTCTGGTGGAACGCGGTATCGAAGACGGCGACGTGCGGGACGCCGTCGAATGCCGTGCGCGCGGCCTTGATGCCCTGCAGTGCGCCGGGGTTGTGGAGAGGCGCGAGGAAGGAGAGCTCGTCGATGTTGATCTCGACGAGCGGTGTGATGAGGGTCGGCTCGAAGAAGCGCGCCCCGCCCTGCACGACGCGGTGACCGACCGCGATGGGGGCGTGAGTCTCGAGCGACGGTCCATACGCGGCGAACGCCTCGAGCATGACGGCGAACCCTGCCGTGTGGTCGGGGATCGGCAGCTCGATCGTGGACGTGACGTCTCCCACCTCATGCTTCGCCTTGCCGAGCGGCTCGCCGATGCGTTCGACGAGGCCGGATGCCAGCGCCTCCTGCGACTCGACATCGATGAGCTGGTACTTGAAGGACGACGAGCCGCTGTTGATGACGAGGACGACGCTCATGCCGTGGCATCCGTTCCCGCAGGCTGCGCCTGCGCCTGGATCGCGGTGATCGCGATCGTGTTGACGATGTCATCGACCAGCGCACCGCGCGAGAGGTCGTTGATCGGCTTGTTGAGCCCCTGCAGGACCGGTCCCATCGCGATCGCGCCCGCCGAGCGCTGGACCGCCTTATAGGTGTTGTTGCCGGTGTTGAGGTCGGGGAAGACGAAGACGGTCGCGCGGCCGGCGACCTGCGAACCCGGCATCTTCGCCTGTGCGACCGCGGCGTCGGCGGCGGCGTCGTACTGGATCGGGCCCTCGACGAGAAGATCCGGCGTCCGCTCGCGTACGAGCGCGGTCGCCGAGCGTACCTTCTCGACGTCGGCGCCGAAGCCCGACTCCCCCGTCGAGTACGAGAGCATCGCGACGCGCGGGAAGATGCCGAACTCGCGCGCCGTCGCCGCGGACGAGATCGCGATGTCGGCGAGCTGCTCGGCGGTCGGGTCGGGGATCACGGCGCAGTCGCCGTAGACGAGAACGCGGTCGGCGAGCGCCATGAGGAACACGCTCGATACGACGGACACCCCTGGGCGGGTCTTGATGATTTCGAAGGCGGGACGGATGGTGTGCGCCGTCGTGTGCGCCGCGCCCGAGACCATCCCGTCGGCGAGCCCCAGGTGCACCATCATCGTGCCGAAGTACGAGACATCCGTGACGATGTCGGCGGCCTTCTCGTAGGTGACGCCCTTGTGCGCGCGCAGGCGCGCGTACTCGGTCGCGAAGAGATCCACCGTCTCCGGGTCGAACGGGCTCAGCACCCGCGCCCCCGACAGGTCGAGGCCGAGTTCGACGGCGCGGCCGCGGACCTCGGCATCCTCCCCCAGGATCGTGAGGTCGGCGATGCCGCGCGCGAGGACCGTCGCCGCGGCCTTCAGCACGCGATCGTCGCCGCCCTCGGGGAGCACGATGCGCTTGCGCGCGGTGCGCGCGGTCTCCAGCAATTGATACTCGAACATGAGCGGCGTCACGACCGCGGAGTGAGCCAGGCCGAGGGCCCGAGTGAGTTCCTCGGTGTCGACATGCTGCTCGAAGAGCGCGAGCGCCGTGTCGAAGCGGCGCTGGGAGCCCGCAGCGAGGCGCCCCCGGCTGCTCATGACGCGCACCGCGGTGTCATAGGTGTCGAGGTCGGTCTGCACGATCGGCAGCGGCGAGTCGAGGCCGATCATGAGGTCCTGGATGACGGGCGGCAGAGGGAAGGGACCATTGAGGATGATGCCCGAGATCGAGGGGAACGTGCCGGAGGAGTTCGCGAGGAGGAGCCCGAGGAGAACTTCGGTACGGTCGGCCGGGACGATGACGATGGCGCCCTCGGTGAGACGCGGCAGGATGTTGTTGAGCGACATGCCCGCCACGACGACGTCGAGCACCTCGCGGGTGAGCAGGTCGTCATCGCCGCGCAGGAGGCGTCCGTCGAGCTTCGGCATGAGGTCGCGCACCGCGGGCGCAACCAGATAGACATCCTCGGGGATCGCCCACACGCCCACGGGTGCCTCGCGCGAGCCGTCCGCGGCGGGCGCATCGGCCACGACCTCGCGGATCGCCGCGTTGATCTCGTCGAGGCGGTCGGGGTCGGCCCGGTTCGTGATCACCGCGAACAGCTCCGCACGGTGCTGAGCGAGGTCTCCGAGAGCGGGCACGATGAGGCGGACGAGCTCTTCGGGGGTGCGGGCGACGCTGAGGCCGAGGCGATCCCCTTCGCTCGCGCGGCCGTTGAGCACGGCGAGCACGGGCGCTCCGAGGTTCGCGGCGATCCGCGCGTTGTAGCCGAGCTCACTCGTCGAGCCGACGTCGGTGAAGTCGGACCCGACGATGACGACAGCGTCGCACTTGGCCTCCACGGCCTTGAACCGCTCGACGATCTTCGAGAGCGCGGCATCCGGGTCGTGGCGCACTTCGTCGTAGGTGACGCCGACCGACTCCTCGTACTCGAGCTCGACGCCGATGTGGTCCAGCAGCATTTCGAGCACGTAGTCGCGCTCGACGGCGGATCGCGCGATCGCGCGGAAGACCCCGACACGCGGGGTCGTGCGGCTGAGGGCGTCCAGGACGCCGAGGACGACGGTGGACTTGCCCGAGAGACCCTCGGTCGACGTGATGTAGATGCTCTGGGCCACGCTGTCAGCCTACGGCGGCCGATCGAAGGGTGGCCAGGGAGTCGCCCCGGAGAAAAGCCCGGAGGACAGCCTCGGAGAAAAGAAAGACTCTCCGCGAACCCGGCAGAGCCTGGTTACCCTTGCTACGTTTCCGTCCTGGGGGAGTTGGCCTGGATGCCGCCTCGCGGAGAGCTTCTTGGAGTTTACCCGACGTCCGGCCCGCCGAGAGCCACACCGGGTTAGCATCGATTCACGCGCGTCGCTGGCGACGCATCGCCCCGACACCGGGAGGCTGGCCACTCATGACCCCCGCCCCGACCACCGCGGACGCGTTCGCGCGCCAGACCGATGCCGTCCTCGCCTCGGTGTCGCGCGTCATCGACGGCAAGCCCGGCGCCGTTCGCGCCGCCCTCGTGTGCCTGATAGCGGAAGGGCACCTGCTCATCGAAGACGTCCCGGGCGTCGGTAAGACGATGCTCGCACGCGCGCTCGCGGCATCCGTCGACGCGACCGTGCGGCGCATCCAGTTCACGCCCGATCTGCTGCCCGGCGACGTCACCGGCGTCAGTGTCTTCAACCCCGTCGAGCGCGAGTTCGAGTTCAAACCGGGCGCGATCTTCGCGCAGATCGTCATCGCCGACGAGATCAACCGCTCCTCCCCCAAGACGCAATCGGCGCTGCTCGAGGCGATGGAGGAGCGCCAGGTCACCGTCGACGGCCACTCGCATGCTCTGGACGAGCCGTTCCTCGTCGTCGCGACGCAGAACCCGCTCGAGATGGAAGGCACCTACGCCCTGCCGGAGGCGCAGCGCGACCGCTTCATGATGCGGATCTCGATGGGCTACCCGGATGCCACGAACGAAGCGCTCATGCTCCGCCAGCGCGACGCGGTGAACCCGCTCGACGCGGTCGCTCCGGTCATCGACGCCGCCGGCGTGCGCGGTCTCATCGCCTGGGCGCGGAGCGTGCATGTCTCTCCCGCCGTCGAGGAGTACACCGTCGCGCTCGCCCGCGCGACCCGCGAGCACCCGGATCTGCGGCTCGGCGCGAGCCCCCGCGCGACGCTCCAGCTCATTCGCGCGGCGAAGGTGTGGGCCGCCCTCGACGGCCGCGAGTTCGTCATCCCGGACGATGTTGCGAGCCTCGTCGAACCCGTCTTCGCCCACCGCCTCATCGCGGTGCGCGGATCCGCAACCGCGCGCGGGCGCTCGGGCGCGGACACCGTCGCGGCGACGCTGCGCGGCATCGTCGGTTCGGTGCGCGTGCCGCTGGCGGCCCGCTGAGGCACGCGGATGTCACGCTGGCCGCTCACCGCCCGGGGAACCGGCGCCGCCCTGCTGGCGTTCGCCGCGTTCATCGGTGCGCACGCGTTCCAGGTGACCGAGCTCCTCTACGTGAGCGCCCTCCTCACGGTCGCTCTCGTGGGGAGCGTCGCGACGCTCTACCTCGTCCGTCGCACCGAACGCGTGGAGCGGTTCTTCGAGCCCGATGTCGGTGCGGTCGGCAGCGACCTCGACGTCCATCTCCGGGTCGAGATCCGGTCCCCGCTCCCGACGGCACAGGGGCGCTGGCACGACCGGCTCCCCGACGGCATCACGGGAGACGCCGACGGTGTCTTCCCGCAGACCGGGTCGGGCATGCGAGCGGGCTCGCGCGCGGTCGACCTGCAATACCCGGTGACGCTGCACCGTCGCGGCATCCGGAGCATCGGACCGATCTCGGTCGCCTCGACGGATCCGTTCGGGTTCGCACGGCGACGGCACGCGATCGGACGCGCCCTGCCGCTCACGATCACGCCCGCCGTCGTCGCACTCGGCCCCCTGAGCGACCTGCCCGGCGACGTCGGCGGCACGAGGCACGCGGCCACCGACCAGCTGGGCCAGGGCTCCGACAATCTCGTCCCACGGCACTACATGCCCGGCGACTCGATGCGCCGGATCCACTGGCGAGCGAGTGCGCACCGCGACGAGCTCATGGTGCGTCAGGAGGAGCAGGAGACCACGCCCGCCGCGGTCATCGCGCTCGATCGCGCCTCTGCGCGCTGGCAGGTCGAAGCGACCCGCGCCCCCGGCGCCGACCCGGCGTTCGAGCTCGCCGTCTGCGCGTGCGCCTCGATCGCGGCACGCCTCGTTCACGAGGGGTACCTCGTGAGCGTGATCGATTTCGACGGCACACCGCTGTCCGATCCCGTCGACGGCGGTGACGTGGCGGGGATCGAACAGCTCGCGATCGATCTCGCGCAGGTCACGGCCCGACGCGACGGCTCGACGGAAGACCTCGCGGCGCTCCTCGGCTCGCCGATCACCGACGGCGCCACCGGGACGATCGGCCCGCTCATCGTCATCGGCGGGAGGCTGTCGTCGTCGGATGCCACGGCGCTCGCACCACTCGCCCATCGCAGCGCGATGCCGGTGCTGCTCACCACGATGCCGGCGCCGGACGCCCTCGCGGACGCAGCCGCATCGGGATGGCGGGTCGCGGCGATCGCTACCGAAGACGACCTCGTCGACGCGTGGACCGAGGTCGTGGAGCGAGGTGCGCGTCGTGTCGCCCGGTGACCTCGCCGCGTCGCGCGACAGCGAGCGGCAGCGGCGCCCGCGGGGTGAACTGCGCCTCACCCTCACCCTGTGGCTCGCGCTGCTCGCGACCCTGCCGCCGCTCGCTCGCGTCATCCACACCGGCCCATGGATGCCGGGTGGAGCAGTCCTCGCGGCGGTGCTGCTCGCGGTGGGGTTCGGGCTGCGTCGCCGTCGTGTGCCGGCGATCGGGGTGTCCGCGGCGGAGGTCGTGGTGTGGGCGCTCAGCGTCACCGGCGGTTTCTTCTCGAGCGTCGCGCTGTGGGGCTTCATCCCCACCGGCGCGGTCATCGCGGCGATGCCGGAGGTGGTCCGCACGGCCTCCGACGAGATCGCCTCCGGGGTCGCGCCCATCGCCGCGACACCGGCGATGTCGTTCGTGATCGTCGCCTCGATCGGCCTCCTCACGATCGCGCTCGACCACATCGTCATGACGGCGCGGATGCCCCTGCTCGCGGCGATCGCTCTCGTCATCGTGTGGCTGATCCCGTCGATCGTCGTGCCCGCGCCGGTCGATGTCGCCGCGTTCGTCCTCCTCGCGATCGCCGTGCTCGCACTGATCCGCGCCGAGAACCGCACGCGCGAGGCACCGATCATGGCGACCCGGGCGCGCGGCGTCGCCGCCGTCGCCGTATCGATCGGCGCGGTCGCGATCGTCGGGGCGCTCGTCATCGGTCCCGCGCTGCCGCCGCCGGCGATCGGCACGGCGGGTTCGGGCGCCGCCGCACGGATCGACCCCTCACTCGATCTCGGGAGCGACCTGCGCCGGCCCGGCGACACGCCCGTGCTGACGCTCCGCAGCAACGCCCCGCAACTGCCGAATCTGCGCGTGACGACGCTGTCGATCTTCGACGGGGCGGTGTGGATGCCGGATCGGCTCCGCTCCGTCGCGCTCGCCGACGCGCCCCTCGAACCCGTCGACGTCGCCGCCGGCATCGAGACGACCGAATACCGCACGCACGTCGAGGTGACGCAGCTGTCGTCGGCCTACCTGCCGATCCCCTACCCGGCCGTCGAGATCGACGGCCTCGAGGGCGCGTGGCGATCCGTGCCGTACAGTCGCACGATCCTCAGTGCACAGAACAGCGCCCAGGGGCAGAGCTACGACGTCGTCGCCGACGTGCCCCGCCCGACGCTCGAGCAGATCCGCGCGAGCCAGGCGCGCATCGCCGAGAACCGCGTCGACGTGTACGCGGTGCCGGAGGGGACACCCGCCGTGATCGGCGACCTCGCCCGGCAGGTGACGGCCGGCGCAACGACCGACTACGACCGTCTCGCGGCGCTGCAGACGTGGTTCCGCGGCCCGGAGTTCACCTACTCGCTCACGGCCCCCGTCGCCGAGGGATTCGACGACACCGGCGTGACCGCCGTCGCCGCGTTCCTCGACAAGAAGACGGGCTACTGCATCCACTATGCGGGCGCATTCGCGCTCATGGCCCGCGAGCTCGGCATGCCGTCGCGGATCGTCGTCGGCTTCCTCCCCGGCGGGTACACGGGCGACACCGTCGACGGGCAGCGCGTCGCCGCCGTGACCACGGGGCAGCTCCACGCCTGGCCGGAGGTGTACTTCGACGGGATCGGCTGGGTGCCGTTCGAGCCGACCAAGAGCCTCGGCATCGCCACGCGGTACGTGAGCGCCGCCGCCACGACGGGCGGGACGGATGCCGAGGAGTCCGGCCCGACCCCGACACCCACCTCGAGCGCGTCTGCCGGTGCCCGTCCCGACGAGGTGCGTGACGAATCCGCGGGGGGCTCGTCCGGTGCGACGACCTCCGGATGGGACCCGCGCCCCGCGCTTCTGATCGTGCTCGCAGCGCTCCTGATCGCGGCGGCGCCCGCCGCGGCGGGCGGCGCCCGCCGCGCCCTGCTGCGGCGCCGCGGCGGCGTCGCCGCCGCGTGGACGCTCGTGCAGGACAGCGCGATCGACCTCGGCATCCCCGTGCCCGCCGCGCAGTCGCCCCGTGCGTTCGGCTCCCGTCTCGTTGCGGAGGGCGCGCCGGAGACCGCGGTGGCGCGGCTCGTCGCCGCCGTCGAGCGGGAGAACTATGCCCCGCAAGGCGACACCGCGGACTGTGCGGGCCGAGTCGGCGGCGCGGGCGCGCGCGACGCGATCGCGCAGGCCGACGCGATCCGCGACGGCCTGCGCGCGGCCCACAGCTCCCTCGACCGGGCACGGGCCACCGCCTTGCCGCGATCGCTCGTCGTCCGTCCGGGGTCGGCGTTCGCCGACAGAGACGCCCTGGTCTGAGCGAGGCTCAGACCAGGGCGTGGGGTCGGGCTCTGCTCAGACGCGCGCGGCCGTCTCCGTGCGGATGCCGTCGTCGACGGCATCCGTCGGTGCATCGCCGACCGCGTCGTCATCTCCGGAGTCGTCCGAGAAGGGCTCGCCGTCGCGCGGTGCGTCGTAGAGCGCCACGTCGAGGATGCCCTCGCGCTTCGCGACGATCGTGGGGACGAGCGCCTGGCCCGCGACGTTGACCGCGGTGCGCCCCATGTCGAGGATCGGGTCGATCGCGAGGAGGAGGCCCACGCCCTCGAGTGGCAGACCGAGCGTCGAGAGGGTCAGGGTCAGCATGACGGTCGCACCGGTCGTGCCGGCCGTCGCGGCCGAGCCCACGACCGAGACGAGCGCGATCAGCAGGTACGAGACGATGTTGAGCTCGACGCCGAAGAACTGCGCCACGAAGATCGCGGCGATGGCCGGGTAGATGGCGGCGCAGCCGTCCATCTTGGTCGTCGCTCCCAGCGGCACCGCGAACGACGCGTACTCGCGGGGCACGCCGAGGTTCCGCTCGGTGACGCGCTGCGTGAGCGGCAGCGTGCCGATCGACGAGCGCGACACGAAGCCGAGCTGCACGGCCGGCCAGACGCCCGAGAAGTACTGCTTGATCGACAGCCCGTGGCTCTTGACGAGGATCGGGTAGACCACGAACAGCACGAGCACGAGGCCGGCGTAGACGGCGACGACGAACCAGACGAGGGTCAGCAGCTTGTCGGTGCCGTACTGGACGACCGCCGATGCGATGAGGCCGAGTGTGCCGATCGGCGCGATGCGGATGATCCACCACAGCACCCGCTGGACGATCTTCAGCGTCGACTGCGTGAAGGCGACGAACGGCTCGGCGCGTTTGCCGAGCTTGAGAGCCGCGACGCCGACCGCGATCGAGATGACGATGACCTGGAGCACGTTGAAGCCGACCGTCGAGGTGACCGCCCCGGTCGTGGCATCCGCCGAGCTCGAGACGGTGAGACCGAGGAAGTTCTGCGGAATGATCCCCTTGAGGAAGTTCCACCACGTGCCGACCGCGTACGGCGCGGCTGTCGTCAGCTGGTCGTGGGCGACCCGGTTACCGGGCTGGATCGTGATGCCGAGGACGATCCCGATCGTCACCGCGATGAGGGCGGTGATTCCGAACCAGAGCAGGGTCTGGCCCGCGAGACGCGCGGCGTTCGTGACGTTCCGCAGCTGCGTGATGCTCGCAACGATCGCGAGGAAGATGAGCGGGACGACGGCGACCTTCAGCAGGGTGACGTACGCGTTGCCGATCGTGGACAGCGTCGCGGCGAGGCCGTTGGGGTTGCCTTCGCCGTCGGGGCCGAGATTCAGCGCGAGGATGCCGAGCAGGATGCCGGCGATGAGCGCGATCGTGATCTGGAATCCGAACGAGCGGTAGAACGGCTTCTTGGGCTTGGGGTTGCGCCCGGCCTGGTTCGGCGTGGGCGCGGTGGTGCGGGTGGAACTCATGGGGGGTGTATCTCCTGGAGCGGCGGACGCCGGTTGGTGCAGTGGCCCGCAGAGAGCGGACCGTTGTCGACGTTACGACGACGTTCGGACGACGCGGGCGGATGTGACGAGTGATGACAACCGCCGGTGCCGAGACGGCATTCCCGTCACGCGGAAACGAGAGAACCCCCGCCATCTCTGACGGGGGTTCCTGTGGCGGAAGTGACAGGATTTGAACCTGCGAGGCGAGTTACCCCGCCTACATGGATTCCAGCCATGCTCCTTAGGCCGCTCGGACACACTTCCGTCGTCGATCCTATCAGCCCCCGCGCACGCCGCCCGCGGCGGGTGCCGCCGAGTCAGCCGGGGAGGGCGATCACCCGGTCGGGATCCCACGGCTCCGTCCAGCCGAGGCGGTCGAAGAGCACGTCGAGCAGGATCGCCGTGAAGCCCCACACGAGGTGGTCGTCCAGCTCGAAGGCCGGCCCGCGCCACTCCTGACCGTCCCTCCGGATCATCGTGATGCCGCGGCGCCGCGGGTCGAGCAGGTCCGCGACGGGCGCTCGGAAGACCGCCGCGGACTCGGCGACGTCGACGACGCGGACGGGCGACGGGTGCCGCCACCACCCCAGCACCGGTGTCACCAGGTGGCCGGAGTACTCGAGCGGCACCTCCGGGAGAGTGCCGAGCACCTCGACGCCGGCGGGGTCGAGACCCGTCTCCTCGCGCGCTTCCCGCAGCGCCGCAGCGACGGGTCCATCGTCGCCCGGATCGATCCGACCGCCGGGGAACGCCACCTGCCCCGGGTGCGCGCGGAGCGTCGTCGCGCGCGCGAGCAGAAGGACGTCGAGATCCCGCGAGACGGCGGCATCCTGCGCCTCGCGTCCGGCCGGCAGCGCATCGAGCGCGCCGAACAGGATGAGCACGGCGGCGGCGCGCGAATGGGCGGCCGCCGGCAGGTCGCGCAGGCGCGACAGCCAGCCCGATCTCGAACCCGCGACCGCCGCGAGCTCCGCGCGCGCGGCCCCCGTCACGTGTGCGACATCCGCTCTCCTGTCTTTCCCGCCACTCCACCTTCACCACCGTGACGCGAGCGTGTCAAGCCGCCTGACTACGCTGGATGCCCGTGACCTCCCCCCGCGCACCGCGCATCGGCATCGTCGTGACCGACGTCTATGCGGCGGAAGACCCCGACTACGACACCCCGCTGCTGCTTCCGGCCCTCGCCGCCCGCGGCGCCGATCCCACGGCGGTCGTGTGGCACGATGCGGCGGTCGACCCGGCGTCCTTCGATCTGCTGGTGATCCGGTCGCCGTGGGACTATCCCGAGCGTCCCGCGGAGTTCGCGGCCTGGCTCGACCGAGCCGAGCGCGCGACACGCGTCGTCAACTCCCCTGCGACGGTGCGCTGGAACCTCGACAAGACGTACTTGCGCGACCTCGAGAGCGCCGGCATCCGTGTCGTTCCCACGACCTACGCGACGGCGGCGGACGCCGCGGGCGCCGCCATCGATGCGCACGAGCGGGTGGTCGTGAAGCCGGCGGTCTCCGCCGGCGCCCGCGACACCGGACTGTTCGATGCATCGGATGCCGCGGCGTTCGCCCTCGCGACGCGGATCGTCGCGCGCGGTGACGTCGCGATGATCCAGCCCGAGATCGAGGAGCTCTCGGAAGGCCGCGAGAAGGCGCTCTACGTCATCGGCGGCGACCTCACGCACGCGATCTCCAAGGGCGCGATCCTCGCTCCCGGCGGGGGCTTCCGCGGCGGCGTCTACCGTGAGAATCCGGTGCCCGTCGAGGCGACTCCCGCCGAGCGCGCATTCGCCGCTGACGTGCTCCGCGCCGTGCGGCGCGCGACGGGCGGCGAGGCGCCGCTGTACGCCCGCGTCGACACTGTCGATTCGGCCCGATACGGCTTGTGCCTGTTGGAGGTCGAGCTCGTCGAACCGGCACTCAACCTTCACGTCGCGCCGCATGTGACCGGCATCCTCGCCGACGCGATCGTCAGCGCTCTCGGCTCCTGACCACTCGCGGTGTCGGCGCCTGCTGCTAGACCGGGACCATGACGATGACGAGCGACTGGCTGGACGGCTACCTGCGGGCATGGCGGACGAAGGACGCCGCCGACGTCCGTGCGATCTTCACCGACGATGCCGAGTACTGGTTCCACCCGTACGATCGCGAGCCGGTCCACGGGATCGACGCGATCGTCGAGGCGTGGATGAGCCCCGAACCGACGCAGGCGGTGTGGGATCTCGCCGTGCTCGTGGAGGGCGAGGGCATCGGCATCATCCGCGGCACCGTCGACTATCCGGGCCACGCCTCGTACGTGAACCTGTGGGAAGTCCATCTCGCAGCGGACGGGCGAGCCTCGAAATTCGTCGAGTGGTACCTCAAGGTCCCGGCGGACGCCGATCCCGGCGCTGCGGACTCGTGACCCCGTCGCGTGACCGCGGTCATGGGAGAGGCAACCCCACCATCGCGGCGCTCTGCTCCCACAGCCGCCGCGCGAGAATCGGGTCGTCGGCGAGACGCGTCGTGCGGGACGGGCGGTTCTTCGCGTAGTACCCGCCCGATCTCCAGTCGACGCCGGGAGTGCCGAGCGCGAGCCAGCCCAGCCGCGCCCCACCGACCTCGGTGGAGGTCAGGAGGCGGCTCGCCAGAGGGTTCGTGTACATCCAATGCCAGAGTCCCCGCGAGCTGCCGGCGAAGCCGCTCGCGATCGCTCCCGGGTGGAACGCGACGGCCGAGAGACCGCGCTCACCGAAACGGCGCGCGAGCTCCTTCGTGAAGAGGATGTTCTCGAGCTTCGCGTTCCCGTAGGCCGTGCTCGGGCTGTAGCGCCGCTCGCCCTCCAGGTCGTCGATGTCGAATCGCGAGAACCGCTGCGCGGCAAGGCTCGATGTCTGAATGACAGCGGCGTGGCTCTCGACCAGCCGATCGAGGAGCAGGTTCGTCAGCAGGAACCCCGCGAGGTGGTTCACCTGAAACGTCAGCTCGAACCCGTCGCGGGTGAGCGTGCGCTCTCCGAAGATCCCACCCGCATTGTTCGCGAGCACGTCGATGCGGGGGTAGCTTTCCGTGAGCACGGCCGCGAGCTCCCGCACCTGATCGAGGTCGGCGTAGTCGGCGAGGTGCCACGGGGCGCCGATGCTCTCGGCGACCGCCCGCGTCTTGTCGGGATGGCGCCCGACCACCACGACGTGCTCCCCCGCCGCATGCAGCTGCCGGGCCGCAGCCGCGCCGATGCCGTCGCTCGCCCCGGTGATGACGATCGTCCGACTCATGGTGTACTCCTCGTTGGTGGATTGCGGATGGGCCGCGTCGGTCAGCCGCCGCGCGCCGCGAGGATCGCGGGGTCGTCGGAACGCCAGTGCTGCAGTGACTGCAGGATCCAGAACGTCGCGAACAGCGCGAGCGCGAGCACTTCGCCGATGAACACACCGTAGACGGGTCCCGCGTGGAGGGGGCCGTACAGCGGCATCCCGGCGACGATCACGACGATCGCGACCGCGATCGCGACATACGCGCGACGAAGCCACGGCGGTGCACCGGGTGCGCTCGGGGCGGCCGCCGCGAGCACCGCGACGACGGCGATGAGGAGAAAGAACACGGAGGCCGCCGCGACGTGCGCCCACTGCAGGAAGGCAGCGCGAGAGAAGCCCCAGACGAGACCCACGATGACGAGGACGGGCACGGCGATAGAGATCGACACCGCGGCGGCCCTCCGATCCACCTCGCCGATGAGCGCGAGCCCGACCGCGAGCACGACGACCGCGGCGCCCACGACGAGATAGGTGAGCACGCCGCTGTCGACAGCCGCCCCGAAGCCCGCCGGTACGCAGGAGCGCTCCTCGCCCGGGCACCCGGCGTCCGCTCCGGCGACCGATCCCGGCGACACCGTCGTCGGCACGATCGCCACGAGCGGAGCGATCGTCGCCGCGGCGTCCAGCAGGGCGCGCTCGGCGCCGCGGCCGGAGAGGGCGAACAACGACACCGAGACGGCGATGAGCGCCCCGACGAAGAGCGTGTGCGCGGGCGTGTAGTAGTAGTGGCTGATCGACGGCAACAGGCCGACACTCGGCAGCGTCGTCGCGATCGCAGTGAAGACGACCACGACCGCACCCACGATCGCGATCCGCAGGTAGCGGTAGGTCCGCTGCAGCGACGTCGAGCCGGGGAGCATGGCGCTCAGCGCAGGAAGCGGTCGGGGTCGAACTCGTCGATCGGGATGACCCGCACCCGCGGCAGCTGCGCGTCGAAGGCGTCGACGTCGTACTCGAGGTCGAAGAATGCGACGCCCGGGAGGTCGGCGAAAGCGGCGTTGCGGAACTCGGCGAACCCCATCACCCCGACGCGACGGCCGTCCAGGAGCGCGCCGACGTCGTCGACGAAGTCGCCATCGTGACTCACGAGGACGACATCGCCTTCGCGACCGCGCAACGCACGCAACGTGCGCTGGATCGCGATGTCGACGACCTTCTCGTCGACGTCACCGGAGAGCGGCACGGGCTGGTAGCCGAGGGCGAGGAGCGCCTGGATGAACGGCATCGGCAGGTTCGTCGACGCGTTCAGGAAGAAGAGACCGCGTGACTGCTGGTGCCACGTGCGCGCGAGGAAGGAGAGGACGCGATCCCAGCGCGGCCGTTCATCGGGCTGAGGACGCCGGCCGAGGATCGAGCCGCCGAGAGTCGCGTCGATGTTCTCGCCGTCCACGAGCACCCACGTGGTGCGATCGGTGCTCGTCACGTCAGCGCCCCTCCGCCTGCAGCGCCTCGGCGATGGGCGTGTCGCCGGAGTTGAAACGGATCGTGCGCCCGATGGACGCGGGCTCGGCGACGGCCGCCGCGATGACGGCAGCGACGTCGCCACGCGGCACCGAGTCGGATGCCGTGGCGGTCGCGTCGATCCGTCCCGTGGGCTCGTCGAGAGTCAAAGCGGACGGCGCAAGGATGGTCCAGTCGAGCCCGCTCGCGCGCAGGTGCGCATCGGCGGCGGTCTTCGCCTCGGCATACGCGTAGAAGGAATCGGACGGGTCGACCCCGTGATCGGGCCCGGCTCCGAAGTAGGAGACCATCAGGTATCGCGACGCTCCCACGGCTGCGGCCGCATCGATCGAGCGGATCGCGGCATCCCGGTCGACGGCGTACGTGCGCGTCGGGTCGCCCCCGCCGGCGCCGGCAGACCAGATGACGATGTCGTTGCCGGCGACGAGATTCGTGGTCTGATCCAGATCGAGCTGCTCGATGTCGATGACGAGCGGCGTCGCGCCGGCAGAGGCGACATCCGGCGCCTGGGCGGCTTCGCGGATGACGGCGGTGACGTGGTGCCCGGCCGTCTGGAGAAGCGGCTCGAGCAGCAGCGCGACCTTGCCGTGTCCACCGATGAGCAGGATGCGGGCCATGGGGGCTCCTTCCGTCGCCCTCGAGCCTACGGGTCCGCAGCGGCGACGCCCGCGCCTACGCTGGACGGGTGACCGACATCGCTTCCCTCGTCCTCGTGGCCAACGCCGGAGACGGCTCGATCTCCACCTTCCGCTTCGCACTCGGCGAGGACGCCGACGGTTCATCGGCCGGCCTCGAGCGGCTCGCGGTGACGGACGGCCTCACCGGCTGCTCGACGTTCGCCGTCGACGCGGCACGCGATCTCGTGTACGCGGGCGTCAAGGGCGATCCTGCCGGGATCGTCACACTCGCCCTGGACCGCGCCACCGGCATCCTCACCCCGGTCTCACGGCTCGATCTCCCCGACGGGGGCATGAACTATCTCGCACTCACCCGCGACGGCGGAGGCCTGCTCGGCGCCAGCTACGGCGGCGGCTACGGCATCAGCTGCCGCGTCACGGACGGGGTGATCGGCGCGCCTGTGTCGCGCATCGCGTATCCGAATCTTCACTCGGTACTGCCCTCCCCCGACGGCCGCTTCGCCTACTTCGTGTCGCTCGGGGCCGACCTCATCGCACAGTACGTCGTCGAGGACGACCTGTCGCTCGTGCCGCTCGATCCCCCGACCGTCGCCGCGCCCTCCGGCAGCGGACCCCGCCACCTCGTCGTCGACGACGCGCACGACGCCGTCTACGTCGTGACCGAGTTCTCCGGCGAGGTTCTCCACTACCGCCGCGACGCGGCGGAGGGCGGGCTGACCTACGTCGGCGCCGCCGCCGCGATCGACGCGTCCGCGGGTCTCGGCCACAGCGTCTTCGGCGCCGACCCCCTCGCGCACCGCTACATCTGGGGCGCTGATCTGCACCTCGCCGGCGAGCGCCTGTGGGCGTCGGAGCGCACCGAGTCGATGCTCGGCTCGCTCGCGCTCGCATCCGACGGCACTCCGACGGATGCCGAGGCCTTCACCGTCACCGAGACGCAGCCGCGCGGGTTCGCAGTGAGCCCCGATGGCCGCTTCCTCGTCGCGGCGGGAGAGAAATCGACGACAGTCTCCCTCTACGCGGTCGCGGGCGACCACCTCGAACTCCTGCAACGCGCCGAGACGGGCCGCGGCGCGAACTGGGTGCGCTTCATCTGACCCTCACGGAGGGTGAGTCCGGTCGGACGTCGGAGAATCGCGCCGCCGCGTTCACGCTGCCGAGACGCGCCGCACGGCCGCGTGCCGACGTTCACCGGCGGCGTTGACGACGCCGAGCGCGAGCACGACCACCGCGGCGACCGCGGGCAACGCCATCGCGACGCCGACGCCGAGCTCGTCTGCAATCCAGCCCGTGACGGCGGATGCCAGCGCCTGCGCGAGGGTCAACGCCGAGCCGAGCAGTGTCATCGTCGTCGCCGCACGCCCCGCCGGAGCCCGCATGCCCGCAAGGGAGAAGAGTGTCACGAGTGTCGGCCCGACCCCGAGCCCCATGAGCAGCAGCCAGACGACGATCGAACCCGCATCGGCGAGCGTCGCGTAGCCGAGCGCCGACGCGCTCAGCACCCCGGCGAAGGCGAGCCAGCGCCAGCGCAGCGCGAAGCGCGCGGGCAGCAGCGCGACGCCGAGCGCGAGCGCGGCCGACCCGATGCCCATGAGCCCGTACAACAGGCCCGCCTGCGCCTCGTCGCCACGGCTCTGCGCGAACGCGGTGAGAGACGTGAGTGTCGTCCCGAAGAACATGCCGATGCCGAACGTCGCCGCGACGAGCACGAGGACCGGCCGCGAGAAGACGGCGCTCACGGGCGCGCGCTTCGTCGCGGCATCCCCACCCGCCTGGACGCGGGCCGTGGGGTGGAGCGCGAACGCCGTGACGAAACCGAAGCTGAGCACCGCGGCGATCGCGATCGGAGCCCACGGCGCGATGAGAGCCGCGAGGACGCCGACCAGGAACGGCCCGATGACGAAAGCCGTTTCGTCAGCCGCCGACTCGTACGACATGACACGGTTCGTCGTCTGCACGCGGCGAGCGGGAGCCAGGCGCGCGGCGATGATCGTGAGCAGGCGGCTGCGGCTCATCGCGGCGGCCTGGGGCGCGCTCAGACCGATCGCGAGGGCAGCGACCATGAGCATCTCCGCCGGCGCTTTGCTCATGACGATCACGGGGAAGAACGCCAGGAGGGCGCCGTTCACGAGCCCCACCGGGACGAGAACGCGCCGCTGTCCGAACCGGTCGACGAGGTCGCCGAAGATCGGACCGGCGATGACGACACCGACGCCGACGGCAGCCGATGTGAGGCCGCCGAGACCGACCGAGCCCGTCTCGGCCACGACGAGCATGAGGACGCCCACGGTCATCATCGCGAACGGCAGCCGCGCGATGAACGCGATCGGCCAGTACGCCCAGCCGGTGTGCTGGGACAGCGTGCGGTGATCGGCGGTCGATGTGATGGTGCGTTCCACGCGCTCCTCCGAGAATCGGCTCGTTTTCACGTGCCGCCGTTTCTCGGTCGTCGAGCTGGTAGATGCACCTCGCAGCGCCGGTGGGCGCAGCGGAGGCATCCATTCTACCGCGCCCGCCCCCGCGGGCTCTGGAGAGAGCAGAATGGAGGGCATGACCGATGACGGCAGCATCACCCGCACCCCTGACACCGAGACGGCGGTCCTCGCCGGTGGCTGTTTCTGGGGCATGGAAGACCTCATCCGCCGCCAGCCCGGCGTGCTCGACACGCGCGTCGGCTACACGGGCGGGCAGAACGAGCACGCGACATACCGCAACCACCCGGGGCACGCCGAGGCCGTCGAGATTGTCTACGACCCGACGAAGACGACGTACCGGGACGTCCTGGCCTTCTTCTTCCAGATTCACGACCCGTCCACCCTGAACCGCCAGGGCAACGACATCGGCACGAGCTACCGGTCGGCGATCTTCCCCCTCGATGCCGAGCAGGAGCGCGTCGCGCGCGAGACGATCGCCGACGTGGATGCCTCGGGCCTCTGGCCCGCCAAGGCCGTCACCACGATTGAGGCGGCGGGTCCGTTCTGGGAGGCCGAGCCCGAGCACCAGGACTACCTGCTGCGCATCCCGAACGGATACACGTGCCACTTCCCGCGTGCCGGGTGGGTCCTCCCGAAGCGCGCCGACGCCTGAGCGCGTTCCGCGTCAGCCGGCGAAGAACGCTGCCGCCACGCGCGACAGCGCGTGCAGGTCGGAGGTGCCGGCGAGCTCGCGTGCGGAGTGCATCGACAGGATCGGGATGCCGACGTCGACCGTCCGGATCCCGATCCGGGTCGCCGTGATCGGGCCGATCGTGGACCCGCAGGGCACCGCATTGTTCGACACGAACTCCTGACTCACGACGCCGGCGGCGTCGCACCAACCGTGCCATGCCGCGGCGCCTGCGGCATCCGTCGCATAGCGCTGGTTGGCATTGATCTTGAGGATCGGACCCGACCCGAGGAGCGGCTGGACGACGGGATCGTGCTTCTCGACGTAGTTCGGGTGCACCGAGTGTCCGACGTCGCTCGAGACGCACCACGATGCTGCGAGAGCGCGCAGCTGCTGCTCGCGATCCGCACCGAGTCCGAGCTGGATCCGCTCGATGACGTCCGCGAGGAACGGCCCTGCCGCACCCGAGCGCGTCGCCGACCCCACCTCCTCATGGTCGAACACCGCGAGGACGCTGATGTGTGCGGCATCCGTGCCCGCCTCCGCCAGGGCGACGACCCCGGCGTGCACCGACGCGAGGTCGTCGAGTCGCCCCGACGCGAAGAAGACGTCGTCCTTTCCGAACACGGCGCCGCGCGCGGCGTCGGCCGTCACGAGGTCGTACCCGCGTACCCGCGCGGCATCGACGCCGGCTGCTGCCGCGACCTCGCCCAGCAGATCGGCGGACGCCGCCGAGCCGAGGCCCCAGACGGGCTGCGTCTGGGTCTGCTTGTTCAGCGCGAGGTGGTCGTTCGCCTCACGATCCAGGTGGATCGCGAGCTGCGGCAAACGCAGGAGCGCGCCCGTGGCGGCGAGCACGGCGGAGCCGTCGTCGAGGACGAGCCGACCGGCGAGACGCAGCTCGCGGTCCAGCCAGGAGTTCAGCAAAGGACCGCCGTAGATCTCGACGCCCCCCTGCAGCCAGCCTGCGCGCCCCGTGGTCGACCGCGGCTTGAGCTTGAGCGCGGGTGAGTCGCTGTGCGCACCGAAGATGTGGAAGGGCGTGTCGGCGGCCGCGCCGACCGGGACGATCCACGCGAGTACGGCGCCGTCGCGGACGACGACATGACGCGCCCCCGGCTCGATGCCCCACGGCTCGGTCTCGTCGAGGGGGGTGAATCCGGCGGCGATCAGGCGCGCGGCGACGGCGGACGCGGCGTGGAAGCTCGACGGCGAATCGGCGACGAACCCGGCGAGGTCGTCGGCATGGGCGAGGACGGCGGCGGTCTGCGGCATCCCCTCAGCGTAGTTCGGGCGCTGTGCGTCAGCGCGCGACGATCTCGGAGGCGTTGTGCGCGATCCATTCCATCAGGGGCATCATGCGCGCCATGAGCTCGTCCCCGCGCGCGGTGAGCGCGTACTCGACGCGCGGGGGCACTTCGGGGTAGGCGGTGCGCTCGACGAGGCCGTCCGCTTCGAGCGTCCGCAACGTCGAGGCGAGCATCTTCTCGCTGATGCCGTCGACCGTGCGGCGCAGCTGTCCCCATCGCGCCGTGCCGTCGGTCAACGCCATGAGCACGAGCACACCCCACTTGCTCATGACGTGGTCGAGGACGATCCGCGTCGGACAGTTCTCCGTGAACACCCCGTCACGCTCCGCCCGGATCTCCGCAAAACTCACCGCCATGTGGGTACCTTACCGAAAAGTTGGTACCTGCGATCTGGAATGGATGCCACGGTCGCGCGTTGCCCCTCGTGGAACCGATCACGGAACCGACCGAAAGGACTCCTCATGACCATTCTCGTCACTGGTGCCGGTGGGCACCTCGGCCACCTCGTCGTCGACGCCCTGCTCGCTCGCGGCGTCGCCGGGTCCGACATCGTCGCGGGTGCGCGCACCCCCGCGAAGGTCGCCGACCTCGCGGCGCGGGGGGTCCGCACGGCGCACCTCGACTATGACGACCCCGCGACGATCACCGCGGCACTCGACGGCGTGGATCGCGTACTCCTGATCTCCGGATCCGAGCCCGGCAAGCGCTTCGCAGGGCACAAGAACGTCATCGACGCCGCGGTTGCGGCGGGGGTCTCCCAGTTCGTGTACACGAGCGTCTCGAAGGCGACGAGCTTCGACTGGCCGCTCGGCGCCGAGCACAAGCAGACCGAGGAGGCCCTCGCCGCGAGCGGGCTGCCGACCGTGATCCTGCGCAACGACTGGTACACCGAGAATTACATCGGCGACGTGCAGCGTGCCGCGGAGTCAGGCGTCATCGCTGCCTCCGTCGGCGACGGCCGCGTCGCACCCGCCAGCCGCCAGGACTATGCAGAGGCCGCGGCCGCCGTGCTGACCGAAGACGGTCACATCGGGCAGGTCTACGAGCTCGCGGGAGATGCGAGCATCACCTACGACGACCTCGCGGCCGCCGCCGCCGAGGTGCTCGGGCGCGACGTCGCGTACGTACGGCTGACGCACGAGGAGTACGTCGCGGGCCTGCAGTCGGCGGGACTGGATGCCGGGACGGCGGAGTTCGTCGCGAGCATAGACGACGGCATCCGGGGCGGTGTCCTCGCAGACACCGACGGCACGCTCGCGCGCCTCATCGGCCGCCCGACCACGCCCGTCGTCGACGGACTGCGCGCCGCGCTCGCCTGAGCGTCTGCACCCGCTTGATCGCGCGCAGAGCCTCAGCGACGCGATCCTCTCCGCGCCCGCCGCCTCGGCACGAGCACGAACACGAGCGGAACGACGCTCGCGATCATGAGGATCACGGCGACGGCGGATGCCGCGGGCAGCAGCAGTGCCCCGCCGACGAGCATCGCGGCGAACACGACCGCCGCGATCGTGCGACCGACGAGTGCCTCCAGCTGGTCGAAGCGCCGGTCGATCTCCGGAGTTGCAACCGACAGCGCGCCACCGTCGATCTTGTCGGCGACGACGTCGAGCTTCGGCGGGAGACCCATGAGCGTGGACGCATAGCCGAGGGCGCTCTTCGCGGCATCCGTCACGACATTGCGACTTTCTTCGCGCAGCAGCTGCTGAGCATAGGGATCGATCGCCTCCCACACGTTGAACGAAGGGTCGAGGGCGCTGCACACTCCGGAGGTGAGCGAAACGGCTCGCGTGATCAGCAGGAAGTTCTCCGGCAGCTGTACGGGCAGCGACCGCATGACCTCGCCGAAGTCGTCCGCGAAGGTGCGGAACTCGCGCGGATCGACGTTCTGCAGTTCTCCGAACGCCATCCCGCCGAACCGGGCGAAGAGGGCCGTGAGCGCCCGCTCGAGCTCGCTCGTGTCGGCGCCGGGGAGTAAGACCCCGATGCGCTGGATGCCGTCGACGAGGCCCTTCCCGTCGCGCGCGGCGACCGCGATGACGATCTTGCGAAGACCATCGCGCAATCCCGCCGGGACCTGCCCCATCATTCCGAAATCGATGAAGGTCAGGGTCCACGCCGGGCCCTCGGCGCCCGGCGTGTGCGGCGTGACGAAGACGTTCCCGGGGTGCGGGTCGGCGTGGAAGAAGCCGGCGCCGAAGAGCTGATCGAACATCGCCCCCGCGAACGCCTGGGCGACCTCGCGCGGGTCGATGCCCGCCGCGCGCAGCGCCGCGACGTCGTTGAGCTTGATCGCCGTGACGTCCGAGAGCGTCAGCACGCGGCGCGTGGTCCGTTCCCAGACGACGACGGGCGCGGCCACGCGGGCGCCGTCGGCGAACGTCTCGGCGAACCGCTCCGCGTTGACCCCTTCGTGCAGATAGTCGATCTCCTCGCGGCTGGTCGCGGCGAACTCCTCGACGAGCGCGGGGGCGTCCACGCGATCAGCGACGAAGCCGATGCGAGAGAGGCGTGCGCCGATCGTGCGGAGGGCGGCGAGGTCGGTCTCCACGATCCGGTCGATCCCCGGCCGCTGCACCTTGACGACGACCTCCGCGAACCCGGAGATCTGCTCGTCGCTCTCCGCGAGGCGCGCGCGGTGAGCCTGGCCGAGGGATGCCGCGGCCACCGGAACCTCGTCGAACCACGCATACGCGCGATCCAGCGGAACCCCGAGCTCCGCTTCGGCGAGCGCACGGATCTGGGAGAACGCGACGGCGGGCACTTCGTCCTGCAGCTGCTCGAGCTCGCTCGTGACTTCGGGGGGGAGCACATCGAGGCGCGCCGAGAGGAACTGCCCGACTTTGATCATGAGACCGCCGAGGTCGACGGCGAGCACGCGGAAGCGCGCGGCGATCCGCTGAAGCCGCCGCGCACGCGAACGCTCCGCGACGCGGCGGAGTCCGATCCGCGGCAGGGCGATCTCGAACCACCACGCCTGGAACATGACCGCGGTCGCGAACCGGATGATGCGGTTGTACCGGGCGCGCGAAGGTACGGCGGGGGACGTTGCGGCGTCTCCCGGCGGCATCCCGCTCAACCCTCGGCGAGGATCGCGTACAGACGCCGACGCGCGTCGTCGAGGATCTCGATCGCCTGCTGGACCTGTGCAGGAGTCCCGGTGCGGCCGACCTGCATCGCCGCCTGGGCGAGGTTGGCACCGGACTTCGACAGGGCACCGAATCCGGGTCCGTCGGTGCGCGCAGACGTTCCGCCCGTGCTGCGGGCGTCGTCCTCCTCGCCGGCACGCCAGGGCGCGGGCTTATCGGCCGCCTCCGCGCGCCCTGCCTCGGTGAGCGAATACGTCTTGCGTCCGCCCTCCTCTTCGACATCGACGACGCCTTCGTCGGTGAGCAGCTGCAGGGTCGGGTAGACGGAGCCGGGGCTCGGCTTCCACGCCCCACCCGAGCGCTCCTCGATCTGCTGGATGATCTGGTAGCCGTGCATCGGCTGTTCCGCGAGGATCGCGATGATCGCCACGCGCACATCGCCGCGGCCCATACGCGATCCCGCCTTCATGTCGAAGCGCGGCAGATCGAAACGCTGCTCGAGCTTCTGACCGAACTGCCCGAGGGCTTCGAAGATGTCATTCATTCCCTGGCCGCCGAACATGCTCTTGCCGTCGGCGCCACCACCGAAGCCCATGCCGCCGAAACCCTGACTGCCGTATCCGCCGTATCCGTTGTTCATGACGAACCTCCTCGAGTGAACGATACTCAACGATATATCGTTGGGCGCTCGACGATACCGTGAGTTCGCCGTGAACGCGCGTGGAGGCGTCGAAGCGGATGCCTCACTCCGGTCGTCCGAACGCCTCCAGCCACCGCAGCCACAGCTCACTCGCCGTCGGGTAGGCGGGCACGGCGTGCCACAGGCGCTCGAGTGGCACCTCGCCCACGACGGCGATCGTGAGCGCCTGCAGCATCTCCGCGACGTCCGGCCCCACGAGAGTGCCCCCGATGATGACGCCGCGGTCGACATCGACGAGCGCGCGCGCGGTGCCCGCGTAGCCCTGCGCGTACGTCGCGGCGCCGGCGATCTGGGCGAGGTTGACGTCGAGCGCGCGGACACGCAGCCCGGCATCCTCGGCGCGCGCGAGCGTGGGGCCGACGGAGGCCACCTGCGGGCTCGTGAACACGACCTGCGGCACCGCGCTGCGGTCCGCCGTGGCGACGTGCGTCCCCCACGGCTGATCGTTGACCGCGCGACCCAGCGCGCGCGCCGCGATGACATCGCCGGCGGCCCGCGCCTGGTACTTGCCCTGGTGCGTGAGGAGTGCGCGGTGGTTCACATCGCCGACGGCGTAAAGCCAGTCACTGCCGCGCACGCGCATCGTGTCGTCGACGTCGAGCCACTGCCCGGCGGGCAGGCCGACAGCATCGAGGCCGACGTCGTCGGTGCGCGGAACGCGGCCCGTCGCGACGAGCAGTTCCGCCGCGCGCACCTCGTCGTCGTCCCCGTCGAGGGTCAGGACGACCTCGCCCTTCTCGCGGCGCACCGCGGTCGCCTCGGCGCGCAGCCGCACGTCGACGCCCGCGTCACGCAACGCCGCGGTCACGGCGTCGCTCGCGAACGCTTCGACCCCACCGAGCAGCGACGAGCGCGCGATCATCGTCACCCGCGTGCCGAACGAGGCGAACACGGTCGCCAGCTCGCACGCGACGACGCCGCCGCCGAGGATGGCGAGCGAATCCGGCACCTCTTGCACCGCCGTCGCCTCGCGACTCGTCCACGGCGCCGCACCAGCGAGACCCGGAATGTCAGGCAGGAGCGCGGCGGAGCCCGTGCACACCGCCACGGCATACCGCGCGCGCAGAACACGCTCCGATCCGTCCGGTGCGCTCACGCGCACGGTCCGCTCGCCGTCGAGGCGCCCATGGCCCCGCACCAGATCGATGTCCGCGCCCTCCAGCCACGCCACCTGTCCGTCGTCGCTCCACTCATGGACGATCTGATCGCGCCAGCCCAGCGTCGCCGCGACGTCCACTCCGCCCTCCACGGCACCGGCCGCGCCCGGGACGGCGCGCGCGGCCTCGAGCGCGGCGCCGGGTCGCAACAGGGTCTTGGACGGCATGCACGCCCAGTAGGAGCATTCGCCGCCGACGAGCTCGCTCTCGACGATCACGGCCGATAGGCCGCCCTGTACGGCACGGTCGGCGACGTTCTCACCGACGGGCCCCGCTCCGATCACGATCAGGTCGTACTCGTCCTTCTGCATGTGCCACCTCTACCCGAGTGTGACGCTGTATGCCACCCCCCTTCGGCATGTCGGAGGGGTGTGGTTGGGTGGAGGACACCCGACCCGGAGGACGCATGGCGATCGAGTTCCGTTCCGTCACGAAGCGCTTCGCCGATGGCACGACCGCCGTCGACGACTTCAGCCTCGTGCTGCCGGCGCACAAGACGACCGTCTTCGTGGGCTCGTCCGGCTGCGGCAAGACGACGCTCCTGCGCATGATCAACCGGCTCATCGAACCGACGAGCGGCGAGATCCTCATCGACGACGAGCCCATCCAGCAGCGCGATCCGGTGCGTCTGCGTCGGGGCATCGGCTACGTGCTGCAGAACGCAGGACTGCTCCCCCACTTCACGGTCGTCGACAACGTCGCGACCGTTCCCCGCCTGAACGGCACTCCGAAGAAGCAGGCCCGCGAGCGCGCTCTCGAACTGCTCGACATCGTGGGCCTCGACCGCGCCCTCGCGGAGCGCTACCCGCGTCAGCTCTCCGGCGGCCAGCAGCAGCGCGTGGGCGTCGCCCGAGGGCTCGCCGCCGATCCCAACATCCTCCTGATGGACGAGCCGTTCGGCGCCGTCGACCCGATCGTTCGCAGCGAGCTGCAGACCGAGACGCGGCGCCTGCAGCGCGACCTCGAGAAGACCGTCGTCTTCGTGACGCACGACATCGACGAGGCGTTCCTGCTGGGCGATCAGGTCGTGATCCTCGAGAAGGGTGCGAAGATCGCGCAGGTCGGAGCGCCCGACGAGATCGTCGAGAACCCCGCGAGCGACTTCGTCGCGGAGTTCGTCGGGGTCGATCGGGGCGCCCGCGCCCTGCACACGAAGCGCACACCGCGCGGAACGGTGCTCGTCGATGCCGCGGGCCGTACCCAGGGTGTCCTCGTCGAGGAGCCCGCCGTCGCCGACCCGCCCGGCGCCGACCGATCGGCGCCCGCGCCGTGAACTGGGTCCTCGACAACCTCGGGCTCATCGGGTCTCTCACCCTCGATCACCTGCGGCAGAGCACGATCGCGATCGTCGCGGCGTTCGTCATCGCGGTGCCGCTCGGATGGCTCGCGTGGCACTACACGCGACTGCGCGGTTCCGTGCTCACAACCATCGGGCTCCTCTACACGATTCCCTCGCTCGGGCTGTTCGCCCTCTTGTGGGCCGTGTTCGGCATCCCGTACCTCTCCGAGACGAACCTCATCATCGCGCTGACGATCTACGGTGTCGCGATCATGACCCGTTCGGTGACCGACGGGCTCGACGCGGTGGATGCCACGACGCGTGAAGCGGCGATCGCGGTGGGGTACGGGCCCTGGCGGAGGTTCTGGACGGTGGACCTGCCGCTCTCCGGTCCCGTGCTCCTCGCGGGGCTCCGCGTGACGGCGACGTCGACGATCGCGCTCGCGACCGTCGGCATCCTGATCGGCGTGCAGAATCTCGGATACCTGTTCACGAACGGCCTGCAGCGTCGCATCATCCCCGAAGTGCTCACGGGTGTCGTGCTGGTCGTGATCATCTCGCTCGTCATCGACCTGCTCCTCGTGTGGGCCGGCCGCGCTCTCATGCCCTGGGTGGCCGTCCCCGGGGGCAGTCGCGCCGAACGGCGGGCACTCCGCCGACTGTCGGTGGAGGCGGCCGCGTGAACCTCTTCCTCGATGCATTCGCGTGGATCTTCTCGCCCGACCGTCTCACCGGCTCGCTCCCCCTTCCGGTCGCGATCGGGCAGCACCTCGCCTTCACGTTCGGCTCCGTGATCGTGGCGGCGCTCATCGCGATCCCCGCGGGTTGGGCGATCGGGCACACGGGCCGCGGGCGCGAGTTCGCCGTCGCCCTGTCGGGCGCTGCCCGTGCTGTCCCGACGCTCGGCCTCGTGGTCCTCCTCTACCTCCTCGTCGGCGTCGCCTATAAGAGTCAGGCCGCCGTCGTCGCCTTCGTGATCCTCGCGATCCCCTCGATCCTCGCGGGTGCGTATGCCGGGTTCGAGGCGATCGACCGTGCCGTCGTCTCCGCGGCGCGCGCCGTCGGGATGACGCCGTGGCAGGTGCTCTGGAAGGTCGAGGTGCCCCTCGGGCTTCCCCTGCTCATCGGCGGCATCCGCTCCGCCACTCTGCAGGTCGTCGCGACGGTCACGATCGCGACGTACGTCGGCCTCGGCGGCCTCGGCTTCTACATCATCCAGGGCATCCAGCTGCGCGACACCGCGCAGATCCTCGGCGCCTCGATCCTGGTCGTCGCGCTCGCTCTACTCCTCGACGGCCTCTTCGCACTCGTCCAGCGCGTCCTCGTGCCGCGCGGCGTCCGCGCCCGCACGGCCACGCCCGCACGCCGCTCCGGCGGCGCAGCCCGGGCCGTCCCTCTGCCCTCTTGACCCCGCACCACACAGCATCCAGAAAGGCACCCACCATGTCTCGCATCACCTCGCGCCTCGCCCTCGCGGCGAGCGCCCTCACGATCACGGCCCTCGCGCTCACCGCGTGCGGATCCAGCGGCTCGCTGACCGCGCCGGAAGAGACGAGCTCCGGCTCGGCCGGGGCCTCCGACACCATCACGATCGGGTCGCAGGCCTACTACTCCAACGAGATCATCGCCGAGATCTACGCGCAGGCCCTCGAGGGCGCCGGCTTCACGGTCGAGCGCACCTTCAACATCGGTCAGCGCGACGCGATCATCCCGTCGCTTCAGGACGGCACCATCCAGCTGACCCCCGAGTACACCGGCAACCTCCTCCAGTACTTCGACAAGGCGACGACCGCGACGACGACCGACGACGTGTACGCGGCGCTCGAGAAGGCGCTGCCCGAAGGCCTCGCGGTGCTCGACCAGTCCCCCGCGACCGACCAGGACTCGTACAACGTGACGGCGGCGTTCGCGGCGCAGCACAACCTGAAGAGCATCGGCGACCTCGCAGGGATCTCGCCGCTCGTCCTCGGTGGCGCGCCCGAGCTCGAGCAGCGTCCGTACGGTCCGAGCGGCCTCAAGGAGAAGTACGGCGTCGACGTCACCTTCTCCGCGACGGCCGACACGACGGTCGACGAGCTCGTCGCCGGCAACATCCAGGTGGCGAACGTCTACAGCGCCGACCCCAACATCAAGACGAAGGACCTCGTCACCCTGGAAGACCCGAAGGGTCTCTTCCTCGCGTCGCACGTCGTCCCGCTCGTGAGCTCGTCGTTCCCGTCGGATGCCGCCGACGTCATCAACAAGGTCAGCGCCGCACTGACCCCGGAGGGGCTCGTGGCGCTCAACGTGCAGTCCACGCAGGACCAGAAGTCGCCCGCGGACATCGCGAAGGCCTGGCTGAGCGAGAACGGCCTCAGCTGACGCACGTCGAAGGCCCCGGCATCCCGCTCATACGGAGTGCCGGGGCCTTCGTGCTGGATCGGCCGGTCAGAAGGCGCGGAGATCGGCGCGCAGACCTTCGCCCGTAAAGCTGCGGCGCAGGATGCCGCGACGGCGCAGGATCGGCACGAGATCGTCCAGCACACGGTGCACCGTGACGGGATGGAGGTCGCCCCACAGCAGCACGCCGTCGTTGCCCCACGTGCCGAGCTCCTCAACGAGGTCCGCGAACTCCTCCGCCGTGCCGACGAAGCCGGACCGGTCGGAGATCCGGCCGAGCTTCGCGAGGGCGGTCAAGTGCGCGCGCAGCGGCGTCGTGCGGGCATCGCGGTCTCCCGTGAGGCGACGCAGCGAGCCCTGCGAGACGTGCTCGGCGAAGAAGGCTTCGGGGAGGGGCTCACCGAGCGCGAGTGTCGTCAGATCCGTCTCCAGGTCGCTCGACTGGCGCTGGGCGATCTGCCGGAGCACCTCGTCGGAGGGGTGCGCCGACGCCGCGACGAGCCGGTCGGCCTCTTCGGAGGAAGAGACGATGACGGGCTGGATCGCGAACATGATGCGGATGTCGTCGGGGCGCCGCCCTCGCTCGACGGCCGCGGCGTGGATGCGCGCGCGGTACTCGCGCACGCTCTGCTCGTTGAGAGGCGCCAGCGCGAGCTGAATGTCGGAATTCGCTCCCGCGAAGGCGAGGCCGCGGCCCGAGCCGCCCGGCGACGCGATCACAGGCTCACCGAGCCCGACCTCGTCGAACGGGATCGCGTTGAGCGGTCCGTCGAACGCGAAGTGCGCGCCGCGGTGCACCGTGGCATCCAACCGCGTGCCATCGGCGTAGACGCCCGACGACGCGTCGCGCACGAGTGCGCCCTCACCCCACGACGCCCACAGGGCACGGATGCCGGCGAGCCACTCCTCCGCGCGGTCGTACGCGGCGTCGTGGCCGAGCGCGGGCGCATCGCCGAAGTGGCGCGCACTGCCGGTGTCGGTGACGACGTTGAGACCCAATCGCCCGGCGCTCAAGTGCTGCAGCGTCGCGAACTGGCGCGCGGCCGTGTATGGCAGGTACGCGGCGGGGTTGACCGTCGGGATGACGCCGAGGTGCCGTGTCGCCTGGAACAGGTACGGAGCGAGCAGCAGCGGGTCGTGCTTGGGGCCGCCGAACGCGTGCCGCACCCGCAGGTCGATCGTCGCGGGCGAGCCGAGCGAAGGGGCGTCCTCGATCAGGAGGAAGTCGAACCCCGCCTGCTCGAGCTCTCGCGCCGACTGCTGGTAGAGGTCGGGGCGCGTCCAGTCGTAGTCCCAATCGAGGTACGGGTGCCCCCACCCGTGCGGACCGAACCCGCGGGCGAGGAACCAGCCGAAATGCTGCGGTCTGGCGCTCACGCGACCACCGCGACGGGCACATCGACGGCGACCTCGAGCGCGGCGCCCAGGTCGCCGACGAGGTCGGCGACGTCTTCGATGCCGATCGAGACGCGAAGGGTGCCCGGCTCGACGCCCACGGCACGGCGCTCGGCCTCGGTGAGGAACGCGTGCGAGGTGGAGGCGGGGTGCAGGACGAGCGAGCGCACGTCGCCGAGGTGCGTCATGTGGGTGAACACGTCGAGCGCCTCGACGAACCGCTGCGCCGTGTCAGCGTCGCCGCGCAACGTGAAGGTGAACACGGAGCCGAAGCCCGCCTCGAGATCGCGCACCGCGAGGGCGTGGTCGCGGTGGCTGGGCAGCCCCGCGTACTCCACCGAGGCGACCTCGGGCCGCGCGGCGAGCCACTGGGCGACAGCGAACGCGTTGGCGCTCTGCCGGTCGACGCGCAGACTCAGCGTCTCGATCCCCTGTCCGATGAGGAAGGCATTCAGCGGCGAAGGGGTGGGACCGAACCGCGGTGCGACGCTCTCGCGGGCGTACGCGATGCGGGCGTCTCCCCCGGTGCGCTCCGCGATGCTCGGCGCGGGTGCCCCTCCGGGGCCGCGCCCGGGCGCGACGAGGTGGGGATAGAGCGCACCGGAGCGCTCGGCGTCGAAGCGGCCGCTGTCGACGATAGCGCCGCCGAGAACACTCCCGTGCCCGGCGAGGAACTTGCTCGCCGAGTGGACGACGACGTCGGCGCCGAGCTCGATCGGCCGCAGAAGGTAGGGCGTCGCGAACGTGTTGTCGATGACGAGCGGGATGCCGTGGCGCTGGGCGACCGCAGCGACGGCGGGGATGTCCAGGATCCGGTTGGTGGCGTTGGAGATCGACTCGGCGAACAGGGCGCGGGTCTCCGGACGGATCGCCGCCTCCCAGGCATCCACATCGTCGATGTCGGCGACGAACGTCGTGTCGATGCCGAGCCGCGCGATGTTGTCGCGCAGAAGGCCCCGGGTGCCCTCGTAGATGTGCGTCGACGAGACGATATGACCGCCCGCCTCGACGAGGGCGAGGAGCGCCACGGTCGTCGCCGCCTGACCGCTCGCGAGGAGCAGAGCCTGCGATCCGCCCTCGAGCGCGGCGAGCGTGTGCTCGACGGCGTCGATCGTCGGGTTGCCGATGCGGGTGTACGCGTAGCCTTCGCCCGCGCCGAAGTGCGCGCCCGCCGCCGCATACTCGTCGAACTCGAAGCCCGCGGTCAGATAGATCGGCGTGGCGCGCGACGTCGGCGAGGCTCCCGGGGCGCGCTCGTGGACCTGCCGTGTCGAAAACCCTCGTCGGCTCATCGCCGCACCTCCTGAGAACCTCTGCGAGCGCTGGCGCTCTCCGCGATGACGCGGATTCTCATCGTCGCCCGCGGGCGCGCGCGGGCGCGAATCGCGTGTCGTCGTGTGACGTCAGCCGGTACGGTGATCCGGTGAGCTCCACCCCGCGCTGCCCGTCCTGCCGCCGCTTCGTCTACCTCGACACGCTCGTCTGCCCCGAGTGCGGCACGGAGATGGGGATGCAGGTCATCGATCGCGTGTTCGTCGCGCTCCGCGATGGGCGCACGACGGGTGAGGACGGCACCTGGTTCGCGTGCTCGGAGCGCGAGTGGGGCTGCAACTGGCTCGTCCGCGACGACGCACCGGCCGGCCGCTGCATCTCGTGCCGCCTCACCCGCACCCGACCCGAGCAGGACGACACGATCGCGCTCGAGAAGCTTGCGAAGGTCGAAGAGGCCAAGCGGCGCCTCCTCCTGCAGATCGGCGACCTGGGACTGCCGATCGTGCCGTGGTACACGACACCGGGCGGCCTGGGCTTCGACCTGCTCTCGAGCCGTTCGGACGGGCGCAAGGTCATCATCGGGCACGCGAACGGGATCATCACGATCGACCTGGCGGAGAGCCTCGACGACGTCCGCGAGGCGGTGCGCGTCAAGCTCGGCGAGCCGTACCGGACGATTCTCGGGCACCTTCGCCATGAGATCGGGCACTACTACCAGAACGTCCTCATCCAGGATGACGAGACCTGGGCGCGCTGCCGCGACCTGTTCGGCGACGAGCGCGCGAGCTACCAGGAGGCGTTGACGCGCCACTACGCCATGGGCGCCCCCGAATCGTGGCAGGACTCGTTCATCTCGGAGTACGCCACGATGCACCCGTGGGAGGACTTCGCCGAGACGTTCGCGCACTACCTCCACATCGTCGGAACCCTGCAGACCGCCGCCGCGATCGGCATCCGGTTGGATGCCGGGGCATCGACTCTGCGCGACACCGACGTCGTTCCGCGCGATGACTACCGGGACGAGCCGATCGGGCGTGTGCTCGCCGACTGGGCGGCGCTCTCGCAGGGCTTCAACCGCGTCAACCGCTCGATGGGCCTCGGCGATCTCTACCCGTTCACGATCACGCAGCCCGTGCAACACAAGCTCGCGTTCCTGCACGAGATCATCACACGAGCACCGCTCACGACCGAGCAGCAGGTGGCGCTCGCCCTCGCTCCGGGCGACGAGGAGCGCGCCTAAGGCTTCGCCGCGAACACCACGGGCACGCCGAGCCATTCCGCGAGATCGCGGATCTCGGCATCCACCATCTCGCGTTCCTCAGGATCGAGCCCGCCGCCGAGCCCGCCGCCGAGGTCGTCGACCTCGTGCACGGCGGTGACGACGAGGTTCTCCTTCTTCTTGTCGAGCTGGGCATCGAGCAGCGCCGCGAACCGATCGCCGACGAGGATCGGATGGGCGAAGTACCCGTACACGCGCTGCGCCTTCGGCTTGAACTGCTCGAGGATGAACTGGAAGCCGAACAACTCCTTCAATCGCGGGCGGTCGAAGAGCGCTCCGTCGTAGGGGTTCAGGATCGCGACGCGCCCGCCGGGATCCTCGTCGAGCCCCCCGAGCGCCTCCGGGTCGACCCGCCACTTCCACGCCGAGCCCTCGACGACGGCGGGCTCCCCCGCCAGGCCGACGGGCGTCCACGGCGAGGTCTGTCGCGCGATCCCGGCCGCCTGCAGACGCCGCCCTTCGAGCACACGGGCGGCGTCCTCGGCATCCAGCTCGGGAACACCCGCGTAGACGCGCTCGCCGATGTCCCACACGCGCTGACGCCCCTCGCGCCCGACGATCCCGACCTCGCCGAGGTACGCGAGCAGGTCGAGCATGCGCGGCACCTGATTGGGCCCGTACCAGCCGGCCTCGTCGCGATGGGCGACCTGGCTCGTGTCGGGGATCTGCGCCGCGAGCATCGGCCCCTCGGCGCGGAGCCGTGCGAGCACGTCGCGGCGGAACCGCTCGTTCGCCGCCATCCACGTCGCCGCGCGCTCGCGGAAGACGCGGGCCCGCATGCGGGCGAGATGCGCCGGCAGAAGGGATGCCGCGTGGAAGTGCCCGTCGAACTCGAAGAGCAGCCGGTCCTGTTCGACGGCCTTGCGCAGCTGGCCGGGCTCGTACGCCCACCCGATGCGACTCCACAGGACGGCGTGCTCGGCGGTCGTGATCGCGGCCGTGGGGTCGATCTTGATCGCACCGAGCTGCTCGGAGACCTCGACGACGTCGCCGGGCCGCGCGGCATCCAGCAGCTGAGCGCGCACCGCGATGCGTCGGGCCTCCTCGCGCGTGAGGCGGTGGGCGGACGTGTCGGCGGTCATGCGCAGAACGCTACGTGCGACCGCCGACACGCGCACCCCTTACTGCACCGACCAGCCGCCGTCGCTCGGCAGCACGACACCGTTGAGGTTCACGCCGTCGTCGGAGAGGAGGAAGGTGATGGATGCCGCGAGCTGCTCCGCCGTCGCGAGCGTGGGGATCGACGCCTGGAACGGCTGCAGCCGCGCCTGACCCGCCTCGGACACGTGCGGCGGGAACGGGATGCCGGTGGCCACCCCGCCCGGCGCGACGGCGTTCACGCGGATGCCCGCCGGCCCGTACATGAAGGCCGCGGAGCGGGTCATGCCGATGACGGCATGCTTGCTCGTCGTGTAGGCGTTGCCCGACGCCGAGCCACGCAGTCCCGCCTCGGAGGCGATGTTGACGACCGACCCAGCGCCCGCGGCGATCATCGCGGGCAGGACGGCGCGGGTGAGCTTGAAGGCGCCGGTGACGTTGACGCCCATGACGCGGTCCCACATCGCGTCGGTCGTCTCGTGCAGCGGTGAGAAGTCGTCGTTGATCCCGGCGATGTTGGCGAGGGCGTCGATGCGCTCCCCCGCGGCGGCCACGATCGCATCGATCGACTCCTGCGTCGTGATGTCGCCCGCCACCGTCACGACCTCGGCGTCCGGGAGGGATGCCGCGAACGCGCCGAGCTTCTGCTCCGAGATGTCCACGGCGACGACGCGACCGCCCTCGCGGGCGACGCGTGCGGCGGTGGCGCGACCGATGCCGCTCGCGGCTCCCGTGACGATCACGGTCTTGCCGGCGAACCGCCCGGGGGTGATCTGCTCGATCCAGCCCGAGGGCTCGGCATCCGTCGGCATGACGCCGTCGTTCGCCTTCAGAACGAGGTCGTCGACGACGGACTGGGGCATCTGCCCCTGGCTGAGCGCGACGAGCTGCTGAAGGGGCAGCCCGCGCAGCGGCGCTAGGGTCTCCTCCGTCGCGCCGGAGGCGGCGAGCAGTCCGCGCACGAGCGGTCCGCCGACCTCGCTGTCGAGCCAGGCTCCGATCGTGCTGGCGGCGGTGAGGGGTGTCTTCTCTGACATGGTGAGCTCCTTTGCGAGCCTCGGGCGGGCTCAGCAGATTCAATTCCCGATCGGGAACTTTTATTCCCGTGCGGGAAATGGTAGTGGATCGCATTAGAGTCGTCACCATGTCCGATCCCCGTCCCGCGCAGCGACGCCGTCGTGGCGCCCGCGCGGGCCTCGATCTCGCGGTGATCCTCGACGCCGCGCGCGGACTCGACCCGGACGACGTCACGATG
Source organism: Microbacterium sp. MMO-20 (assembly GCF_037147735.1). Classification (NCBI taxonomy): domain Bacteria; kingdom Bacillati; phylum Actinomycetota; class Actinomycetes; order Micrococcales; family Microbacteriaceae; genus Microbacterium; species Microbacterium sp. MMO-20. The sequence goes on along the minus strand of NZ_JBBCUU010000001.1, from coordinate 251,506 downwards.
CAGGGTGTCGCGACGGCGCTCGGCGTCGACCGCAAGGCGCTCAACCATCACGTGACCGACCGGGAGAGCCTGCTCGAGCTGCTCGCGATCGACGCCTTTCGCCGCCGCTTCGCGCAGAGCGACGTCGATCTCGGCGAGACGTGGCAGAGCGCGTGCCGCGCCTACGCCGAGAACATGTGGCACAGCCTCGTCGACGTCGGGCAGTGGCTTCCCGCGTTCCGCTTCACGAGCCCCCGGGACCTCGCGATCGCGGGCCCCGCCGATGTCATCGCGGCGCGCATGCTCACCGCCGGATTCGAGCCGGTGACCGTCAGCCGCGCCATGCACCTGCTCGTGACGATCTGCCGCGGATTCGCGCAGGACGCCGTGATCGGCAGCCGCGCCGGTGGGCATCCGCAGGTCGAGGACCTGCGGGCCGCGCTCGCCGCGGAACGGGAGGGGTACGCAGCGCTCCGTGAGCTCCTCGACGCGCGCGTCGACAACTACGGCGCCGAGCAGTTCGCCTTCGACCTCGACGCCTTCATCGCCGCCATCGAGCGTCTCGCGCCCTGACCTCGCCGCCGACCCCGCCCCGCGCCGGCACCGCCTCTCCCGCGCCGCCCGGGCAGTTTCTCAGGAGCGGCGCACGTCGGCGGGCCGCGTCACCGCGGAAATCCGGGCAGAGCGCGTCGGTTCACCCGCGATCCTCCTGAGAAAGTGCACACGGTCGGCGCCGACCCCCGTCTGCCGTCTGCCGTCAGCCGTCAGCCGTCAGCCGTCAGCCGCGCGCGAGGATCTCCCCGTGCGGCAGCAGGATCCAGCCGTCGTCGGAGGCCGCCCACTCCCGCCACGCAGCGCTGATCCGCTCGAGCGCGGCGAGGTCAGCGATCCCCTCGCTCAGCGCCACCTCGGAGAAGGCGGACTGCAGGACGCGATCGGCCCACATGCCACCCCACCACGCCCGCTCTTCCGGCGACTCGTACAGCCACACCGACGCGCTCGCGCGCACGTCGGTGAATCCGGCCTCCTGCGCCCACGCCTTCAACTGCCGACCCGCCGCGGGCTCGCCGCTCGTCGCGCGGTGCGCGGCGAGGTGGACCTCGAGCCACTCGTCGAGCCCCGGGAGCCGCGGCCACCAGATGACGCCCTCGTAGTCGACGTCCCGCGCCGCGACGACGCCCTCCGCCGCCACGACACGACGGAACTCCCTGAGCGCGTCGACCGGGCGCGCAAGATGCTGCAGCACCTGGTGGGCGTGCACGACGTCCCACCGGTCATCTGCGGAGTCGAGCGCATACGCGTCGTCGACCGCGTACGTCACGGTGGTGATCCCGGATGCCGCACGGTCGGCCTCCGCCTGGGCGACGACGTCGGGCGAGGCATCCACTCCGCGCACCGCGCCGGGCGCGACCCGCTCTGCGAGGTCGAGGGTGATGGTCCCCGGCCCCGCGCCCACTTCGAGGATGCAAGTTCCGGGCTGAAGGAACGGCAGGAGGTACGCGGCGGAGTTCTCGGCGGTGCGCCAGCGATGCGAGCGCAGCACGCTCTCGTGATGGCCGTGGGTGTAGGCGTCGGGCATGGGTTCATCCTGCCCGACGCCGACCCGCGGCGGCGCTCACATGTCGACGGGGGTCCACTCCGAGACCTCGTCCAGGTCGGCGACCTCGGCCGGTGTGAGGTCCGTCGTCGCGCCCGCGAGGAGGTCCGGCACCTGCGCGAGCTTCGACGCCGAGGCGATCGGCGCGACGACCGTCGGCTTCGCGCGGAGCCAAGCAAGTGCCGTCGCCGCGATCGAGACGCCGTGCGCGTCGCCGATCCGCTCCAGCACCTCGAGGATCTGGAGGCCCTGCGGCGTCGCATACTTCGCGGCTTGGCCAGCGCGCGGCGAGTCCTGGCCGTCCGTGTCGGTCGACCGGTACTTGCCGGTGAGGAACCCCTTCGCGAGCGAGAAGTACGGCACGAGCGAGAGCCCGAACTCGTCCGCGACCGGGACGATGTCGTTCTCGGTCTCGCGGTGGACGAGGTTGTAATGCGGCTGGATCGCGACGGGCTCGGCGACGCCGAGGTCACGTGCGATGCGCACCCACGCGCGGATCCGCTCCGCGGAGTAGTTCGACACCGCCGTGTAGCGCACGAGCCCGTCCGAGACGAGCTGGCCGAAGGCCGCGACGGTCTCCTCCAGCGGCGTCTCGGCATCGTCGAAGTGGGCGTAGTACAGGTCGATCGACTCGACGCCGAGGCGCTCGAGGGATGCCTCGGCCGCCGCCCGCACGTTCGCTGCGGCGAGGCCCTTGTACTGCGGATGCTGGCTGACCTTCGTCGCGACGGTCACGCCTGTGTGCCGGCGGCTCGCGAGCCACTCACCGAGGATGCGCTCGCTCTCACCGCCCTCGTGTCCCGGCACCCACGCACTGTAGGAGTCTGCAGTGTCGATGAAGTTGCCGCCGCCCGCGTGGAACGCGTCGAGGATGGCGAAGGAGGCGTCGCGGTCGGCCGTCCAGCCGAACACGTTGCCGCCGAGGGCGAGAGGAAACACGTCGAGGTCGCTCGTGCCGATGCGGGTCATGCTCCGATCCAAGCACAGCGCTTCCCCCGGCATTCCCCCGCGTCGTCATCGCGGCGTAACCTGAAGCCATGGACACCGTGAACGGCCGGTTCGGCCGAGGGGAGGTCGGTGGCGGGCAGACCGCCACGCGGAGATGACGCCGCCCCGGCGCCGCGCGCCCCGCGTACCCGCGGATGAGCGCCGGCGCCGACATCGTCGACCCCTCCCCGGATGCGCAGGCTCACCCGGCATCCCTGTCACGAAAGACACGTCCATGCACGCTCTCACCGAGGCGCAGATCCGCGCCAGCCTCATCAACGTCACACAATCCGAGCGCAAAAACCTGACCCTTCCCGCCGAGTTCAGCGACACCCCGTGGGACTCTTTCGACTTCTACGGCGCGCGCGACCGCAAGCTCGCCCTCGTCGGGTACGTCGTCGCCGAGCTCGACGGCGAGCCGACGGGCCTCCTGCTGCGCCAAGCCGAGTCCAAGCCGCGCACGCGCGCACAGTGCGCGTGGTGCGCCGATGTGCACCTCCCGAACGACGTCCTGCTGTTCACGGCGAAGCGGGTCGGGGATGCCGGGCGCCGCGGCGACACCGTCGGCACCCTCGCGTGCGACCGCTTCCAGTGCAACGCCAACGTGCGGAAGCTGCCGCCCCTCGCCTACACCGGGTTCGACCGCGAGGCCGCTCGCGCCGCACGCATCACGGCGATGCGGGCGAACGTCGAGGCCTTTGTGCGCGCCGTCCGCGACGGGGTGTGACCCGCGCCGGCGCGTGCACACGAGCATCCGAACGAGGTGGCGCGAACGGGGTGCTCGCGGGTCGGCATCCCCGCAATCACGCCACCTCGTCTGCGGGCACCTCCAAAAGGCGGCGCGAATGCTGCCCTGCACACGTGCGAGGGCAGCATTCGCGTCACCTTACCCGCGGCATCCATTCACGGGAATGGAACGCACCCGCGTACGGTTGGGGTCATCATGCAACGCTTCGGAACACTCTCGTTCGGACACTACGGGCCGCTCGGCGGCGGGCGCGAGCTCACGGCCGGCGACTCGCTGCACCAGGCGATCGACCTCGCGCAAGGGATGGACGAGCTCGGCGCGAACGGCATCTACTTCCGCGTGCACCACTTCGCTCGCCAGCAGGCCTCGCCCATGCCGCTGCTCGCCGCGATCGCCGCGAAGACGGAGCGCATCGAGATGGGCACGGGCGTCGTCGACATGCGCTACGAGAACCCGCTGTACCTCGCCGAGGAGGCCGCCGCTGTCGACCTCATCTCCGACGGTCGGCTCGCCCTCGGCGTGAGCCGCGGTTCACCCGAGACGGTCGTCCGCGGCTACGAGAAGTTCGGTTACACGGGAGAGGATCCGCGCGGGGCCGACCTCGCCCGCGAGCACTTCGATCTGTTCTGGCGTGCGATCGGCGGCGAGGGCATCGCCGAGCGAGACGCGAACTCGCCCTTCGGAGGCGGGAGCGGGCTGCAGCGCATCGAGCCGCACTCCCCCGGCCTGCGTGACCGCATCTGGTGGGGCGCAGGAAGCCGCGAGACCGCGGAGTGGGCGGGGCGGATGGGGCTCAACCTGATGTCGTCGACTCTCGTCACCGAGGCCGACGGCCGTCCGTTCGACATCCTGCAGGCCGAACAGATCGATCGCTTCCGCGCGGCGTGGCAGGAGGCCGGACACCCCGGCACACCGCGCGTGTCGGTAAGCCGCTCGGTGTTCCCCATCACGACGGCCGAAGACGAGCTGTATTTCGGACACAGTCAGGAGGGCGACGGCATCGGCTACATCGACGGCTTCCGCTCGACGTTCGGAAAGACCTACGCGGCATCCCCCGACGTCCTCGTCGAGCAGCTGCAGCAGGATGCCGCGGTCATGAGCGCCGACACCCTCATGCTCACGATCCCGTCGCAGTTGGGTGTTGCGTTCAACCTCCACATCGTCGAGGAGTTCGCAACGCACGTCGCGCCGGCCCTCGGCTGGAAGCCGAACACCGAGAAGTAGACTCCCGGTCGTGCTCGGCGCGCGAGACCCCCTTCCCACACGCCCGCGGCGGATTCTCGTCGCGGGCGTGTCGGGCGCGGGCAAGACGACGTTCTGCTGGCGTCCCGCGCCGATCTGCTGGTGTGGCTCGATCTGCCCTTCGCGCGGGTGACGCTGCCGCAGGTCGTGCGGCGCACGGTGCGCCGCCGGTGGCGACGCGAGGAACTGTGGAACGGCAACGTCGAGGGGCCCCTCGCGACGTTCTTCACCGACCCCGAGCACATCGTCCGGTGGGCGTGGTCGACGCGTCACACGTACCGCGAGCGCGTGCCACAGGTCGAGGCCGACCACGAGAACCTCGTCGTGGTGCGCCTCCGCTCACACCGTGAGGTCGAAACCTGGCTCAGCCTGCAGGAGCCGCCAACCCGAGCACGGGGAAGAGCACGGTGAACCCCTCGGCGAGCCCGTCCTTCAGCGCATCTCCCGTGTGGCCGGCTCCCGGAACGTCGTAGCGCGTGACGGTCATGCCGGCCGCCCGCGCCGCCGCGGCGACCGAATCTGCCGCGGCCACATACGACGGATCGGCTGATCCCGCTGTGAACACCGCGGTCATGCCGCTGTAGGTCCCGGGCGCAGCGGCCGCCAGGATGTTGACGGGCTTGGATGCCTCGAACGCCGCCGCGTCACCGCCGTAGACCACCTTCGTGATGGTCGCGGCCTGCTCCGAACCGGGGAAAGGCTCACCGGACACATCGAGGATGTTCTTCCACAGCTGCGGCTCCTGCGCGCCGAAGGCGATGGCGCAGCCACCCCCGTTCGAGTAGCCGGCGATCGTCCAGTAGGCGGGATCGTCGATGATGTGGAGATTCTTCTTCGCCCAGTTCACGACGTCGACCGTGACGTAGGTACGGGCGTTGCCGTAGGTCGTCGAGTCCGCGCAGGCGGTGTCGTTCACCTCGGCGCCCAGCTGATCGGCGATGACGACGATCGGCGCAAGCCCGCCGTGCTTCGCGGCGAAGGTGTCGAGCACGTCGCTGATGACCGTCCCGTCGGGGCTGCCCGGGTGGCCCATCATCATCACGACGAGGGGCAACGCGGGCGCGTCCTTGACGAGCGCTGCCGGCGGCAGATAGATCCCCGCTGGGCGCGCATCGAAACCGGAGACTGTCGCCGGAATGGTTTGCGCGCCGCGGCTGCCGATCGCCGGCATCCCGGCCGGAGCGGTCCACGACTGGTAGAGCGGGACCGACGGGGCGCCGGTGGGGTCGTTGCCGGAGTCGGGCAGAACGATCGTCGAGGTGATGCCGAAAAGGCTCCCGAGGGTCGGGTTGAGTCCGAAGCGCATATTGATGCCGAGGATGCCCGCGAGGAGGAACACCACGACGGCGAAGACAGAGACCACCTTGCGCCATGCTCGTGCGCCGACGAGGCCGCCGAGGGCGAAGCCGGAGGCCCCGAAGGCCGCCGCGGTCCAGTGCCACACGAACGTCGGAGCCGCGTCGCCGAAGACGTCGGTGATGTTCACGACCTTGTAGGCCGCGTAGCCGAGCACGGCGCCGCACAGAGCGGCCGCGCCCGCCCACAGGAGCGCCCGGCGCGTCCAGCGCCGCACGGCGAGCACGAGGAACAGGACAGCGGCGAGCGCGAAGACGGTCACGGGCACAGCGCCGTCCGCGATCGGCAGCCGCGTCAGATCCATGCGCCGACTCTACGGCCCGACCGCCCAGATTCCGCTGAGTCACACAGCGCGATGCATTCCTCGGCCATCACCGCGAAACGTGATCAGACCACTAGCGCGAAATGCCGAAGCCGTGAATAATAGTGGTATGACCACAGGTCGCCCGGCGGGCTACAGCGCCATTTCCAGCTATTCACGCGTCGAGATCCTGCACCTCGTGCAGGATCAGCCGCAGCGGACCGTCTCCGAGCTCGTCTCGGCTACGAAGCTCCACCCCAACACGGTGCGCGAGCACCTTCAGCGCCTCATCGACGACGGGTACGTCGTCTCCGAGACCGAACACCGCACGACGCGCGGACGCCCGCGGGTGCTCTACTCGGCAAGCGACGGCGTCACAGCGTGCAGCCCCGTTCAACGGCGCAAAGCACGGGCCGCCGCCGAGCGGGGCGATCTCATGCGCCGCGTCCTCCCGGGGTCGATCCCCGAGCTCGACACGGCCGCGCTCCACCAGATCGATGCGCTCGTCGAGGACCTCGAGGGGGCGGGTTTCGATCCGCTCATCGACGAGAGCGAGCTGACCGTCGAGCTCACGCCGTGCGCGCACGCATCGTCGCAGGCATCCCATCGCGCCACGCTCTGCAGCGTGCATCTGAGCATCATGCAGAGCGTGCTGAGCTCGGCCGACGGCCCGCTTTCGGTCGACGGCATGCGCTCCTCGTGCGATCCGCGCGAGTGCATCGTGCAGCTCCTGCACGCCTCGCAGAAGGCCTGATCGACAGCGTCGAGAGGCGCCCCGGGTTATTCACGGCGCACCCGCTCCTGCGCTGGGAAGGACCTGTGTACCTTCAGTCACAAGGAAGACCCACCTCCGGGGAAGGACCGCGATGGACTTCTTGGACCCGCTCCTGCTCGCACGCTGGCAGTTCGGCCTCACCACCCTGTATCACTTCATCTTCGTGCCGCTCACGCTCGGGATGTCGTTGTTCGTCGCGATCTTCCAGACGATCTGGCACCGCTCGGGCGACGTGAAGTGGCTGCACCTGACCCGGTTCTTCGGCAAGATCTTCCTCATCAACTTCGCGATGGGAATCGTCACCGGCATCGTGCAGGAGTTCCAGTTCGGCATGAACTGGTCGAGCTACAGCCGCTTCGTCGGCGACGTGTTCGGCGCTCCACTCGCGTTCGAGGGCCTCATGGCGTTCTTCTTCGAGGCGACGTTCATCGGCCTGTGGATCTTCGGCTGGAACAAGCTGCCGCGCCGCGTCCACCTCGCGACCATCTGGATCACTGTCGTGGGAACGTGGCTGTCGGCCTACTTCATCCTCGCCGCGAACGCGTTCATGCAGAACCCCAAGGGTTACCAGATGTCGACCGAGGGCCACCGCGCCGAGATGGCCGACTTCTGGAAGGTGCTGACGAATCCTGTCGCCCTCACCCAGTTCCCGCACACGATCTCCGCCGCGCTCATGTTCTCCGCGGGCGTCATGATCGCCGCGGCCGCCTGGCACCTCTCCCGAAAGCAGCACGACGAGACGATGCGACCGGCGCTGAAGTTCGGCCTGTGGGGCATGATCATCGGCTTCGTCTGCGTTTTCCTCTCCGGCGACCAGCTCGGCCTCGTCATGGTGCAGACCCAGCCCATGAAGATGGCCGCCGCCGAAGCGATGTTCAACTCCGCTTGCGGGGCGGATGCCTCCTTCTCGATCTTCTCGATCGGCACCCCGGACGGCACGGGTGAGATCTGGTCGCTGCGTGTGCCCTACGTGCTGGCCTTCCTCTCGACTCATGACTTCAACGGCTGCGTCGAGGGCATCAACGACCTCAACGCGCTCTACACCAACGAGATGTTCCCGCAGTTCGCCGACCAGGTCGGCGGCAACTTCGCGCCGATCCTGTGGGTCACTTACTGGTCGTTCCGGTGGATGATGGGCTTCGGCCTGCTCGCCACGGCGGTCGCGGTGGTGGGCCTCTGGGTCACCCGCAAGGGCGCCAAGCGTCCCGTCGCCGGATGGATGTGGAAGATCGCGATCTGGCAAGCGCCGCTCGCTCTCCTCGGCATCCTCGTCGGCTGGATCTTCACCGAGATGGGCCGCCAGCCGTGGATCGTCTTCGGGCTGATGCTCACCGAAGACGGCGTCTCCCCCAACGTGCCGGGGTGGACGGTGCTCATCTCGCTCATCGCCTTCACCCTCATCTACCTCGCGCTCGCGATCGTGGAGTTCGGTCTCATCTTCAAGACGGTGCGCGAAGGCCCCGCGCCGCTGCCCGGTCCCGATGACCCCGATCCCTCCGACCTCGCGGTCGAAGAGACGCCCTCGACGGTCTACTAGGAGCTGACATGGATCTCGCAACTCTCTGGTTCTTCATCGTCGGTGTGCTCTTCGTCGGGTATTTCGTCCTCGACGGGTTCGACTTCGGCGTCGGGATGTCGCTTCCCTTCCTCGGCAAGGATGAGGTCTCGCGCCGCCAGGTGATCAACACGATCGGCCCGGTGTGGGACCTCAACGAGACCTGGGTCATCGTCGCGGGCGCGTGCCTGTTCGCGGCCTTCCCGGAGTGGTACGCGACTCTCTTCAGCGGTTTCTATCTGCCGCTGCTGCTGATCCTCCTCGCCCTCATCGTCCGCGGCGTCTCCTTCGAGTACCGCCACCAGCGCGACGACATCCGCTGGAAGCGCCGCTTCGACTGGATGATCACGATCGGTTCCGCCGTTCCCGCTCTTCTCTGGGGCGTCGCGGTCGGCAACATCGTGCAGGGCGTCCCCATCGATGCCGACAAGAACTTCACCGGTTCGCTGCTCACACTTCTGAACCCCTACGGGCTCTGGGTCGGCGTCACGACGCTCCTCCTCTTCTTCCTGCACGGCGTCTACTTCGTGGGGCTCAAGACCGACGGCCAGGTGCACCACGACGCGCAGGCGCTCGGCAAGAAGCTCGCGATCCCGACGGTGATCTTCGCGGCCGGCTGCGTCGTGTGGACGATCGCCATCGCGGCGGGCCGCGACGCGCCCCTGCTGTGGGCCGTGATCGCGTGCGGCGTCATCGCCGCGGTCGCACTCCTGGCATCCGTCGCCTTCAACTGGGTCGACCGTGACGGCCGCGCCTTCGCCGCGGGCGCGGTGACCATCGTCTTCGCCGTGCTGACGCTGTGGCTGGCGCTCTTCCCGTACGTCATGCCGGCGTCGAACGACCCCGCGAACAGCCTCACGATCGCCAACGCGTCGTCGACCCAGATGACTCTCGAGATCATGAGCTGGGCGGCGCTCGTCTTCCTCCCGCTCGTGCTGGCCTACCAGGCCTGGACGTACTGGGTGTTCCGCAAGCGCGTCACCCGCACCATGATCGAGAAGGCAGAGGCCTCCGCGCACTGACCGGCCTCCGCGGCAGCGGGTCGCGCGACGGCGGATGCCGCGATGCGCGGCCCGCGCCGAGCGGGATCTGGGAGGATCGAAGCATGGCACCCGACCCGGCTCCGGCGCGCGTGCGCCCGGTCGATCCGCGGCTCGTGCGGTACGCCGCGGCTTCGCGCGGGTTCTTCCTCGCAATCGCCGTGATCGGCGTCGCGCAGACCGCCGTCGTCGTCGCGTTCGCGTGGCTGCTGACCAGTGCGATCACGCGGGTCATCGCGGGCACGTCGTGGGCGGAGCTCACCGCCATCCTGAGCGCGCTCGGCGCCGTGGCAGCGCTCCGCGCGATGCTGCTGTGGGCGCGCGAGTCCCTGTCGGCTCGGGCGTCCGCGCGCGTGCAGGTGCAGCTGCGCGAGCGGCTCGTCGCCGCCGTCGGCGCGCTCGGTCCGGGCTGGCTCGCGGGCCGCAACACGGCGCAGCTCGCCGTCACCGCCGGACGCGGCCTCGAAGCCCTCGATGCCTACTTCGGCCGGTATCTGCCGCAGCTCGTGCTGACCGTCATCGCAACGCCGGTTCTCGTCGCCGTCATGTGGTCGCAGGACTGGGTGTCTGGGTTCACGGTGCTCATCACCCTCCCCCTCATCCCGCTGTTCATGGTGCTGATCGGCCTCGCGACGCGCACCGTGCAGCAGAAGCAGTGGCGCACCCTCGGACAACTCGCCGCCCGATTCGCCGACACGGTGCAGGGACTCGCGACCCTCAAGGTCTTCGGGCGCCAGCACCGCGCGGCATCCTCGATCGAGAAGGTCACGAACGCCTATCGCGGCGAGACGATGCGGGTGCTGCGGGTGTCGTTCCTCTCCGGGTTCGCGCTCGAGCTCCTGGCATCCATCTCGGTCGCGATCGTCGCCGTGTCGATCGGCTTCCGCCTGCTCGACGGGTCGTTGACGCTCACGGTGGGCCTGTTCGTCCTGCTGCTCGCACCCGAGGCCTACCTCCCGCTGCGACAGGTCGGGGTGCAGTTCCACGCCGCCGCCGAAGGCGTCGCTGCGACCGACGACGTCTTCGCCGTGCTCGACGACGCAGCCGGCGCCGGAGTCGTTTCCGGTGCCCCTCAGCCACAGCAGATCCCCGTGAATGGCCGCGTCGAGCTGCAAGGGGTGCGCGTCCGCCGAGGCGACGTGCTCCTGCCCGCAGTCACCTTCACCGCGACGCCCGGCACCGTCACTCTTCTCGAGGGACCGAGCGGGTCGGGCAAATCGAGTCTGCTCGCCGCACTCCGCGGCGCGGCGAGCTTCGAGGGTGGCGTGACGGTGGGCGGGATATCGCTCGCCGAACTGCGCGCGGCGGAGTGGCTCGCGTGGGCGGGCCAGCAGCCCGGACTCATCGCCGACACGATCAGCCACAACGTCGCGCTGGGCGACCCGGGCGGCGCGGACGCGCAGCCCGAGCTCGTCGCCCGCGCACTGCACCTCGCGCAGGCCGGAGAACTCGACCCCGCACGCGCACTCGGCGTGCAGGGTGCGGGCCTGTCCGGCGGGCAGGCGCAGCGCGTCGCGGTCGCGCGCGCCTTCTACCGACGCCTCCGCGGGCGTGCCACGGTCGTCGCCCTCGACGAGCCGAGCTCCGCGCTGGATGCCGAGACCGAGGCGGCACTCTGGCACGCCGTGCGCGGCATGGCCGACGATGGCGCCACGGTCCTCCTCGTGTCCCACCGCCGCTCAGCACGGGAGATCGCCGACCAGGTCGTCACCCTCGCGCCCCGCGCAACGGAGGTGGCGGCATGACGTCCGCTGCCACGACCCCCGTTGAGATCCTGCGCCGCGCGATGCCTCCGCTGCGCCGGTTCTGGGCGGGCGCGGCCTCGGGGTTCCTCTCCGAGGCCTCCGCCGTTGCCCTGCTCGCCTGCAGTGCGTGGCTCATCGTGCGCGCGAGCGAGCAACCCGCCGTGATGTACCTCTCCGCCGCTGTCGTGGGCGTCCGCGCATTCGCGTTGAGCCGGGCGGCGTTCCGCTACACCGAGCGCCTCGCGAGCCACGACGCGGCGCTGCGGCAGCTCGCCGTCACCCGCACCGACCTCGTCCGCCGGCTCATCCCGCTCGCGCCGGACGGCCTCGCCCGCACGCGCCGCGGCTCTGTTCTCGGTGCGCTCGTCGACGACGTCGACGAGCTGCAGAACCTGCCGCTGCGGGTCGTCCTGCCGCTCGTGTCGTCGGCGGCGGTCGCCCTCGGGGCGGTTCTGCTCGTGGCGTTCGTGTGGTGGCCGGCGGCGCTGACACTGCTCGGATGCCTCGCGCTCGCCGCCCTCGTCGCGACCGGATGGGGCTGGGCCGCGGGCTCGCGCGCGGAGCGGCGCATCGCGCCGCTCCGCGCGCGTCTCGCCGACGCCGTGCTCGACCACCTCGGCAGCCTCGACGTGCTCGTCGCCTACGGCGCCGAGCACGCCAGCGCCCGCCGCATCGCGAACGCGGACGCCGATCTCCGGCGCGCCGTGACACGGCGCGCCGGAGCGCAGGCCGGGACGACGGCGCTGGTCTCGCTCGCGGCGGGCGCGGCTTCGCTGGGCGCGGTCCTCGTGGCGGCTCCGGCCGTCGGCGACGGCACACTGACCGGTCCCGCCTTCGCCGTCGCGGTGCTCGTACCGATGGCGGTGTTCGAGGTGTTCTCCGCCGTCCCCGCGGCCGCGGCCGCGTGGCGGCAGGTGCGTGCCGCGGCGGAGCGGATCGCGGCATCCGTCCCCGCCGACGTTCCTGCCGGCATCCCGTCAGAGAGCGTTCCCGCTCCGACGGGCATCGCTCCCCCGCTCGGCGAGGGACTCGTGCTGAGCGGGGTCTCGGCGCGCTGGCCGTTCGCAGCGAACGGCAGCGATGACGCCCTGCCGCACGCTCTCCACGGCGTCGATCTCGCCGTCGCACCCGGCGAGCGCGTGCTCGTCGTGGGCTCGAGCGGGGCCGGCAAGACGACGCTCGCGCATGTGCTGCTGCGCTTCCTGGATCCGTCCGCAGGCCGATACGTCCTCGGGGGCAGGGATGTCGCGGACCTCAATCCCGATGACGTGCGTCTCACCGTGGGCCTGTGCGAACAGCAGCCCATGCTCTTCGACGAGGACATCCGGCAGAACCTGCTCTTCGCCCGCGAGACCGCGACCGACGCCGACCTCGAGGCAGTACTCGAGCGCGTCGGCCTCGGGCCGTGGCTGCGCGAGCGTGGTGGGCTGTCGGCGCGCGTGGGCGAACGGGGTGCGCTCGTCTCCGGCGGTCAGGCGCAGCGCATCGCCCTCGCTCGAGCGCTCCTGCGGGGCTTCCCCGTCCTCGTCCTCGACGAGCCGACTGCGGGCGTCGATGCCAACGCCTCCGAGGCCCTCCTGACGGATCTGCTCGGCGCCGCCTCGCGCGATCAGACGGTCGTGCTCATCTCGCACGTCGCCGTTCCCGAAGGCCTCGTCGACCGGACGATAAGGCTGTCTGCGGGCGCGATCGTCTGAGCCCGGCGTCCGCCCCGGCCGTGCCGATCCCGTGACGCCCGCAGCGATCGTGCCGCCCGCTAGCCTGGTGCCCATGTCCTCGCTCCCGGCGCCCGCGCACCCCGACCTCCGCGCGGCCGCGATCTCGGTCGAGGAGCACCGCGCGACGATCCTGGACGCCGTGCGTCCGCTCCCCGCAGTCTCCGTCGCTCTCGCGGAGGCCGCGGGCAGGACCCTCGCCCGCGACGCCCGTGCCGCCGTCGACGCGCCGCCCTTCGACAGCTCCGCGATGGACGGCTTCGCCGTGCGCAGCGCCGATGTCGACGCCGCGACGTCGACATCGCCCGCGCGTCTGCGCGTCGTCGCGGACCTCCCCGCGGGCGCGACGGCCGATCCCGCTCTCGGGCCGGGCGAGGCGGCCCGCATCATGACGGGGGCGCCCGTACCCACGGCGGCCGACGCCATCGTCCCCTTCGAGGACACGGCGGGCGGCCTTGCGGATTCGCTCTCGGAGATCTCGGTGCTCGCCCCGCCGCGCGCGGTCGGGGCCCACATCCGCCGACGCGGCGAGGAGGGGCGACTCGGCGACGTCATCGTGCCTGCGGGCACCTGCCTCGGGCCGATGCAGCTCGCCGCTCTCGCCTCCGCCGGCGTCGACCGCATCGCCGTCGCCGCACGTCCCCGAATCGTCGTGGTGTCGACCGGCAGCGAACTCGTCCCCGCGGGATCCCCGCTGCGCCGGGGGCAGATCGCCGAGTCGAACGCGGCGATGATCGGGGGCTTCGCGACGCAGGCAGGTGCCGTCGTCGTCCGCGCGGCTCATGTCGACGACGACGGGGCGGCGCTCGCGGCCCTGCTCCACGACATCTCCACGAACACCGATCGCATCGACGCGGTCGTCTTCACCGGGGGCGTGAGCGCGGGAGCGTACGAGGTCGTGCGCACAACCGTGCGCCCGATGAGCTTCGGCCCCGTGGCGATGCAGCCGGGCAGACCGCAGGGGTTCGGTGTCGCGACGCTCGCCGACGGGCGCTCGACGCTGCTGTTCGGGCTGCCCGGGAGCCCTGCGGGCGCCGCCGTCTCTTTCGAGGTCTTCGTCCGCCCCGCCCTCCTCGCACTTCAGGGACGCGCACCGCACGACCGTGCGGTGCTGCGCATGCGCGCTGCCGAGGGGTGGCGCGCAGCCCGCGGCCGCCGGCAATACCGCGCCGTGACGGTCGATCGCACCGATCCCGCGAAGTGGTCAGCGGCGCCTGTCGCACCAGGAGCGGTGCGGCTCGGCGCCGTGGACGGGTACGCCATCGTCCCGCCGGAAGTGGATGTCGTCGCACCCGACGACCTCGTCGATGTCGTCCTGATCGGGTGAGCCGGGGAGAGCACACGATGATCGATGCGAGCGACGCGAGCGGTTCGACCGACGAAGAGTCGAACGGGGCGGCGGCGCCATCGATGGGCGCGATCCTGCTCGCCGGCGGGCGCGGAACTCGTCTGGACGGTGTCGACAAGCCCCTCCTGATGATCGACGGCGACTCCCTTCTGAACCGCACGATCGATGCGGCCGCAGCGATGGAGGGCGTCCGCCCGATCACGATCGTCGGGCCGGACCGCCCGGCTGCGTTCGCTCCCGAGGACTCCCCCGCCCCTTCGCAGCGTGTGCGCGAGGATCCGCCCTACGGCGGTCCCGCGGCCGCGGTGATCGCCGCGCTGGAGGCCTGGCGGGAGAACTGCTCCGAACTGCCGCATTGGACGATCGTGCTCGCCTGTGACCTCGTGGACCCGGCATCCGCCGTGGCGCGCCTGCACGAGGCGCTGGCGACACTGATCGTGTCGCGCACCCGTGCGGATGGCCTCCATCTCACCGACCGCGACGGTCGCGCACAGTGGCTGATGGCCTGCTATCGCACGTCAGCGCTCGTTCGCGCCGCCCGCGCCACCCCCGCGCGAGGCGCGGGCACGTCGATGCGCGCCCTCATCGGCCCGCTGGATCTGATCGCGCTGCCCCCCGCCCCGGAGGAGTCGGGACCGCTCGACATCGACACGTGGGACGATCTGCGCCGCGCCGGGGCACACGCGCCCGTTACCGCACCAGCCACCTCCACCGCACCCTCGAAGGAGACCCCATGAGCGACCGCACCCTTCCCCCCGAAGCACTGGATGCCTGGGCCAGCGCGCTCCGCACACGGTTCGGCCTCGATGGCGAGGACCTCCCGGTCGGGCTCATCCTGGACCTCGCCCGCGACGTCGCGAACGGGGTCGCCCGGCCGGCGGCACCCTTCAGCGCCTTCGCCGCCGGGCTCGTCGCCGGCCGCGCGGGCGGTTCCCCGGACGATGTGCGCGACGCCGTCGCCGCGATCTCCGAACTCGCCCGTACGTGGGGCGAAGCCCCGCGCTGACACGCCCGGCTCGACCCGTCAGAGCGAGCGGCCGAACGCGACGACGTCCGCGTGCGAGGGAATGCGCGTGAAGCCGACACGCGGGTAGAAGGCGATCGCGCCGGCGTTGCGGCTGTCGGCCGCGAGGTGGAGTCCCGTCACGCCCCGAGCCCGGAGTGCGTCGATGAGCGTATCGATGAGGCGACGCCCGAAGCCCTGCCCCTGCAGCTCGGGCAACAGATCGATGTGGAGGTGCGCCGGGTACGTGTCGCCGAAGGGCTCGGCACCGCCCCGGCGGCGATACGCGTACTCCACCGTCCCCTCTTGACGCGTCCGCTCCTCGGCGGGCGCGGACGGGCGCGGCCAGCGCTGAGCGAACTGCGGCCACCAGGACTGCGCGAACCAGTCTTCGAACGCGCGCGTGTCATCGGTGCCGACGACGTACCCGACAACGCGGCCGTCGTCCGCCTCGACGACGAACGCCAGATCAGGATGCCGCGTCACATACGGCAGCACGAACACCTCTCCCCACAGATCGTCATCGGAGAAGACTCCGGTGGCGTCGGCCCCGGCATCCGCGGTGCGCACGCAGATGTCCGAGAGCGCCAGCTCGTCGCCGGCGCGGAAGGGACGGATGAACGGCACCCGTTCAGTCTACGAGCGGTCGGTCGCGACCACCGGCTGCCGAGTCGCCCCGGCGGCCTCCGCTTCGGCCTCCGCCGCAGCCGTGATGCGCTCCGCCATCCCGCGGAAGATGAACCCGTGGAAAGGCAGCACGGCGAGCCAATACAGCCGGCCGGCAAGCCCGGCCGGAAAGAACACTGCCCGCTGCCGATACACCGAGCCGCCGCCGGAGTCCGGCTCGCAGGCGAGATCGAGCCATGCGAGACCGGGGACCTTCATCTCGGCCCGCAGCCTCAGCAGCTTGTCAGGCTCGGCCTTTTCGACGCGCCAGAAGTCGATGACGTCGCCCACCGCGACGCGGGACCGACTGCGCCGGCCGCGGGAGAGGCCGACCCCGCCGACGAGGCGATCCATCCACCCGCGGATCGCCCACAACACGGGGGCGGAGTACCACCCGTTGACCCCGCCGATCCCCGCGATGACCGCCCAGAGGTCGTCGACCGGCGCCGGGGTGCGCACGACCCGAATGTCGGTGAACACCGTACGCCCCGCCCACTCCGGGTCGGACGGCAGTGGATCGGACGGGATGCCGGTGACCTCGGCATCCTGCCAGCTCGTCTCCACCGTGTCGGCCTCGACCCGGCCGAGCGCGAGCGCGACGGCGCGCCGGTACGGCGTCAGGCCGCCTGCGGGCCGCGGAATGAGCGCGTCGACGTCGTGGTCGTCCATGACGCAGTCGTGTTGCAGCGACGCGATGAGGGGGCGCGCGATCGCGCGCGGGACCGGTGTGACGACGTTCACCCAGTGCGACGCGAGCCCCGGAGTGAGAACGGGGAGCGCCGCGATGGGCCGCTGCCGAAGTCCCGCCTCCACGGCGTAGCCGTTCATCATCTGCCCGTAGCGCAGCACGTCGGGTCCGCCGATGTCGACCGCCCGGTTGACGTCGGGCGCGACCCGCGCGGCTCCCAGCAGGTAGTGGAGCACGTCACGGACCGCGATCGGCTGGATGAAGTTGCGCACCCACTTCGGCGCCGGCATGTAGGGCAGCACCTCGGTGAGGTGCCGGATCATCTCGAACGACGCCGACCCCGACCCGATGACGACCCCCGCCTGCAGCTCGAGCGTGGGCATCCCGCTCCGGAGGAACACCTCGCCCACGTCGACACGCGAACGCAGGTGCGGACTCAGGGGCACCCCCTCGGGATGCAAGCCGCCGAGGTAGACGACGCGTCCGACGGATGCCGCGGATGCCGCCGCCGCGACGGCGCGCGCCGCCGCGAGATCCGCCCGTTCGAACCCCGCGCCCTCCCCCATCGAGTGGATGAGGTAGTACAGCACGTCGACGTCCGCACACGCGGTCTCGAGAGCCGCCGTGTCCGTCGCCGTGCCCGCGACGACATCGACCGCGTCGGCCCAGTCGAACGCGGCGAGCCGAGCGGGATCGCGCACGAGCACCCGCACGCGGTACCCCGCGGCCACGAGGCGCGGCACGAGCCGACCGCCGATGTAGCCGGTGGCGCCGAGAACGAGTGCGCGCGGAGCGGTGCCGTCCGCGCGGGGGACGGCGCGCAGCTCCTCCTCGCGTCCGGTCGGGGTAGACAGTTCAGCCATGCGGCGAGCGTACGACGACCCATGCACCGTCGCGACGGGCTTGCGCCCCGGCATCCGCCGGGCTAGGTCTTCCGGTCAGCGCCTTCCCGTGCCGAACATCCCACGGATGACCGAGCCCAGGATCGTCTGCGTCGTCTTGGAGTTCAGCACCTGCTCGAGGGGTGACGCGTCGGCCTTGCGCGTGGTGCGGGTACGCGACGTGCCGCCGGAGGCCTTCATGAGCCTGTCGTACTCCTTCTGCCGCTCCTTCTCGGCGGCGGCCTCGGCCTTCTGCGCCGCGGCCTGCTGTTTCGCGAGCTCGTTGTCGGTCTCGGCCTGCGCCTTCGCCGCAGCGGCAGCCGCCTCCGCCTCGGCCACGGCGTTCATCTTGGCCGTGAGGATCTCACGCGCCGACTCGCGGTCGATCGGCGTGCCGTAGCGCGGCAGCAGGACGGATGCCGCGACCGCGGCATCGATCTGGGCATCCGGCGTCGGCGACATGAGCCCCTGCGGCGCGCGCAGGCGCGTCCACGCGACCGGCGTCGGCGCGCCCTTCTCGCTCATGACGGTGACGATCGCCTCTCCCGTGCCGAGCTCCTGCAGCGTGCGCTCGAGGTCGTACCCGCTCTTGGGGTACGTGCCCACGGTCGCACGCAGCGCCTTGGCGTCGTCGGGCGTGAACGCCCGCAGGGCGTGCTGCACCCGCGATCCGAGCTGTCCGAGGACGTCGGCGGGGACGTCCTTGGGCGTCTGCGTCACGAAGAAGACGCCGACGCCCTTCGAGCGGATGAGCCGCACCGTCTGGACGATCTGCGCGAGGAAGTCCTTCGAGGCATCCCGGAAGAGCAGATGCGCCTCGTCGAAGAAGAAGACGAGCTTGGGTGTGTCGGGGTCGCCGACCTCGGGCAGGATCTCGAACAGCTCGGCGAGCAGGTACATGAGGAACGTCGAGAAGAGCGCCGGCTTGTCGGCGACGCCGGGCACCTCGAGCAGTGAGATGATCCCCCGGCCGTCTGGCGCCGTCCGCAGGAAGTCGTTCACGTCGAACTCGGGTTCGCCGAAGAACACATCGGCGCCGCCGTCGGCGAACGTGATGAGTTCACGGAGGATCACGCCCGCCGTCGCCGCCGACAACCCGCCGAGGTTCTTCAGTTCAGCCTTGCCGTCGTCGCTCGTGAGGTACGTGAGCACGGCTCGGAGGTCCGACAGATCGACGAGGGCGAGCCCGTTCGCGTCGGCGTAGTGGAAGACGAGGCCGAGGCTCGACTCCTGCGTCTCGTTGAGGCCGAGCACTTTGCTGAGCAGGAGCGGGCCGAAGCCCGAGACCGTCGCACGCACCGGCACGCCCTTGCCGACGCCGCCGAGAGCGAAGAACTCCACGACGGATGCCTCGGGCTTCCAGTCCTGACCGAGCGCGCGCGTCCGCGCGAGCAGCTTGTCGCTCGGCTCCCCCGCCGTCGCCATGCCGGAGAGGTCGCCCTTCATATCGGCGGCGAAAACCGGAACGCCCTTGTCCGCGAGTTGCTCGGCGAGGCCCTGCAGCGTGCGCGTCTTGCCGGTGCCGGTAGCGCCCGCGACGAGTCCGTGACGGTTCAGCATGCCGAGCGGAATGCGAATCTGCGCGCTCGGAAGGGGCTCTCCGTTCATGAGCGCGCCGAGATCGAGGGTCGTCCCCTCGAAGGTGTACCCCTTCGTGATCGCCGCGATGTCCGCCGGACCGAGCGGGCCCTCGCTCTCGGGCTCCGTCGGCGCAGACTCGGTCGGCGCAGACTCGGTCGGCGCAGACTCGGTCGGCGCTGATTCGGTCGGCGCAGGGGCCGGAGGACGAGATGTCGCATCGCCGGTGGAGGACCGGGCGGCCTCGGCCTGTGCTGCGGCGAGCGCGGCCTTGGCCTGGGCCAGCTTCAGCGCCGCCTCGGCGGCCTCGGCCTCGGCCTGCAGGCGTGCGAGCTCGGCATCATCGGGAGCAGTCATGCCTGAAGCCTAGCGAGCGCGTCGCTCGCTCTCACGGGTCAGTCTCGGCGTGAACGCCGCCGCGACGAGAAGCGCGAATCCCGCTCCCACGAGCGCGCCCCCGACGGTGTCGCTCAGCCAGTGCGCGTGCACCTGCGTGCGACTGAACGCCATCGCGAAAACCCACGCCGCGCCGACGAGAGCGACCCACACGCGCGGCGCGAGCACGACCGCGATGACCGCGAGGGTCGCGGCGTTCGCGGTATGTCCGGACGGGAAAGAGCCGTGATCGGAGACCACGATCATGTCCTCGGGACGGGCGCGTCCGAACGTGGCCTTGAGCACCTGCACCCCGGCGGCGCTGGAGGCCGACGCCGCGAGCACGAACACCGCACCCCACGGGCGGCGGAGGGCCACCAGCACGGCGGCCGCACCGAGCGGCACGACGAACGTGGCGAACCAGCCCCCGCCGAGGAAATTCATCGCGAGCGACGCCGGCTGCAGGAACACGAAGCACGAGACGACCCCGTTCCACCACTCGTCGAGGTCGATGTCGGCTTCGACCGTGACGAGGATGCCGACGGCGAACGCGCAGACGACGAGAACGACCCCGATCACCGCACGCTGCAGGGCTACCGTCGTGGCGTGTTCGTCGGGCGGCGTCGTCATCGCCCCATTGTGCCCGACCACGATCCCTCTTCCCGGGAGGCGGGCCGGCCCGCCGACGCGCGTCAGGGCGCGAGGCGGGCGACCGTCCTCGGCCGGACGACGAGCCACAGCGACAGGCACCCGGCGACGGCGCAGCCGATCATGACGGCGGCCATCGTGCTCGCCGTGATCCCGGCATCCTGCGCGATCCATCCGACGAGAGGCGAGATGACCGCGGCGACGCCGAAGTTGCTCGCTCCGATGAGGGATGCCGCGGTGCCCGCCGCCTTGCCGTGCCGATCGAGCGCGAGCACCTGAACGCACGGCATGGTGAATCCGCACGCGGTCATGAAGACGAACAACGGCACCACCGTGCCCCACAGTCCCGCGTCCAGTTGATCGAGCACGACGATCGCCGTGGAAGCGATGACAAGCACGGCTGTCGACCAGGCGAGGACCCACTGCGGTCCGAACCGTGCCGCCAGGCGCGATGCCACCTGCACACCGAGCACGACGCCCAGGGAATTGGCGGCGAAGAGCACGCCGTACTGCTGCGGATCGAAGCCGTAGCCCTCCTGGAACAGGAACGGGGACGCCGAGAGGTACGAGAACAACCCGCTGAACGTCATTCCGCCGATGATGAGCACACCGATGAACACACGGTCGCGCAGCACGCTGCGGTATCGCTGCAGCACCGTCGCCCCGCCCTTCTCCTGCCGGCGAGCGACAGGGAGCGTCTCGGGAACGATGACCATCGCCGAGACGAGCATGACGAGGCCGTACACGGCGAGCACGACGAAGATGCCCCGCCACGGCATGACGGCGAGGAGAGCCGACCCGATGAGGGGTGCAGCGACGGGAGCGACACCCGAGACGAGGGCGAGACGGCTCAGCATGACGACGAGTCGACGCCCGCCGAAGAGGTCGCGGACGATCGCCATCGCCACGACGCCGCCCGCCGCCGCACCCATGCCCATGAGCACCCGCGCGAGGCTCAAGAGCTCGAGTGAAGGGGCAAGGGCCGCGCCGGCGCTCGCGACGACGTGCATCGCGGTGACCACGAGGAGCGGGATGCGCCGGCCGACCTTGTCGCTGAGCGGGCCGACGATCAGCTGCCCGAGTGCGAACCCGATCATGGTGCCGGTGAGCGTCAGCTGGATCGCCGCCGCGGTCGTGTGGAAATCGGCCTGAAGAACCGGGAAGGCCGGCAGGTAGAGGTCGACCGTGAACGGACCCAGCGCCGTCAAGGCGCCCAGCAGGATGATGTAGACGATACGGCGAGGCGTTGAGATCGCGTCGCCCGGGTGCAGCACGATCGGCGCGGTGGAGGGCGAAGCGGAGCGGTCGATGTCGCGCACGGATGTCCCGTCGGTGGCGGAAGGGGGAGAGTGAGAGGGCAACGCACGGATCTCGAAACGATTCGGCGAGCTTTCTATGATATTGCCGACAGTGGCCCCCGAGCCGACCCACGCACGTATTCGACTGCATAGGATCGGATCACCGGCGATGTCCGCGCCGGCTTCCCGAGCCGAGATCACGCACATGACCCCGACTTCCCCGCAGCAGCCCCCGTCGAAGCGCACGAGCGGAAACCCCGCGACGCAGGCGCGGATCGACCTCACGGTCAAGCAGCAGCGCGAACAGCAGAAGCAGGAGAAGCTGGCCGAGTACCAGCGCCAGCTCGCGAAGCGCCGCCGCAGCCGGCTGACCTGGTGGGTCGTCGGTTCCGTCGCCGCGCTCGCCGTCGTGGGCGTCGTCGCGGCATCCATCATCTTCGCCCCCGCCCCGGCGCCCACCTACGAGGCCGGGGGCACCGGCGCGACGATCGACGGTGTCGAGACGTTCACGAACGAGACCCGCCACGTCGAGGGCACGGTCGACTACCCGCAGAACCCGCCCGCGGGCGGCCCGCACAACCAGTACTGGCTGAACTGCGGCGTCTACGACCAGCCGCAGCAGAACGAGTACGCCGTGCACTCGCTCGAGCACGGCGCGATCTGGGTGACGTACGACGCCGCGCGGGTCTCCGGCGACGAGCTCGCGACGCTGAAGTCGCACCTGCCGTCGACCTATACGATCCTCTCCCCGTATGAGGGGCTGCCCGCCCCGATTGTTCTGAGCGGCTGGAACACGCAGCTGCAGCTGCAGGATGCGTCCGACCCGCGCATCCCCGCGTTCTTCGAGGAGTACTGGCGCAGCCAGAACGTCCCCGAGCCGGCAGCGGCGTGCACGGGCGCGATCGACGGGCCCGGCAAGCTGTCGTGAGCCGGTCTTCCGACCCGACGCCCGCGCGTGCCCTGCCGCCGTGGTGGGCAGTGCTCTTCGTGGCCGTCGCCGTCGCCGCACTCGCGTTCGCGATCGGGCGCTTCTCGACGTTCGGCGCGGGCGCGGCGGGGGCGCTGCCCGGCACCGACTCGCCCGAGGCGGGTTTCGCTCGTGACATGCAGGTGCACCACGCCCAGGCCGTCGAGATGGCGATGGACATCTACCGCACGACCGACGACGAGAGCGTGCGCGTGCTCGCCTACGACATCGCGACGACCCAGTCTGCTCAGAAGGGCGAGTTCTACGACTGGCTCGTGAAGTGGAACCTGCCGCAGTCGGGCGGCCCGCTCATGGCCTGGATGGCTGCGGCGCCGTCCGGTCACGAGCACGCCGCGTCGCCCTCTGCCACGGAAGCGGAGCTCCGGGCCGAAATGGGCATGGCGACGACCGACGAGATCGACGGCATGCGGGCGGCGACGGGCACGGATGCCGACTGCCGCTTCCTCTCGCTCATGATCCGCCATCACGAGGGCGCGCTCCCGATGGCGCAGGCCCTCGTCGACCTCGGGAACGAGCCGCGGGCGATCCAGGTCGCGCAGGGTGTGATCGCGACGCAGTCCGCCGAGATCGACCTCATGACATCGCTGCAGAAGAACCTCGCCTGCGCTCCCTGACGCACGGTGGGCTCGCTCCGCCGGGCTGACCTCCCGAATCAGCCCGCATGGAGCACCGGGCGGAAGAACCGCCCGCTCGGCGGGAGCCACAGCGCCGCGATGACGGCGGCGTGGAGCACGATCTGCGCGATCGACCACCCGCTGAAGTCGTGCGTCTCGATGAGACTCCACACCTGCAGCGCCATGAGGATCGCCGCGAGCGCAGTGACGAAGACGCGGGACAGCCCGCTGCCGCGCCCGAGACCGGATGCCGCGGCCACCGAGAGCAACCCGAACAGCATGATCCCCGATCCGATCAGGGAGACGGCCACGACTTCACCCTCCGCAACGTCGTAGCGACTGAGCAGGAAGAGGAGCCCGAAGAGCGCGCTCGCGAGGCCGCCGAGGTAGACGAGCACGACGGCGATGGCAACGCCCACCGGGCGGGGCGCGCGCTCCAAAGGATGTGCAGCGAGAGCGCGGGTACCGCCCGCGGCTTCGCTGCGCGCCACGTAGCGACGCTGAATCGCACGGATAACCTCGACGAGGACGATCGCGATGATGCCGTATAGGGCGATCACGAACGCCGTGTCCTGCCCCGGGTCGACGAGCACGAAGAAGCTCCGTGCGAGGGGCACGCTGAAGATCACGACGAGAGCGATGAACATCGCCCCGACGACCGCACCCTTATAGCGGTTGAGAGGGCGGGCGAGCACCCCGAGGATCCAGATGCCGACGACGGCGAGGATGATCGTCGCGCCGGTGCGCAGCTGGTCCGCGTCCACGGTGCCGCGGACGGTGAGCGTGTAGAACGTGAGCGTGAGGGCGACGACGATGCCCGCGGGGATCGCGAAGCTCAGTGATCGCCGGAGGAAACCGGGGATGTACCGTTGCGCATTCGGCATGAGCGCGAGAAAGAATGCGGGGATGCCGATCGTCAGGCCGTCGGTGATCGAGAGCTGTCGCGGCAGGAACGGGAACTCCAGCACGAGCACGCCGAACATGATCGCGAGAAGCGTCGCGTAGACGGTCTTCGTGAGGAAGAGCATCGAAACCCGCTCGATGTTCGCGATGACCTGACGCCCTTCGGCGACGACGTCGGGCAGGTGGGAGAACTTGCCGTCGAGGAGCACGAGGCGCGCGACGGCCTTCGTCGCGGGGGATCCCGAGTTCATCGCGATGCCCATGTCGGCCGTCTTGATCGCGAGCGCGTCGTTGACACCGTCGCCGGTCATCGCGACGGTGTGACCGCGCGACTGGAGGGCTTCGACCATCCGCTTCTTCTGGTCCGGCGTCACGCGCCCGAACACGATGTTCTGCTCGAGCACATCGGCGAGCGCGGCTTCGTCCTCCGGAAGGGTGCGGGCGTCATAGCCCTCGGCTGCATCCAGACCGACCTCACGGGCGATCGCGGCGACGGTGCGCGGGTTGTCCCCCGAGATCACCCGGATATCGACGTTCTGCTCCTGAAAGTAGGCGAGCGTCTGCGCGGCGTCCTCGCGCACCTTCTCGCGGAAGGTCAGCACCGCCGCGGGCAGAAGCCCCTCCGGCAGGCGCTCGGCCTCCGCATCTGCTGCGGTGAGGGATGCCGGGGCGAACCCCAGAACGAGCGTCCGGCGCCCCGACGCGGCGCGCGCGGTGACGATCGCTCCGAGCGGGTCGTCGGCATCCGTCGCCGCCGCACCGAAGATCATCTCGGGGGCACCGAGCACCCACGTCCCCTCGGCATCCGAGAACGACACGGCGCTCCACTTGCGTGCCGACGAGAACCCGATCGTCTCGGAGGCGACCCGCACCGGCTCGGCGCCGAACGGCTCCAGCAGAGTCCGTGCGGTCGCGTTGGCCTCGGGTGCCCGCCCGTACCAGCCGAGTGTCTCCCGCCAGCCGGTCGTCTCGGTGAGCACGGTGGCATCGCCGTAGGTGATCTCCCCCTCGGTGAGCGTGCCGGTCTTGTCGAGACAGATGACGTCGACGCGCGCGAGGCCTTCGACCGCGGGGAGCTCGTTGACGAGCACTTGGCGGTTTGCGAGGCGAGCCGCCCCCACGGCGAACGTGATCGAGGTCATGAGCACAAGACCGAGGGGGATCATCGCGGTGAGCGACGCGATGGTGTTGACGACCGCCTGCACCCAGGTCCCCGTGTCCCACGCGTGCGACCAGCCTCCCGCGGCCTGCATCTGCGCGTTGAGGACAAGGAGGCCCACGGGGCCGATCGCCCAGCCGACCCACGTGAGGACGCGGTTGATCGAGTCGCGCAGCTCAGATCCGACCAGAGAAAAGCGCTTCGCCTCGTCGGCGAACGTGTTCGCGTACGAGTCGGCACCCACGCGCACGACCTGGGCCTCCCCGTCACCGCCGACGACGATCGATCCGGAGAGCGCGTCGTCGCCCTCGTGCTTGTCGATCGCGTCGGCCTCACCCGTGAGCATGGACTCGTCGATCTGAAGACCGCGCGTCGACACGACGCGCGCGTCCGCGGGGAGCTGATCGCCCGCGCGCAGCACGAGGATGTCGCCCAGGACGACTTCTCCCGGCGGGATCTCGCTCTCTTCGCCGTCACGCCGCACGCGGGCGCTCGCGGCGTTGAGGAGCGCAAGTCGGTCGAGCGCCGCCTTCGCGCGGAACTCCTGCACCGAACCGATGACGGCGTTCGCGATCGCAGAGAACCCGAAGAGGGCGTCCTGCCAGCGGCCGAGGACGAAGAGCACCCCGAAGCACGCGAAGACGATCCCGTTGAAGAGTGTGAAGACGTTGGCCCGGATGATGCTGGCCGCGCTCCGGCTGGTCTCGGCGGTATACGCGTTCGCCTGGCCCGCCGCAGTGCGCCGCGCCGCCTCCGCAGCGGTGAGGCCGCGGGCAGGGTCCACGGCGTCGCCGGCGTCGGAGGATGTCGTGAGCGGGGAGGCCATGGGCTGAGCCTAGAGCCTCCCCGCTCTCCGATTCAGCCCTTCGTCGCCCCCGCGAGCAGACCCCGCACGAAGAAGCGCTGCAGGCCGAAGAACACGAGCAGCGGCACGATGATCGAGATGAACGTGCCCGCCGCCTGAAGGAACCACTTGTTGCCCCACGTGCCCGACAGCGAGTTCAACGATTGCGTCAACGGCAGCGACGACGATGGCGCGAAAATGGTGGCCACGAGCAGGTCGTTCCACACCCAGATGAACTCGAGCACCGCGAAGGATGCCAGGGCGGGAGCGGCGAGCGGAAGGATCATCCGGAAGAAGATCTGCCCGTGCCCCGCGCCGTCCACGCGCGCGGCCTCGATGACCTCGCTCGGAATCTCCGCGATGAAGTTGTGCAGCAGGAACACCGCCAGCGGCAGGGCGAAGATCGTGTGCGCGATCCACACCGTCGCGAAGCTGTGCTCCATGTCGCGCAGCGCGAAACCGGGGAACACGGTGACTTCCCCGATCGTGAGGCCGCGCGAGAACAGGCTCAACAGCGGCACGAGGGCCATCTGCAACGGCACGATCTGCAGCGCGAACACCGCGATGAAGGCGAAGTTGCGCCCCTTGAAGTCGATCCAGGCGAACGCGTACGCGAGGAGCGACGCCACCGCGAGCGCGAAGAACACGACCGGGATCGTGATCGCGAGCGAGTTCAGGAACGACTGGCCGAGCGTGAGCGCGGTGCCGCCCGAGTTCAGCGCCTCCGAGTAGTTCGACAGGGTGAACGACGGATCGACGAACACCGTCCACCACCCGGTGGACTGCACGTCGGCGCCGGGGCGGAACGAGGTGACGAACAACCCGAACGTCGGAATCGTCCAGAAGAAGGCGATGATGATCGCCGCGATCGTCGCGCCCTTGGAGGTCAGGCGCTTGCGCGCCATCGCCTCGTTCTTGCGCGTGTCTCGTGCGACCTGCCGGGCGGTGCGCGTGTCCGCGATCGGCTCGATGATGTCGACCCCGGTGCTCATCGGATCTCCCTCTGCTTCCGGATCTGGATGACGTTGAACACGATCAGCGGCGTGACGAAGAGGAACAGCACGACGGCGAGCGCCGCAGAGTGACCGTAGCTCTGGAAGCGCTGCTGCTGGTTGACCATCTCGAAGGCGAGCACGCTCGTGTTCGAGCGGCCGCCGGTCATGACGGCGACGATGTCGTAGATCTTCAGCGCCCCGATCGCCACGGTGGTGACGACGACGACGATCGACGAGCGGATGCCGGGGACGGTGACGTTGCGGAACCTCTCCCACGCGTTCGCGCCGTCGAGCTCGGCGGCTTCGTTCTGCTCGGCCGGGACCGCCTTGATGGCCGCGGAGAGGATCACCATGGCGAGGCCCGTCTGCGACCACACGAACACGACCATGAGCAGGAGGCTGTTGACGAGCGGCGTGACACTCAGCCACGACACCGGCTCACCGCCGAACGCGGTGACGATCGCGTTCAGGATGCCGAGCTGGTCACCCTGGCGGTAGTCGTAGACGAACTTCCAGATGATGCCCGCCCCGACGAACGAGATCGCGAACGGCATGAAGATGAGGACCTTGAGGAACTTCTCTCCGCGCGCTCGGTCGATGAACACGGCGTACGCCAGTCCGATGATCGTCGCGACGGCGGGAGCGATCAGCACCCAGATCACCGTGTTGATGACCGACCAGAAGCCTTCCGGGTTGGTGAAGACCCAGACGTAGTTCTCCATGCCGACGAATTCCTTGCCGGTCTTGTCGAAGAACGACTGGACGAAGGTCGCGATCGCCGGGTAGATGAGGCCGACCAGCAGCAGGATGACGGCGGGGGCGGCGAACAGCACGAGCTGGAACAAGTAGCCGGCGCCCTCGCGGGAGCGGTAGTCGAGGAGGAAGAGCACCGCACCCAGGACCACCGCGATGCCGAGGACGTAGAGCACGGCGTTCTGGTACGGCCGCAGCAGCATGAACGCGATCACCGGGATCGCGAAGCACGACACCAGGCGCAGCCAGAAATAGAAGCGGCCGGGGCGCGGAGCGAACTCGATCAGCAGCAGCAGGAGTCCGATCACCGCGCCGAAGACGACGAGGACGATCGGGATCTGCACAAGCTGATGCTGGTTTCCGAGCCACTGGAAGAAGCTGTTCAGCGAGAAGCCGATCGTCGTCGGCTTCGTCTCGCGCGGGGTCTGGATGATCAGGAAGACGAAAAGCGCGACGACCAGGATGGCACCGACCAGCAGGATCAACCGCGATCCGCGGGCGGTGCGTTCGCCGTCGCGGCGAGGGGGATTCTTCCCCGGTGGTTCTGCGGGAGCCGACGTCGTCGTGGGCTTCGCGGTCGTGGTGTCGGACATGCGGCAGGGCCTCCGTGTGCTTCGGCGGACGCGGAACGGGTGCCGTACGGACGGGCTCCGTACGGGTGCGAGAGTGGTGGGATGCCGGTCAGACCGGCATCCCACCACCGCTCAGATGTTGCGAATCAGTTGTTGTAGCCGGCCTGGATGTCGCTGAGGACCGTGGCCTGGTCCTTGCCGTCGATCCAGTCGACCATGCCCTTCCAGAACGACCCCGAGCCGACCGTAGCGGGCATGAGGTCGGACGCGTCGAAGCGGACGGTCGTGTTCGGGTCCTGCAGCAGCGTCATCGCGTCGGTGAGGAACTCGCTGGACGCGAGCGACGGGTCGGCGTTCTTGTTCGCCGAGATCACGCCGCCGAGCTTGACTCGCGCGTTGGCGAAGTCGGCCGACGCCATGAACTCCTGCACCTTGGCGGTCGCCTCGTTGTCGTTGAACGCCGCGACGAACTCGCCGCCGGCCTCGACCTGCGTCTCGCCCTCCTTCGTGCCCGGGAGCACGAAGGCGTAGACGTCGCCATCGGCGGCGACCTTCGGGGTCTCGCCCGCGGCGGTCTTCACATCGAGGAAGTTCGACGAGAGGAACGACGCCTGGTGCGTCATGGCGCACGTGCCGTCCGCAACCTTTGCCGCGACATCGGCGAAGGCCGTCGAGTTGATGCTGCGCACGTCGCCGAAGCCAGCGTTGACGTAGTCGGGGTTCAGCAGGATCTTGCCGAGCGAGTCGAACGCGTCGACGATCGGCTGATCAGTGAACTTGACGTCACCGGCCACCCACTTGTCGTAGACGTCGGTGCCTGACTGGCGCAGCACGAGGTCCTCGATCCAGTCCGTCCCCGGCCAGCCGGAGGCGGTACCCGACTCGAAGCCCGCGCACCAGGGAGCGGTCCCCGACTTCTCCTGGATGGTCTTGGTCAGAGTCAGCAGCTCGTCCCACGTCTTCGGGACCTCCACGCCCCATTCCTTGAACTTGGCGGGCGAGTACCAGACGTAGCCCTTGACGTTGGCGAGCATCGGAGCGGCGTAGAAGGTGCCGTCGACCGTGCCGTAGGCCTTCCAGTCGGACGACCAGTTCTCGTCCACGGCCTTGTCGACCGCGTCGGGAGCCTTGACGACGTCGCCCGTGCCGATGAGGGTCTGCAGCAGACCCGGCTGCGGGACGATTGCGAGGTCGGGAGCGTCACCACCGGTCACCTTGGTGACGATGTTGCCCTCGAACCCCTTGTCACCCGTGTACTCGACCTTGATGCCGGTGTCCTCGGTGAACTTCGCGAACGACTGCTGCAGCAGATCCGCCTCGGATCCGGTGATACCACCCGAGATACGGACAGTCTGGCCTTCCGCCGAGCCGCTGCTGTCGCCGCCGCTCGAGCCCCCCTCGGCACAGCCCGCGAGCGCGAAGCCGGCGACGCTGATGACGGCGATCGGCGCGATCCACCGACGTTGAGTTTTCCGCACGTGATTCCTCCTCGTTGAGTGCGTACCTCGACTCCCCGCGCATCTGTGCTGTCGTAGGGAACCGATTCCACATCACCGTATTGGACTTCCGCACCCAACGCAACATCGGCGAGATCACGAGCGGATAACGGCGATTCGAGGCTGTGGGAGCGCGCACATTTGATCACAAGCGGTTCCACACTGGGCGAGATTTCCACTATCGTGAGGAAGCGACTCGAGGAGGAGCCGAATGGCAGGCATTGCGGAGGTGGCCGCACGGGCGGGCGTCTCGAAGGCGACGGCCAGTCGCGCGCTGAGCGGGTCGGGCTATGTGTCCGAGACCACCCGGGCGCGCGTGCGCGACGCCGCCGACGCCCTCGGATACGTGCCGTCAGCGGGCGCTGTCGGGCTGGCGACCGGGCGCACGCAGAACATCGGCGTCGTCATGCCGTATCTCAACCGCTGGTTCTTCGCGGAAGTGCTCGAAGGCATCCAGCAGGCCCTCCTGGAACGCGGACTCGACCTCACGCTGTACGACGCCAAGCCCGGCACGCCCGGCCGCGAACGGATCTTCGGCGACTTCCTCGCGCGCAAGCGCTTCGACGGGCTCATCGCCGTCGGTCTCGAGCCGGTCGACCAGGAGATCGACCAGCTGACCCAGATCGGAAGGCCGATCGTCAGCGTCGTCGGCACGGGAGAGGAGACGAGCGTCGTCGCCGTCGACGACGACCACGCGGCGCGCCGTGCGACCGAGCACCTCATCGAGCTGGGACATCGCGACATCGCATTCGTGGGAGGGTCGCCGCGCAGTCATTGGGCGCATGTCGATCAGGAGCGCCTCGCGGGGTACCGGCACGCGATGCGCGAAGCCGGTCTCTCCGAGTTCGTCCGCCACGCGCACTCCGAGGTGTCACTCCCTGGCGGCTATGCCGCAGCGGCGGACCTGCTGGGCGATACGCGCCGCCGCCCGACCGCGATCGTGGGCGTCTGCGACGAAGTCGCGATCGGGACGATCATCGCGGCCCGGCGCCTCGGCATCCAGGTGCCGTCGTCGCTCTCGGTCGTCGGCATCGACGATCATGAGTTCGCGGACATGTTCGCCCTCACGACGCTGCAGCAGGTCCCCCGTGAGCAGGGCGCGGCCGCCGTCGAAGTGCTGCTCGCCGAGATCGCCGACCCGGGGCGCGCGCGCACCGTCATACGCACCCCCGCGCGCCTCATCATGCGCAATTCCACCGCAGCGCCCTCGCTGGGAGCCCCCGCGGGATGACGAGAGCCCCCCTGCACGAGGCAGGAGGGCTCTCGGAACGCGTGAGCGTGATTACTTGAGGGTAACCGTCGCGCCGGCCTCTTCGAGGGAAGCCTTGGCCTTCTCGGCGGTCTCCTTGTTCGCGCCCTCGAGCACGGCCTTGGGGGCACCGTCGACGACGGCCTTGGCCTCGCCGAGGCCGAGCGAGGTGAGCTCGCGGACGACCTTGATGACCTGGATCTTCTTGTCGCCGGCGGCCTCGAGGATGACGTCGAACGAGTCCTTCTCCTCCTCGGCCTCAGCGGCGCCCGCGCCACCAGCGGCACCGGCGACGGCGACGGGGGCAGCAGCGGTGACCTCGAACTTCTCCTCGAACGCCTTGACGAAGTCGTTGAGCTCGACGAGGGTCAGGCCGGCGAACTGCTCGAGCAGCTCCTCAGTGGTGAGCTTAGCCATGATGTATCTCCTAGATAGATGGGGTGTGTGGTGAAGAGATCGCCACCGCTCACGCGGCTTCGGCGGTCTCCAGCTTTTCGCGAAGCGCGTCGATGGTGGCGGCAGCCTTGCCCATCGTCGCCTTCATCATGCCCGCAGCCTTCGCCAGCAGAACCTCGCGGCTCTCGAGCGAGGCGTACTTGTTGACCTCGTCGGCACTCAGGGCGTTGCCCTCGAAGATGCCGCCCTTGATCACCAGAAGCGGGTTGGCCTTGGCGAAGTCACGAAGAGCCTTGGCAGTGGCGACGAAGTCACCGTGCACGAAAGCGACGGCCGAAGGACCCTTGAGGTCCTCGTCCAGCGCCGTGATCCCCGCGTTGTTGGCGGCGATCTTGGTCAGCGTGTTCTTCACCACGGCGTACGAGGCGTCCTGACGGATGCTGTTGCGCAGCTGCTTGAGCTGGGCAACCGTCAGACCGCGGTACTCGGTCAGCAGAACGGCGGCGGAGTCCTCGAAGTTCTTCGTGAGCTCGGCAACCGATGCGTCCTTGCGCGCCATGGTCACTCCTTGGATGTGTACGTGACGCCCCACGATGGCGAGGCGCCGCCGCGACCGCACCCCCGCAATGCGAAAAAGCTCCGGCGCAAGCGCACGGAGCTTCGATTCCGGTTTCCCGGTGAGTTCAGTGTCACCTGCGCGGGCCCCTGCACTGCAGAGCTTCGTCGGCGTGAACTTTCGCACACACCGAGACCAGCGGTCTTTGGCTCCCGCAAGTCTACGTCCCCGGCGCACGCGAGCCAAATCGCCTCGATCCGGACTCGAAACCGCCGATCGTTCTCGAGTCCGCCGGTCATGGGCCGTGGTCTGCGCGTCGCGCGCGGCACTGTCCGCGGAGCGGGTTAGCCTCGAAGCATGACTCCGGAGGCCTTTGCAGCACTCGCTCCGGACCTCGCCTCCCGCATCGTCGCAGATTCGCGTGACCGTGTCGGCTGGATGCGGGCGAGGTCGCGCGGCATCACGGCCACGGACGTCGCACAGCTGACGAGCCACACCGCGATCGCCCGCGCCGCGGACTCGAAGCTCGGCGGCGGACCCGGATTCTCCGGCAACGCCTACACCGACCACGGGCGGCGGCGTGAGCCCGAGATCGCCGCCTGGGTGGCAGCGACCCATGGTATCCAGCCCTCGTCCGCCCTCTTTCACGCCGTCGTCGAGAAGCGTCACCTCGCGACGCCCGACGGCATCGCGGTGGATGCCGAGGGCCGGGTGACCCTCGCCGAGATCAAGACGACCAACAAGACGTGGCGCTCCATCCCCCGCACGTACCTGCGTCAGGTCTGGTGGCAGCAGCACGTGCTCGGCGCCGAGCGCACCCTCGTCGTGTGGGAGGAGCACGACGGGTTCGTCCCGGTCGGCGACGAACCCCGTTGCGCCTGGGTCGAGCGCGATGAGCGCGAGATCGGGCAGCTCGTCCGGCTCGCGACAGAGCTGATCGACGAGCTGTACCGGAGGACGATGTCGCGTCGCGGCGTCCCGTCCACGGCCGTCGCACCGCCGGGCCCGCCGCGCGAGCCATTCCGCGCACTCGCGCTCGCCGACTGACGGCATTACCCGCGCTCGGTGGCTCCCTGCGCGCCATTGGTTGACGTAAGTCAACGAGGGGTGTATCGTTGACCAGTCTCAACGGTTGATTTCAATCAACCATTGCCGATCGGCAGCGCCGCCCCCGTCGTATCGCCCCACCCTCGAAGGACTCCTATGTCAGCCATGTCTTCCGACGGCACCGTGAAGCCCCGCATGAACCACCGTCAGGTGCTCGAAGCCCTTTCCGGCCTCATCCTCGGCATGTTCGTGTCCATGCTCGCCTCCACGGTCGTCTCCACCTCGCTCCCGGTCATCATCCACGACCTCGACGGCAACCAGACCGCCTTCACGTGGGTCGTCACCGCGACTCTCCTCACCACCGCGATCTCGACCCCCGTCTGGGGCAAGCTCGCCGACCTCACGAATCGCAAGGTGCTCTACCAGCTCGCGATCGTCATCTTCGTGCTGGCGACCGCTGCGGCCGGCTTCTCGACGAACCCCGAGATGCTGATCGCGTTCCGCGCGATGCAGGGCATCGGCGCCGGCGGCCTCGCCGCACTCAGCCAGGTGCTCATGGCCGACATCATCAGCCCGCGCGAGCGCGGCCGCTACATGGGCCTCTTCGGCGGTGTCATGGCGCTCGCCACGATCGGCGGCCCCCTGCTCGGCGGTGTGATCACGGATGCCTGGGGCTGGCGCTGGAACTTCTTCGTCTCGCTTCCGGTCGCCATCGTCGCGCTCATCCTCGTGCAGGCGACGCTCCACGTCCCCGCACGCCCTCCGAAGAAGACGCGCATCGACTACGTCGGCATCGTGCTCCTCTCGGTCGCAGTCTCGCTGCTGCTGATCTGGGTCACGAACGCCGGCACCACCGTGACGGGCGACTGGGCCGACCTCGCGAACAACAACGACTGGTGGAGCCTGAACACGATCCTCATGGTCGGCGGCTCCATCCTCGCCACCGTGCTGTTCATCGTGGTCGAGCTGCGCTCCGCGGAACCCCTCATCCCGCTGAGCCTCTTCCGCAACCGCACCTTCACGCTGTCGGTCATCGCCTCGATCGCGACCGGCATCGCGATGTTCGGCGCGTCGGTCTTTCTGAGCCAGTACATGCAGCTCGCCCGCGGCGCCACGCCCACCGAGGCGGGTCTCATGACGATCCCGATGATCGGCGGCCTCCTGCTCTCGTCGATCGGCGTGGGGGCCCTCGTCACAAAGTACGGCACGTGGAAGCCCTACCTCGTCGTGGGCTCGGTGCTGCTCATCGCCGGCGCCGCGCTCCTGTCGACGATCCACTACGACACCGACTTCTTCCTCGTGTCGGTCTACATGTTCCTGCTGGGCGCCGGCGTCGGCATGACGATGCAGAACCTCGTCCTGGTCGTGCAGAACACGACGCGGCCCGAGGAGATCGGCGTCGCGAGCTCGGGCGTCACCTTCTTCCGCAGCCTCGGTGGCACGATCGGCGTGTCCGTCATGGGCGCCGCGCTGGCTGCGCGCGTCATCGACCTCGTCGCCGAGCGCAAGGATGACATCACGGCCGCGATCATGAGTCTCGGCGACAAGGCCCAGTACTGGAGCGACCAGCTGCAGTCGGGCGCCCTGCCGAAGGTCGCGGAGATGCCCGAGGCGCTGCGTGTCGTGTTCGAGGACATCTACGCGAACGGAATCTCGCACTCGTTCCTCATCGCCGTCCCCTTCGCCGTCGTCTCGCTGCTGGCCATCGTGTTCCTGCCGAACAAGTCGCTGACGACGATGACCACCACCGAGCGCATCCAGGCGAGCGAAGCCGACTTGGCGACCGTCTCGGTGCCCGAGGCGATGGCGACGCTCACCGCGACGGGCTCGGTGCGTGTCGTTTCGGATGCCGAGGGCGATGGCAGCGCGCCCAGCGACGGCCGGTCGTAGCAGGCGATGATCCCCGCACACGAAACCGACCGGGCGCGCACCGACGCGGTGCGCGAACGCGAAACCGACCGGGCGCGCACCGACGCGGTGCGCGCCCTGGAGGGCGAGTTCAGTGAGCTGATCACGCGCATGCGGCGGCTGCTCATGGAGAACGCCGAGCGCGTCAGCCCGGGCATGCTCCCCGGCGCCTACAAGGTGTTCACGACGATCGTGCGGCGCGAGCGTGTCTCGCAGTCGACCCTGGCCGAGCATCTCGTCGTCGACAAGGGGCAACTCAGTCGCGCCGTGCGCGAGCTCGAGCAGCTGGGCCTCATCCAGCGTGAGTCGGACCCCGACGATGGGAGGGCGAGCATCCTCTCCCCCACCGCACACGGCCTCGCCCGCCTCGCGCAGGCGCGCGCGCCGCAGGAGGACACGCTGGCGAAAGCCCTCGCCGGGTGGCCCGTCGACGACATCCAGAACCTCACGAGGCTCCTGCACGCCCTCACGACGAGCAGCCTCCCGGGCTGACCTTCTCAACCCGGTAGCACCCGCGTAACACGTCGGAGACAAATCCACGCTTGACTGGGTCGCACCCCAGGCATCCTGCTGGCGACGTCGACACGCGGAAGGACACGCTCATGAAGTTCCGGCCGCTGCGCCTCGCTTCCGTCACGGACCCCACCCCCGTCGAGCCGATCGCGGTGCCCGAAGAGATGCGCGCGGTGATCTTCGACGCCCCGGGCGGCGCCGACGCGCTGCGCGTGACCGCCACCCCGACGCCGGCCCCCGTGCTGAGCGAAGTTCTCGTGCGAGTGATCGCCGCCGGAGTGAACCCGATCGACGCCAAGACCCGGGCGGGCGCCGGCCTGAGCGGTGCGATTGACGGCTACCCCAGCACCCTGGGCTTCGACTTCAGCGGTGTCGTCGTCGCATCGCCCTACGAAAGCCACCCCTTTCCCGCGGGAACGGAAGTGTTCGGAATGGCCGCGTTTCCCCGTTCGGGCGGTAGCTACGCCGAGTACGTCGTCGCCCCCACCTTGTCGGTCGCCCGCAAACCCACGTCGCTCTCGCACGTCGAGGCCGCGGGGGTGCCTCTGGCAGCTCTGACCGCGTGGGGTCTGGTGGTGGAGACGGCGCACGCGCACGAGGGACAGCGGATCCTCATCCACGCCGGCTCCGGCGGCGTGGGCCACTTCGCTGTCCAGCTCGCCGCCTACTTCGGGGCGCACGTCACGGCCACCGGGTCCGGACCCAACCTGGGCTGGCTGCGCGAGCTCGGGGCATCCGTCGTCATCGACCGCTTGACGACGCGGTTCGAGGATGTCGTGGGCGAGGTCGACGTCGTCATCGACCTCGTCGGCAACGTGCACGACGCCACCGGATCACGCTCCCTCGGGGTCATCCGCCGCGGCGGTCTGTACGTGCTCGTTCCCACCGGCTCCTGGCCGGGCTACGCCAAGGCGGCGGCGTCCGCCGCGGTGCGGGCGACGTCGTACAAGGTCATACCCGACGGTGTCGTGCTCGCCACCCTCGCACGCCTTCTGGATTCGGGGGCGATCCGCGTCTACGTCGATCGCGTCTTCCCGCTCGCCGAAGCGGCGGCCGCGCACCGTGAGCTCGAACAGGGCCACACCCGAGGCAAGATCGTCCTCTCGGTCGCAGAGGCGTGACGGCGTCCGTCACCTGAGCACCCGCCGCCCCTCCGCGACGACCTCGTTCGCGACGGCGTCGAGAAGGGCCGAACGCAGGTTCCACTGCTGCCAGTAGAGCGGCACGTCGATCCCGGGTCCACCGAGGGCCACGAGCGTCCCGTCTGCGAGACCCGGCTGGGCTTGCAGCTGCGGCAGCAGAGCCCAGCCGAGACCGAGCGTCGCCGCGGTCGCGAAGTCCTGCGATGCCGGTACCCGGTGGCGCGGCGGCAACGACGCGTCGGCACCGCGCGCGACGAGCCAACGCGACTGCAGGTCATCGCGGCGGTCGAAATCGATGAGGGGTGCGCGGGCGAGGGCGAGGGCGGTGACTCCGTCCGCGAAGTGCGTGCGCACGAACGCGGGCGCTGCGACCGCCTCGTACCGGAGCACGCCCAGCGCCTGCACCCGACATCCCGCCACGGGCTCGGCTCGCGACGTGACCGCCGCCATCACGGCGCCCTCCTCGAGCAGCCCCGCCGTGAAGTCCTGATCGTCGCGATGCAGGTCGAACACGACAGGATGCTGCGCGCACAGCCGCGCGAGCGGCTCGAGAAACCAGGTCGCGAGCGAATCGGCGTTCACCGCGAGGGGCATGCTGGTGCGCGCGGCGACGGCGCCGAGCTCGATCGCCGCGTCCTGCGCGAGCAGGTCGAGCTGCCGCGCGAAGCGGACGATCGGATGTGCGGCGGGCGTCGCGCGCAGGGGCTTCGACCGCACGAGCAGCACTCGGCCGACACCGGCCTCGAGCGCGCGGATGCGCTGGCTGACCGCCGATGGTGTGATGCGCAGACGCTCTGCCGCAGCTTCCATGCTCCCGGCATCCAGCACGGCGGCGAGGGTCGCCGCGCCGACCGCGGGAATGTGCACGTTGAAGCCCTTCTTCAGCTACGGAAAGAATCTGAACTGGACTGTATCAATAGCGCCTCGTAGCGTCGAGACGTGCTCTCTTCGTTGCTCGCCGGTCTCGGCCTCGGCCTGTCGCTCATCGTCGCGATCGGAGCCCAGAACCTGTTCGTCCTGCGGCAGGGCATCCGGCGCCAGCACGCCGTCGCAGTGGCGCTCGTCTGCGCGCTCTCGGACGCCGCTCTGATCGCCCTCGGGGTCTCTGGGCTCGGCGCGCTCCTGCACGCCGTGCCCTGGCTCATTGACGCCGTGCGCTGGGCCGGCGCCGCCTTCCTGACGGTCTACGCGGCGCTCGCCGCGCGGCGGGCGCTGCGCGGCGGAGGCGAGACGCTCGACGCCGCGGCATCCACCATCTCGTCCGATCTCCCTTCGGGCGCGTCCGCCGGGACCGCGACCCGCACGCGCTCGCCATCGCGCCTCGCGCCGGTGCTGCTCACCTGTCTCGCGCTGACCTGGCTGAACCCGCACGTGTACCTCGACACGGTGTTCCTGCTGGGTTCGGTCGCCGCGACGCACGGCGAGACCCGCTGGGTGTTCGCCGCGGGAGCCGTGCTCGCGTCGTTCATGTGGTTCTTCGCGCTCGCGCTCGGCGCGCGATCCCTCGGCCGGTGGCTCGCGACTCCCCGCGCGTGGCGGATCCTCGACGGCATCATCGCCGTCGTGATGCTCGCGATCGCAGTGAGTCTCGTCCTGCCGCATTGACGGCCCGGCCCGCACCGCTCAGCCGTCGATCTGCCTCTTGCGCGCGGCGACGAGGGCGCGGATCGTCTCGTCCGGCAGAGGCTCGGTGAACCGGATGGTTCCCTTCGCATGGTCGACGCCGTCCAAGAGCGGCAAGATCTCGACGATCGCGGCGGGACTGAACGGATACACGCCGAAGTGCGCCTTGGCGCGCATCACGGACAGAAGAGACTTGCCGCGGTAGATGAGCGCCGGCATGCCGTAGCCGAGTCCCTGTTCCGCATCGGGAACGACGCAGCGGGCCACCGCATAGATGTGGGCGATGATGGCCGCGTCCGGCGGCTCGAGCGTCTCGAGGTAGTCGTCGATGGTTCCCATAGCGGCATCCTTCCAGTCGCCGCGTCATCGCGACAGGATGGGGAGATGAGGCGCGTGCACGTGACGGTATCCGGCGACGTGCAGGGGGTCGGATATCGCTACACCCTGCAGCAGGTCGCCCAGCGCGCCGAAGTGGTCGGCTGGGTGCGTAACCTCCGCGACGGTCGCGTCGAGGCGGAGCTCGAAGGCGAGGATGCCGCGGTGGCGAGCGTGCTGGAGTGGATGTCGAGGGGCCCCGCCGGGGCCCGTGTCACCGGTCGAGACGCCGCAGAGGCCGCACCGACGGCCAGCGACACGGGCTTCGCCGTGCGGCGAGACGGCTGAAACGACGCAGGGGCCCCACCCGAAGGTGGAGCCCCTTTGTGCAACGAACTCAGACGAGCGTGTTGACGTCCAGCGGGATGCCGGGGCCGAACGTCGTCGACACCGCACCCTTCTGGATGTAACGGCCCTTGGAGCTCGACGGCTTCAGGCGCACGATCTCCTCGAGCGCAGCCTTGAAGTTCTCGTCCAGCTGCTCGGCCGAGAACGACGCCTTGCCGACGACGAAGTGCACGTTGGCGTGCTTGTCGACGCGGAATTCGATCTTGCCGCCCTTGATCTCCTCGACGGCCTTGGCCGGGTTGGGGGTCACGGTACCGGTCTTGGGGTTCGGCATGAGGCCGCGGGGGCCGAGCACCTTACCGAGGCGACCGACCTGGCCCATGAGCTCGGGCGTCGAGACGGCCGCGTCGAACGCGGTCCAACCACCGGCGACCTTCTCGATGAGCTCGGCGCCGCCGACCTCATCGGCTCCCGCGGCGATAGCGGCCTCGGCGGCCGGGCCCGTCGCGAACACGATGACGCGGGCGGTCTTGCCCGTGCCGTGCGGGAGGATGACCGTGCCGCGGACCATCTGGTCCGCCTTGCGCGGGTCGACGGCGAGCTTCAGCGCGACCTCGACGGTGGAGTCGAACTTGGTCGAGCCGGTCTCCTTCGCGAGGTTCACCGCCTCGGTCGACGTGTAGAACTTGTCGCGGTCGATCTTTGCCGCGGCAGCTTCGTAAACCTTGGACTTAGCCATGTCGTTCTCCCCCTCAGTCCTCGACCGTGATGCCCATGGAACGGGCGGTGCCGGCGATGATCAGCGAGGCGGCCTCGATGTCGTTCGCGTTCAGGTCGGGCATCTTCGTCTCGGCGATCTGGCGGACCTGATCCTTGGTGAGCTTCGCGACCTTGACGGTGTGCGGGGTCTTGGAGCCCTTCGCGACGCCGGCAGCCTTCTTGATGAGCTCCGCCGCGGGCGGGGTCTTCAGGATGAACGTGAAGCTGCGGTCCTCGTAGACGGTGATCTCCACCGGGATGACGTTGCCGCGCTGCGACTCCGTCGCGGCGTTGTACGCCTTGCAGAACTCCATGATGTTGACGCCATGCTGACCGAGCGCGGGGCCGATCGGCGGCGCCGGGTTGGCAGCACCGGCGTTGATCTGAAGCTTGATCAGGCCGGTCACCTTCTTCTTCGGTGCCATTCTCTTTCCTTTCGTCGAGTGGATGCCGAGGCACCCCTCTCCCGCAGATCCGGCGGTTCCGGACAGCGGTATGCCCACGGACACGCGGGCAACCTGTCGAGTCTACGACAGGAGTCTGTGTTACTGCTTGGTGACCTGGTCGAAAGACAGCTCGACAGGCGTCTCGCGCTCGAAGAGCGAGACGAGCACCGTGAGCTTGCCGCGCTGCGCGTCGATCTCGCTGATCGAGCCGGGGAGCCCGGCGAACGAGCCTTCCTTGATCGTGATGGTCTCACCGATCTCGAAGTCGACCTCGGTGATGACGGCGCGCGCCTGCGTGGCGGAGCCCTTCGCGGCGCCCTTGGCGGGAGCGGCCTCGGTCACCTGGACGAGCGACTTGAGCATGTTGAACGCCTCTTCGAAGCGCAGCGGCGTCGGGTTGTGGGCGTTGCCCACGAAGCCGGTGACACCGGGAGTGTGCCGCACGACCGACCAGGTGTCCTCGTTGAGCTCCATGCGCACCAGCACGTAGCCGGGGATGCGCACGCGGTTGACCATCTTGCGCTGGCCGTTCTTGATCTCGACGACGTCCTCCATCGGGACCTCGACCTGGTAGATGTCCTCTTCGACCTCGAGCGAGTTCTTGCGCTGCTCGATGTTGGCCTTCACCTTGCGCTCGAAGCCTGCGTAGGAGTGGATGACGTACCACTTGCCCGGAAGCGAACGCAGTTCGGCACGGAACGCGTCGTAGGGGTCCTCGGCCGCGCCGTCCTCGTCTGCTTCGACGTCGTCGACGAGATCAGCGGCACCGCTCACCTCGGCGACGAAGCCCTCGTCGAGAGCGGGCGCATCCGGCTCGCCGTTGACGTCGGGACCGTCGTACGGCGTCACGTCGTCGGCGGCCGCCGCGGCGGCCTCGGCCTCCTCCTCGGCAAGCGAATCGTTCAGCACTTCCGCTGCCGCCTCGGCCTCGGCGGCCTCGTCGATCTCCAATGCGTCGTTCACGATGGCGTCTGCCTCCGGGTCGTCGATGTCGATGTCCTCGTCGTCGCCGGCATCCTCGTCGTCATCGTCCACGACGTGGACGGCGAGGTGCTCGGCGGGAGCCGACGAGAGCTCCTCCGCGGCGAGGATGTTGCCCTCCTGGGCCTCGTCGTCCTCGCTGGACTGCTCTGCGGCGGTCGCCCAGTCGGCGTCGTCGGTGTACTTCTCAGGCACGTGGATTCTCTTCCATCGGGGGTGGGGCGCAGCGGCTGGGATGCGTGCGCTCAGCGCGGGACGCCGAAGACGACGTTCACCACCCAGGTGAAGAGCAAGTCGAGGCTGTACACGATCGCCATCATGACGACGACGAAGCCCAGCACGACCAGGGTGTACTTGACGAGCTCCTGCCGGGTCGGCGTGACGACCTTGCGGAGCTCCGCGAACACCTGGCGGATGAAGAGGGCGATCCGCTGGAAGAAGTTCAGCTTCTTCTCACGGGGCGCGCCGCCCGCGGGGACGACTTCGCCGTGCGCCTCTTCCTGGACCATGTACCCACCCATGCGAACTGCTCGGACTGCTTCCGCGCCAGCGTCTGCTGGCGCGCTCTGTCAACGAAACGCTGACGCGCAGGGCGGACAGGAATCGAACCTGCAACCTGCGGTTTTGGAGACCGCTGCTCTGCCAATTGAGCTACCGCCCTAGAGACCGGGGCCTCAGGGAAGAAGTCTGCGATCCTCGCTCGCCCGCCGATCGAATCGGAGGCATGGCGAAAGAATGCAGACTTCAACTGCACTGTCCAGTGTACGTCATGGGCCTGAGGCACGCGAACCGAGAGCTCGCGAACCCGACGGCGCTTCAGTACTCCTGGATGCCGTAGCGATCGGGCTCCTCGCCGCGGACGAACTCACGCCCCGAGAGGGATGCAGCGACGATACGCACGTAGTTGAACTTCACAGTGGGGATCCACGGTTCGAGCGGGAGCAGATCCGCCGCCGCGACCTCGTCCGGGGTGTCGAGCCGGTGCGCCGTGCCGCGCACGACGACACTCCAGGCATCCGTCGCCGTGTACTCGTCGACTTCGAAGAGCACCTCGTCGTTGATCGTCACTTCGGTGAGCTTGCTGCCCTCCGCCGTGCGGAAGACGAGGCTCTCGCGGTCGACCGTGTAGTTCACCGGGAAGACGTCCAGAACGTCCCCGACGCGCGTCACAAGGCGCCCGAGCTGCTGCTCGGAGAGGCGATCCCAGCATTCACGGTCGCTGAGCAGGGTGACGGGGCCGGCGGAGTTCTCCATGAACCCATCCTGGCCCGACGGCTGGCGAGGCGACAGCCCCGCCAGCCGGGAATTTTCTGCAGCAGGAGAGGTCAGCCGGCGACGCGGATCAGCTTCTTGTTGACGAACTCGTCGGCGGCGAGGAGACCCATCTCACGACCCGTGCCGGAGCGCTTCACCCCGCCGAAGGGGAGCTCAGGAGAATCGGCCAGGACGATGTTGACGTACACCATGCCGGCATCGATCTTGTCGGCGATGCGCTCGGCCTGCTCAGGGTCGGTCGTGAACACGTACGAGCCGAGTCCGAACGACGTGCCGTTCGCAACCTCGACCGCCTCGTCCTCGCCCGAGACCTTGAAGACCATGCCGACCGGTCCGAAGAACTCTTCACGGTAGGCGTCCATCTCGGGCGTCACGCCCGTGATCACGGTGCCGGGATAGTACGCCCCGTCCCGCACGCCTCCGGTCACCACGGTCGCACCCTGCGCGACCGCGCGATCGACCTGCTCGGCGAGGCGCTCCGCCGCCGCGAGCGACGAGAGCGGGCCGAGGACGGTGTCCTCCGCGAACGGGTCGCCGACCTTGGCATCCGCCATCGCTGCCGTGAACTTCTCGACGAACGGGTCGTACAGGTCCTCTGCGACGATGAACCGCTTCGCGGCGTTGCAGGACTGACCGTTGTTGTCGAGGCGCGCCTCGACGGCCATCTGGACGGCCCCGTCGAGGTCGTCGGTGGAGAGCAGGATGAACGGATCCGATCCACCGAGCTCGAGCGCGACCTTTTTGAGGTTGCGGCCCGCGATCTCGGCGACCGCCG
Organism: Microbacterium sp. MMO-20; assembly: GCF_037147735.1. Classification (NCBI taxonomy): domain Bacteria; kingdom Bacillati; phylum Actinomycetota; class Actinomycetes; order Micrococcales; family Microbacteriaceae; genus Microbacterium; species Microbacterium sp. MMO-20. The sequence goes on along the minus strand of NZ_JBBCUU010000001.1, from coordinate 208,324 downwards.
CCCCCGCACGCTCGGAACCGGTGACCGACACGCCCTGCACGCGCGGGTCGGCGATGACGGTGGCCGACTGCTCGTTCGTCAGGCGAACGTCGACATAGGCACCCTCGGGGAACCCGGCATCGAGGTACATCTGCGCGATCGCGGCCGCCGACTCGGGGCACTGCGGCGCATGCTTGAGCAGGATCGTGTTCCCGATCGCCAGGTTGGGAGCGGCGAACCGGGCTACCTGGTAGTACGGGAAGTTCCAGGGCATGATTCCCAGCAGCACGCCGAGCGGCGCCCGACGGATCACGGCGGAACCCTCCGCGAGGAGGTCGATCGGAGTGTCGGCCGTGATCTTGTCGATGTTGTCGGCGTAGTACTCCGTGATGTCGGCGGCGAAGTCGACCTCGCCTTCGGCCGCGGCGAGCGGCTTGCCCATCTCGCGCACGATGATCGCCGCAAGCTCGTCGCGGCGCTCGCGGTGGAGCTCCGCGACCCGGCGGATGAGCGCAGCGCGCTCAGCCGGGCTCGACGTGCGCCCCCACGTGCGGAACGCGTGGTCGGCGGAGGCGATCGCCGACTCGACCTCGGCGTCGGTCGCGGTCGGATACGTGGCGAGGGTCTCCCCCGTGGCGGGGTTCGTGACGGCGTAGTCGCTCATGGTGTCCTCTTCTCGATATCGATCGTGCGGCCCAGTCAGGATGCCGGGATCAGCGTGTACTTCGTGGACAGGTACTCGTGGATGCCCTCGAGCCCGCCCTCGCGGCCCATTCCGGACTGCTTGACGCCGCCGAACGGGGCGGCGGCATTCGAGACGACACCGACGTTCAGGCCCATCATGCCGGTCTCCAGCCGGTCGATCATGCGGTGCCCGCGGGCGAGGTCCTGCGTGAAGACGTACGAGACGAGCCCGTACTCGGTGTCGTTCGCAAGACGCACCGCGTCGTCCTCGGTGTCGAAGGTCGCGATCGCGAGCACCGGCCCGAAGATCTCCTCACGCAGGATGTCGCTGCCCGCCTCCACCTCGGTGATGACGGTCGGCTCGAAGAAGGTGCCGGGGCCGTCGATCGCCGATCCGCCGGCGCGGACGGTCGCGCCGCGATCCACGGCATCCTTGACGAGCGCCGCCGTGCCCTCGACGGCCTTGCGGTCGATGAGCGGGCCGATCTGCACGCCCTCCTCGGTGCCGCGGCCGATCTTCATGGCCTTGACGCGCTCCGAGACACGATCGGCGAACTCCTCCGCGACAGACGAATGCACGATGAAGCGGTTCGCCGCCGTGCAGGCCTGCCCGATGTTGCGGAACTTCGCGGCCATCGCGCCGTCGACCGCCTTGTCGAGGTCGGCGTCGTCGAAGACGACGAACGGAGCGTTGCCGCCGAGCTCCATCGACACCCGCAGCACGCCTTCGGCCGCCTGCGCGATGAGCTTCTTGCCGACGGGAGTCGACCCGGTGAACGAAAGCTTCCGCAGGCGCGGGTCGGCGATGATCGGGCCCGACACCGCGGCCGACGTCGTCGTCGTCACGACGTTGACGACACCCGCCGGCAGGCCTGCCTCGACGAGCAGCTGCACGAACGCGAGGGTCGTGAGCGGCGTGAGCTCCGGCGGCTTGACGACGACGGTGCAGCCGGCGGCGAGCGCCGGGGCGATCTTGCGCGTCGCCATCGCGAGCGGGAAGTTCCACGGCGTGATGAAGAAGCAGGGGCCGACGGGGCGCTGGCTCACGACCATGCGACCGGTGCCCTCGGGGTTCATGCCGTAACGGCCGGCGATGCGCACCGCCTCCTCGCTGAACCAGCGCAGGAACTCGCCGCCGTACGTGACCTCGCCGCGCGCCTCGGCGAGCGGCTTGCCCATCTCGAGGGTCATGAGCAGCGCGAACTCGTCGGCGCGCTCCTGCAGCAGGTCGAACGCTCGCCGCAGGATGTCGCTGCGCGTCCGCGCGGCCGTGGCCGCCCAGGCATCCTGTGCGGCCACCGCGGCGTCGAGGGCGCGGATGCCGTCCTCGGCGCTCGCGTCGGCGATCTCGACGAGGGTGTCACCGGTCGCGGGGTCCTGGACGGGGAACGTGCCGCGAGAGCCGTCCACCCACTCCCCTCCGATGAACAGACCTCGGGGGAGCTTCTCCAGCAGGGCGGTTTCGCTGATCAACGTGCGGCCTCCTTCAGGCGACGGGTGCTGGCAGGGGCATCCTTACTCAGCGTCTCACCTCGGAAGAAGGCGGGGCGCTTGACGGACTGCCAGATCATGATGGCGATGCCGACAACGATGATCAGCATGCCGAGAACGAAGACGATCCCCACTCCCCCGACGGCCGCACCCGAGCCGTAGGCAGGATCCATCGAGTCGATGAGGGTCGTGAAGAAGAGGACCGCGAGGATGACGCCACCCACGAGCGGGAAGAGGAACGTGAAGAAGACGTTCCGCACCGAGTCGAACCACTGGCGACGGAAGTACCAGACGCAGGCGAACGCGGTGAGCCCGTAGTAGAAGCAGATCATCATGCCGAGGGTGAGGATCGTGTCCCACAGCGTGTTCTCGCTGACGACCCGCATGACGGCGTAGAAGGCCGAGGCCACGATCGCCGAGACGATCGTCGCGTAGCCGGGTGTGAAGAACCGCGGGCTGACCTTGGCGAAGGCCGGCGGCAGCGCCCCATAGTGCCCCATCGACAGGAGTGTGCGGGCGGGCCCCACGAAGGTCGACTGCAGCGACGACGCGGAGCTCGTGAGCACGGCGAGCGACACGAGGAACGCGAGCGGTCCGAGGATCGGACCGGAGAGGTGGAAGAAGACGTTCTCCTGAATGCCCTCGTTGCCGAGACCCAACTCACCCGTTCCGACGCCGGCGTACATGATCATCGCGACGGCGAGCAGCAGGTACAGGGACACGATCGTGACGACGGTCAGGGTCGCGGCGCGCCCCGGCGTCTTCTCGGGGTCTTTCGTCTCCTCGTTCATCGTGAGGGTGACGTCCCACCCCCAGAAGATGAAGATCGACAGCGACAGCCCCGCCGCGAACGCGGAGAACGAGCTGACCGCGAACGGGTTGAACCAGGAGATGTCGAACGGCTGGAAATCGAAGCCGTCACCCGAGACCGCCTCCACGATCGCCGCGACGGCGAAGAAGACGAGCACGAGCACCTGGAAGCTCACGAGCACGTACTGCAGCTTCTGCGTCGTCTGCATGTCGCGGTACGAGATCCAGGTGGCGGCGAGCATGAACAGCAGGCACACCGCGATATTGATGACGGTGTTGGATGCCAGGTCGGCGATCCCCTCGTTGCCCGTGACCTGCGAGATGAGCAGGAACAGGAAATCGACGGCGACGCCGGCGAGATTCGAGAGCACGAGGATCGTCGCGACGACGAGTCCCCATCCGGCCATCCAGCCGATCCACGGGCCGAACGCGCGGGTCGCCCACGTGAAGGACGTGCCCGCGTCGGGCATGCGATTGTTGAGCTCGCGGTAGCCGAACGCGACCAACAGCATCGGGATGAAGCCGACGAGCACGATCGCGGGGATCTGCGCGCCGACGACGGATGCCGTGGGTCCGACCGCCGCCGTGAACGTGTAGGCCGGTGCGATGCAGGAGATGCCGATGACGACAGCCCCGATGAGGCCGATCGTGCCGGCGGAGAGGCCCTTGCTCGACAGGCCGCCGGTGGCGGGCTCCGGCGCGGCGGACGAGGGGGCGTGCTGCGGTGCGCTCATCATCGAGCTCCTTCGGCCTTGCGGGTTCGGGGAACGACGGCGACGGGAACGGTGATCTCTCGGAGCATCTTCGCGGCGGTCGACCCGAGGAAGAGGCGCCGCGGCTGCGCGAGCCGGCTCGAGCCGACGAGTACGATCTCTCCGCCCTGCCACTCGAGATGGGCGACGGCGTCTTCGATGCTCTCCCCCGCCGCGACGACGACGTCGGCGTCCAGACCCGCCGGCAGCTCCGCCTTCGCAGCGGCGAGCACCTCCTCGGCTTCGGTGGAACCCGCCACCCGGATGGCTGCGGTATCGGCCGTGGGCGGGAGGTCGACCGGCAGGAGCGACAGCAGTCGGACGGGAACCGACGCCGCCTGCGCCAGCGTCGCCGCGGCATCCATCAGCGCGTCGGCGCCCGGACGCGTGCCGATCGCGACCGTCACACGCGTGATCCCGGTCTCGGGTGCGACCTTGCGCGCGCCGCGCGGCACGAGGACGACGGGCACGTCCGAGGAGTGCAGCAGTTCGATCGTGGTCGTGCCGAGGCGGTGTCGGCCGCGAGTCGCGCCGTCGGCCGCGCCCACCACGATGTACGCGGCATCCAGCGCGTCGGCGATCTCCACGAGACCTTCGGCGAACGACTCCGCCGCGCGCACGTGAGCGTGCGCCACCACCTCGGCGGGAATGCGGTCGATCGCCGCGGCGATCCACTGCTGCGCCTGAGCGTGGAGATACCGGTCGTAACCGGCATCCGGCGGGGTGATGACACTTCGCGACTGGCTCGGCAGGATGATCGCGACGTCGAGGACGGCCCCGATCGCGGCAGCGAGACGCGCAGCGAACGCGACCGCGTCGCGCCCGGTCTTCGTCGCGGTGTAGCCGACGACGATGTGGGTCGTCACGACCCGGACCCGTCACTCGGGGCCGCGTCCTCGGTACGCGCCTCGAGGATCTGGGATGCCACGAGGCGTCCCATGCGGATCGCACCGTCGACGTGCTGGTAGCCGGCGCCGGCGAGGTCGCTGCACGCGAGGTGGATCGGTCCGATCGCTTCGCGCAGGTGCGCACCGTAACGCGAGAGGCCGCCGAGGTCGAAGCTCGCGGCGTACGCTCCGCGGGTCCATTCCTCGCTCCCCCAGTCGCTCTCGAAGTAGACGACCGGGTTCTTCGCCTCGGGACCGTAGTAGTGCGAAAGCGACTCGAGGATGCGCTCCTTGCGCTCTTCGGCGGACAGCACGAATACGCCGTCGGCGTTCAGGTCGCTGACGAATCCGACGAGCGTGCCGCGCTCGTCGCCGTGGTTGGTGTTGTCGTACGCCTCGTGCGACAACTCGTACGGGCTGAACGCCGTCCCCGACAGACCCTGCTCGCGCCAGAAGGGACGGTCGTAGACGGCGTGCACCTTGATGACGAAACCCATCGAGATGTGCTGGTGCATCTGGTGCTGCAGGCGGGGAAGTGCCGGTACGAACGAGATGCGGTCGTAGAGCACCGGCGCGAGGGCGAGGATCGCCTGGCGCGCCCGCACGGTGAGACCGGCGCCACCCGTCGTCGCGGTGCCCGTCACGCCCGTCGTCGGCGCCGTGGTGATCGTGACCCCGTCATCCGACCATTCGAGCGTGCGCACGGCTTGGCTGAGGAACACGTCGTCGCCGAGCCGCTCAGCGAGGAGGATCGGCACCTGCTGCAAGCCGCCCACGACGCGCTTGTCGAGGATGAAGTCGGCGTCGACGAGGTGCGAATAGCTGCCGGCGGATGCCGCCATCAGGAGCGACTCGAGCAGCGAGATCGCGTGCGTCGGCTTCGTCAGCATCGCGGAGCCGGTCGCGAAGGCGAGGTTGCGCACCGCCTCGTCGTCGTCGGTCTGCTGGCGGAGCCACGCGTCCCACGAGACGGCATCCCACTCGGCGGCCTTCGGGTGGGCCCAGGGACGGTCCGGATCGATCTCGGCGACCATCGCGTCGAGCATCTCGGTGACCCGAGCGATCGCCTCCTCGGTCTCGGGCGCGACCGGGAACATCTCCCCCGTGAAGCGGTGCGCGACTCCGTCGGGGCCGACGTAGACGCTGTCACCCTCGCGGTAGCGACTGAAGGTGTCGAGGCCGAGCTCGTCGACCGTCTCGATGAGCGCGGTCTGGTCGGGAGAGATCCACTGCCCGCCGATCTCGAGCATCGCGCCGTCGATGACGTCGGTCCACAGTCGTCCGCCGACGCGGTCGCGCGCTTCGAGCACCGCGACCGACAGGCCCGCCTTCTTGAGCTCGTTCGCGGCCGTGAGGCCTGCGGCCCCTGCTCCGACGATGACGACGTCTCGGGTGATCTCGGTCATGTCACTCCTTCGTGGGTGCCGGTGGACGGCGCGCGGTCAGTGGGAAGCCAGTGCGGCGGCGACGACGTCGAGGCCCTCGTGCAGCAGATGGTCGGGCATCGACAGGGGCGGGAGGAACCGGATGACGTTGCCGTACGTGCCGCACGTCAACACGATGACACCCTCCGCGATCGCCGCCTTCGCGACGGCGGCGGTCAGGGCCGCGTCCGGGGCTCCGGTCGCGGGATGGACGAACTCGGCCGCGACCATCGCGCCTCGTCCGCGCACGTCGCCGATGCGCGCGTCGTCCGCCTGCAACGCCGCGAGCCGGGAGCGGAGGATCTCTCCGAGCTCCTCCGCGCGGGCGACGAGGCCATCGTTCTCGAAGGCGTCGATGGATGCCACCGCCGCCGCGCACGCGACGGGGTTGCCGCCGTACGTGCCGCCGAGGCCGCCGCCGTGGGTGGCATCCATGATCTCGGCGCGGCCCGTGACCGCCGCCAAGGGCATGCCCCCCGCAATGCCCTTGGCGGTGGTGATCAGGTCGGGAACGATGCCGAACAGCTCGCTCGCGAACATCGCACCCGTGCGCGCGAACCCGGTCTGCACCTCGTCGGCGATGAAGACGACACCGTTCGCGCGGCACCAGTCCACGATCTCCGGGAGGAACCCGTCGGCTGGGACGATGAAACCGCCCTCGCCCTGGATGGGCTCGATGATGACGGCGGCGAGATTGTCGGCGCCGATCTGCTTCTCGATCGTCGAGATCGCCTTGGCCGCCGCCTCCGGCCCAGAGAGCCGGTCGCGGAACGGGTACGAGGCGGCGACGCGGTAGACCTCGGAGGCGAACGGACCGAAGCCGCTCTTGTAGGGCATCGACTTGGCCGTGAGCGCCATCGTGAGGTTGGTGCGGCCGTGGTACGCGTGGTCGAACGCGACGACGGCCTGCTTGCCGGTGAACTTGCGCGCGATCTTGACGGCGTTCTCGACCGCTTCGGCGCCGGAGTTGAACAGGGCCGACTTCTTCTCGTGGTCGCCCGGGGTCAGACGGTTGAGCCGCTCTGCGACGGCGACGTAGGACTCGTACGGCGAGATCATGAAGCACGTGTGCGTGAACTGCGCGACGGCGTCCTGCACCGCCCGCACGACGGCGGGGTGCGCGTTGCCGACGCTCGTCACGGCGATGCCCGAACCGAGGTCGATGAGCGAGTTGCCGTCGGCGTCGACGACGACGCCGCCGCCGGCCGCGACGGCCTCGATGGGTACGGTGTGCGAGACGCCGGCCGAGACGGCGGCGGCCTTGCGCGCGAGGAGCTCCTGCGAACGCGGGCCGGGGATGGCGGTGACGAGGGAACGCTGCTGCGGAAGGCTGGGTCCGCCGAGGAGGGTGGTCGACATCGAGCTCATGATGGGGAGCGTAGGCGCGGGCGGAGACGCCACACATCCACCGCGGTGTACATTCTGAAGACAACGAAGTACACGGTGTACAGCTCGCCGTGAACGTGCCGGAACAGATCGGACGTGCGGATGCCTGCCACCGACCCCCAGCCGACGCTTCGGGCGCTCCTCGCTCGCCCCGACCTCGGCCTGCGCCTCGCGTCGGAGGAGAGCGCGCTCGCGCCCGACACCCTCGACATGCCCCTCCGCTGGGTGCACTCCTCGGACCTCGCCGATCCGACCCCGTTCCTGGCCGACGATCTGCTGCTGCTGACGACGGGGACGCAGTTCGTCGCCGCCCCCGGCTCGCGCGAACCCGCAACCCCCGTCGACGCGTACGTCGCGCGGCTGCGAGCGCGCGGTGTCCGCGGCCTCGGCTTCGGCACCGAGGTCGTGCGCGACGGCGTCCCGCCCGCGCTCGTCGCCGCATGTCGCGACGAGCGAATGCCGTTGTTCGAGGTGCCCTACCGGACTCCGTTCATCGCGCTCGCGCGCGCCAACGCCGAAGCCATCGCCGCGCAGGCCTACGCCCGGCGCACATGGGCCCTCTCGGCGCAGCGCGCGATCTCGCTCGCTGCGCTACGCCCCGACGGACTCGGCGCGACCGTCGCCGAGCTGGCCAAGCAGCTGGACGCCTGGGTGGGGCTCTACGACGCCGCAGGAGTCCTCACGGCGCACAGCCGCCCCGGCGGCGACCTCGACGCGGCGCTCGGCGCCGCGATCGGCGCCGAGGCGGGGGCGGTGCTGCGACGCGGCGCCCGCGCCGCGTCGCAGTTCGAGGTGTCGGGAACCCGGGTGACCCTCCAGACGCTCGGCCGCGGCGGGCACCTGCGCGGCCTCATCGCGATCGCCGGCGCCGAGCTCGACCTCGAAGGCCGCAGCGTCGTCACCGCCGTCATCGCGATGGCGGGTCTCGCTCTGGAGCAGAACGTCGGACTCGGGCGGGCGCGCGCGGCGCTGCGCGCCGCGCTCGTCCAAGCGCTCCTCGCCGGCGATCCGCAGCTCGCGCGCCGCGTGTCGCGCGAGCTGTGGGGGCCTCTCCCCGCGGCCCCGATCGTCGTCGCCGTCGCGTCGCTCACCGCGGGCCGCGCGGACGCCGCGACCGACTGGCTCGAGCTCCGCGCAAGCGAGCGACGCGGATCGCTCTTCCACGGGCGCGGACCAAACGGGCATGTCATCGTCGTGCCGGCGGCCGAGACCGAGACGGTGGACACGTTCGCGCGGCTGTTCGACGCATCCGTCGGTGCGAGCGACTCCGTCGACTATCCGGCATTCGCGCGCGCCCACGAGCAGGCGACGGTGGCGGCGCGGCGCGCCGCCACCGGCGCGGTCGCGGCGTTCGCCGACACAGCCGAGGGCGGCGTCTTCGCCGCCCTCGGCACACCGGAGGGCAGGGCGTTGGCGCAAGCGCGGCTGGAGCCCCTGCGCGCGCACGACGCGGCGCACGGCACGGCGCTCATCGAGACCGTGCGCACGTGGCTCGCCCACGACGCCCGGATCGACGAGGCGGCGCAGGCTCTCGGCATCCACCGTCACACCGTTCGCGCGCGCGTCGCGCAGGCGCAGCAGGTGCTGGGACTGGATCTGGCCTCCTTCCCGGCCCGGGCGGAGCTGTGGGCGGCGCTCGTCACGACGTCGTGAGTGCGAAGCCCGCGAAAGCTGGCGTGCGCGCGGCATCCACGACACGCCGACGCGCACTCTTGGCGCACTCTTGGCACGGACCGTGATCAATGTGAGGGTGTCGGTTAACGCAGCGCACAGGAGGTCGCATGGACACCCGATCGCCGGGGGGCGCACCACGGCTCCTCTACGTCGAGGACGATCGCGTGATCGCGGGGATGACCGTCGAGGTGCTCGCCGAGGCGTATGACGTGACGCATGTCACCGACGGTCGCCACGCCCTCCAACGCGCACTCTCCGAGCGGTTCGACGTCATGGTGATCGACCGGCGACTCCCCGACCTCGACGGGGCGAGCCTCGTCGCGTCGGTCCGCACGGCCCGCATCACGACGCCGATCCTGCTCCTCACGGCCCTCGGCGCCGTCGCGGACCGCGTCGACGGCCTCGACGCCGGCGCGAACGACTACCTCGTCAAACCCTTCGACTTCGACGAACTGCTCGCTCGCCTCCGAGCGCTCGTGCGCGGCCACCGTGCGGAGGGTCGCAGGCGCGAGGTCGGCGAATGGGCATTCCTGCCGGATGCCGACGTGGCGTACGGCCCGGGCGGCGAGCGGGTCTCGTTCACCCCCACGGAGTCGCGCCTGCTCTCCCTCCTCAGCGAGAGCCCCGAACACGTGTTCTCCCGTCAGGAGATCCTCCGCGCCGTCTTCACCTCGGACGATGCTCTGAGCTCCGTCGACACCTACGTGCACTACATCCGACGCAAGACCTCCCCCGGCACGATCGAGACGGTCCGAGGGCGCGGCTATCGGGCGGGGGCGTCATCGTGAACGACGCCGGCGACCGCCGCCGAGTGCAGCGGGCGGCCCTGCGCGTCGGCGCGGTCGTCGGCATCGGATCCGCAGTGGTCCTCACCGGAGGAGTGGCGATCCTCGTCACCGTCCTCCTCGCCGGTGGGCGCCCGGACGACGCGCACGATCGCGGCGGCCCCGGCGGCGCTCACGGCGGCGATGGCGACCGCTTCGTGATCGATGTCGATCATGTGCTGCCCTGGGTGATCGGGCTCGGAATCGTGGGCGTCCTGCTCCTCGCGGTCGTCGCATGGTTCGGGGCGCGGCGCGCCGTGCGCCCCCTCGAGGGGGCGCTGCGCCTGCAGCGCACCTTCGTCGCCGACGCGAGCCACGAGCTGCGCACGCCGCTCACGGCCCTCAGCAGCCGGGTGCAGCTGCTGCAGCGACGCATCGCCCGCGGGGAGGATCCGGGGTCGACGCTCGCCGCGCTCCGCGAGGACGTCGCCGTGATGGACGACGTGCTCACGGACATGCTGCTGGCCGCCGAAGCGGGCCAGAGCTCCGGAACGGCGATCGTCTCCGACGCCGTGTCCGCCGCGGTGCGCACGGTGACCCCGCTCGCCGACGAAGCCGGGGTCGCGCTCGGCGTCCGGAGCGCAGCAGACCAGGCGGCGGCGACCGGGGACATGCGCGCGCGGATCCCCACCACCACGCTGACGCGGCTGTGCGTTGCACTGCTCGACAACGCAGTCCAGCACGCGCCCCGAGGGTCGGAAGTCGAGATCTCGGCGAGCGCGGAGGGCGACCGCATCGCCGTGCGCGTGACCGACGCCGGGGTCGGCATCGCCGCGCAGGACATCGATCGCGTCTTCGAGCGGTTCGCACGGGGGCCGGAGGCCGGACGGCGCCGGGGGTTCGGACTGGGCCTCGCCCTCGTGCGCGAGGCGGCGACCGCCGCCGGGGGCTCGATCACCGTCGAGCGCACCTCACCCGCGGGCACGACGTTCCTTCTGACGCTTCCACGCGGCTGACCGCCGCGGTGCCGGTCCTCACGCGGCCGGCACGATGCAGAGCTCGACGCCGTTCGCGAAGCGCCGGACGCCACCGTCGGACGAGACGACGAGCCCCGACGCGACCGGCGCTCCCCCGATCCACGACAGATCCTCCGCGCCCGCGACGACCGCCGCAGTCGCCCAGACATCGGCGGTCGCCAGGTCGGCCCCGACGACGGTCGCACTGAGGGCTCCACCCGCGGGGCGGCCGCTCGCCGGCTCGATGATGTGGCCTCCCCGCTCAGCGGTGCCCGACGTGGCGACAGCCCCCGAGGTCAGCTCGATCGTCGCGACGATCGCGCCACGCCGCGCCGGGTCGGCGACGCCGACGCGCCAGGTCCACGGCGTCTCGGGCCTGCTCCACACCCGCACGTCCCCGCCCGCGTTCACACCCAGCGCGCGGATTCCCGGCACGCGCAGCAGAGGTTCGAGATGCGCCGCGCCGGCGACCTCGACGCTCCAGCCCTTCACATAACCCGTCGGATCGAATCCGCCGCGCCAGTGCGCGCTGAAGCGACCCGCCGTGGCGCTCTCGGCTTCGTCGCACGCTGCCGCGACCATTCCGACGCGCGGGTCTGCGGACGCGATGTCGAGCTCACCTCGGCGGATTCGCGACACCTCGGAATCGTCCCGGAAGGTCGAGAAGATCCGTTCGATCTCGCTCACCTCATCGAAGAACCGCGCCGCCGCCAGGTCTTCGGTCGCCCGCTGCTCCGGCCCGCCGCTGGCATCGTCGACCACGTGCACGCTGAACACGGTGCCCATGAGCTCTCGGGTCCACACATGCACGCCGCTCACGCGTTCGCCTGATCGATCGCGGACTGCAAGGAGTCGAGGTATCCCTGGCTGGTGTACGTGGCACCCGAGACGAAGTGGATGTCGGCGCTCTGCGCGTCGAGCGTTTCCGACACGAGCTGCGGGATGGCGCGCTCGTTGATCTGGCGGTCCCTCGAGTTGTCCGTCGGGTACTCGACGGCCTGGACGTCGACGATCTTCCCTCCGGTCACGGTGATCTGAACCTGGACCGGTCCGTAGCGCGTGTTCGTCGCCGACCCTGTGAATGTGCCGTCGGCGAGCCCGGATGTCGCCGACGGAGCGGCCGCCGACGACGACGCCGGCGGCGAGGCCGACGCGTTGGGCGTCGTCGCGGCCGAAGGCGTCGCCGACGAGTGAGGCGTCGCCGCGGACGGCGCGGCCTGCGCCGGCTGCACGTCCGTCGGCACCGCCTCTCCGAGCGACGTGCGATAGCTGAACAGCAGGACGAGTCCGCTGAGGGTGGCGAGGATGCCGTAGACGATCTTCTTCATCGTGTGTCTCCCGGTTCGTTCCGCCGCCTAGACGGCGAATGCTTCGCTGTGGATGCGATCGGCCGGCACTCCCGCCGACCGCAGGTCCTGGCGCAGGGCGGCCATCCACGGAATGGGCCCGCAGACGTAGACGTCGACGTCGGTCACGTCTCCCGCGAGAGAGCGGACGACTTCCGCCCCCGGCCAATCGGTGATTCCGCGCGGCATCCACGACGAACCGCCGGTGCGTCGCGGTCCGTTCATGCGGATGTGCCGAAGGCCGCGCTGGCGCACGAGGGCGTCGACGGCGGCGGCGCCCAGAGCGTCCTCGTCAACGTGATCGCGCGTCACGAGAGTCGCATCGCCGGGGCCGTAGGGCTCCGCTTCGAGCAGCGAGAGAAGCGGCGCCACACCCGCCCCTGCCCCGAACATGAGAAGCCGGCGACGCGCGCGTACCCGCCCGGTCATGTGGCCGTAGGGGCCTTCGATCAGCACGCGCGTGCCGGGCCGGAGCCGCGTCAGCCGATGCGTGCCGTCACCCACGACCCGCGCGGCGATCGCCAGGCCGCCGCGCCCAGGGTCGGCGGCGAGCGAGAAGGGGTGCCCGCGTGTCCACCCGGGGCCGTCGAGGAATCGCCAGACGAAGAACTGCCCGGGGCGCGCACGCAGGCGGTGGAGTGCGCGTCCACTCATCCGTACGACGACGCCGCGCGGCCCGTCGTACTCGACCGAAGAGACGCGGATGCCGTGGCGCACGGACCGCCACAGCGGCACGCCGACACGGAAGACCACCACGGCAGCGGCGGCCAGCGCCCACAGAGCCCACCAGTAGACACTCACCCAGGCGTGCGCGGTGAAGTCCGCCCCCGTCCAGAGCATGTGCGGGATCGCGAGGCCGACGCCGAGATAGGCGTACAGGTGCAACAGGTGCCACGACTCGTAGCGCAAACGCCGCCGCGCGCGGCGGATGCTCGTGACGACGACGAGAACCAGCAGGAGCGTGCCGGCGGTGGCGAGCAGCATGCCGGGGTAGTTCCACACGAGATCCCACGCCTGGGCGAGGAGAGACACCCCCGCCTGGTGCGCGTAGCCCACGACGAGGAGGACGATGTGCGCGAGCATCAGCCAGAACGACCAGAACCCGGTGATGCGGTGCATGCGCGTGATCGCATCGCGCCCGATGCCGTGTTCGAACAGCGGCACCCGGGCCATGAGCAGTACCTGGTAGAGGAGGAGATTCGCCGATGTGAGGCCGGTGAGACGTCCGAGGGTGTTCGCCGCCTCGGCCCCGCCGCCGAAAACCGCCTGCACTCCTCCGTCCGCCACCCACAGGGCTGCGATCGCGAGGCTCGTGAGCCAGATGAACGCCAGGGCCGCGGCATGCCAGACCGCATCGAGCGTGGCCGGCGCGACGGCACGTCGTGGAGCAGCGGAAGCAGCGGGAGCAGCGGAAGCAGCTGATGCGGCCACGAGATCGGGAACGTGAACGGTCATGCGAAAAGCGTGCGATGCGGGCTCCCAGACGATGCCAAGAATTCGCGGTTCACATGCTTTGCATAGCGGATGCCACGCGGACGCACTGCGTCCGCGCTCCGCTCACCCGACGGTCGTGCCGAACAGCGTGCCGACCAGGAACGTCGCTCCGAGCGCGACCGCGCCGCCGATCAGGATGCGCACGACTGCGCGCCCGCGGCGCGCTCCACCGATCCAGGCCGCGACATAGCCCGTCACGGCGAGCGCGAGGAGCACAGCGACGAACGTCGCAAGGATCCGCGTCGGGTGCGGCACGAGCAGGATCGTCGCCATCGGCAGCAGCGCCCCGATCGTGAAGGCGATCGCTGAGGCGAGAGCCGCGTGCCACGGGCTCACGACGTCGTCCTGGTCGATGTTCAGCTCAGCGGACAGGTGCGCTTTCAAGGCGTCCTTTGCGGTGAGCTCGGCGGCGACGGTCGCCGCCGTCTCAGGGCTGAGGCCCTGCTTCTCGTAGAGCCCGACGAGTTCCGCGAGTTCGCCTTCGGGATCTGCGCGCAGCTCACCGCGCTCCTTCTCGATGAGGGCGTGCTCGCTGTCGCGCTGGCTGGAGACCGAGACGTACTCCCCGAGTGCCATTGAGATCGCGCCACCCACCAGCGCGGCGGAACCCGCGAGGAGGACGGGCATGACTTCGGATGTCGCGCCGGCGACACCGACGACGACGGCGGCCGTCGAAACGATGCCGTCGTTGGCGCCGAGCACCCCCGCGCGCAGCCAGTTCAGGCGCTGCGCGAGTCCGGGGGCGTGCGGCTCATCGGGATGGGCGCCGGCGGGCGTGGAAAGGGCCATGCCCTCACGCTACGAGGAGTGCGCCACCGCGGCCAGCCAGGCGAGGCTCGCCTCAATGCGGCGCGCTGTCACTGCCGCGGCGCGTGCGCGTCGAGGAACTCGTACAGGTCCGTCGTGTCGACCCCGGGGAAGGCACCCGTGGGCAGGGTCGCGAGGAGCGTCCGCGGTGTACGCACGTTCGGCCACGCCTGGTCGCGCCACTGACCCTCCAGCTCCGCAGGGGGGCGGCGGCAGCACACCTCGACGGCGTGCCGCGATACACCCCGGTTCGTCGTCTCACGGCCGACGAACCACTTCGTGTCGTCGAACCGCACACCGACCGAGACGGAGTGCGCGCCCTCGCTCGACGCCTCGACGCGCGCGGTGCACCAGTATGTCCCGTTGCCGGTGTCGGTGTACTGGTAGTACGGGTTGAACTTGTCGGGGATGTCGAAGACGGCGCGGCTCGTCCATCTGCGGCAGCACATCTGGCCCTCGATCGACCCGAGTCGATCAGCGGGGAAGTTGACGTCGTCGTTCTCGTAGGCCTTCGTGATCGTGCCGGACTCGTGCACCTTGAGGAAGTGCACCCGGATGCCGAGGTGTCGCGTCGCGAGGTTCGTGAACCGGTGCGCGGCCGTCTCGTACGACACCGAGTAGGCGTCGCGGAGGTCCTCGATCGAGATCGCACGGCGCGCCTTGGCATCCTGCAGCACCGGCGCCGCATGATCCTCGGGGATCAGCAGCGCGCCGGTCAGGTAGTTGGTCTCGACGCGCTGGCGCAGGAATTCGGCGTACGATCGCGGCTCGCTGTGCCCGAGGATCCGGCTCGCGAGCGCCTGCAGCACCGCCGTCCGCGAATCGCCCTTCGCCGGCACCGTGCTCGACAGGTAGAGCCGGCCGTTGCGGATGTCCGCGACGGATCGCGTGGATGCCGGGAGGTCGGCCACGTAGTGCAACGAGAACCCGAGGTGCGCCGCGATGTCGGAAGCGGTCCGCTGCGTGACGGGACCGCCGGGGTGATCGACGGCGCGCAGGACCCCGCGCGCATGCTCCTCGAGCTCGGCGAAGTAGTTGTCCTGCCGACGCATGAGGTGCCGCAGCTCGACGTTGGCGCGCCGTGCCTCTTCCGGGGTCGCCGACCGCTCGTCGCCGAGACGCTCGATCTCGCCGTGGAGCGCGAGCATCGCGCGCAGCGCGTCGTCGGGGAGGGTCTTGCCGATGCGGAACGCGTCGATCCCGAGCCCTTGGAAGGTCGGTCCCTTCATCGCCCGCTCGAGCGCGATCTCGAGCGTCGCGCGCTCGTCGAGCGTCTCGGCCTCGAGCAGCTGGTCGACCGTGGCGCCGAGCGCCTTCGCGATCGCGCGCAGGAGGGTCAGCTTCGGCTCGCGCTTGCCCGTCTCGATCATCGACAGCTGGCTCGGGGCGCGCTCCACAGCCGTCGC
Organism: Microbacterium sp. MMO-20; assembly: GCF_037147735.1. NCBI lineage: Bacteria > Bacillati > Actinomycetota > Actinomycetes > Micrococcales > Microbacteriaceae > Microbacterium > Microbacterium sp. MMO-20. The sequence continues at coordinate 192,404 of NZ_JBBCUU010000001.1, read as the reverse complement.
AAGTTCTTCGAGGGTCATCCCGCGCGCAGAGCGCAGCTGTCGGATGCGCCGGCCGATCGTGAGGGCGTCGGCGGCATCCGGTTCCTCAGTGGACTCGGAGACGGCGGGAGCGTTCATCGTCATGAGCGGCATTCTGTCACAGAAGATGAATTTCTTGAGAAATTCACTCCGGAATTGGTCACGCACGACGCGAATCTTCACTCAGAGTGGTGTCACGGCCACACGCGCCGCTCCATTGCACGATCGAGACAGAGAGACAGGGCCATGACTCCCACCGCCACGGGCATCGAGCCTGAAACGACCACTCGCCCCACGACGGGGCCCATCCCGACGTCGGCGATCGTCGTCACGGGTCCGATCCGCGAACGGTACGAGGAGATCCTCACGCCCGAGGCGCTCGCGTTCCTCTCGGAGCTGCACGCGCGTTTCGCGGGCCGCCGTCACGACCGGCTCGCCGACCGCATGCGCCGCCGCTTCGAGATCGGGAACGGCCACGACCCGCAGTTCCGGTCCGACACCGCGCACATCCGCGAAGACGCCGAATGGCGGGTCGCCGGCGCGGGCCCCGGCCTCGAGGACCGTCGGGTGGAGATCACCGGTCCCACCGACCCGAAGATGACGATCAATGCGCTGAACTCCGGCGCGCGTGTCTGGCTCGCCGACCAGGAGGACGCCACGAGCCCGACCTGGCGCAACGTCATCGAGGGTCAGCTGTCACTGTACGACGCGATCCGCGGGCAGTTGTCGTACACCTCCCCCGAGGGGAAGGTGTACGAAGTGACGGCCGAGCGCACACCCACGATCGTGATGCGGCCGCGTGGCTGGCACCTCACCGAGAAGCACATCGAGTTCACCGACCGCGCCGGTCGCACCCTCGCCGCTTCCGGCTCGCTCGTCGACTTCGGCCTTTACTTCTTCCACAACGCGCAGCGCCTCATCGACAACGGGGTCGGCCCGTACTTCTACCTGCCGAAGATCGAGTCATCGGAGGAGGCGAAGCTGTGGGACGACGTCTTCACGTTCAGCGAGGACTACGTCGGCATTCCGCACGGCACGATCCGCGCGACGGTGCTGATCGAAACGCTGCCTGCCGCGTTCGAGATGGAGGAGATCCTCTTCGAACTGCGCGACCACATCGCGGGCCTGAACGCGGGCCGGTGGGACTACATCTTCTCGATGATCAAGAACTACCGTGGCCGCGGCGCCCGGTTCGTCCTGCCCGACCGCAGCCAGGTGACGATGACCGTGCCGTTCATGCGGGCCTACACCGAGCTGCTCGTGCAGACGTGCCACAAGCGCGGCGCATTCGCGATCGGCGGCATGAGCGCCTTCATCCCGAACCGTCGCGACCCGGAGGTGACGGCGCGGGCGTTCGAGAAGGTGTCGGCCGACAAGAAGCGCGAGGCCGGCGACGGCTTCGACGGCACGTGGGTGGCGCACCCGGATCTGATCCCGGTGGCCCAGGCGGAGTTCGATGCCGTGCTCGGCGAGCGCCCCAACCAGGTCGACCGTCAGCGCCCCGAGGTGTCGGTGCGGGCCGAGCAGCTCATCGACGTGCACATCGGCCTGCCGATCACGGCGGCGGGCGTGTACGCGAACGTGTCCGTCGGCATCCGCTACATCGAGGCGTGGCTGCGCGGCCTCGGCGCCGTGGCGATCGACAACCTCATGGAGGATGCCGCGACCGCCGAGATCTCGCGCTCGCAGGTGTGGCAGTGGATCCACCAGGACCGCTCGACCGAGGACGGCACCAAGATCACGCGCGAGTACATCGAGGGCCTCATCACGCGCACGCTCGAAGAGGTCACGCGCTTCGAGGGCGACCGCTTCGACGACGCCGCGACCATCTTCGAGCAGGTCGCGCTCGGCGAGGACTTCCCGACGTTCCTGACGCTCGTCGCGTACGCGGACTACCTGACCGACGAGGACTGATCCTCGAGGGAAAGTGAGGGGTCGGATGCCGCGGCATCCGGCCCTTCACTCGTGTCGGAGACCTCCACCGTGCGCGCACGACGCGTGAGGCGCCGGTCGATCCACACGGCGAGCCAGACCGCACCGAGCCCGACGACCGCGACGATCCCCTGCGAGATGAGGGCGATCGCGCTCGACGGGAAGGAGTGCTCGACGAGGATCGGGGTGACCAGGGCGGGGACGATCGCGAGGACGACCACCGTCCACGACCACGGATGCCGCCCGCGTGCGATCACCCAGCCGCCCACGGCCGCGAGCAGGACGACCGCTCCCTGGTCCAGCACGAAACGCCAGAAGGTGACCGGGTGCACGACGTTGCCCGCGGCGTGCTGTAGACCGAAGGTCACCCACAGGAGGAGGATGACGCACACGAGCGTGAAGGCACCCAGCCGCCGCCACCCCGACGTCGGCAGAAGAACGACCCCCGCGAGCATCGAGCCGAGGACGAGCAGGAACTGCACGGCGCTGAGCAGCGGCGCATCCGAGGCGATCGTCCCGGCGTAGACCTCCGACTGGACGATGGAGGAGAAGTCGGTCGCGACCCCGAGATACCCGCCGACGAGCATGGCGACGATCGCGGCCCCATAGCGGGCGGATCGGTCGAACACGAGGGTGGGCGCCATGCGCCGAGAGTAGCGGATACTGTCAGAGACCGGGCGGGAGCGAGGAGGTGCGATGGGCGCTATGGACGACGACACACGGACGAGCCGACGCGAGTTCCTGCGGCGCACCGGCATCGGTGCGGCCGGACTCGCGATCGGCGGATCGGCAGCCGCCGCGGTGACGACGGCGGTGACGGTGCATCCACCGGAGTTCGCACCGCTCACGCCGCGTCATGCGCCCGGATTCGATCACATCGTCGTGCTGATGTTCGAGAACCGCAGCTTCGACAACGTGCTCGGCCACCTGTACTCGTCCGCGGAGAAGTCCGCCGCGGACTTCGACGGGATCCCGCAGGGTGCGTACGCGAACGCAGCGCCCGACGGCAAGCTGATCGCACCCTTCATCTACCAGGGCACGACCGACCACATCATGCAGCAGCCGCAGCCCGACCCCGGCGAGACCTACCCGCACGTGAACACGCAACTATTCGGCATCATCGATCCGCCGACGAACGCGCAGCTCCTGCAGCATCCGATGTCGGCCCCGTTCAACAACCCGCAGCCCGAGCAGATCCCGACGAACTCCGGCTTCGTGCACGACTACATCGTCAACTACCGCCTGGCGAAGCGGCAGGAGCCGACGCCCGAGGAGTACCGGGTCGCGATGGGCAGCTTCAGCCCGGATATGCTGCCGGTGCTCTCGACGCTCGCCCGTGAGTTCGCCGTCTACGACAACTGGTTCGCGGCGGTCCCGTCGCAGACGTTCTGCAATCGCTCCTTCTTCCACGCGTCGACATCGCACGGGTACGTCACGAACCACAACGGCGACGATTACGAGAAGTGGATCAACGCCCCGGCTGCGCCGACGATCTTCAATCGCCTGGAAGAGGCGGGCATCCCGTGGCGGGTCTACTACGACCCGACCCAGCTCGTCTCGATGACGGGCATGCTGCACGCCTCCGTGCTGCGCCGGTACTGGAAGACGAACTTCCGCGACATGACGCAGTTCTACGACGATGTCGAGAACGGCAACCTCCCGGCATACGCCTTCGTCGAACCGCGCATGATCTTCAACCACAACGACATGCATCCACCGTGGGGCGAGCTGCGCGACGGCGAGATCACCCTCGACGACGGCTCGACGCTCCAGCTCGACAACAGCGCGTACTCCGATGTGCGCGCCGGCGACAAGCTGCTGCAGGACATCTACGACGCCATCCGCACCTCGACGAGCGCGCAGGGATCGAACGCCATGAACACCGCCCTCGTCGTGACCTTCGACGAGCACGGCGGCACGTTCGATCACGTTCCACCGCCGACCACGACGCCGCCGACGACCGGAGACGAGGGCGAGATGGGCTTCGCCTTCGACCGGCTCGGCGTCCGCGTCCCCGCGATCGTCGTGAGCGCGTACACCGCGGCGGGCACCGTCATCCACGACGAGATGCACCACGGCGCGGTCATCAACACGCTGTGCCGACAGCACGGGCTGAAGCCCTTGAACGCGCGGGATGCCGGGGCGAACCCCATCTACAACGCGATCAACTCGGCGGCACCGCGCCAGCCGTACACCTGGCCGCGTCCGACGTCGCTGTGGAAGCCGCCGAATCCCGAGGCCGTCGCAGAGCACACGACGAAGACCCACAAGAAACGCCCGCTGACCTCGCCCGCGCGCGGGCTGCTGGGTCTGCTGATGTCGCAGTTCGACCGTGACGCGCACATCCCCAAGACCTACGGCGAGGCGTACGAGGCGCTCACGAAGTACGGCACCGGCCTTTTCGGCACGCGCGACTGATCCCGCCCGGCGCGACCCGGCGACTACGCTGTTCGTGTGACCGAACGCGCACCACTGTCCCGCAAACTCTCCGCCATCGCCGAGTCCGCGACCCTCAAGGTCGATGCGAAGGCGAAAGCGCTGAAGGCCGAGGGCAAGCCGGTCATCTCCTACGCCGCCGGCGAGCCCGACTTCGCGACGCCGCAGTTCATCGTGGATGCCGCGGCCGAGGCCCTGCGCGACCCGGCGAACTTCCGCTACACGCCCGCCGCGGGGCTCCCGGTCCTCCGCGAAGCGATCGCCGCGAAGACGCTGCGCGACTCGGGCCTCGACGTCTCCCCCGCGCAGGTGATCGTCACCAACGGCGGCAAGCAGGCCGTCTATCAGGCGTTCCAGGCCGTCGTGAACCCGGGCGACGAGGTGCTGCTTCCGGCGCCCTATTGGACGACGTACCCCGAGGCGATCGCGCTGGCCGACGGCACGCCTGTCGAGGTCTTCGCCGGAGCCGATCAGGACTACAAGGTCACCGTCGAGCAGCTCGAAGCGGCCCGCACCGAGAAAACGACGGCGCTCGTCTTCGTCTCGCCGTCGAACCCCACCGGCTCGGTGTACACGCCCGAGGAGACCCGCGCGATCGGTCAGTGGGCGCTGGAGCACGGCATCTGGGTGATCAGCGACGAGATCTACCAGAACCTCGTCTACGAGGGTGCCCGCGCAGTCTCGATCGTCGAGGCGGTCCCGGAGCTCGCCGGTCAGACGATCCTCGTCAACGGCGTCGCGAAGACCTACGCCATGACGGGCTGGCGCGTGGGCTGGATGGTCGGCCCCGCCGACGTGATCAAGGTCGCCGGGAACCTGCAGTCGCACTTGTCCTCGAATGTCAACAACGTCGCGCAGCGCGCAGCGCTCGCGGCGCTCACCGGGCCCCAGACCGAGGCCGAGCAGATGCGCCAGGCTTTCGACCGTCGGCGCAAGCTCATCGTCGCCGAGCTCGCGAAGATCCCCGGGGTCACCGTGCCGAACCCGCTCGGCGCGTTCTACGTGTACCCCGATGTCACGGGGCTCCTCGGCCGCGAATGGGCCGGGCGGAACGTGACGTCGTCGCTCGAACTCGCCGACCTGATCCTCGACGCCGCCGAGGTCGCGGTCGTGCCGGGCGAGGCCTTCGGCCCGTCGGGCTACCTGCGCCTGTCGTACGCGCTGGGCGACGACCAGCTGCTCGAAGGGGTCCAGCGCCTGCAGCGCCTGTTCGGCTGATCGCCGCGCGCGGTCGCGGGCTGGCGCCCGTGGCCGCGCAACGGATGCGCAGAATCGCAACGGATCCGCACGGCTGCGACCGCGGCATCCGATTCTGCTGCGATTCTGCGAATCTGGTGGATGCCGAGGTCAGCCCGGAGCGGCTAGAGCTCGACGCCCACGAGCACCGGCTCGGGCTGCAGGACGAGGCCGAACTCGCTCTGCACGCGGCTCTGGATGTAGCGGGCGAGCTCGGCGATCTCCTCGGCCGTGGCCGATCCGCGATTGGTCAGGGCGAGGGCGTGCTTCGTGGAGAGGCCGGCACGCGAGCGCGGGAGGTGGAACCCCTTACGCAGCCCCGAGTGCTCGATGAGCCAGGCCGCGCTGACCTTCACATCCGGCTGCGCGGAGACGGGCGGCGGCACGTATCCGTCGTAGGAGGCGAGAGGGATCACCCGGTCAGCCACCTCCAGCGGGGCCGCGGTCGTCGAGACCGGCCAGCGCGGGCACTCCGGCGGCAGCGTGCGAGCGAAGGATGCCGAGACGATGGCGTTCTGGAAGAACGAACCCGCACTGTAGGTGTCGGGGTCGGCATCGTCGAGGACCATGCCCTTGCGCGCGCGCGTGGCGAGCACCGTCTGACGCACCCACTCGAGCGTCACGCCCTCGTCCTCGGCGACGCCGAGGGCCTGACGCAGCTGCGCACCTGAGAGCGCGAACGGGCCGTGTCCGACCTCGCGCAGTTCGAGCGTGACCGACAACACGACCGCCGAACGCTCCGCGACCGAGCCGTAGTGGTTCTTCAGGACCGAAGTGCGGAACCCGAGACCCAGCTCGACGGCGGGAACGACGGAGACGTCTCCCGTCGCCTCGTCGATCAGTTCGACCTCGATGAGCGTCTCGACGATCTCCTGTCCGTACGCACCGATGTTCTGCACGGGCGCAGCGCCCACCGTGCCGGGGATGCCGGACATCGCGACGATCCCCGACAGACCTTCGGCCGCGGCGTACGCGACGAGGTCATCCCAGCCGTGCCCGGCCTCGACGCGCACGCGTACGAAGCCCGCGCGGGGCGAGGGGAGGCGCTCGATCCCCTGCGTGCGCACGAGCACGACGGTGCCATCGAACTCCTCGTCGCCGACGAGGAGGTTGGAGCCGCCCCCGACGACGAGCCAGTCGTCTCCCGTCGACCACGTCTCGCGCAGCGCATCGACGAGATCATCGCGTGTACGCGCCTCGATCACGCGTCGCGGACGCCCCCCGACGCGCAGCGTAGTGAGCTCGGCGAGGGCAAGCGGAGCGATCTCGGGCACGTCAGCCGTCCAGGCGCACGCGCACCTGAGCCTTGCCGAGCACGGTGGTCTCGGCCGCCGTGACGGTGAGATCGATGCGCGCCTCGGCATCCGTCAGGGCGCCGACCGTGGCGACCACGTGGAGGTCGGCGCCTTCCTCGGCATCCACGACGACGGGGCGCGTGAACCGGACGCCGTACTCGACGATCCGACCGGCGTCGCCGAGCCAGGGCACGATCGTCTCGACGCCGAGACCCATCGTCAGCATGCCGTGCGCGAGCACTCCCGGCAGCCCCACCGCGGCCGCGACGTCGTCGCGGTAGTGGATCGGGTTGAAGTCCCCCGACGCACCCGCGTACCGCACGAGCGCCTCGCGGGTGAGGTGAACGGAGCGCTCGGCCACGACGTCGCCGACGGTGAGGGATGCCGCGGTGAGCGCGCTCACGAGACCTCACCTCCGATGAGCAGCACGGAGCTGGCGGTCACGACGTGCGCTCCGTCGGCATCCGTGATCTCGGTCTCGCTCGTGACCATCGCACCCTTGCCGAACGGGCGCACCTTGGTCACACGCAGCTCCCCGACGAGCTCGTCGCCCGCGACGATGGGGCGCGAGTAGTGGAAGCGCTGCTCGGCGTGCACCGTCTGCTCGAGGGCGATGCCCGAGCCGGGCTCGGAAAGGAGCTGCTGCAAGGTGAGGTCCTGGATGACCATCGCGAAAGTGGGCGGCGCGACGACGTCGGGGTACCCGAGCTGCTGAGCGGCGGCGGGGTCGACGTGCTGCGGGTCGGTGGCGAAGACGGCGCGCGCGAACTCACGCACCTTTTCGCGTCCGACGAGGTAAGGCACCGTCGGCGCGAAGGCACGGCCGACCAGCTCGGGGTTCACAGACACGTTCCGATCCTACCGAGCCGACGCACGCCTCACCGGTCGGTGCGACGTGCGCGGATGGCGCGCACCGCCATCTGCGTCGCGATGAAGACGATGAACACTGCGAAGAGGATGTTGGCCGCGAGCGGATCGAGGAGTGTCGCGATCCAGGCCCCGAGCGCCGTCGTCGTACAGGCGGCTACCCCGATCAGCGCGGCGGCGGGCAGGTCGACGTTGTTGCGACGGAGGTTGCCGATCGTGCCGGAGATCGCCGTCGGGATCATCATGAGCAGCGACGTGCCCTTGGCGATCAGGTCGCTCGTGCCGAACAGCAGGATGAGCGCCGGGACGACGATGATCCCACCGCCGACGCCGAGGAGGCCCGAGAGGATGCCGGTGACGAGGCCGAGCACGACGAGGCCCGGCGCGGTGATCCACGTGACCTCGAGGCTGGCGTCGCGGGACGGGATCACGATGAAGAGCATCACGACGACGACGAGGAGGAAGGCGATGAACCCCCACCGGATGACGGCCACGGGCAGCTTCTGCAGCATCCACGTACCGATCTGCGCTCCCGCAACGGACCCGACCGCGAGGATGACCGCGGGGATCCACGCGACCGAGTCGTGGACGGCGTAGGAGATCACGCCCACCGCCGCTGTCGGCACGATCGCGGCGAGCGACGTGCCGGAGGCGAGCTTCTGCCCGTACGCGAGGATCAGCACCAGCATCGGGACGATGACGGTGCCGCCGCCGACGCCGAACAGGCCGGAGAGCAGGCCCGCCGCGAGGCCGACACCGATGCACGCGAGCACGAAGCGCGGGGTGCGTCGGCGGGGCTCGAGGGACGTCATTCGGAATCCTCCGTCGTCGTCGTGCCGGCGGCGGTCTCGTCCTCCGTGGCCGCGCGTTCGAACTGGGCGCGATAGAGGCGCCAGTATGCACCCTCCGCCGCGATGAGCTCGTCATGCGTGCCCTTCTCGACGATGTCGCCGTGCTCCATCACGAGGATGAGGTCGGCGTCGCGGATCGTCGAGAGCCGGTGCGCGATGACGAACGACGTGCGGCCCTCCCGCAGCGCCGCCATGGCGTGCTGCAGAAGAAGCTCCGTGCGCGTGTCGACCGAGCTCGTCGCCTCATCGAGGATGAGCACGCTCGGGGATGCCACGAAGGCGCGCGCGATCGTCAGCAGCTGCTTCTCGCCCGCCGAGACGTTCGCGGCATCCTCGTCGAGCATCGTGTCGTACCCGTCGGGGAGGGTATGGACGAAGCGATCGACGCGCGTCGCGACGGCGGCTTCATAGATCTCCACGTCGGAGGCCTCTTCGTTGCCGTAGCGGATGTTCTCGCGAATCGTGCCGGCGAACAGCCACGGGTCCTGCAGCACCATGCCGGTGCGGGAGCGCACGTCGTCACGTGTCAGCTCGGCGATGTCCTGACCGTCGAGGAGGATCCGCCCGCCGTCGAGCTCATAGAAGCGCATCAGCAGGTTCACGAGCGTCGTCTCGCCGGCGCCGGTCGGGCCGACGATCGCGACCGTCTGGCCCGGCTCCACGCGGAATGACAGGTCGCGGATCAGCGGCTTGTCGGGCGCGTAGCCGAAGGCGACGTGCTCGAACTCGATGACGCCGGCCCCGTCCTCGATCGTGGGCGCGTCCTCGGCATCGGGCGCCTGCTCCTCTTCGTCGAGCAGCTCGAAGACGCGCTCGGCCGACGCCGTTCCGGACTGCACGACCGCAGCCATGCCACCCAGCTCGCTGAGCGGCTGGGTGAACTGCTGCGAGTACTGGATGAAGGCCTGCACGTCACCGAGGCGCAGCTGACCCGACGCGACCATGAGGCCCCCGAGTACCGCGATGCCGACGTAGCTGAGCGAGCCGATGAACATCATGGCGGGCATCATGAGGCCGGAGAGGAACTGGGCCCTGAACGCGGCCTGGTAGAGCTCCTCGTTCTCTTCCTGGAACTTCGCGCGCGCGTCCTCCTCTCGCCCGAAGACGCGCACGAGCGCGTGACCCGAGAACGACTCCTCCACGCGCGCGTTGAGGCGGCCGACCTTGCGCCACTGCGCCGTGAACGCCTTCTGCGACTTCGGGCCGATGATGCCGAAGACGACAGCCATGAGCGGAAGGGCGATGAGCGCAACGATCGCGAGCTGCCACGAGATCGAGAACATCATCACCAGCACGCCGACGACCGTGAGGATGTTCGTGACAGCCGTGGAGAGCGACTGCTGCATCGTCTGGGTGATGTTGTCGATGTCGTTGGTGACCCGCGAGATGAGTTCACCCCGCTGCACGCGGTCGAAATACGACAGCGGCAGCCGGTTGATCTTCGCCTCGACCGCTTCGCGCAGTCGCCACATCGTGCGCACCATGATGATGTTGATGACGTACCCCTGCAGCCACGTCAGTACCGCCGACACGATGTAGATCGCCATGACGGCGACGAGCACCCACTTGAGTCGCTCGAAGTCGACACCCGCCCCGACCTGGAAGTTCTGCATCGCCGCGACGATGTTCGCGATATCGTTCTGGTCCGCTGCGCGCAGCGCGTCGACGACCTGCGCCTGCGTCGTTCCGGCAGGGAACTGGCCTCCGAGAGCGGAGGAGACGACGCCTTCGAAGATCACGTTCGTCGCCTCGCCGAGCACCTTCGGGGCGATCACGGCGAGCACGACCCCGATGGCACCGAGCACCGAGACGAAGACGAACCACCACTTATACGGTCCGAGGAGACCGATCATGCGGAAGAAGCTCTGCTGGAAGTTCGCGGCCTTTCCGGGTGCGACCGAGTCCCAGCTGCCGGAGTTCAGACGCGCCTGTTCGGCGAGTTCCAGCTCGTAGCGCTCCTCTTCGGAGAGCGCCGCAGTGTTCGGGGCGCTCATGCGTCCACCCCCAGCTGTGACTGGACGATCTCGCGGTAGGTCTCGTTGGTGGCGAGGAGCTCGTCGTGGGTTCCCGCCCCGACCATCCGGCCGTCGTCGAGGACGATGATGCGGTCGGCCTCGACGATCGTCGAGACGCGCTGAGCGACCACGATCTTGGTCACGTCCGGCAATTCTCGCCACAGGGCATGCCGAAGGCGGGCGTCGGTGGCGACGTCGAGCGCCGAGAACGAGTCGTCGAAGACGAGGATGTCGGGGCGGTGCGCGATCGCGCGCGCGATCGACAGGCGCTGCCGCTGACCGCCGGAAACGTTCGTGCCGCCCTGCGCGATGCGCGCGTCGAGGCCGCCGGGCATCTCTGCGACGAAGTCCTTGCCCTGCGCGATCTCGAGCGCGTGCCACAGGTCGTCGTCCGTGGCGTCCTCGCGACCGAACCGCAGATTGGATGCGACGGTTCCGGTGAACAGGAACGCCTTCTGCGGCACGTAGCCGATCCCCTGCCACATGCGGTCGAGATCGGCGTCACGCACGTCGACGCCGCCGACGCGGACGGTGCCGCCGGTCACGTCGAACAGGCGCGGGATGAGCGAGACGAGCGTCGTCTTGCCCGAACCGGTCGAGCCGACGATCGCGACCGTTTCACCGGCATCCGCGCGGAACGAGATGCCCTCGAGGACGGGGGCTTCCGCACCCGGGTAGGTGAAGGACACGTCGTCGAAGACGACGGTGCCCGGCGCCGGGAACTGCGTCACGGGCTCGGCGGGGCGAGCCAGCGCGTCCGTCGACTCCAGCACCTCGCCGATGCGGTCGGCCGAGACCGCCGCCCGCGGGATCATGATCGTCATGAACGTCGCCATGAGCACGCCCATGAGGATCTGGCCGACGTACTGCATGAATGCGAACAGCGTGCCGATCTGCACGTGTCCGGCATCCACCTGGATGCCGCCGAACCAGATGACGCCCACGACGGTGATGTTGAGGACCAGCATGGCCAGCGGGAACATCAGGACGAACAGAGACCCGACCTTGCGGCCGACGATCATGATGTCGGTGTTGGCGGCGCGGAAGCGCGCCTCTTCGATGCGTTCGCGGACGAACGCGCGGACGACGCGGACGCCGGTCAACTGCTCACGCATGACGCGGTTCACGCCGTCGAGCTTGCCCTGGTACTGGCGGAACAGTGGCACCATGCGACTGATGATCGCCACGGCGATGATGAGCAGCACGGGCACCGCGACCCCGATGAGCCAACTGAGACCGACATCCTGCTGCAGCGCCATGATGATGCCGCCGATCGCGAGCAGCGGCGCCGTGACGAGCATCGTCGCGCCCATCATCGCGAGCATCTGCACCTGCTGGACGTCGTTCGTGTTGCGCGTGATGAGCGTTCCCGCGCCGAATGTCGACACTTCGCGCTCCGAGAATCCGCTCACCTTCTCGTAGACGTCGCGGCGGATGTCGCGGCCGACGCTCATCGCGGCCCGCGCGGCGAAGTAGGTCGCGATGACGGATGCCACGATCTGTCCGAACGCGATCGCGAGCATGAACACCCCGCGCGACCAGATGTAGCCCGTGTCACCGGTGGCGACGCCGTGGTCGATGATGTCGGCGTTCAGCCGGGGCAGGTAGAGCGAGGCCATCGCGGAGGCGAACTGGAAGACCAGTACGCCCGCGAGCCACCACGGGTAGGCCCGCAGATAACGGACCAGGATCGTTCCGAGCATGCGCGTTCTCCGGTGAGAGAGTGGGGACGGTCCATGCTATCGCCGGGCTCCGACACGGCGTGCGCGTCCGCGGCGCGACCCCTCAGCGGCCGGAGACGAGTTCGATCCCCGCTCCCGCGAACTGGCGGAGCGTGGCATCCGGGAGGAACGCCCGCGTCAAGGCTGCCGCGATCCGTGCGATGTCGGCCTCGTCGCGGTAGAGGAGGTACATCGTCTCGTAGCGGGGGTTGAACTTCTCCTTGAAGCGGTGCAGCGACGCGAAGCCGTAGACCGGTTCCAGGGTGTCGCCGAGGCGGTCGGCGAGGACGGCGATGACCCCGGCATCCTCGGGATAGTCGTGCGCGAGCGGTGCGCCGGAAAGCGACATGAGACGCGCGCCCTCGTCGGAGAACTGCTTCGCAGACGAGCCGATGAGAAACTCCATCACCGAACCGAAGCCGCCCTCGCGTCGGCGCATGAGATCCAGGGTCCACCCGTCGATGCGGCCGTCGCCACCGTAGACCGGGAGCCAGGAGAGGAAGCCGTCGACGTCGCCGGCGGGCGAGAGCGCGAGCGCCAGCCGGACCTCCGGATCGGCGGCCTCGGTCAGCGAGCCGAGGGTGAAGCCCATTTCGGGCAGGCCCTTGTCGCCGACCCACATCTCCGAGATCGCCCGGATCTGGGCCTGCACGCCCCACGATTCGTCCTTGAGCCGCGTCATCCGGAACGTCATCTCCTCGCGGCCCGCCTTGTTCATCGCGGTGCGCACGTTGTTCCAGCGCTTGCCGGTGAACTGCAGTCCTTCGAGATCCACGATCGAGTCATCTGCGACGACGAGACTGCGCCACCCGTCCGGCAGCGCGTCGCGCGTCGCCTCGCTCGCACTGAAGAATGCGGGGACGAGACCGGCATGCTGCGCGGCATCCACGAAGTCGACGACCGACTGCGCACGGCCCGATGCCGGGCCCAGAGGATCGGCGAGCGCGATCGCGACACCGGCGTGACGCTGGTATGGCACGACGCCGGTGGACGTGCGCAGGTAGTCGTTGCCGTCCCACGTCGCCATCCACGAGAGCGTGCCTCCCCCGGACGACCGGATGAGGGCCTTCACCTCATCGACGCTCGGCTGCGTCGCGGATCCTGCCGCACTCCCGGAGCCGAGCGGGTGGCGTGGCCGGGCACGGAACGCACCGCGGACGAGCGCGAGGTAGACGAGGTAGATCGCCCAGATGACGGCCGTCGCCAAGACGAGGCCCACCGATCCATCGTTGGCGGTGTCGGCCACCTCCTCCCAGCCCACGAGCCCGATGGTGAGCAGCAGCAGGAGCGCGACGAAGATGTTGAGGGATGCCACGACGACGCTGACCACCCACGCCCAGTGGCGTCCCCGCCGCAGTCCGTTCGCGACCAGCAGGATCACGACGGCGCTGATCGCGGTGGACACCCACGAGGCATCCGCTTCATCGACGATGGTTGCTCCGAAGGGGCCGTACGTCGGGACGATCTGGGTCACGATCGTGAGGGCGCCGAGCATGAGCGTGCCGATGAAGACGATGAGCCGCTGCTCGCGCACGGTCGAACGCTGGGGCCTCAGCGAGCGGTCGATGACGAGCACGAGGAGCACCGCGAGCAGGTGTTCGAGGTCGTCGATCGAGCCCCAGAACATCATGTTCACGATGACGAAGGCGAGCACGACGAGCCATCCGCGCAGACGCCACGGCGACGGCATGACCGTGATCGCCGCGGCGATGCACGCGAACAGACCGCCGCTCGGGCCGACATCGACGGATGCCGCCTCCTTCGCCGCCCAGGCCCAGTCGGGCGCGAGAGTGACGGCGCTCCACAGGAGGAACGCGGCGCCGAGGATCGCGAACAGCTGGCCGCCGAAGAAGTAGGCGAGGGCGACGCGCGTGCCGCGCTTCCACTCGAGGTACGCCATCCCCCAGAAGCCCAGGATGATGATCGGGTACGCGATCGGCGTGTCGAGGAGGAAGGTGCCGCTGAGGGGTGTCCACCAGCGTCCCTTCTCGAAGGACGGCAGCCCGTACGCGAGGTGCTCGTAGAGCGGATGTCCCGCGATCGGCCGCCACAGGCCGCCCGTGATGAGACCGGCACCCAGAAGGACACCGATCAAGAGCCAGGTGGCAGGAACCCGCGAGAGCACCGTCCGCACGAATCTGAGGCTGCGCGCCCATCGCGTGGCGGCCACGGGAGCGTCGCTCGCTGCCGAGGCTGCGGTCTCAGGGGCGGGGTGATCGGCGGACGGTGCGTCGGTCATGGTCACTCCTCGTCGGTGGACACCTCCGACGATAGCGGCGCATGCCGTCCGTGCGCTCGCACTCCACGCCTCGGTTGCTAGCTCAGGCTGCGGATGAGCTCCTGCACCCGCGCCTTGATGTCGTCGCGAACGTCTCGGACGACGTCGACGGGCTGACCGGCCGGGTCGGTGAGTTGCCAGTCTTCGTAGCGTTTGCCGGGGAAGATCGGGCAGGCGTCCCCACATCCCATCGTGATGACGACATCCGCCTGGCGCACGGCATCCGTCGTGAGGATCTGCGGTGTCGCGCGAGAGAGGTCGATGCCTTCCTCCGCCATGACAGCGACGGCCGCGGGGTTGATCGCGTCGCCCGGTTCGCTTCCCGCGGAGAAGACATCGATGCGATCACCCGCCAAGGCACGGAGGTAGCCGGCGGCCATCTGCGAGCGACCGGCATTGTGCACGCAGACGAAGAGGACGGCGGGTTTGGCGGGCTCGGTCATGGTGTTCCTCACTTCGGGTCATGCGCGGACGGGAGTCTTCGGGGTGAGCGAGATGAGTTGCGCGGGCGGGGCGCAGCAGGCGCCACCCGGCGAGGCACCTGACGCGTCGAACAGCCCGGCGCCCCCGCATACCCCGGTGTGCTCCCCGCCTCCAGCACGAGGACAGGCAGCCCTCGCTCGACGGCGTGAGCGGCGGCCGCCAGCCCCTGCGGACCCGCACCGATCACCACCACCGGCAGCGTGTCATCTCGCACGAGACCTCCTCATATCGACGCCTATCAATGGATAAAGAGTCGAGCATAGATCGACAGATGTCAATACGAGGGGCACAATCGAAGCATGCCGAAGTCGCTACCGCTCCTCCCCGCCGATGCCGCTGAGTGCCGCGCGACCCCTCCCGCCGATGCACTGACCGTTGCGGAAGCGGACTCGATCGCCCGCACCTTCAAGGCCCTCGGCGACCCCACGCGGGTGCGCCTGCTGTCACTGATCGCAGCATCGCGCGACGGGGAAGCGTGCATCTGCGATCTCACAGAGCCGGTCGGATTGTCTCAGCCCACCGTTTCCCATCACATGAAACTGCTCGTAGACGCCGGCCTTGCGACGCGTGAGCAGCGCGGCCGCTGGGCGTACTTCCGCGTCGTCACGGAAACGCTCGACCAGGCTGTGAGCGCACTCCGCCCATGAGCGCTCCCGGCATCCGTGCGATGCGACCCGAGGACTGGCCGACCGTCGAAGCCGTCTACCGCGAGGGCCTCGCAACCGGCAACGCGAGTTTCGAAGCGGATCCGCCGCCCTGGGACACATTCGACGCCGGGAAGCTGAAGGCGGGTCGGCTCGTCGCCGTCGACACCGATGGCGACGTGATCGGCTGGATCGCCGCGTCGACGGCACGTTCGCGGTGGTGGCGTCGGTCGAGCGCTCCTGGACTCATTTCTCGCGGCGATGGACGCCGCAGGAGTGTGGACGGTCCAGTCGAGCATCTTTTCGGAGAACCACGCGAGCCTCGCACTCCACGAGCGGGCGGGTTTCCGCCGCGTGGGTCAGAGGGAGCGCATCGCGCTCATGACATACGGTCCGTGGACGGGGAAATGGCGCGACACCGTTCTGATGGAGCGACGCCGTGCAGACGGGTGAAGCCCCCGTCGAATTGTGCGCGTAAGACGAGTGCCTTACCTCTGCGGTAGCAGGAGCGGGGCTTGAACCCGCGACCTCACGATTATGAGTCGTGCGCTCTCACCAACTGAGCTACCCTGCCGCGATTGTCGCGGCGTAAACCGTGACATGCGAGCCCCGAGTCAGGATTGAACTGACGACCCCTTCCTTACCATGGAAGTGCTCTGCCACTGAGCTATCGGGGCGTTGAACCTGCGAGCAGGCAACTAGAAGAGGATACCAGAGCCGCGGCATCCCCTCGAACCGTCAACCGACGGTGTGGGTGCCCGTCGTGTGCTCGTACAGCCACGGCATGGGGTCGGTGGTGGTCGTGCCGTTCAGCAGAACCTCGAGGTGCAGATGCGGCCCCGTCGCCTTGCCGGTCTGGCCGACCTTGCCGATGACCTGACCGGCCGTGACCTTCTCGCCCTGCGTGACCTGCAGTGAGCCGTATTGCATGTGGCCGTAGCGGGTCGAGACGAGCTGGCCGTCGATGATGTGGTCGATCACGACCGTGACGCCGTAGTCGCCGCCGGCTTCAGTCGCGATACGGACGGTGCCGGCCGCGACGGCGTGGATCTCGGCACCCTCACCGGGGGTGAGGTCGGTGCCGCTGTGCGCGGAGGAGAACTCGGCGAGGTACGACGACGATCCATAGGCTGCCGAGATCGGCACGCCGACAGGGAAGGGCCACTGAATGCTGGCCGACGGGTTGTTGACCCAGGTTCCCTGCGCGGCGCTGGCGAAGATCGTGACACCCGACTCCGCGGCGAGGTCGGCCATCGATGCGACGCCATAGCCTTCAGGACGGTCGAGGGCAGCCGGCTGGGCGGCGTCGCTCGCGACGAATGCCTGGATCTCGCCGCTGTCGCGCTTCGCGCTCGTCGATCCGGCGGCTGTGAGGTCGGCCGTCGTGACGGATGACGGCGCGAGCGCCTCGGCGGGCGTCGTCGTGCCGACAGCGAGGAGGCCCACGATCGACATGACGCCGATGGAGAAGGATGCCGCGGCGACGCGCTGGAAGGCGACCACCCCACGGCGGGCGCGGCGCTGCGCCACGTCCGCGATCGATGCCGCTGCGCGCGGTGCCGCGGGCGCGGCATCCGCGACGGTCACCGTCGGAAGCGGAGTCTCTCCCGTGAAGGAGAAGAGCTTGGCCGCGAAGTCGAAATCGTCGTGATCGCAGGGCGCGGCGGATGAGGCGACGAACGACGCACCGGGAGTCGCGGGGGCGACGTCGGCGGGTGTAGCGGTTTCGAGCGGGGCGGCGACCTGAGCGAAGACCTCCTGGGCGGCCTGTCGCAGCCGGCGTCGCGCGCTCGGCTGGGGTGCAGCGCCGACCGACTCAGCCATGATCGCCGCCGCCACGTCGGCGACCACCGTCTCTGCGATGGTCGGCTCGACGGACGAAGCGCCCCTCGGCCCATCAGCGGTCCGCGGCGCCTCGTGCGACGGCTCGCGGGCCGCGGCATCCTGTGCAGCCGCAGCGCGACGGCGCAGCTCGGCACGGGTGAGCGGAACACCCTCCTCCGCCGGCGCGGGCACGACGGGTCGGCGGCTGGAGCGGCGCGTGGGGGGCGCGGCGTCAGCCAGCGGGGCTTCGAAGGTCAAATCGCAGAGCTCTCGTCCGGCCGCGCGGGGGCACGCGGCAAGGTCGTCGGGTCGTGATCGATTCCGCCGTTCGGGCGACGAAAG
Source organism: Microbacterium sp. MMO-20 (assembly GCF_037147735.1). Lineage (NCBI taxonomy): Bacteria > Bacillati > Actinomycetota > Actinomycetes > Micrococcales > Microbacteriaceae > Microbacterium > Microbacterium sp. MMO-20. The sequence continues at coordinate 174,462 of NZ_JBBCUU010000001.1, read as the reverse complement.
TAACGATCGGGTAAACACTACAGCCGACCGGCTGGGAATGCGATGAACGCTAGCGGTATATCGCTGATGAGAGTCGCGCGGCGAGGTCCGCGTTCGCCGCGATCGTCATCTCGCGCCCGGGCCGGCCCTGCGGCGCACCCGTCGCAACGCCGCCTGCCTCGGCGACGAGCAGCGCACCCGCCGCGTGATCCCACGGCCGGAGTCCGCGCTCGAAGTAGCCGTCCAGTCGGCCCGCAGCGACGAACGCCAGGTCGAGCGAGGCCGCGCCCGCACGACGGATATCTCGTGCGAGCGGCATGACTCGCCGCACGCGCTCGAGATCGCCGGCGTGCGTCGCCGGGTCGTAGCCGAACCCGGTGGCGAGCAGGGCACCGGCATCCGCGACCGTCGACACAGCCAGCCGCTGCGAGCCGAGCCACGCACCCCCACCACGGGTCGCGTGGAAGAGCTCGTCGACCGCCGGCGTGTAGACGACGCCGGTCTCGGCGGTCCACGCCTCCGGCGTCGGCTCGCCGCTGACGGCGGCGATCGAGACGGCGTAGTGGGGGATGCCGTAGGCGTAGTTGACCGTTCCGTCGATGGGGTCGACGACCCAGGTCACCCCGCTCGTGCCGCGCTCGGCACCCGACTCCTCGCCGAGGAAGCCGTCGTCGGGACGTGCCTGAGTGAGGCGATCGCGAATCAGCTGTTCGACCTCGCGGTCGGCCTCGGTGACGATGTCGGCGAGCGCCGACTTCGTCGCCGCGATGCGCACGCCGTCGTCGCGACGACGGCGTGCGAGGGCACCCGCCTCGCGCGCGATGTCGACGGCGAGCTGCTGCAGTTCGTCGGCATCCACCATGCGTCAGGCCTGCGCGCGCGGGTCCTGCGGCGGCACGGGCGGCGGAGGCGGATAGCCCTGGTACCAGGGCGCGGCGCTCGGTTCCGCAGCCGGCGTCGCGGGGAGCGCAGGCGTGCTGTGCTGCGGATGACTGGGCACACCCGTGTAGTACGCATTCCAGTCGGGGCTGCCGTCGGGGAGCGCGGGCAGCGGCGTGACAGCGTCGGCGAAGGTCGGCCACGGCAGCGGCGCCTGAGCGGCGTACGGCTGCGGTGCGCCGTGGCCGTAGGGCTGCTGAGCGGGGGGCCCAGAGGGGACGGTTCCGTACGGCGCCGGCGCGATTGCTCCATACGGCGCAGACAGCGGCGCGCGCGGACGCTTGGGCGCGAGGAGCGCGTTCACGAGCGGGACGAGCGCCGTCCCGACGGCGGCGAGGATCGCGAGCGCGACGACGACACGCCAGTACAGCGGGCGGAAGTCGACGGCCTCCTGCGCGACGAGCGGCACGACGAGCATGACGGCGAGGATCCCGACGAGGCCGATGGTCACGTAGGTCACGACCGTCGTGAAGGTCGTCTGGTGCCGCAGGGATGCCGCGAGGAACAGCCGCACGTGCAGCAGCGCACCCTGGATGATGAGCACGATCAGCACGAAGCGGAAGAACCGTTCGGCTCCGACGCCGAACTGGCCGCTCGTCGGCATCCAGATCAGGAATGCGCCGATCAGAAGCGTCAGCACCCAAGCGACCATGCTCGTGAGCGCGAGCCAGGCGGGGCGGCGGGAGGCGAGCTGCGATTCGATGATCGCGACGCCCGCGAAGCCGGCGAGGAGCAGGATCGTGAGGAACGCCTTGCCGATGATGCCGTTGTCGTCGCCGATGAGCACCCAGACGACGCAGACGAGCGCCGCCGCGATGAGCGCTCCGATCGCGACCCAGAGCGACGCGCGCAGGATCTTGCTGGACTCGGGTGAGGTGATCGGTTGTGACATGACGGTCCCTTCGCCGGGTGGCATCACCCCCATCCTGACAGAGTCGATTCCGCAGCACCCGCGACGTCGCGACGAACTCGGCTGACACGGACGGAAAAAGCGCCCCTCCGGACATATCCGTGAGGGGCGCTTCTCCTTCTCTGTCTGGGATTTCTCCCGAGTGGCGAGTGAGGGATTCGAACCCCCGAAGTCGAAGACGGCTGATTTACAGTCAGATCCCTTTGGCCGCTTGGGTAACTCGCCAAGTGCGCACCCGACCGGCTTGTTCAGTCGAGCGGAGGCGCGATCACCTATCTTAGCCCGACGCGCGCCGGTGCAAAATCCAACGTCTCCCCCGGGCGCGGCTGACGCCTATTCGGGCGCGACGACGCGTTCGACGAATGCCTCGACACGGCGGCGCGTGCCGTCGATGCGGCGGTCGACGCTCGCGCGGACTTCGCTCGGCGCGAGGGGGGCGGCGAGCCGCACGTTCTCGTGGCATCCGAGGTCCGCGCAGACGTAGGTGCCGACGCTGTCGCCGCGCTCACCCGCGTCACCGGCACGCCGCGCGGTGAACAGCGCCACCTGGTTGCCGGGCTGCATCGTGTGGCAGAGATTGCACATCGCCGCCCGCGAACGAGCACCGGATGCCGCGCGCAGGACCACCCCGGTCGGCACGCCGCCGCGCTCGACGACGACGTAGCCGCGCCCGCGGTTGTCGGGATCCGGCCATGCGAAGAAGTCGAGGTGATCCCAGTCGGCGAGCACGAACGACATCGGCACGGTGAGCCGGTCGCGCTCCTCGGGCGACGCATTGACGAGCGCCGCGCGGACCTGGTCTTCGGTCAGCGCCTGCATCCGCCCAGTCTAGAAGCGTCGCGCGGGCCTCGGGCCGTCGCCGGTCACGCGCCGCGCGGCAGCCCGAGGGCGGGCAGCACGAGGTCGTCGATGATCTTGATGAGGAACTCCTGCGTGATGGGCTTGCGCAGCATGATCACGCGGTAGGAGATCATCGCCGTGGCGACCGAGCTGACGAAGTCGATGTCGGGTGCAGGATCGTTGCTGACCTCGCCCCGGGCGATCGCGCGCTCGATCAACAGGCGGTTCGCGGCGACGCGCGGCGCGACGAGCGCCTGCTCGAGCGCGTCACCGAGTTCGGGTGCACGGGAGAGCATCGAGACAAGGCCCGCCATGATCTGAATCTTCTTCTGCCCCTGCTGGACGGAGGGCGGGCGGATCATCGCGACGAGATCTCCGCGCAGCGTGCCCGTGTCGGGGAGGGCGTCGAGGTCGACGTCGGCCTTCTTCATGCACACAACGGCGTCGAGGACGAGCTCCGCCTTCGACGGCCAACGCCGGTACAGGGTCGCCTTGCCCGCCTTCGCGCGGTTCGCGACCATCTCGATGGTCATGCCGTCGTAGCCGTACTCGGAGAGCACCCGACTTCACAACCCTCGTCGTCGCGCGGGCGCTCCAGGGCGCATTCGGCGCGCTGCTCGCACCGACGGCCCTTGCGGTCCTCACGACGACCTTCACGATCCCCAAGGAGCGCTCCCGCGCCTTCGGCGTCTTCGGCGCCATCGCCGGGGCCGGTGGCGCGCTCGGGCTCTTGTTGGGCGGCATCCTCACCCAGCAGCTCGACTGGCGCTGGAACCTCTACATCAACATCCCGATCGCGATCCTCGCGATCGCCTGGGCGATCTGGCTCGTTCCGCGCATCGATCGCGACGGACCGCGACCTCGCCTCGACATTCCGGGCACGCTCCTCGTGTCGGGCGGACTGTTCGGGATCGTGTTCGGCTTCTCGAAGGCCGATACCGACGGTTGGGACTCGCCCTGCTGTACACGATCGCCGCGACGACGACCACGCCTACCTCACCGCGCATGTGCCGCCGACGCCGTCGGTCGTCGCCGACGGCGCGATCGCCGGATTCGCCGCGGCCTACTTCTGGTCGGGCATGTTCTACGTCGCGGGGGCGGTCATCGCCGCGGTGCTTTTCCGCACGAGGGCGGACAACGCGCAGAGAGCGGCCGCCCGTGCGGCGGGCACCGGGGCGGGCGATGGCCAGAGCGCCCCCGAGCCGGTGGTCGCGCACTGACGGTTCCGTAGGATCGGGGAATGTCGCCCTTCACGCTCGAGACCGCCGGCCTGACGCTCGATCAGCCGACGGATGCCGATGTCGACGCGATCGCCGGGTACTGCACCGAGCCCGTGTTCGAGCGGTTCATGCTGACGCCGTGGCCGTATCGGCGCGAGGACGCCGTGGGCTTCGTGGACCACTACGTGCCGGACGGCTGGGCGGACGATTCGGAGTGGACGTGGGCGATCCGCGAGCGCGGCACGGCCCCACTCCTCGGCGTCGTGGGCGTGCGGCTGCGGGGCGGCATGGTCGGGTACTGGCTGGGCGCACCCTTCCGCGGTCGTGGCATCCTGCCGGAAGCCCTCGCCGCCGTTATCAACGCCGCCTTCGCCCGCACAGACCTCGACCGGGTGCGGTGGGAGTGCACGTTCGGGAACACGGCATCCCTCCGGGTGGCCGCCAAGACGGGCTTCCGCTTCACGGGCGCCCAGACGGGCCTCCTCCCCGACCGCGACGGCAGCCCGATCCACGCCTGGACGGGCGAGCTCCGTCGCACGGACGACCGCGCGGTGAAGCCGGGCTGGCCGGAGGTCGCACCGACTGCTTAGTCGGATGCCTCTGGCACGGCATCCCACGAGATGATCCTCGCGCCCTCCAGGGGCACCGGCCCGGCGGTCAGCACGTGCGGGATGCCGTGGAACCAGGCACCCCGCAGCCCGCGAGCGGCCAGCTGCGACAGCCAGGCGCGATTGGCGGGGGTCGTCTGCATGGCCGTTCGAAATCGCCCGCGGTCGAGTCGAGTCACCTCAGCGGCGTCGATCGGATCTCCGACCGCGCTCGCGGTGCGATCGAACCACGGCATCCCCGGGGAGCAGATCGATCAGGATCTCCCAGAACTCGACCGGCGGACGGGGCGCCCCGGCGACGTCCAACCAGGTCTGCCAGATCGACCGAACTGGATGCCGAGGCGAGTTCGATCGCCGTCGTCTCTGGTCAGATCGCCGCGACCTGTCTGGTCTACCACGACACCGAGTCGCCGATCCTCACCGCCGAGACGACGCGACGCCACACTTCCGACGGGGAGCGCCTGGTCGAGGGCTGCATCCGCCGGTCGCTCGACGTCCTTGCCGAGCGCGGCATCGAGGCGGTGGAGTTCGACGGGCAAGTCAGCGATCCGCATCTGCTCCCGGTGTGGACCCGTTTGGAGCCGAGTGGACGCCGGTTCCACCTCGTCGAGGTTCCCGCCTCGGCGAGGTCACGCCGCGATGACGACTTCTCGGGTCGCGAGGAAGCTCCGAGCCAGTAAGACATCCATGCCGTCCCGTGGCGGTGCTCGATCGCCGAGGCGCCGACGCAGTCCACGGACGCAGCAGGACAGGCACGGCATCCGTCCTGCCGCGGCGGCACTCGCGTGGTCGAAGGCTGCGCGCGCGGCACATCTTTCGGCAGCGCGGGCAGCTTTCGTGCGCGCGAGCGCTCGCGCAGCCCCAAGCCCGACCACCGGCGAAGGGCCAGGGTAGATTGAACGTCATGGCCGACAGCTCTTTCGACATCGTCTCCAAGATCGACCGCCAGGAAGCGGACAACGCGCTCAACCAGGCACGCAAGGAGGTCGAGCAGCGCTACGACTTCAAGGGCACGGATGCCTCGATCGACTGGTCGGGAGAGGCGATCCTCATCAAAGCGAACAGCGAAGAGCGCGCGAAGGCGGTGCTCGACGTCTTCCAGTCGAAGCTCATCAAGCGCGGCATCTCGCTGAAGTCGCTCGACTCGGGCGACCCCCAGGCATCCGGCAAGGAGTACCGCATCACCTCCACGCTCAAGGAGGGCATCTCGTCGGAGGATGCGAAGAAGATCTCCAAGATGATCCGTGACGAGGGCCCGAAGTCGGTGAAGTCGCAGATCCAGGGCGACGAGCTGCGCGTGCAGTCGAAGTCGCGCGACGACCTGCAGGAGGTCCAGCGTCTGCTCAAGGCCGCCGACCTCGACGTCGACCTGCAGTTCGTCAACTACCGGTAAGTCCTGGCCGAGAGCGTGCGACGACGCGGAACGCTCACCGGGTGGGGGTGGGGCCTCCTTCTCGGCGGTGCCGTCGCGGCCGCGTCGCCGACGCTCATCGACGCGTACCTGTACCGCGCCCACTGCGCGAACGCGCACAGCGACTGGGGGCGGAACCGGACGAGTTTCTGCGCCAGCGCGCTTCGCGATGGGCTGACCACGCTCGGAACCACGGTGATCATCGTCGCCGTGACGGTCGCCGTCATCGGCGCGTCGACGCTCGGCCTCATCGCTTGGCACCGAGCGCGCGCCCATCGCGCTCGCCCCACCCGGAGCGCGGTCATGCTCCTCGGCTGCGTCGCCGTGTACACGGTCGCCCTCGCGTGCGAAACGGGGCGCGTCCTCTCGCTCGGTAGCGGACTCGATGCGGCGATCGGAGTCGCCCCGCTGACGGCCGGCGTGATCTTCGCCGCGTGGATGATCGCGACGGGAATCGCGATGTTCGTGATCGCAGCGGTCAACCAAGGCCGCCACGCATCGGTGAGCATGGCCGGCGGAGCTCGCGGATGACCTCCACGAACGACCTGATCGACCTCTTCGACGCCGAGGAGCGAGCCGCGCCCGACCCCGCTGCGCGCGCCCTGCGCCGGCGCCGGGTCCGTCGCACCCTGATCATCGTGACTGTCGTGGTGCTCGTGATCGCGGCATCTATCGCTGGATACGTCACCTGGGCCCTCCACGCGCCGCTGCCGGCGCCGACGGCGAGTTCGCGCACGCTCGAGGGAACGGCGGGCGCCCCGGTCTCGATCGACCGCCCCGGCGAGGGGGCGACCGCTGCACTCGTGATCGGCGCGCCCGACTACCTGGGCGCGGACGGACTCCGTCTCACCGCCGGCCCCGACGAGCCGCAGCCGATCGCGAGCCTCAGCAAGATCATCACGGCTCTCGTCGTGCTCGACGCGCACCCGCTCGCCGACGCCGCCGACCCGGGGCCGACGATCACCTTCGGCAAGGCGGATCACGACCTCTACGACGCGTACTACGTGCAGGATGCCGCGGTCGCCGAGATGCCGACCGGCAGTTCGATGTCGCTGCACGACGCGCTCGCGACGATGCTCATCCCGTCGGCGAGCAACTACGCCGACGCCGTGTCGACGTGGGCGTTCGGATCGCGCGGGGCATTCCTCGCCGCCACGCGAGACTTCCTCAGTCGCGAAGGGCTGTCCGGGACTACGATCGTCGAACCGACCGGACTCGACGACCGCAATACGAGCACACCGCGCGACCTGCTGCGCATCGCGCAACTCGCCGCAGCCGACCCGACGATCAGCGCCATCGCGGGCACCGAGCGCATGACGCTGCCCGGGCCGGGCGAGCTCCTCAACACGAACACGCTGCTCGGTCAGGACGGCATCACCGGACTCAAAACGGGAAACCTCGGCCAGGGCACGTTCGCGCTGCTGTTCACCGCCAGCCTCGACGTCGGTGCCGGCGAGCCGCTGTCGATCGTCGGCGCGACTCTGGGCGGGACGACGCGTGAGGCGCAGGATGCCGCGGTGCTGCGTCTGCTCGGCAGCATCCGCGGAGGCTTCCACACCGTCGCGCTGGTCGAGGCCGGAATGGTCGTCGGGTCGTACAAGACCGCGTGGGGCGGTTCCGCACAGCTCGTCGTCGCGGATGCCGCGGCGATCCGCACGTGGTCGGACACACCGATCGCCGTCTCGACCGAGCTGACGAACCCGACCGAGTACCGCGACGGCGAGCGCGTCGGCACGGTCACCTGGACGGCGGGCGCCGCATCGACGACGGCGGCTCTCCGCGTGCGGGGCGCCATCGAGCCGCCCACCGACTGGTGGCGCCTCACCCACCCCGACCCGCTCGGGCGCTGAGGGCCGGCGCTTCTCACGCTCACTCCCCCGCCGCGGCGAGCCGCCGGATCGCGTCGAGCTGAGCGTGGAAGACCGCGGCCGAGAGGTCGACATCAGCCTCGGCATCCTCCTGTGCGGCGAAGACGGCTCCCATCGCGGTCATGCCGATGCCGACCGCCAGCGACGCCTCGTCGAGCGGGCTCGCCTCGGGCAGCCGCCGACACTCGGGGCGCGCGGCCAGCCACCCGCCGAGGAAGGCGGTGAGCTGCGTGCTGATACGCGCGTACTGGTTCTTGATCAGCTCCAGCGCGCCGGGCTGCTCCATCGCGAGCCGTGCGCGCCCGCGCGCGACGGCCGGGTTCATCCGTGTGTGCCCGACGGAGGCGAGCAGCAGCACGTAGACGGCGCTGACGGCGTCAGTGATGGATGCCTCGGCGAGCGCCTGCTCCGCGGCATCCATTTCGATGAGTTCGATCGGCTTGCCGAAGATCGCGGCCTCGCGCGTCGGCATGTAATTGAAGAACGTCGCGCGCGAGACGTCGGCGAGCGCGCAGATGTCGCGCACTGTCGCCGCCGCGAACCCATCGCGCAGGGCGATCCGCACCGCCGCGAGCTCGATCGCGTTCTCGGTCTGGCGCTTCTTGCGCTCGCGCAGCCCCTCCTCAGCCATGAGCCCATGGTAAAACCTTGTATTGAGTCCAAACTTGGACTTGATCCCCCTTCTTGGAGTCCTCATGAGCACGACCGACCTGCCCGCGCCGTCGACCGAGACGCACGACGGCTACTTCACCCCCGACAGCATCTCGTGGCGCGTCTTCGCCGACCCGGCATCCAAGCTGGGCGGCATGGCCGCGCTGCTGCTCCAGGCACTGAACCCCTATATGATGCGCGTGTTCTACAACGCGACCGCATCGCACGAGGATGCCACAGGTCGCGACGAACGCACCGGCCGCTACTTCGAGACCGTCGTGTTCGGCGACAAGGCGCACGCCGACAAGGCCAGCGAGGTCGTGCGGCGCATGCACGCGCACGCCCGCTGGACCGACCCGGCCACGGGCGAGGAGCTGCGCGCGGACACCCCGCAGTGGCTCGCATGGACGCACAACACCTTCGTCTACGCCCTCGTGTGCGCGAGCCGCGCCTTCGGTGTCCCCCTGACGGATGCCGAGGTGGAGCAGTTCATCGTCGAGCAGCTCGCCGCCGCCCGCCTCATCGGCATCGAGGACGAGACGCTCCTCCCCCGCACCTGGGCGGAGCTCGACGCCTACATCAACGGGCAGACGTCATGGCTCTCGCTCAGTGTCGAAGCGGCCGAGGTCACCCGCGGCCTGCGCAAGCCCGCGCTGCGCGGCAATCCGCTCACGACGTGGACGACGATCATCGTGCAGGACGGCGTGCTGAGCATCCTGCCCGACTGGGCGCGCCTGCTCTACGGCATCGACGGACGCCCGATGAACCTGCGCTCCGCCGCGCGCACGACGGCCTGGCTGATGTCGCTCGCCCGGAAGTCGAAGCCCGGCGCAGCGCTCATCACCGACGCGACGAAGCGCGTGCAGGATCACCCCTACCGGCGGCTGCGGGGCGAAGGAGCACGCACGCGCGCCGCGTGAGGTGGGAGGCAGCCGTCCGGGGGCGGCTGCCGGAGGCACCGGGGGCCGGGGGCACCGAGGGCCGGGGGCACCGAGGGCCGGGGGGGCACCGGCGCGGCGCCGCGCGTCAGATCGCGCGCGGCACCGCCCCGGTGAGCAGCCACGCCTCGAGCGCGGCGTAGGCGGCCGTCCGCGCGGCCGGAGCCGATAGGAAGACGTCGTGGATCGCGTCGGGGATGCGCTGGATGCCGACGCGCCGGCCGAGCCGCGTCGCCGCCCGCGCGATGTCGTCGACGACGAGCACACTGTCGGTCGCCGTCATCGCCGGCACCCACTGCAGCGGGGAGCTGTACCCCGTCGAGAGCAGCGTGAGCACGGGGGCGTCGATGTCGACGCCGGCGGCGATCGTGCGGTGCCCCGCCATGACCGCGGCGAGCCACCCCGGATGGGTCGGAAAGCCGCGTTCGGGGCGCCAGCCGTCGGGGCTGTCGGGCAGGGTGCCGAGTTCGTGCTGGGCGCGCGTGTAGAAGCCGAGGTCGACGACCGGGTGCGTTCCGAGCGGATCGAAGCGGGCGCGCGCCGCGACGAGGGGCGCGATCGCCTGGCGCCCGATGGCCCCGGTCTGCAGCTCGAGCCACGGGCTGTTCAGCACGACTGCCGCCGCCTCCCCGGGGTGGCGGGCAGACCAGAGACTGAGCGTCAGCCCTCCCGTGGAATGCCCCATGAGAACGAGCCGGCGCGGGACGCGCGTGTGCTGCCGGATCGCCTCGAGCGCGGCCCCGATGTCGGCGTCGTACTCCGCGAGGTCCGCGACATAGCCCGGTGTCTGCCCCGGGCGAAGGCTCCGACCGTACTTGCGCAGGTCGAGCGCGTAGAAGCGCGCGCCGAGTCGATTCCAGAACCGGGCGAGGCCCTTCTGGAAGAAGTAGTCCGACCATCCGTGCACGTACAGCACGTCGACGTCGGCGAGGGGTTTGAGGGCCGCGGCGCGCGGACGCGAGCGCACGAGCGTCGCCACGACCTCGCCCTCGGCATCCGTTCCAAGCGGCAGGGTGACCTGCTCGAAGGGCGCACCGAGGATGTCGGGCGCCCACGTCTGCGGATCGGCCATGGCGCCAGCCTAGCCAAGCCGCCTGCGCTCGCCTCCAGCCGGGAGCGCCACCCGAACCGTGCGACCTACTCGCCGCGCGAGACCCGCACCATCTCGTCGCGGTCGACGACCTTGATGCGGGCACGGCCCACCGGCGCGCCGAGGGCGATCTCGTGCTCGTCGAGGCGATGCCAGCCGTCGAGGTCGGTCCAGACCACCCCGCGCTCCGCGAGGAGCGCCGGGATCGCCTCGGGCGACGGATCCTCGGGGCTCCACCACGAGCCCTGGTCGTTGATCAGGTGGCTGATCGTCTCCATGGCATCCGACTTCGTGTGACCGATGAGCCCCACGGGTCCGCGCTTGATCCAGCCGGTCGCGTACACACCGGGCACACGCTCGTTCGACTCCTTCTTGAGCACCTGACCCTCGTGGTTGGGGATCACGCCGTGCTTCTTGTCGAAGGGCACGCCCGCGAGCGGCGAACCGAAGTAGCCGACCGCGCGATACAGCTGCTGCAGCGGCACCTCGCGGAGTTCACCCGTCCCCTCGACGCCGCCCTGCCCATCGGGGCGCGTGCGCTCGTACACGAGCGCCGCGACGCGTCCGGTGTCGTCGGTGCGCACCTCGACCGGCTTCGCCCAGAAGTGCAGATGCAGACGACGCGACGCCGTCCCGCCCTGATTGTTGACGGACTCGCGCGTGCGCCACGACTGCAGCACGCGGTCGATCACCATGACCTGCTTGTTGGACGCGATCGCCGCCCGCGAGGCCTCGTCGTAGTCGAAGTCCTCGTCGTAGACGACCATGTCGACGTCGCGCAGCTCTCCGAGTTCACGCAGCTCGAGCGGTGTGAACTTCACCTGCGCCGGTCCGCGGCGGCCGAACACGTGCACGTCGGTGACGGGGGATGCCTCGAGCCCCGCCTGCACGTTCGCGGGGATCTCGGTGGGGAGCAGGTCCTCGGCGTGCTTCGCGAGGATGCGCGCGACGTCGAGGGCCACGTTGCCGACCCCGACGACGCCGACCGACGCGGCATCCAACGGCCACTCGCGCGGGAAGTCGGGGTGCCCGTCGTACCAGCTCACGAAGTCCGCGGCGCCGTAGGAGCCGACGGCGTCGATGCCGGGAATGTCGAGCGCGGCATCGCGGATCGCGCCGGTCGCGAAGATGACCGCGTTGTAGTGGCGCTTGAGGTCGTCGAGGGTGATGTCCTCGCCGAACCGGACGTTGCCGAAGATGCGGATGTCGCCACGATCGAGCACGTCGCGCAGCGCCGTGATGATGCCCTTGATGCGCGGGTGATCCGGCGCGACGCCGTAGCGGACGAGCCCGTAGGGCGCAGGCAGGTGGTCGAACAGGTCGATCGACACGTCGAACTTGCGCTCCGCCTTCAGCAGGATGTCCGCGGCGTAGATGCCGGCGGGACCCGCGCCGACGATGGCCAGCCTGAGCTTGGTCATGGGTGTCTCATCCTTCGTGTGTATCCGGTCGGTGAGCCCGCGAGCGGGCATGCCGTGTCGACGCGCGGCCGCGTCAGCTGGAGCGGTCGACGATGACCTGCGAGAGCTTCACCAGCGCGTCGCGCACCGCTCCCGTCGGCAGCGGGTCGAGGGCGGCGACGGCGGCATCCGCCCACGCATACGCCTGGCGGCGGGTCTCTGCCGTCGCGGGGTGGTCGCGCAACTGCGCGATCGCGTCGTCGAGGATCGCCGGGTCGGCGCCGTCGGCGATCCGGAGAACACCATCGTCGATCGTGGCCTTGAGAGAGCGGGATGCCGGGTCTGAGGCCCGCGCGAGCAGCAGCGACGGCATCGTCGGGACGCCCGCACGCAGGTCCGTGCCGGGAACCTTGCCCGTCGCCCCCGCATCGGCCGACAGGTCGATGACGTCGTCGAGGAGCTGGAACGCGACGCCGACCTTCTCGCCGTACTCGAGCACCGGCTGCACATACGCGTCGGGCGCGTCGGAGAAGAGCGCGCCGGCCTGAGCGGATGCCGCGATCAACGACCCCGTCTTGTCGGAGAGCACCTGCAGGTAGAACTCCACCGGGTCATCGCCCGCCTGCGGACCGACCGTCTCGTGCATCTGGCCGAGCACGAGCCGCTCGAACGTGTCGGCCTGCAGCCGGATCGCGCGCTCGCCGATCTGCGCCATGAGCTGGCTCGCGCGCGAGAAGAGGAGGTCTCCGGTGAGGATCGCGACGTTGTTGCCCCAGACGGCGTGCGCGCTCGGGACGCCGCGGCGCACGTCTGCGCCGTCCATGACGTCGTCATGGTAGAGCGAGCCGAGATGCGTCATCTCGAGCGCGGTGGCCCCCGCGATCACGTGCGCGGTCGTGCCCGCGCCGAGCTGCGCGGTGAGGAGCGTGAGCATCGGGCGCACGCGCTTACCGCCGGCCTCGTACAGGTAGCGGGTCGCGGCGTCGGCGAGCGCATCGGTGACCTTGAGCTCGCGCGCGAGCGACTGCTCGACCTCGTCGAGGCCCGATTCGACGATGCCCAGAAGCCTCCGCAGACGAGGCCCGGCGAGGACGCGCTCAGTCAGGCCCAGCTGGGCAGACAGGCGCTCGCCCGGAGCATGGGCACCGGCGGGAAGGCTGGCAGTCACGGCATCCAGCCTACCCGGGGTGATCACCGGTGCGGCGTGCGGCGTCGCCGCGCGGCCGGACCCTCAGGCGTGCGGCTTGACGGCGCGGTGGAGTGCGACGATGCCGAATGTCAGGTCGCGGTGCGCGACCTCGGTCCACCCGGCATCGCGGATCCAGCTCGCCAGCGTCACCTGATCGGGCCAGTCGCGGATCGACTCGTTGAGGTAGTCGTACGCGTCGGCGTTGCTCGAGACGGTCTTCGCGACGACCGGCAGCACACGGTCGTTGTAGAAGCGGTACAGCCCCCCGAACGCCGGGTTCTGCGGATGGGAGAACTCGCACACGACGAGCCGGCCGCCGGGGGCGGTGACGCGCAGCATCTCGCGTAGCGCCAGCCGCGGGTCGTTGACGTTGCGGAGCCCGAACGAGATCGTGACCGCGTCGAAGCTGTCGTCAGCGAAGGGGAGCGCCATGGCATCCGCCTGCACGAACGTCACGTTCGGGACGTGCCCGTGCCGACGGCGACCCTCCGCGATCATGCCGGGCGAGAAGTCTCCCGCGGTCACCTCGGCACCCGAACGGGCGAGCGCGACCGAGCTCGCGCCCGTGCCAGCCGCGAGATCGAGGATCCGTTGACCTGGTTTCGGTGCGACGGCGCGGGTCGTCGCGATGCGCCACAGCTTGTCCTGACCGAGGCTCAGCACCGTGTTGGTGCGGTCGTAGCCGGCCGCGACCTCGTCGAACATGCCGCTGACCCGCGAGGGATCCTTGCCGAGGTCTGCGCGATGTTCCGTCACCGTTCGATCCTATGCGAGTGTCAGTGGCGGGCCGGAGCGAGACGGTCGAGCTCCGACAGCCAGTGCACGGCGGTCGGGCCGTCGAACGGCACCGCCTCCTGGGTGACCTCGCGCTCGAGGTCCGTGGCGACCTGCTCGAGGCGTGCGACGATGTCGAGCGGATAGCCGTAGGCGACGCGATGCTCGTCCCACTCGTCGCGGTCGTCGATCCAGATGCCCCGCCCGTCCCGCGCGCGCACGACATCGAGGTCCATGTCGATCCCGACAAGTGCGCCCGTCTCCCAATGCACGTCCCACGCGACATCGATGTAGATCGCGATGCGCGGGTGGGTGGCGTTGAACGTCGCCGCGTAGTCACCCGAAGGCGGGATGAGGGTCACGTTGTCGCCGTCGGCGTCGAACGCCAGCCCCGGCCGCTCGCTGTGCCAGCCGCCGCGCTGGCCGACCCAGTCGCCCCACCGGTCGCTGCCGAGGTAGACGCAGTCGTGCTCCCAGTGCGGCGAGCCGTCCCACTTGCGCCAGCGGAACGGGACGCGCGTACCCGGCTCAGGGCGTCCGGGGCGTGCGGACGGGTCGGCGGTGCTCATGTGCGCGAGCCTACGCGTTCGGAATTCAGTCTGGACGCGCTGGGTCCGGACGGCGGGGCGCGGAATTTCGGGGTCGGGCGACGGCGGGCGCGCCGAAGAGACTGAATTGTGAACGCGAACGCCGTCGCTCCGCGGCCGGGGCGGCGGCGGGCGGGCGGGAGACGGCGCGCAAACCCGGGGCGGGCGAACGCCGGATTAGGCTGGGGCGTGTGAGCACACCGACCCGAAGCCCCGCCCGGCTGCGCGTCGTGACCCGCGAGATCGCCCCCCTCGGCGACCTGCTCGAGTACGCCGATCCCGCCAATCCACTCGTCTGGGCGCGCCGCGGGACCTGGCTCGTCGGCGTCGGCACGGCCGCGCACCTCGAAGCCGCGGATGCCGGTGACCTCGCCGACCGCTGGCGGGAGCTCGCCGCCGCAGCCGAGATCGACGACCACGTGGATGCCGCGGGCACGGGCCTCGTCGCCTTCGGCGCCCTGCCGTTCGACACGCGCTCCGCGGCTCCCGCGGCCCTCACCGTGCCGCAACTCACGATCGGCCACCGCGATGGACGCACGTGGGCCACGTGGATACTGCCCGAGTCGGGCGACCCCGAGCCCGATGAGCCGCAGGCCGTGCCGTTCGGGCCGCATTGGTCGGCGGCCGTGGGGCCCGGTGCTCTCACCCCCGAGGGCTACCAGGCCGCCGTCCGCGCCGGTCTCGACGCCATCGCCGCGGGCGAGGTCAGCAAGGTCGTCCTGGCGCGCGACCTCGTCGGCACGGTCCCCGCCGGTGCCGACCTGCGCCGCCTCGTGCGCTCGCTCGCGACCGGCTACCCCGACACGTGGGTCTATGCCGTCGACGGTCTCATCGGCGCGAGCCCGGAGACCCTCGTCACGGTCGCGGGCGGCACCGTCACCGCGCGCGTGCTCGCGGGGACGGTCGCTCGCGGCGCCGACCCCGATTCGGATCACGAGGCCGCCGGGGCTCTGGCATCCAGTGTCAAAGACCTCACCGAGCACGGCTTCGCGGTCCGCAGTCTCGTCGACGCGCTCGCGCCGCTGACGAGCGCGCTCGCGGCGAGCGAGCAGCCGTTCACGCTCGCCCTGCCGAACGTCTGGCATCTCGCGACGGACGTCGAGGCGACCGTGGCCGGCGACACGTCGGCCCTCGACCTCTTGCAGGTGCTCCACCCCACGGCCGCCGTCGCGGGCACGCCGACGGATGCCGCGGTCGCCGCGATCGCCCGCATCGAACCGTTCGACCGAGGGCGGTACGCGGGCCCGGTCGGCTGGATCGACGCGCGGGGCGACGGCGAGTGGGCGATCGCGCTGCGCGGCGCGCAGTTCGACCTCTCCGCCGCGTCGAAGGGGGCGGACATCCCCTTCACGGCGCACGCCGGCGCCGGCATCGTCGCCGGCAGCGACCCCGAGGCGGAACTGCTCGAGACGCGCGTGAAGTTCCGCCCGATCGTCGACGCGCTCGCATAGGGAGCGCCCGCACGGCCGCGGTCTACACTCGCCAGCATGGCGTTCGAGGATGTCCGTGCTATCGACTACGACCGGTTCATGGGGCGGTTCTCCGGCCCGCTCGCGGAGACCTTCGCGGAGTGGGCGGGTATCCCCGCACGCGGACGCGTGTTGGATGTGGGCAGCGGCCCCGGCGCGTTGACCGCGGTTCTCGCTGACCGACTCGGCGCGGCATCCGTCTCGGCGATCGAGCCGAAGCCGGCGTTCGTCGACGCCCTCCGCGCGCGCGTGCCGGGTGCCGACGTGCGCGTCGGAATCGCGGAACAGCTTCCCTACCCCGATGACACCTTCGAGGGCGTGTATTCCGAGCTCGTGGTGCACTTCATGACGGATGCCGACGCGGGGCTGCGCGAGATGGTGCGCGTGGCGCGCCCCGGGGGTGTCGTCGCGGCGTGCGTGTGGGACGTCGAGAACTCCCGCGCTCCGCACTCTCCGTTCCTCGCCCTCGCCGCGGCGGAGACCGGGCGAAGCCGCGGAGCCGCGCGACCCGGCACCGACCGTGGCGATCTCGCGCGGCGGCTCGAGGCGGCGGGATGCCTCGACGTCACCGAGACCGCACTGGCGGCCACCGCGGTGTTCACCGACCTCGACGAGTGGTGGAACCTGCACACGATGGGCATCGGTTCGACGGCGCACACCCTCGATGGACTCGACGCCGACGCGATCGCACGGATCCGCGCCGCCGCGCACACGCGATTCGGCGACGGCCCGGTCGAGATCACCGGCACCGCATGGGCGGCGCGGGGGCTCGTCCTCGCCGAGTGAGCAGCCCGCGCACCCGCGCGGGTGGTTCCGATGCGCCGCGTATGGGGGCTCCCCGACCGGCCGACGCGGCCCACCGGACGGCGGTCAGGTCGCGGCGAGACGGGCCTTCTCGGCCGCGACGTCGAAATCGGCGGCGGGCCACTGCGGATCGATGGCCTCCAGCGCCTCGAGCAGCAGCGCCTGGACGGCGAGGCGCGCGTACCACTTGCGGTTCGCCGGGACGACGTGCCACGGTGCCTCCGGCGTCGAGGTACGGTCGAACACCACCTGGTAGGCATCCATGTAGTCCGGCCAGAGCGTACGCTCGTCGACGTCACCGGGGTTGTACTTCCAGTGCTTGTCGGGGCGGTCGAGCCGCTCCATGAGCCGCTCCTTCTGCTCCTCGGGCGAGATGTGCAGCATGACCTTGACGATGCGCGTGCCGGCATCCGTCACCCGCTTCTCGAAGTCGTTGATCGCGCCGTAGCGGCGCTCGATCTCCTCCGCGGGAGCGAGCTGGCGCACCCGGCCGATCAGGACATCCTCGTAGTGCGACCGGTCGAACACGCCGATGAAACCGGGCGGCGGGGTCTCCTTCTCGATGCGCCACAGGAAGTCGTGCGCACGCTCCTCGGCGCTCGGCGCCTTGAAGGCTTTGAGCCGCACGCCCTGCGGATCGACCGCCCCGATCACGTGGCGGACGATCCCACCCTTGCCCGCCGAGTCCATCGCCTGCAGCACGAGCAGCACCGAGGGCGAACCGTCGACCACGCGGGACTGCGCGTAGAGGCGCTCCTGCAGTTCGTCGAGCTCGTCCACGCCGTCGGCGAGGTCGGCCTGCCCCTGCTTCTTGCCGCCGTCGAAGCCGGGAGTGGCGTCGGGGTCGACGTCGGCGAGCCGGAACCCCTCCCCCACGCGCAGCAGTTCAGTGGGTTCGCCCGTCCAGCGGGTCTGACTCTTCGCGGTCATGCTGCCATCCTGGGGGATGCCGAGGTCAGCGCGCGAGTGCCACCTCGATGATCTGGCGACCCCACGGGGCCGACGTGAGGGCCTGGTCGAGTTCGGTGCGGGTGCGGGCCGGCGTGTACTCCCACCCGTACGCCGCGGCGAGTTCGGCCACCGCCACCTCCTGCGGCGTGTACAGGACGCGAGTCATCGCGGCGGGCGACGCGACCCCGGCGACTTCGAGCGCGTCGAAGATCGTCCCGCCGCCGTCGTTGCCGACGATCACCTGCACGCGCGGCGCGGCTTCTCCCGCCGGCAGGAGCAGGGCACCGACGTCGTGCAGCAGCGCGAGATCACCGATCACCAGACGCGTGACACCGGGGACGCCAGTCGACTGACTGGCGATCGCGACACCGAGCGCGGTCGCGATCGTGCCGTCGATGCCCGCGAGACCGCGGTTCGCATGAACGGGCACCTTCTTACCGCCGAGCAGTTCGTCGGCGACGCGCACGAGCCGCGACGACGCGAACACGAGCCGGTCGTGCGGCCAGCTGGCCCGCCACGCGGCATCCACCAGAGCAGCCCGATCGATCGGCGCCCGCGCGACCTCGAGCTCTGCCGCGATCGCGCCCAGCCGCTCACGCGGCACGGCGGAGGCGAGGCCTGCGGCATCGGGAGCCGCGGGCGTGAGATCGACCGCCGCGGCCCGCGACGCGCGCATCCAGGCGCCGAACCAGTCCCGGTCGACGTCGCCGACCGCCGCGACGACGGCATCGATCGCAGTTGTCGCCCCGTTGAGGTTCAGCGGCTCCCCCGGTCCACGCACGGCGAGCACCTCGACGTCGTCCCGCGACAGCAGCGCCGTCACTTCACGACTGAGAGTCGGATGCCCGAACACGATCGCCCGCTCGATGCGCCCGCCGAGTTCGGACTCGCGCAAGAGGGCGCGGTATCCGTGCACGAGGTTGCGTCCGTAGCGGGCCCCGGACACGATCTCCGCGATGAGCGGCCAGCCGCCCGCGTGCGCGAGGGCCTCGGCGGCGGGCCCCGCGTCGGCGCCCGCGACGACCACGGTCCGGGGACCGCGCTCCAGCACGTGCGGGTCGACTTCGGGATCGGCCGGGTGGTTCGCTTCGCCGATGCCTCCGCCGCCCTGATACAGGGCACCCGAGGGCTCGGGCGCCGGCGCCAGGTCGTCGACGGGGACGTCGTCGGGCCCCGGCGGGATGGGCTCCAGTTCGACGGCGGCCCTTCCGAGCCACGCCGGGAGCTCTCCCGCGAGCGGCTCTCGGTAAGGGAGGTTCAGATGGACGGGGCCCGGTTGGCGCGTGCCGGCGCCGAGCGCGGCGGCGACGGCGTCCTCGGCGACGCGGCGCAGCATGGCGGACTGCTCGCCCGTGCCGTCGTCGTCGACCTGGTCGGGCACCGGCAGGTCGGCCTCGAGTCGCACGCTCGGCGAGAACAGACCGGGCTGGCGCGTGGTCTGGTTCGCGCCCACGCCGCGGAGCTCCGGCGGTCGATCGGCTGTCAGGAGAATCATCGGCACGCCCGCGTGATGCGCCTCGAGCGCCGCCGGCAGGAGGTTCGCGACCGCGGTCCCGGACGTGCAGACGACGGCGGCCGGCATCCCGCTCTCGCGGCCGATGCCGAGGGCGGTGAACCCCGCGACGCGCTCGTCGATGCGCACGTGCACGGATGCCGCGCCGCGCGCCTCGAGCTCGGCGGCGACCAGAGCGAGCGCCTGCGAGCGCGAGCCGGGGCTCACGACCACATGCCGGACCCCGAGCTCGACCAGCCGGCCGAGGAGGGCGGCGGCGGCATCCGTCGCGGGGGCTGCCGTGTCGGTGCGTGTCATATCAGGCGCGCGGTCCGCGGTGCCCGTGCGGATCGGCGTCGTCCTCAGGAGACGCGGGAGGCACGGGCGGCCGGGCGGGGCCGGGGCCGTCGGGGTCGAGCCCCTCGATGTCTTCCAGGTCGAGGGCGGCGAGTTCCGCCTCGAGGCGACGGATGCGCTCGTCCTGATCACTGATCGACCCGATCGTGCCGAGGAAGGCGGGGTCGTCGTCGGGAGCCTGCGGCACGGCCGGCGGGCGGGCACGCCCGCGGCCGACCACGAACCAGAGGATGCCGCCGAGCACCGGCAGCAGGACGACGATGAGCAGCCAGACGGGCTTGCTCACTCCGCGGTGGCGAGTCGGCGGAAGCAGCGCGCAGTCGACGATGCTGTAGACCCAGAACGCGATCAGCAGCAGCACCGCCGGCAGGAGTATGCGCACCACCCCTCCATCCTAAGCGGCGAGATCGTGCGGGCGACGGCGTGGGAAGCCTCCGCCCGGACGCGTAAACTCGATCGCATGCGTGCTCGCTCGGCCCTCGTCTACACCGTGCTGCGACTGGCCGCCTTCCTCGTGCCATTCGGCCTCATGATGCTGCTGCCGATCATGCGCGAGTTCTACTGGCTGTCGGCGATCTTCGCGGCGCTGATCGGGCTGAGCCTGTCGATGCTGTTCCTGCGTCGCCCGCTCGGCGATCTCAGTGCGGGCCTCGCCTCGGGTGCCGACGCGCGCCGCGCGCGCACTGTCACGGACGAGGACGTCGAGGATGCCGCAACGGATGCCACCGGCAGCGACGCCGCTCCTCCCGCACCGACCGAACGCTGACCGCACGGGCGCAGTCGGCCGCGCCCGCCGCGGCATCCGTCAGCCGACGAACGCCCAGCAGAGGAGTCCCGCGAGGGCGAGCGACGTCAGCGACGTCAGGCTGAGCGCGACGACGAGTTCGCGCGGCTGCCGATAAGTCCAGACGATGAGGATCGCGCATGCGCCCGGGATGAGCGCGAGAAGCCCGAGCCACGCGAGCGGATAGACGAGCGCGAGGAACGCCGTGATCGCGAACGCGCCCAGCACGAAGGCCGTGAAGACGAGCTGGGTTGCGCGCTTGCCGATGCGCACCGTCAGGGTGCGCTTGCCGGCCAGACGGTCCTGATCGATGTCGCGGAGGTTGTTGGCGAGCAGCACCGCGCAGGCGAGGAGCCCCGCCGCGACCGCTCCGAACCACGCCTCCTGCGGGACGGAACCCGCCTGCACGTACGTCGTGCCGACTGTGGCGACGAGCCCGAAGAAGACGAAGACGAAGAGCTCTCCGAGTCCGGCGTAGCCGTAGGGGTGCTTTCCGCCGGTGTAGAACCACGCCGCCACGAGACAGGCCGCGCCGACGAGCAGCATCCACCACTGCCCCGTGCGGACGACGATCGCGATGCCCGCGATCGCGGCGATGCCGAAGAACGCGAGAGACGCGGTCAGCACGGCGCGCGGCGACGCCTTGCGGCTCGCCGTCAGACGCGCGGGCCCGACGCGGTGATCGTCGGTGCCGCGGATGCCGTCGCTGTAGTCGTTCGCGAAGTTGACGCCGATCTGGATCGACACGGCGAGCGCGAGGCAGCACAGGGCGATGACCCAGTGGAAGTCGGTCTTCGCGATGAGCGCGGCACCCGTGCCGATGACGACGGGCGAGACGGCGAGGGGAAGCGTCCGCAGCCGGGCAGCACCGATCCAGTCGCCCAGGGTCGCAGGGGCGACGTGCGCGGGGTCGCGCGAAACGCGGGCGCGCTGGGGGTTGCCCTGGGCCTTCTTCTTGGCGCTGTTCTTGTGAGCGCCGTTCTTGTGAGCGCTGTGCGCGCGCTTCTTCCGGGTGCTGCCTGCCACCCCAGAATCCTATTCCTCGCGCCGCGCCTCTCCCCCGGACGTGCGCCCCGCACGAGCGGTGAGCCCCGCCCGGTCCGGCTTGCCGCTCGCGAGCAGCGGGATCTCATCGACCGCGAGGATGCCGCGGGGCCGGGCGGGTGTGCCGAGGGCCTCGGCGACTGCGGCGCGGATCGCCGCCTCGGCATCCGGTCGCCCCGCGGCGCCGCCGGCGGCGACGACGACGGATGCCTGCCCCCACCGCTCGTCGGGAACGGGCACGACGACGGCGCTCTCGAAGCCGGCGACAGTGCGTACGACCCGCTCGACGCGGTCGAGGGAGATGTTGATCCCGCCGGAGATGATGACGTTGTCGGCGCGCCCCGTGACGGTGACGCGTTCGCCGTCGAACGTGCCGACATCGCCCGTGCGATACCAGCGGGTGCCCGCCTCGTCGTGCACGAAGACGGCGTGCGTACGGTCGGGATCCCCCAGGTATCCGTCGGCGAGGGTCGGCCCCGACAGCTGCACCTCGCCGTCGTGGATGCGCACGCCGACGCCGCGGAGAGGGATGCCGTCGTAGACGCATCCGCCCGCCGTCTCGCTCGATCCGTACGTGCGGACGATCCGCGCACCGATCGCGCGGGCGCGAGCGGCGAGCGCGGGCGCGAGCGCCTGCCCACCGACGAGGATCGCCTCGAAACCGGCGAGGGCTCGGGCAGCGTCGGAATCTCCCCCCTCGGCCGCGTCGAGCACGGTCGACAGCTGGGCCGGAACGAGCGAGGTGTAGGTCGATACGCGCGCGCCGCCTTCGCTCGATGCCATCGCGGCTGCCGCCGCGGAGAACGCGCGCGCGGAGAACGCACCGGCGAGGATCGCCGGTTCGCGCCCCGCGACGAGGGCACGGACGAGCACCTGGACGCCCGCGATGTACCCGGGCGGGAGGGCCAGGAGCCAGGCCCCTTCGCCGATGCGCTCGGCGGTCGCGAGGGCCGACGCCGTAAGCGCCGAGCGACTGAGCGCGACCGCCTTCGGGAACCCGGTCGACCCCGACGTCGTGACGACGACCGCCGTCCCCGGGGGGACGTCGGCGGGAAGCGGGTGCGTCGACGTGCCGAGCGCGATCGCCGGCCCCGCGCCGAGCACGGCACCGCGCAGCCCGCGGAGGACGGCGCGCGCGTCCGCGGCATCCACTGCTTCGAGCTGCATGTCCGCCGCCGTCTCAGTAGTGGTACGGGTACGGCGACCAGTCGGGGTCGCGCTTCTCGAGGAACGCGTCGCGCCCCTCGACGGCTTCGTCGGTGCCGTAAGCGAGACGCGTGGCCTCGCCGGCGAACACCTGCTGGCCGACCATGCCGTCGTCGATCGCGTTGAATGCGAACTTCAGCATGCGGATCGCCGTGGGGCTCTTGCCGAGGATCGTCCTGGCCATCGCGATCGCCTCGTGCTCGAGCTGGGCGTGAGGGACGACGCGGTTGACAGTCCCCATCTCGTACGCGCGCTGCGCCGAATACTCCTCCGCGAGGAAGAACACCTCGCGCGCGATCTTCTGTCCCACCTGCCGGGCCATGTAGGCGGAGCCGTATCCGGCGTCGAAGCTGCCGACGTCGGCATCCGTCTGCTTGAATCTGCCGTGCTCCGCGGATGCCACGGACAGGTCGCACACGATGTGCAGTGAGTGCCCGCCGCCCGCGGCCCATCCGGGGATCACGGCGATCACGACCTTCGGCATGAACCGGATGAGCCGCTGCACCTCGAGGATGTGGAGGCGCCCCGCCCGCGCACTGTCGGGCGCGGTGGCGTCGTCGGCCGCGTACGTGTACCCGTCGCGTCCGCGGATGCGCTGGTCGCCACCGGAGCAGAAGGCCCAGCCGCCGTCTTTGGGACTCGGACCGTTGCCGGTGAGGAGGACCACGCCGATCTTCGGATCCTGACGGGCGATGTCGAGCGCGCGGTACAGCTCGTCGACGGTGTGCGGGCGGAAGGCGTTGCGCACTTCGGGCCGGTCGAAGGCGATCCGGGCGATCCGCCCGTCCCGGCTCACATGCGCCGTGATGTCCGTGTAGTCGGATGCCGCGGGGGCGAGCACCCACTCGGCCGGGTCGAACAGGTCGGAGACGAAGCGGTCGGTCACCCGTCCAGCCTACGCGCGGGCTTTCGTCCGCGCCCGGGACTACGGTCGACAGCATGATCCTCGAGCACGCCGTCCTCCCCGTCGTCCCGGACCGCGAAGCCGACTTCGAAGCCGCGTTCGCCGTCGCCCGACCCCTGATCGAGGTTCAGCCCGGGTGTCTCGGCGTCGCGCTGCACCGCAGCCTTGAAACCCCGAACGCGTACCTGCTGCTCGTCGAGTGGGAATCTGTGGAGGCCCACACCCTCGGATTCCGACGTTCCCCCGAGTACGCGCGCTGGCGCGAGCTGCTGCACCACTTCTACGACCCGTTCCCCACCGTCGAGCACTTCGTCGAGGTCCAGTCCGCGCGGCCCTGACGGCCGTCCGGGTGGCGTCGGCGTGGGAGAATGAACCACGGCGACTCCTCACCCGACGGAGGCCGCCGGGAAGGCGCGCGGTGATGTGACGATGAAGATCAGGAACTCCTCCGACTGGCGCGACAGCCTTCCCTTCGAGCTTCCGGTCGCTGCCGCCGAGGCCGTGCCGGGCGAGGCCACGCGATGCTCCGGCTGCGGCCCCGACAGCGAGCCCTGGCCGCGCGAAGCGCTGTGGGTCGTGAAGCACCGGCATCCGACCAATCCGGCCGGCTTCGTGCGCTTCTACTGCGCCGACCACAAACCGACGCCGAAGCTGGCTCCGCCGGTCTCGGTACCCGAGCGCGCCCGCCGGGCCACGTCGCCCAGCCCGCGCAAGGCCGCGGCCCCGACGATCCCCGAGCGACCCGCCGTCATGTGCCCGGACTGCTTCGTCCAGGTGCCCGCGACGGGCGTGTGCGGCATGTGCGGCCAGCAGGTCGCGTGACCGGGGCGCCCGTCTACGGCGTGTACGACGACGAATCCGGGGAGCAGCTCGCGTTCGCGACCGCCGATGCACACGGACTGTACGCGCAGTTCGGCTTTGCACCCCTGCCGGCGCCGGAACGGTGGATGACGCGCGGGACCTGACTGCGCACGACGCGCTGTGAGCGCGGCAGGATGGATGCCATGGACGCCGCCGCCCTGCCCGCGCTCGCCGACCTCCGCGCCCGTGCGCACGTGGTCTCGCTCCCGCTCGTCACGCGCTTTCGCGGCGTCGACCACCGCGAAGCGCTCCTGCTCGAGGGGCCCGAGGGGTGGACGGAGTTCTCCCCCTTCCTGGAGTACGACGACGCGGAGGCCGCGACGTGGCTGTCGGCCGCCCTCGACTTCGGCTGGCGGCCGCAGCCCGCGCCGGTGCGCGCCGCCGTACCCGTGAACGCGACCGTACCCGCGCTCGCGGCAGCCGACGTGCCGGCCGTGCTCGCGCGCTTCGACGGCTGCCGGACAGCGAAGGTCAAAGTCGCAGAGCGCGGCCAGACCCTCGCGGACGACGTCGCACGCGTGCGCGCCGTACGCGCCACCATGGGGCCGGAGGGGCGGATCCGCGTCGACGCGAACGCCGGATGGAACGTCGACGAAGCCGAGCATGCCGTTCACGCCCTCGCGGAGTTCGACCTCGAATACCTCGAGCAGCCGTGCGCGCGCGTCGACGAGCTCGCCGAGCTGCGCGAGCGCATCGCCGATTGGGACATCCCGATCGCGGCGGACGAGAGCGTGCGCAAGGCATCCGACCCCCTCGCCGTCGCGCGGGCGGGGGCCGCTGACCTCGTCGTCGTGAAGGCGCAGCCGCTCGGCGGCGTCTCGCGGGCGCTGCAGATCGTCGCCGACGCCGGGCTCCCGGCCGTCGTCTCGAGCGCCCTGGACACATCCGTCGGACTCTCGATGGGACTCGCCCTGGCGGCGGCACTCCCGGATCTCCCCTACGACTGCGGCCTCGGCACGGCGTCGCTCCTGGCCGCCGACGTGACGCGCACGCCGCTGCGTCCGCGCGGCGGCGCGCTACCGCTCGGTCGGGTCGACGTGGATGCCGGGCTGCTGCGCACCCACGCCGCGTCGCCCGAGCGGCAGGAATGGTGGCTGCGGCGGCTGGAGAGATGTCTCGCCCTGCTGCCGCAGGCCTCGTGAGAGTTCAGCCGCGAGACTCCACGAGCACGCCGACCAGCCGCTCGAGTCGGGCGTTCATGAGTTCGTTCACCTCTTCGGCCGGGCGCCCCTCGAGGGTCGCGCGCGTGCACGTGTCGTCCGAGACGTCGACGAGCAGCCGCGCGGCTTCGGCGACCGGCAGGCGCAGGCTGAGGTCGTAGGCATCCACGACGTAGGAGATGATGCCCTCCACACGTGCCGCCATCGCGTCCTGCCAACCGAGGTAGGCGCTCGCCAGCGCGGGGTCGCGCAGCGCTTGGGTGCGGATCTCGCTGAACAGCTGCGGCTCCATGCGCTCACCGAGCGACGCACCGACCACCTGACGCACGAGCCCCGAGGTGTCGTCGATGGCATCGACGGGCAGCTCGCGCACGCGCCCGGCGACCTCGTCGAGTTTCGCCTCGGCGAGCTGAGTGATCAGGGCGAGGAAGAGCTCGTTCTTCGACTCGAAGTTGGAGTAGAAGGCTCCCCGTGTGAACCCGGCGCGCTCGCAGATCATCTCGACCGAAGCGGCATCCATGCCGACCTCGGCGAAAACCTCGTGCGCCGCGTCGAGGAGGCGGGCGCGGGTCTGCTCACGGCGTCGCGTGCCCGAGCGGGGCAGGACATCGGCCACGGCGCCTCCTTCGGATCGATTCTCACATCTACTCCCCAGAATCGGCGGGAGCGACCCTCTTAGGATACAACCATGTATCCGATACAGTTCTGTATCGTCCCTCGCTGAACCGCCGTCTTCCGGAGCGCCCGTGTCCACACTCCTCTCCTCTCTCGGCCGATGGTCGTATCGCCACCCGTGGCGCGTCCTCGTCGCGTGGCTGCTGCTGCTCGGCATCGTCGGCGGCTCGGTCGGGCTCGGCATGGCCACCGGGTCGATCAAGGGCTTCGACAACTCGTTCTCGATCCCGGGATCCGAGGGGCAGGACGGCATCGAGCTCCTGAACCGCACCTTTCCCCAGGCGAGCGGAACCAGCGCCCAGTTCGTCGTCGTCGCCGCCCCCGGCGATCGCGTCGACGATGCTCCGTACAGCGACGAGATCGCCGCGACGGTGAAGGAGCTCGACGCCCTGGACGGCGTCCTCGCCGTGACCGACCCCTTCGACGACATGGTCTCGGGCATGATCTCCGACGACCACGAGGCGGCGCTGATCCGGCTGCAGTTCGAGGGCACCGTGACGGACGTGCCGGATGCCACGAAGACGGCGCTCGAGGAGGCCTCAGCATCCCTCGGCGCTGCGCTCCCGGAAGGATCGCAGGTCGTCGTCGGCGGCGATCTCTTCTCGACCTCCCTGCCCGCGCTCTCGCTCGTGGAGATCGTCGGCGTGCTCGTGGCGCTGTTCGTCCTGATCGTGACGTTCCGCTCCCTCGCCGTCGCGTGGTTCCCTCTCGTGAGCGCCCTGATCGGCGTCATTCTCGCGATCGCGCTGATCTTCGCGTCGACGGCCTTCGCGACGGTGTCGTCGACGACGCCGATGCTCGCGATCATGCTGGGCCTCGCGGTCGGCATCGACTACGCCCTGTTCATCGTCGCGCGACATCAGGACCAGGTGCGTGCCGGTGTCGCCCCTGAGGAGTCCGCGTCGCGCGCAACGGGAACCGCCGGCTCGGCGGTCGTCTTCGCAGGCGTCACCGTGCTGATCGCGCTCATCGGTCTCGGCTTCGCCGGCATCCCGTTCCTCACGACGATGGGCATCGCCGCGGCGGGTGCCGTCGCGGTCGCCGTGCTCGTCGCGGTGACTCTCACCCCGGCGCTCCTCGGCTTCGCGAAGGAGCGCGTCGCGGGCTGGGGGCGCGGCCTCGGCCGCGGCGTGCGTGTCCGCCGCCGGGCCGCCCGCACGGCGAAGACGCCGACGCAGCCCCGGCAGACCAATCGGTGGGTCATGCTCGTGACGCGGCATCCCATCGTGACGACGATCGCCGTCGTTGTGACCCTCGGCGTCGTCGCGATCCCCGCCGCGAGCCTTCAGCTGGCGCTCCCCAACGCCGGCATGCAGCCGACCTCCAGCGAGGCGCGCCAGGCCTACGACCTCACCGCCGAGCACTTCGGTCCCGGCGCGAACGGGCCGCTCATCCTCACCGGCACGATCGTCACCTCGACCGACCCGCTCGGCCTCATGGCCGACCTCAAGTCCGCCGTCGAGAAGATCCCCGGCGTGAAGGAGGTCGCGCTGGCGACGCCGAACGAGACCGCCGACACCGGTCTCATCCAGGTCGTGCCGACGACCGCGCCGGACGACCCCGCCACGGCCGATCTCGTCCGCGAGCTCCGCGCCCACCACGACGAGTGGCTCGAGAAGTACGGCGTCGACCTCAAGGTCACCGGCTTCACGGCGATCGCGATCGACATCTCCGACCGCCTGGGTGCCGCCCTGCTGCCCTTCGGACTGTTCGTGGTGGGGCTGTCGTTCATCCTCCTGATGATCGTGTTCCGGTCGATCTGGGTGCCGCTGAAGGCGACCGTGGGGTACCTGCTGTCGATCCTCGCCTCCTTCGGTGTCGTCGCAGCCGTCTTCGAGTGGGGATGGCTCGCCGACGCGCTGCACGTGACCCGAACGGGCCCCGTCATCTCGTTCATGCCGATCATCCTCATGGGAGTCCTCTTCGGACTCGCGATGGACTACGAGGTCTTCCTCGTCTCGCGCATGCGCGAGGACTACGTGCACACGCGCCGCGCACGCCGCGGGCGCGCCGACAGACACACGGCCGTGGCAGCCGTGCGCAGCGGCTTCACCGCGTCCGCCCGCGTCGTGAGCGCCGCCGCCGTCATCATGTTCGCCGTGTTCGCCGCGTTCGTGCCGGAGGGAGATACATCGATCAAACCGATCGCGCTCGGACTCGCCGTGGGCATCGCGGTGGACGCCTTCCTGGTGCGCATGACGCTCGGCCCCGCGATCATGGCCCTCCTCGGCGAGAAGGCGTGGTGGATGCCGCGATGGCTCGACCGCGCACTACCGCACTTCGATATCGAGGGTGAAGCCGTCGAGCGCGAGCTCGCCCTCGCCGACTGGCCCGAACCCGGGTCGCGCGCGCCCCTCGTGGGTGAGGACGTCGCGGTGCGCGTCGAAGGCGGTCGCGGCGTCGGCGAGGTGGAACTGTTCTCCGGCGCCACCTTCCGCGTCGCCCACGGCGACACGCTTCTGGTGACGGCGGCCGACCCGCGTGCGGCACGCGCCTTCGTCCTGATGACGGCGGGGCGCATCGATCCGAGCACCGGACTCCTGCGCGTCGCGGGGCACCTGCTCCCGGGCCGCGGTGCCTGGGTGCGTGCGCACGTCGGCGTGGCTCTCCTCGCCGGCGCCGCCGATCCGTTGCGCGAACTGCGACGGGCGTTGCGCGGCGGCACGACGCTGGTCGCGATCGACGGGCTCGACACGCTCGCCGGCCCCGAGCCCGACCAGGCGGCGGCGCTGCTGCGCGACGCCGCGATCGCCGTCGCCCAGCGCCAGGGCGACGACGGCGCTCGCCTCACGGTCGTCGCCTCGGCCCGTCACGACGGCCCCGCGCTCGGGCTGCTCGCCGACGCGCACCGACCGGACGTGGCATCCCTCGCTCTCACTCCCCTCATCCCGTCAACGCAGGTGATCTCATGACCCTCCCCCTCGAACGCGCCCGCTCGCGCCGTCCCGTGACCTGGCTGACCCTGATCGGTGTGCTGCTGCTGCCGGTCGTCATCGGCGGCATCCTCGTCGCCGCGCTGTACAACCCGGTCGAACGCCTCGACGGCATGCGCGCGGCGGTCGTGAACAACGACGAGCCGGTCACCGTGAACGGACAGTACGTGCCCCTCGGGCGCCAACTGACGGCGGGGCTCGTGAAGGGCTCGGACGACCTGCCGTCGAACCTCGACTGGACGATCTCGAACACCGAGGATGCCGCGACGGGCCTTGCCGACGGGACCTACGACGCCGTCATCACGATTCCTGCGAACTTCTCCGCCGCGGCGACCTCGACGGCCGCCGCGTCGGACGGATCGGGCGGCACCCCGGAGAAGGCGACGATCACCGCACAGACCTCGCCCGACAGCCGCATCGTCGACGAGGCGATCACGACGCAGGTCGCTCAGGCGGCGGCATCCGTCCTCGGTCAGCAGCTGTCGAGCGTGTACCTCGAGAACGTCTTCCTGGGCTTCACGACCCTCGGCGATCAGCTCGGGACGGCCGCCGACGGTGCGCACCAGCTCGCCGACGGCGCGGCGCAGTCGCAGACGGGCGCCGTCTCACTCGCCGACGGCGTTCGCCAACTCTCGACGGGTGCCGGCGCGCTCGCGGACGGGCTGGGGCAGCTCTCCTCGGGCGCGACACAGTACGCCACGGGCGTGCAGACCTACGCCGCCGGTGCGCACCGTTCGGCGAACGGACTCGCCCAGCTCTCCGGCGGCCTCGACCAACTCGTGCAGCCGAGCGCCGACCTCGCGGCCGGCATGCAGCAGCTCGCCGCGCAGGCGCAAGGCATCAGCGTTCCCCAGCAGGTGATCGATGCGGCGCAGGGCGTCGCCGACAACAGTGCCGCCGTGCAGCAGAGCGCCGCCGCGACGGTCGCGCAGTTGCAGCAGCTCGCTGCCGACTGCACGACGAACGGCTACCCGGCCGACCTCTGCGCGGGACTCACCCGCGCCGCGCAGCAGGCCGAGGACGCTCTCCCGTCCGTGAACGACCTGATCGGCAACGCGCAGCAGGTCGCCGAGGGCCTGGGCCAGATCAACCAACTGCCCGCGGCGACCGCCAAGCTCGCCGCCGGATCGGCCGGCATCTCGCAGGGCATCGCAGGCCTCGCCGGCGGGCTCTCACAGGCGGCCGCGGGAGCCGGAGACCTCGCCACGGGCGCCGACGGCCTGGCCACCGGAGCGGGGACCATCGCCTCCGGGGCCGCGCAGTCGGCCGCCGGCGCCTCCCAGCTCGCCACGGGCGCGGGGACGGCGGCCGATGGCGGCGACGCACTGGCGGCGGGTCTCGGTCAACTCTCGAGCGGAACGAGCTCGCTGGCCGACGGACTCACGACCGCGGCATCCAGCGTGCCCTCGTACACGGATCAGCAGGCGACCGACCTCGCGTCGGTGGTGACCGACCCGGTGACGGCACAGGGCACGTCGACCACGTTGTTCGGGGCGTCGGCGATCCCCCTTCTTGCGATGCTCGCGCTGTGGTTCGGCGGACTCGCGTCGTTCATCGCCTTGCAGGCCGTGCCGCGCTACGCGCTGAGCTCACGCCGCCCGTCGGCACTCCTGGCGTTGCGCAGCCTCGCGCCCGCCGCCGCGATCGGCGCGGGTCAGGGCGTCCTGGTCGCCGCCGTCGTGCAGTTCGCGGCCGGCTATGACGCGGGTACATGGTGGAACTTCGCGGCTCTCGCCGTCGTGGCCGGCATCGCGTTCGCCGCCGTCAACCAGGCGCTCGTCGCGGTGTTCGGGGGTGCGGGGCGCTGGATCGCGGCGCTCGTGGGCGTGCTCGCCGTGGCGAGCGGGATCGTCTCGACCGTCCCCGGCATCCTGACGCAGATCGCTGCGCTCATGCCGACGACCCCCGCGTACGGCGCGTTCCTCGCGGCTCTCACCTCCGCGGGAGGCCTCGGCGCCGGACTCGTCGGCATGATCATCTGGGCAGCACTCGCGTTCGTCGTGACGATCATCGCCGTCGCGCGGCGCCGCACCGCGAAGGCCTCGGCGCTGCTCGAACCGGCACCTGCCCTCGCGTAGGGCCCGGCGGCACGAGTACGCGCGCTTCGGCCCCGCACCGCCGAAAGGGGTGGCGCAATCGCACCCCTCAGCACGGGCGAGGCGCGCATTCACGTCACCCCTTCGGCGGCCGAAGCCGGCCGGCCGGCCACCGCACCACACGCACGGCGCGAAGGGACGAGATCAGCTCAGTCCGCTGTAGACGTGCAGACCCTTGAAGAACATGTTCACGATCGTGAAGTTGAACATGACCGCCGAGAAGCCCACGATCGACAGCCACGCCGAACGCGTACCGCGCCAGCCGCGCGTTGCCCGCGCGTGGATGTAGCCGGCGTAGAGCACCCAGATGACGAACGTCCAGACTTCCTTCGTGTCGAAGCCCCAGTAGCGTCCCCACGCGTCGTTGGCCCAGATGGACCCTGCGATGAGGGTGAACGTCCAGAAGATGAACCCGATGATCGCGAAGCGGTAGGCGAGCGACTCGAGGGCATCGGCCGAGGGCAGCGTGCGCAGGAAGCGCGGACCCGTCTTCGCCCGCGCGGTGTCTGCGGCGGTGGATGCCTCGGCATCCGCCTGCTGCGCTCCGCGCGCGTCCTCCGCGGCGACGGCAAGACGCTCGCGCCGCGCCTGCAGGAGCTGGGTCACCGACAGTGCGAAGGCGAGCGCGAAAAGCGCCGTCGCGAGCGAGGCCACGAACACGTGAATGACGAGCCACACGCTCTTCAACGGATCGGAGAGGGGCACGACGGTGGTGTAGAACCAGATCGCGGTGCCGCCGAGCAGGACCGTCACGAGGCCGGTGATGAAGGTCCCGAGGAACCGCAGGTCGTACTTGAAGAGCACGACAAGGTAGACCGCGACGATGAGCATCGTTCCGGTGAGCGCGAACTCGTACATGTTCGACCACGGCACGCGCCCCGCGGCGATGCCGCGCGTGATGTCGGCGGCGACGTGGAAGAGGAAGCCGAGTACCGTCAGCGAGGTGCCGATGCGGGCCCACACGTACCGCGGTCGCGCGGCGGGGCGCGCTTCAACGGCCTCCAGAGCGGCTGCCTCCTCCGCACGCAGCTGCGCGACCGAGACCACATCACCGCCGGCACCGGATGCCGCGGCACCCGCCCCGACGAGAGCGCGCGCCGGCGCGGCAGCCCGCGTCTTGGCATCCTGGGCCTTGGCGGCGAGGTCGGAGCGACGCGCAAGGTCCACTGCGTACGCGATGAACGCGAGGGCGTAGATCGCGATGGCCGTCCAGACCAGCAGGACCGAGACGGAATCGAGCGAGAAATCGGCGTCGGGCATGGCGTCCAGTCTACGCGGGGCGTGTCATCGGGCGGAGGTGTGCTCACTGTCGAGGGATGCCTCGTGCGTGCGCTTCAGCTCGGCCACGGCGACCGCGATGGCGGGGTCCTCGCCACGCGCAAGGCCTGCGTATTCGAGCTGTACGGACGATCCTGATGCGGTCGCCTTGACCCACATCCGGCGGCGCGGTACGAACAGCGCCGTGACGAGACCCGCGAGGGCGACGATCGCGAACCCGAGCACCCACGGCGCGCCGACGTCGCGGTGAATCGAGAGCGAGACGTAACGCTTGACGACCTCCGCGCCCCCGTTCGCCGTGTTGTCCTCGAAGGTGATCGTGCCCATACCGTCGGGCAGGTCCACCGTCTTTCCGGGCTCGAGCTGCAGGGCATCCGTGCCGCTCGTGCCGCCGGCGAGCTGCGTCATCTCGGACGGATCCAGGGCGTAGACGTTGCGCGCGGTGCCGTCGTTGATGCCGAGATCGCCCGCATACACCCACAGCGTCAGCACGGGGTTCGCGAGCGCCGGGTAGGCCGAGGTCAGCGCTCCCGTGTGGAGCGTCGCGGCGGTCGGATAGAAGAAGCCGACCATGCCGAGCTGGGTCGGCGCACCGTTCTCGCTGAGGCCGTCAGCGATCTTGATGACACCCTGCGAGGTCATGTTGGCATCCTGCGGCAGGAACTCGACGTCCTCACGGAAGACGACGTCTCCCGCGGGGTTTCGCACCGTGATCGTCGGCGCGTAGCCGTTGCCCATGAGGTAGACGCGGTCGCCCGCCATGTCGAGAGGGTGGTTGACCCGCACCGTCTTCTGCTCGGGGTCGTGACCGGGCTCGCGGGTCGTGAGGTTCGCCGCGAAATCACCCGCCATGCCCTGACCGGCCTGCCCGACCGGCACGTACGAGACCTCGAAGCTGTCGAGGCTCAGCGAGTAGGGCGGCAGGTGCTCCGTGTCGACGAAGCGGCCGGGGTTGAACGAGGTGTAGCCGAGCCCCAGGGAGTTGACGAAGCTGTCGCCCTCGGCGATCACGGTCTGCCCGGTGTAAGTGAGCCCCCCGCCGACGCCCACCGAGATGAGCACGCCCACGAGCGCCGCGTGGAAGACGAGGTTGCCGGTCTCGCGCGCGTACCCGCGCTCGGCCGAGACCGAGGCGGTGGCGGAACGAGCCCCCGTCGCGGGCGTGTCGTAGC
Organism: Microbacterium sp. MMO-20; assembly: GCF_037147735.1. Classification (NCBI taxonomy): domain Bacteria; kingdom Bacillati; phylum Actinomycetota; class Actinomycetes; order Micrococcales; family Microbacteriaceae; genus Microbacterium; species Microbacterium sp. MMO-20. Next base: position 140,872 of record NZ_JBBCUU010000001.1, on the reverse strand, counting down.
GTTCGACGCGATAGCCCGCCTTCCGCAGCTGCGCCTGCGCAAGATCGATGACGCGGGAGGCCTCGGCCTCGGCATCCTGGCCGTCCGGCACGATGCGCTCGGCCGTCGCGTAGTCGTCGAGGCGCGAGAGCCGCATCGGCGTGCGCGGCGGCACCGCGCGCATGGCCTTGAAGTGGTGCTTCGTCCGTGGGATCACACAGCCGATGAGCGAGATGAACAGCAGGATGTAGATCGCCGAGAACCACACCGACGAGTACACGTCGAACAGCTGCAGGGCGTTGTAGACGGGGTAGAGCCCGGGGTTCTTCGACTCGAAGTCGATGACGCCGTTCGGGTCGGCGCTGCGCTGCGGCACGATCGAGCCGGGGATCGCGGCAATGGCGAGCAGGAGCAGGAGCACGAGCGCCGTGCGCATGCTGGTCAGCTGGCGCCACCCCCAGCGCATCCAGCCGACGAGTCCGAGCTGCGGCTGAGTGATGCCGCGATCGCCGTCACCGTCGGCGTGATCCGCGGGACGCAGCGGATCGGAGGCGTCGGACTCGATCACCGAGGCGTCAGAGCGGGAGCGTGACACCGCCGATCACCCCCTGCAGGTGCGACATGAGCGCCGTCCATACTCCCGAGACCATGAGCACGCCGAGAACCACGAGCAGAACGCCTCCGATGATGTTGACCGCACGGATATGCCGGCGCAGGAATGCGACCGAGCGCGTCGCCCAGCCGAAGCCGACGGCGAGCAGCAGGAACGGGATGCCGAGGCCCAGCGAGTACGCGACGGCCAGCAGCACTGCCCGCCACGGGTCGGCCTGCGTCAGCGAGATCGAGAGGATCGACGCGTAGGTGGGGCCGATGCACGGAGCCCAGCCGATGCCCATCGCGACGCCGAGAAGCGGCGCGCCGACGAGTCCGAGTCCGCTGCGCACCTGCGGCTTGACGGTGCGCTGCGCGAAACCGAACAGGCCCAGGAACACGAGGCCCATCGCGATGACGACCACGCCCAGCACGCGCGTGAGGACGTCCTGGTACTGGATGAAGAAGCGCCCGAGGCTGCCCGCGAGCACTCCCATCGCGACGAACACGACCGTGAAGCCGGCGATGAACAGAGCGACACCGGCGAGCAGGCGTCCGCGTCCGCCCGCGACGCCGCGGGAGCGCGAGGAGCCGGATGCCGAGGCACTCGCGCCGCCCAGGAAGCCCAGGTAGCCCGGCACGAGCGGGAGGACGCACGGCGAGACGAACGAGATCAGCCCCGCGAGCATCGCGATCGGGACCGCGAGCCACAGCGCCCCGTCGAAGACGACCGCTCCTGCGTTCACGGCTGCGACTCGCGTCTCACGAGGATTCGCCCAGCACGTCGTTCACGATCGTCTGGAGGATCGATGCGCTCTCGACCTGGCCGACGAAGCGCGCCGCGACACGTCCCTGCCGGTCGAGCACGAGCGTGATCGGCACGGCCTGCAGCGGCGTCCAGTCGGCGAACGCGAGCTTGAGGTCGGCGTCGTCCTTCGCGAGGAGCGACGGGTACGAGATGCCGTAGGTCTTCTCGAACGAGGTCGCCTGCTCGGGCCCGTCGTAGATGTTGACGCCGAGGAACTGGGCGCCCTTCACGTTCGTGGCCTGGAAGCTCTCCTCGAGGATCGGCGCCTCGGCCCGGCACGGCCCGCACTGCGCGTACCAGAAGTTCAGCACGAGCACGTCGTCGGCATAGTCGGCGCTCGACACGGTCGACCCGTCGATGGCGGTACCGGTGAACGCCACCGCACCTTCGCGCTGATCGGCAGGGATCTCCTGCACGCGGCCGTCGCCGGAGATGAAGCCGGTGTCACCGCCCTGCTTGTACTGGTCGGCGAGCTCGTCGTTCGGGCTCGTGCACGCCGCGAGGCTCAGCGCCAGGGTGACGGCGGCGAGGGATGCCACGATGCGTCGCTTCAGAAGCCCGGGCATCAGACGGCCCCCACATCCACGGCACCCGCCGTCGTTGCGGGCTCCGCGTACGCGACCTCGCGCCACTGGTCGCCGCGGCGCTCGAAACTCGTGACGCTCGACAGCGCGCACCGGCGCTTGCGCGGGTCGTGCCTGAGCGGCTCGCCGGCGATCGCGAGGTGGGTGATCCAGATGGGGAGCTGGTGCGAGACGATGACGACGTCACCCGACGGCGCCGCGCTCCAGGCATCCTTCATCGCGGCATCCATGCGCTCGACGACCTCGAGGTACGGCTCGCCCCAACTCGGGATCGCCGGGTCGGTCAGATGCTTCCAGTTCGCGGGGTTCAGCACCGCTCGGCGCATGCGCTTGCCTTCGAAGACGTTCGTCGGCTCGATGACCCGCTCGTCGATGACGGGTTCGAGTCCGAACGCCGCGGTGAAAGGCTCGGCGGACTCGCGCGTGCGCTGGAGCGGTGAGGCGTAGAGCGCCGACACGGGCCGCCCGAGTGCCTCGACGTGCGCGGCCGCTGCCGCGGCCATCGTGCGTCCGCCGGCGCTCAGCGCGAAGTTCGGCAGGCGCCCGTACAGCACGCGATCCGGATTGTGGACCTCGCCGTGGCGCACGAGGTGGAGGCGATCGGCGGGCACGCCTCAAGTCTACGGGGGCTCAGGTTGTGGGCGGGCTGGGAGTGCCCGGGGCGATCAGCGCGGTGCGATGATCGCCAGGCACGGGCCGAGCACGACGATCCAGGCCGCGGCGACGATGATGAGGACCCCCGTCGAGGAGGGACGCGTCCGGGGGAAGAACATCCCGACGGTCGCGACGATCGCGATGAGGACGAACGGGATGAAGAATCCCCAGAGGCCCGCTGACGCAAGGACGCCCAGCGCCAGGAAGAACGCCAGCACGTGCGCGGCGCACCCGATGCCGACGCCCGCGCCGATCCCGAGCGGCTTGGGCGCGTCGGGGCCTGGCGGCGGGGGTGCGCCCGGCCCGGGTGGAACCGGCGGAGGCGGGACGGGCGGTGGCCCTTGCGGAGGCAGCGCGGGAGGCGGTCCCTGCGGCGGCTGGTCAGGCGGGTTGCTCATGCGCGTCGCTCCTCTGGTCGGCTGTCGATGCGGGAGGGATGGATGCGGGAGGAATGGGTGCGGGAGCGCGGGATGCCGCGACCCCTCCGAAGGCTCCCCGCCGCGCCATCAGGGCGATGCGAACCAGGAGGATCGGGATCGTGACCATCAGGAACAGCTGCGGTCGCGTGAACCCCGCCCACGCGACCTCGTTGCCGCGGACGAACTCGACGCAGAAGCGGAAGATCCCGTAGGCGGCGATGTAGAGGGTCAGCGTCTCCCCCGCCGCGATGTCACGGTGCCGCAGCCAGAACCACAACAGCGCGAACGCCACGGCGTGGAACGCGATCTCGTAGACGAAGCTCGGGTGCAGCGGCACCCCTGCGGGCGCGCCCACCCGCGCCGCCGCCTCCGGGTCGAGGACGATGCCCCATGCCGCACCGGTGGGGGTCCCGGGCCGCTCGGTGAGGAGGCATCCGATGCGGCCGATGCACATCGCGAGCGCGACGGCGGGCGCGAAGAGGTCGCCCGTGCGGTCGGGGTAGCGCACGATCCGCTTCGCGACGTGCACTCCCAGCCACGCGCCGACGAGCGCCGAGAGCATCGAGGCGTTGCCGTGGGCGAGCTGGTCGATGAGGCTGAGGTTCTTCGACGGGTCGAGGTGCTGCGCCCACGTGCCGAGGCGCGAGAACACCGCCGCGCCCGCCAGCGCACCCAGCACGAGGTACGGCACTCTCGGATCGCTGACGCCCCGGCGGCGCCTCTCGATGAGGAACACGACACCGGCCGCGAGCAGGCCGAGCGCGACGAAGACCTCGTGGCTGCCGAGTGGCGGCAGCCACGGGGCAAGGTCCTGCAGCGTCGGGAACACGGTCAGCCGATCGCGCCCGAGAGGATCTGAGCCCAGCCGATCACCCAGAACGGCACCGCGACCGCGGCGAACGCGGCCACGACGCCGAGGTACACGAGCACGTTGCGCGTGTCGCCCAGCTTGCAGCGCGAACGCAGGAGCCCGGCGCGACGCGCGCGGGCGTAGCCCCCGATCGCGACGAGGGCGAAAGCGAGCACCGCGATGGGCCCGAGCACGCACGCGATCACGGCGACGGTCGTGAAGACGCACAGGCGCAGCGGATCGAACGGCGACGCGGCATCCGGCACCGATGGGTCGCGCTGATTCAGGTGCGAGTAGTCGGCGGCGCTCATGTCGTCACCGTCACGGGAAGTCGCCGCCGCACATCCGCCACGGCGGCACCGGTCGCGGTCGAGATGCGCGTGCGCGACAGCGGCGCCCACGCCTGCACAGCGCAGAAGGGCGCGCACTGGTGCGCAGCGGTCGTCTCGTTCACGGTGGCGACGTGCACGCAGCACTGCGTCAGGCGCTCTTCGATCATCGTGTTGATGTCCATGAAGGGCTTGACGGTGATGCGGAGAACCCGCTCGGCGAGCATCCGCCGCAGCCGCTGGTGCTGACCGGGCAGCTTCGACGCCGCGAGGGTCGCGAGCGTGCCGATGCCGAGGTCGCAGTTCACGCAGATGTCGCGCCAGATGTCGCTCATCGACGGATGCGAGAGCGACGACTGCTCGCTCAAGAGGTCGAGGAGGGATGTCTTGACGACGTCGCGGATGGCCTTGTTGACGTTCGAGTCGGCGATGCGGTTCGCGAGCAGGTCGGGGTTCAGATCGAGGAACTCCTTCAGGCGCTCGTGCCCGATGAGCGCGACGAGCGACTTCCACTCGCCACCGTCGTCCTTCAGGAAGTAACCGACCGAGCAGCAGTGCGGGTGACTGCACGGGAGCGCGGTGAGGTCGCGCCAGGTGATGAGGTCGTCGGTCTGAGGACCGAGCCGCGCGAGCACGCCGGTGTGCGTGAGCCGTTCGTTCGGGTCGATCCCCGCCGATCTCCCCGAGCCGAAGACGGGCTGGATCGTGACGCCGCCGACGTACGGCGTCGCCATCGCCCGGCGGATGACGGCGCCGATCTCGCCGTCGTTGACCCCGAGGGCGGCCGTCATCGTGAGCGTCGTGAACACCCCGGCATCCGCCAGTCGCTCGAGCGCGCGCTGCTTGAAGCGACGGATGTCGGCGCCGCGATGATAGGCGGATGCCTCGGCCGACTCGCCGTCGTACTGCAGGTAGACCTCGACCCGTTCGCGATGCTTCTTCAGCGTCTCGACGAAGGCGTCGTCGTTCGCGATGCGCAGGCCGTTCGAGTTCAGCAGAATCCGCACGATGGGACGAGCGACGAGCTGCTCCAGCAGCTGCTCCAGCCAGGGATAGAGCGTCGGCTCACCCCCCGAGAGCATGAGCACGTCGATGCGCTGATTCTCCTTCGAGAGGCGGGCGTCGACGGATGCCAGCACCTCCGCCAGCGGAGCGACGGCGCTGGCCGCGGGGCTCGACTCGGCGAAGCACGTGGGGCAGCGCAGATTGCAGTGGTCGGTGAGGTCCTCGAGCAGGATGCAGGTGTGCTGCGTCTGCATCTGCGGTAGACCGTCCTCGTAGGCGGACGGAACCGGCTTGAAGTTCGCAGCGGTGTCGGGCCCATGCACTTTGGTGGGCGCCGTCCACTGCTCGAGGTACCTGAGCAGCTCCGCGGACTCGTCGTACAGCGTCGAGATGAGGCCGTGGTCGGGACAGCCGCGCTCGAGCCAGACGGTTCCGTCGCGATCGGCGAGCCATCCCGACAGTCGGCGCACGTCGGCCAGGGGCCGGTCGGGGTCCTCCTCGTGGCAACGCGGGCAGAACGCATTCACGTAGCGGTGGATGCGGTAGTCGCGAAGCGGCATCCCTGCGCCGGCGGAGGGGGTCATGGGCCGACGCTACTGCATGGGCCCGCTCAGGCGGGGTCGCTGTCCACAGCGCGTCCGCGACCGCGCAGCTGCCGCACGCGGGCAACGGTGAACCAGACGAGCGCTGCGGCCGCAGCCGCGATGACGACGTACTGCAGGATGCCGGCGTACTCCTCGACGATGTGCCACTGCGCGCCGAGGAAGTAGCCCGACAGGACGAACACGGTATTCCAGACGAGCGAGCCCGCGAGGGTGAACAGGCCGAACTTCCACAGCGGCATGCGCACAACGCCGGCGGGGACCGAGATGAGGCTCCGGAAGATCGGCAGCATGCGCCCGAAGAAGACGGCTTTGCCGCCGTGGCGCGAGAACCACGCGACGGTGCGATCGACGTCGGCGACCTGGAGCAGCGGCATCCGATCGGCGAGGCGACGGAGGCGCTCGATGCCGAGCACCGCGCCGAGTCCGTAGAGGGCGAACGCACCGACGACCGAACCCGCAGTCGTCCAGAACAGGGCCTCGAAGAGCGTGAACGACCCGCGAGCGGCCGCGAGGCCCGCCATGGGCAGGATCCTCTCGCTCGGCAGCGGCGGGAAGAGGTTTTCGAGCGCGATCGCGATGCCGGCGCCCGGAGCACCGATGAGGTCCATGAGGCCGACGACTCCGTCGACGAGCGCCGTGAGCCAGGATCCGTCGGGAGTCGCCATGCCCGCGAGGCTACGTGCGCAAGGTGACGAGAACCTGAGCAGATGCCGGGCGCCGGGCGCCGGACGGGTCCCGCGTAGACTGGACCATCGTGACCGAACGCACCCTCGTCAGCCAGCTGCAGTCCCGCGAAGACGGACCCGTCCGGGTCTCCGGATGGGTCGAGACCGTCCGCGATCAGAAGAAGGTGCAGTTCGTCATCCTGCGCGATGAGACCGGTGCCGTGCAGCTCGTGAACCCCGCGACCCGTCCCGACCCGGACGCGGTGGATCAGGATGCCGAGGCGCTCGCCCTCACAGCCCTCATCTCCGAGATGTCCACCGGCACCTTCTTGACCGTCACGGGCGAGCTGAAGCACGACGAGCGCGTCAAGCTCGGCGGCGTGGAGATCAAGATCGCGTCTGTCGACATCGCGGCATCCGCCCTGCCCGAGACGCCGATCGCCGCCGACAGCGGCCTCGACAAGCGCATGGACTGGCGCTTCATCGACCTGCGCCAGCGCCGCAACGCGCTCATCTTCCGCATTCAGACGACGCTCGAGCACGCGATGCGCTCGTACTGGATCGACCGCGACTACATCGAGATCCACTCACCCAAGCTCATGTCGACGCCCGCTGAGGGCAACGCCGAACTCTTCGCCCTCGAGTACTTCGGCGACCAGACGGCGTACCTCGCACAGAGCCCGCAGCACTACAAGCAGATGGCGCAGGCCGCCGGCTTCGGCAAGGTCTTCGAGATCAGCGACGTCTTCCGCGCCGACCCGTCCTTCACGAGCCGTCACGCGACGGAGTTCACGTCGATCGACGCCGAGATCAGCTGGATCGACTCCTACGAAGACGTCGCACGGATGCAGGAAGAGCTCCTCGCCGCTGCGTTCCAGGCGGTGAAGGACAAGCACGGCGACGAGATCAAGGAGCTCTTCGACGTCGACGTCGTCGTTCCGACACTTCCCTTCCCGCGCATCCCGCTCGCCGAGGCGCGCGAGATCGTGAAGGCGCGCGGCTACGACATCCCCCGCACCGACGGCGACCTCGACCCCGAGGGCGAGCGCCAGATCTCGGCACACGTGCGCGAGACGTACGGGCATCAGTTCGTGTTCATCACGGACTATCACCCCGAGATCCGGCCGTTCTACCACATGCGCGACGCCGAGACGGGGCTCACGACGAGCTACGACCTGCTCTTCCAGGGCACCGAGATCACGACCGGCGCGCAGCGCGAGCACCGCATCGACGTTCTCGGGGCGCAGGCGCTCGAGAAGGGTCTCTCGCTCGAGGGCCTCGCGCACTACCTCGACTTCTTCCGCTACGGTGTGCCGCCGCACGGCGGCTTCGGCATGGGGCTCGCGCGCGTGCTGATGCTCATGCTCGGGCAGGATTCGATCCGCGAGGTCACGTACCTCTTCCGCGGGCCGACCCGTCTGGCGCCGTAGGCCCACCCGGCCGCGTAAGGCATCATCGTGTCGGTGACGATCGAGGGACTGCACAACTTCCGCGACACGGGCGGCATCGCCCTTGCGGAGGGCGGCGTGACGCGCTCCGGCGTCCTCTTCCGGTCGGACGCGCTGGGCGCCCTCACCGACGCCGGTCTCACGGCGCTCGGCGAGACCCCGATCGGCGTCGTCGTCGACTTCCGCACGCCCGAGGAACGCGCGGCGGCGCCCGACCGCCTGCCGGCTCGCGCGATGAGAACCGTCGAGCTGTCGATCCTCGAGGGGGCCATGGCGCAGATGGCGAAGGAGGCCTTCTCGGCTCCGGCGCCGCCGACTCCGGCGCAGTTGGCGGACATGGCCGCGAAGATCCCCACCCTCGAGCAGCTTTACATCGGCATGCTGCAGCACGGCGCCGACGCCTTCGCGACGGTTGCCCGCCTCGTCTCCGCCGGCACCGACGACCGTCCCAGCGCCGTGCTCGTACACTGCACGGCCGGCAAGGACCGCACCGGCGTCGCGACGGCGCTGCTGCTGGATGCCGTCGGCGCCGACCGCGACGCGGTCGTCGCCGACTACGCCTCCTCCGAACAGAACCTCGCCGGTGACTGGGCGGACGGGATGCTGCGGATGGTCGCTTCCTTCGGCATCCCGCTCACTCCCGCACTCAAGACACTCGTCGTCGCGACACCGCCGGGGGCCATCCGCGCAGCGCTGGACTGGGTGGATGCCACGCACGGCTCGGCCGCGGGCTACCTGCGCTCGGGCGGCATGACGGAGCCCGAATTCGCCGCACTGCGCACCCGCCTCACCGGCTGATCGAAACCTCCCCGCGCGCGACCTTCCCCCCGCTCAGCGCGCGCACTAACGTGTGACGCGATACGGGCGGTGGGTCCGTGCGCTCACGGGAGGTAAGGCCATGGCGGGGAAGTTCGAGCTCTACACCGACGCGGGCGGCAAATGGCGGTTCCGCCTCAAAGCCGGCAACGGCCAGGTGATCGCCGTCGGCGAGGCCTACGAGTCGAAAGCGGCCGCGCAGAACGGCATCGAGTCGATCAAGAAGAACGCACCCGACGCGCCCGTCGTCGAAGTCTGACCCGTCGGATCGGGCCGTCGGATCGATCCGTCGGCCCGGCTGTTGCGCCGCCGTCATCGGGCGGTCACGCGCCGTTCACCCGGTCTGACCCGACGCGTCACGGAGCGGTTCTACGTTCCTCTCATCCCCCGCGAAACGCCACCTGAGGCGTGCGCGGATCACCCGAGAGGAATCCCATGATCCGTACTCCCTTGCGTCGCGCGGTCGTCGCGGCGGCAGCCGCCAGCGCGCTGGCTCTCACCCTCGCCGCGTGCAGCGGCGCCGCCGAGGCAGGTCAGAGCGGCAGCGGCGTCGACGCGGCATCCGCGACCGACGTGTCCGCCTTCGGCTCGTTCGAGGCCCTTGAGACGGCGGCCAAGGCGGAAGGCGCGCTCAACGTGATCGCGCTGCCGCGCGACTGGGCGAACTACGGCGAGATCCTCGACCTCTTCGCCGAGCGCTACCCCGAGATCGCGATCAACGAGCAGTCGCCCGACGTCTCGAGCGCCGAGGAGATCCAGGCCGCCAAGACGAATGAGGGCCTCGACACCGCACCCGACGTCTTCGACATCGGTCTGACCGTCGCCCTGCAGAACACCGCCCAGTTCGCCCCGTACCAGGTGCAGACGTGGGCCGACATCCCCGACGCCCTCAAGGAGCCGACAGGGCTCTTCGTCGGAGACTACGGCGGGTACATGTCCATCGGGTACGACTCGTCGAAGTTCCCCGCACCGACCACGCTCGCCGACCTCCTGACCCCGGCCTACAAGGGCGCCGTCGCGATCAACGGCGACCCGACGCAGGCAGGCGCCGCGTTCGCTGCCGTGGGTCTTGCGACCGTCCAGTCCGATGGCACCCTCGACGACTTCGCGCCGGGCATCGACTTCTTCGGCAAGCTCCAGAAGGCGGGGAACCTCCTGAAGGTCGACGTCACGACGGCGACCGTCGCGAGCGGCGAGACCCCCGTCGTCTTCGACTGGGATTACCTCAACGCGACGCACCAGGCCGACAACCCCGCGTGGAAGGTCGTCGTTCTCGACGGCACGGGCTACGCGGGCTACTACAACCAGGCGATCAACAAGAGCGCCCCGCACCCCGCCGCCGCTCGGCTGTGGCAGGAGTTCCTCTACAGCGACGAGGTGCAGAACCTCTGGCTCAAGGGCGGCGCACGCCCGGCACGCATGGCCGCGATGACCGATGCGGGCACGATCGACGCGGCGCTCGCGGCTGCTCTGCCCGAGGCGCCCTCCGAGACCGTCGTCCCGACGGAGAAGCAGTCCACCGCCGCAGGCACGCTGCTCGGTGAGAAGTGGGCGACGGCGGTCCAGTGACCGCGGTCGACGTCGCGGGGGTGGATGCCTCGGCATCCACCGCCGCTCCCGCCCGGGAGAGCCTGCCCGCGCCGACGTCACGTCGGCGCGGGTCGTGGGCGTGGCTCGGACTCGTTCCCTTCGGGGTCTACGTCGCGCTGTTCCTCGTGCTGCCGACGGCGCTCGCGATCGGCTCCGGGTTCTTCACCCGCGACGGTTCGTTCACGTGGTCGAACGTCGGCGCCCTCGGCGACCCGCTCATCCTGCGTACGTTCGCGAACTCGGCCGGGCTGTCGCTGCTCACGGCGGTCATCGGCGCTATCGTCGGCGCGCTCGTCTGCTACGCCCTGCTGGGGCTGTCACCCGAGGGCACCGTGCGCTCCGCCGTGGATGCCGCGGCCGGGGTCCTGGCTCAGTTCGGCGGCGTCATGCTGGCGTTCGCGTTCATCGCGACGATCGGCATCCAAGGCGTCATCACGGTGTTCCTGCGCGACGTCTTCGGCATCGACATCTTCGCGAACGGCACCTGGCTCTACGAGCTGCCGGGCCTCATCCTGCCGTACGTCTTCTTCCAGATCCCCCTCATGGTCATCACCTTCCTCCCCGCACTCTCCGCCCTGAAGCCCCAGTGGGCCGAGGCGAACCTCACCCTCGGCGGCTCGCCGCGGAGCTTCTGGACGCACATCGGCGTCCCGGTCCTCGCCCCCTCGTTCACCGCGAGCCTGCTGCTCCTGTTCGCAAACGCGTTCTCGTCCTATGCGACGGCGGCGGCCCTCGCGAGCCAAGGGTCGCAGATCGTCCCCCTGCAGATCCGAGCGGCCCTCACGAGCGAGACCGTGCTCGGGCGTGAGAACCTCGCCGGTGCGCTCGCTCTCGGCATGATCGTCGTCGTCGGGGCCGTCATGGGCGCCTACACCCTCGTCCAGCGCCGCGCGGCGCGGTGGCAGTCGTGAACCGGCTTGCACCCCACCCCGCGACGCGGGCCGTGATCGCCGTGGCCGTCGGAGTGTTCTTCGCGATCCCGCTCGTGTCGACCCTCCTCTACACGTTGAAGATGCCGGACGGCTCACTGTCGTTCGCGCGCTGGGCGAGCCTGGTCGACCCGAAGACGGCCGCGACGTTGAAGCCGATCTGGACGGGGCTGGGCAACTCACTCGTCCTGTGCGTCGTGACGGTTGCGATCGTGCTGCTGCTACTCGCCCCGACGATGGTGCTCGTGAACCTGCGGTTCCCACGCCTGAAGCGCGTCTTCGAGTTCACCGTCCTGCTCCCCATCTCGATCCCCGCGATCGTGCTCGTCGTGGGGCTCGCGCCGCTCTACCTGCAGATCGGGCGCCTCATCGGCACGGGGGCGTGGACGCTCGCGTTCGCCTACGGCATCACCGTGCTGCCCTTCGCCTACCGCGCGATCCAGGCCTCGATCGATGCCGTCGACCTGCGCACGCTCGCGGAGGCCGCGCGGTCCCTCGGAGCGGGCTGGACGGCGATCGTCCTGCGCGTGCTGGCGCCGAACCTGCGTTCCGGGCTGCTCGCGGCATCGCTCCTGTCGATCGCCGTCGTGCTCGGCGAGTTCACGATCGCGTCGCTGCTGAACCGCCAGGTGTTCCAGACGGCGATGGTCGTGGTCCAGAAGCAGGATCCGTACCTGCCGGCGATCTTCACCCTCCTCGCTCTGCTCTTCTGCTTCGTCCTCCTCCTCGTCATCGGCCGCGCCGCGCGCGGTCACCGAAAGGCCCGCCCGTGACCATCGACCGCGCTCTCCCCCGCACCGCCGACAACATGCTCCTCACCGGCGCCGCCGCCGGCACGCGCGTGCAGCTGCAGGGGATCGAGAAGAGCTTCGGCGGCACCCGTGTGCTCCACGGCGTGGACCTCGACATCGCGCCGGGCGAGTTCGTCTCACTCCTCGGCCCCTCGGGGTGCGGCAAGACGACGGCGCTGCGCGTGCTCGCGGGGCTCGAGTCCGCCGACAGCGGCGCCGTGCTCCTCGGCGGGCGCGACGTCTCCCGCGTCCCCACGCAGCGTCGCGACATCGGCATGGTCTTCCAGTCGTACTCGCTGTTCCCGCACCTGAGCGTCGCGGACAACACCGCGTTCGGCCTGCGCCGCCGCGGCATCCATCGCGGGCCTGCCGCGCGACGCGCGCTCGACGCCCTCGAGCTCGTCGGCCTCGCCCATCTCGCCGACCGCTATCCGCACCAGCTCTCCGGGGGGCAGCAGCAGCGGGTCGCGCTCGCGCGCGCCCTGGTCACCGAGCCGCGCGTGCTGCTGCTCGACGAGCCGCTCTCCGCCCTCGACGCCCGCGTGCGCGTGCAGCTGCGCGACGAGATCCGCCGACTGCAGCTGCGCCTGGGCATCACGACCGTGTTCGTCACGCACGATCAAGAGGAGGCCCTTGCCGTCTCCGACCGCATCGCCGTGATGGATGCCGGGCGCATCGAGCAGATCGGCACTCCGGAAGAGCTCTACCTGCGTCCGCGCACCCCGGTCGTCGCGGCGTTCGTCGGTCTCTCCAGCGCCGTGCCCGCCGTCGCGTCGGGCACGAGCGTCGTCGTCTGGGGGACGCCGCTCCCCCGCCTCGGATCCGGTGACGACGGTGCCGTCACGGCGCTCCTGCGCCCCGAGAACGTGCGCCTGCACGCCGTGACCACGGATGCCTCAGCGGATGCCGCAGCCGGGCCCGGCACGACCGGTCGGATCGAGGAGAGCACCTTTCTGGGCAGCTTCCGGAGGACCGTCGTGCGTACGGACGACGGCGCGATCGTGCACGTCCAGCACGACGTCGCCGATCGCTACGAGTACGGCCAGCCCGTGCGCCTGACACTCGTCCCGGTCGCGGTGGCGGTGCGTCCCGCCGCCTGAGAGTTCGGCGGCGCGGGCGTCAGATGACGAAGTCGACGGCCACTCGGTCGGCGACGACGGACCGCACATACGCCACCACGACCTGATGGTCGGGGTGGGTCTGGTACGCGTCGAGGGCCGCCTGGTCGGCGAAGTCGGCGACCAGAGCGACATCCCAGTTGGAGCCGCCGACGACGTCGGGCCCGACCGAGATCTCGCCGATCGAGGGGACGACGCCCTTCAGCGCGAGGAGGTCCGCCGCGATCTTCTGCGCCTGAGCGGCCTTCTCGGTCGGGTCTTCAGCGGCCAGACGCCAGGCGACGATGTGACGGATCATGCGGGGTCCTCTTCCGGGGCTGGGGCGGGGGTCGATTCCGAGACGGAGATCGCATCGGGCGCCCGGGATGCCGCGGCATCCAAGGCGGCGCGCAGACGCGCGGCATCGAGCCGCCAGTGCGCATGCAGGCGATCGTCGATGAGCACGGCGGGGATCTTCTCCCACCACGTCGCGTACAGCGCCGGGTCGTCGAGAATCGACAGCTCAGCGACCTCGACGTCGCTCTCCGGGAGCTCGGAGATGACGACATCGATGACCTCGCGGGCGACGTCGCACAGGTGGCAGTCGGGTTTGGAGATCAGCGTGAGTGTCGTCACGGCATCCATTCTCCCGTACGCGCCGCGCTCGCAGGCCCCGTGCCAGCCGCCGACCCCTGGCGCTGCCGAGCCGGGGCACCGTCGGCGTCGCCATATAGTGAACCAGAGTCCTCGCAAAACGTCGCTCGCGTCGGCGGACGCGTCGACGTCGGTGGGACGGGGGGGTGAGGCGTCATGAGCGAGCCGGATACGGCGACCGCGAGCGTCACCCTGCCCGAGAGCGACACCGAGCTCATCGCACGGTTGCGCAGCGGGGACAACACCGCGTACGAGACGCTGTGGCAGCGACACGTGGGCGCCGCGCTGCGGCTGGGACATCGCATCGCGCCCGGCGATGCCGCCGACCTCGTCTCCGATGCCTTCCTCGCCGTCTACGACCGCATCCGCGTCCAGGGCGCCGGGCCCGACACGCACTTTCGCGCCTACCTCTTCACGACGATGCGGAACATGGCGGTGCGAATGCACGCCGCGCGCAACCGCATCGAGCTCGATCCCGACATCGAGGTCGTCGACGAGAGCGATCCTCTGCAGCTCCTCCTCGACGAGGACGATGCCCGGCTGCTCCTGCGCTCATTTCGCTCCCTTCCCGTGCGCTGGCAGCGCGTTCTCTGGCTGAGCGAGGTCGCGCGCGTGGCGCGCCCGGCCATCGCGCGCGAGCTGCGGATCCGTCCCAACGCCGTCTCGGCTCTCCATCGCCGCGCGAAGGCGGGGCTGCGCACCACGTGGATGCTCGAGCACCTTCCGCCCGCGCTCCGCGGTGATCCGACTCACGCGGCATCCCGGCTGCCGGATCTTCTGCTCGGAGAGCTCTCGCCTCCGGCGGCCGAGCACGTGCACGCGCATCTTCGCGCGTGCACCCCGTGCGCCCAGGCGCACGATCAGCTCCGGGCCGCGTTGCGCTCGGCGCGCAACCGCTCCCTCGGGGCCCTCGGGTTCGCGGCGCTCGCGATCGTTCTGCCCACGGCGTCGGCCCTCACGCCCGCCGCAACCGCGACCGCCGCGGTCGTCGCCGTCGCAGCCCTCGTGTCGGCTGCGCTCCTCAGCGGTGGCGTGGCGCTGACCGCTCCGGCGCCGGGCGCGGCGGGGCCGGAAGCGCTCGTCTCCCGTGCGCAGGACCAGCCGGGTCCATCCGTCCCGACACCTCACGCCGCGCCGCCTTCCGCTGCCGCCGCCGCGCCGCTCGCCCCGGCAGCAGAGGTGGCCCGACCCCCGGTAGCCGATGTCCCGCCAGAGGGCGACCTGGACCTCTGGCAGCCCGCCGCCGGCGGTGCGGGAGGTCGGCCACAGATGCCCGCCCCCACGCCCGCCGCCCCGGGTTCGCTCCCCGTGCCCGCAACGACCGGCACGGCGCCCGGTGACGGCGTGCCCGCGCCGACGACGCCGCGTGCCACCGCACCCGCGGTCACGACAGCCGCTCTCGGAGCGCCCTACCTCGCTCCCCGCCTGTCGGGCGTCACCGACCCCGCAGCCGTCGTGGCGATCGACGTCGCCGGCACGACCTACGCGGTCGATCCGGGTGCCGATGGCGCGTGGCAGTTCGACCTGCGGATGCTCTCCCTCGACGCGGGCGCGTACCTCGCCTCGATCTGGACCGTGCAGGACGGCGCCGCCTCCGGGACGAGCACCGTCACGTTCACCACTGCACAGCCCGGCGTCGCGGGGTTCCCGGACGATGTCGTGCTCGACCTCGATGCCGCGAGCTCCGCCGGGATCACGTTCACCGTGACGGGACCCCCGTCGGGCAACGTCTGCGTCTGGTCCGACACCGGGCAGTCGGCCGTGATCCCGCTCGGTGAGAACGGCACCGCGACACGACGCATCCGCTTTCTGACGACGGGTGTGTATGCCCTCGAGATCGCCGTCTGCGCCGACGGGGTGCCGGGCCCCGCGGTCGCTCAGGCGTTCTGGGTCAGCTCCGGTGTCTTCGATCCCTGGGACGAGGAGCCGGTCTTCGAGATCGACGCCCCCTCCCTCTGATCTCTGGAGGAAACACGAAGCGCCCGTCCAGACGGACAGGCGCTCGGTGCAGATTACTCAGAATCCAGGGCCGCAGTTACTTCTTGTTGCGGCGCTGGTGGCGAGTCTTCCGAAGCAGCTTGCGGTGCTTCTTCTTCGCCATGCGCTTGCGGCGCTTCTTGATGACAGAACCCACGGAAAACCTCACTATGTCAGGGGTCTGGACGCGGATCGCCGCGTCCGGGAACGGGCACTTCGAAAAATGCCCTCGGAACAGTCTAGCCGACGTCGGCGACCGGCCGTTGCAGAGCCTCGGTCACGGCGGTCTCGGGCACGCGATAGCTGCGCCCGAACCGCACGGCGGGGAGCTCTCCCGAGTGCACCAGTCGATACACCGTCATCTTCGAGACGCGCATGATCTCCGCCACCTCGGCGACGGTCAGAAAACGCACATCGGGCAACTCGGCCATTTTCACTCTCCCGGGCGCCCTGGTCCCCCCGCAGCGCTGCGACCAGCGTAGAGGCTGGCTGCGACGCGTGTAAACCTCTGTGACCGCTGTGACGGGACTACGCGTCTTCTCGGCGCCCGCTGAACGACGTCGAAGGCGTGCGTCAGCGGCCGGGGATGCGCTTGAGCATGCTGTCGAAGGCATGCTTCGTGGATGCCGCGGCGCGCCCCACGAGGTCGGCGGCCGCTGCGGCGGACTCTGGGAGCGTCGTCGCGCCCGGCGTCTGCTCCATGAGGGCTTCGTCGAAAAAGGGGATGAGCCAATCGTCCACGACGTCCAGCGGCGCGGTGGACAGGCTGTAGTAGCGGTGCTGCCCCTCCTCGCGCACGGACACCAGTTCCGCCTCCCGCAGCACCTTCAGGTGCTTGGACACCGTCGGCTGGCTCACTCCGAGCTCACTCACGATGTGCGAGACGCTCGTGCCGTGCTCGTTCGCGATCGCGCGTTCGCGCAAGAGCTGCAAGATGTCCCGACGGGTACCGTCGGCGATCACGTCGAAGATGTCCGCCATGAATGTAGGTTAGCCCGCCTCTCGTCCCGAGTACCATGACAACGATCGGAGCAGGACCCAGCACGACCACACCGTGACCACGCAGCGAGGAGGACGCCATGACGGACGGTTCCGTCGGCGTCCGTCTGGGCCGTCGCATCGCCGGCGTCGCCGGGGCGACCGTGCGCGGCGTACGCGAACTCGCGACCGCATCCCCGTCGCGCTTCGCGGTGCTGGTGTTCTCGACGCTCATCCTCGTGTTCACAGGCCTGTTCTCGCTTCCCGCGGCGTCGGCAACCGGTATCCGCACCCCCTTCGCCGACGCGCTGTTCACGGCCGTCTCGACGATCTGCGTCACGGGCCTGTCCACGGTCGACATGGCGACGCACTGGTCGCCGCTCGGGCACGTGATCGTCTTCATCGGCGTCAATGTCGGCGCGATGGGGGTGCTGACCCTGGCATCGATCCTCGGCCTCGTGATCTCCAAGCGCCTGGGCCTGCGGGCGAAGCTCATCGCGGCGGGCGACACCAACCCGCTCCGTGCGCACGGCGGCCCCGTGAACGAGGGACAGACCGTGCGCCTCGGCGAGGTCGGCCAGCTCCTGGCCACGGTCGCGCTGTCGACGCTCGTCATCGAGGCCGGGCTCGCGGTGCTGCTCTACCCGTCGCTGCTCCTCGGCGGCGTCGACCCGTTGACGGCCCTGTGGGAGGCGCCCTTCTACGCGGCCATGTCGTTCACGAACACCGGCTTCACCCCGAACGCCGGCGGGCTCGCGCCGTTCGCGACGGACTACTTCTTCCTGACGGTCCTGATGGCCGGTGTCTTCCTCGGCTCGATCGGGTTCCCCGTGATCTTCACACTGTGGCGGCACCACCTGCATCTGCGGCGGTGGTCGCTGCACGCGAAGCTGACGATCATCACGACGGTCATCCTGTTCTTCGTGGGCGCTGGGGTCTTCCTGCTCCTGGAGTACGCCAACCCGAAGACGTTCGGCGGCATGGATGCCTGGGACACCACCTTCCAGGCCTTCTTCCTCTCCGCGATGACACGATCGGGCGGGTTCTCCGTCGTCGACATCGGCGAGCTCAACGGATCGTCGCTGGTCGTGGGTTCCATGCTCATGTTCGTGGGCGGCGGTTCGGCATCCACCGCCGGCGGCATCAAGGTGACGACGCTCGCGGTGCTCGCTCTCGCGGTGTGGTCGGAGGCGAAGGGCCGCCCCTCGGTCGAGGCGTTCGGGCGCCGCATCCCCAGCGACGTGCAGCGCGTGGCCCTCTCGGTCGTCGCGTGGGGCGCGACGATCGTGGCCGTCTCGACGATCACGATCACCCAGATCACGGGTGACACCGTCGAGAACGTGCTGTTCGACGTCATCTCGGGCTTCGCGACCGTCGGCCTGTCGACGGGGCTCACGGCGACGCTCCCCGACCCCGCCGTCTACGTCCTCGCCCTCACGATGTTCATGGGGCGCGTTGGTACAGTGACTCTCGCCGCGGCCGTGGCCGCGACATCCCGTTCGCAGCACTACTCGCTGCCCGTGGAAAGGCCCATCGTTGGTTGAGCAGCTGCGCAGTGACGCTCCCGTCCTCGTGATCGGTCTCGGCCGCTTCGGCGCCGCGTGCGCGGGAGAGCTCGACCGCCTCGACCGCGAGGTGCTCGCGATCGACGACAACCTCGAGCTCGTGCAGAAGTGGTCCGAGCGCGTCACGCACACCGTGCAGGCGGATGCCAAGAACATCGACGCCCTCAAGCAGATCGGCGCGCAGGACTTCCAGGTCGCTGTCGTCGCGGTCGGGTCGTCGATCGAGGCATCCGTGCTCATCACCGCCAACCTGGTCGATCTGAAGGTCCCGCAGATCTGGGCCAAGGCGGTGTCGCAGAGCCACGGAAAAATCCTCGCCCGCGTCGGTGCCAACCACGTGATCTATCCCGAGCGCGAGGCCGGCGAGCGCGTCGCGCACCTCGTCTCGGGGCGCATGCTCGACTTCATCCGGTTCGACGACGACTTCGTTCTCGCCAAGATGTATCCGCCCAAGTTCATCCGCGGGATCGGCCTGAACGAGTCGGGCGTGCGCTCGAAGTACAACGTCACGGTCGTCGGGGTGAAGAGCCCCGGCAAGCCGTTCCGCTACGCGGAGGCGAACACCGTGGTGACGAACCACGACCTCATCATCGTCTCGGGCACCAACAGCGACATCGAGCGGTTCGCCTCGCTCGACCGCTGACGCGTGCGGCGCGGCGCAGTGCTGCCGCCACCTCGCCCTGCGCGCGAGAAACCACATCCCGCGCCAGAAACCACTGCGGGCGCGGTTTGTCGTCGCAGCGGTGGTTTCTCGCGGGGACGGCACCCGCGTGTCTTCTTCTCCACAGCACGCGTGTACGCGGAGTTGTCCACGGGATGAGGAGTCGGCGCTCCGCACGCGGTCGCCGCGCGCCATGATCGCGGGATGCCAGTGCTCCTCTCCGCTCGGGCCATCGTCCGCCCTCCCGTCCCGCTCCTGACCGCGGGCGAAGCCCGAGCCCTTCGCATCGACGTGTCGTCACGCGAGTACGCGCGCGTACGACCCGGCATCCACGCCTCGTTCGCAGGGGTGTCACGACTCGCACCATGGGAGCGGTACGCCCTCCGCGTCCATGCCTTCGAACTCGCTTGCCCCGGCGCGACGATGTGTCTCGAGTCGGCGGCGGTCCTGCACGGTCTCCCCTCGTTCGGAGAGTGTCGCGACATCCACGTCTTCGCCGCCCATCGCAGCGCATCCCGACGATTCGGCGACGTCAGCGTGCACACGAGCGTCGACCCGCGCGAGGTCGTCGAGATCGCCGGGGTGCGCGTCACGTCTCTGCTCGACACCGTCGTCGACCTCGCACGAGCGTTGCCGCCCGCGCAGGCGCTCGCCGTCCTGGATGCCGCGACGTCGCCCGCGCAAGGGGGCGCTGTGACCCGCGATGAGGTCCGCCAGCGAGCCACGCAGCGCGCCGATCAGCGCGGCGCGCGCCAACTCGCGTGGGTGCTCGATACGGCCGACCCGCTCGCGGAGTCGCCGGGGGAATCGGTCAGCCGTGCCGTGATCCTCTGGAGCGGATTCGAGGTGCCTCTCCTGCAGCAGGATTTCCACTACGAAGGCGTGCACGATCGCGTCGACTTCCTGTTCCCCAGCAACGGCGCAATCGGCGAGAGCGACGGCTGGGGCAAATACGACCTGGCTGACCCCGAGGCGGCCAAACGCCACCTGACGAACGAGAAGCGGCGCGAAGATCGGCTCCGGCGGAACCGGCACCCCTTCGGTCGGTGGGACTACGCCGGTGCGGTGCGGGTCGGCCCGCTCACCGAGGCCCTGGAGAGCGCCCAGGTGCGCAGGGTAGGCGCACCTGATCGCGCCCGCCTCGCCACGCTTCAGCGGACGCCCCGCTCGCGGGGACGGTAGCGCGCGCTCCTGACGCGATCACGCCGCAGTCGGCGCACACACGAGAAACCACGTGGACGCCGAGAAACCACCGCTGCCGTGGTTTCTCGCGCGGCGCTTGGTTTCTCAAGGGAATGGCGGCCACGGCTCGGCCGACGAGGACCGCCGCGTCGCTCGACCGCTGAGGCGGATCAGGCGCCGGCGGCGAGTTCGCGGGCGCGGGCGAGCGCGGCGTCGGTCGCCTCGGCGAAGATTCCCGCGAGGTTCGCCCCCTCCAGCACCGCGACCGCGCGCTCGGTCGTGCCCTTGGGACTCGTGACCTGGCGACGGAGTTCGGCCGGATCCTCCCGCGTGGCATCCAGCAGCGCCGCGGCCCCGATGAAGGTCTGCTCGGCCATCAGCCGGGCGTCGGCGTCGGAGAATCCCTTGCCCCGGGCTGCCTCGGTGAGCTCTTCGATGAGGAGGAAGACGTAGGCGGGGCCCGATCCTGAGATCGTGGAGAGCGCGTCGATCTGCCCCTCCGGGACCTCGATGACCGCTCCGCACGTCTCGAACAGCGCCCGCACGAGTGCGAGGTCGCCGTCGGATGCCGCGGATCCCCGCGCCAGTCCCGTGACCGCCTTGCCGACGACCGCGGGGGTGTTGGGCATCGCGCGGATGACGGGCACTTCTTCCCCCACGATCGACTCGAACGTCGCGAGGGTCACGCCGGCCGCGAGGCTCACGACGATCGTGCCGGGCCGCAGCGCGGGAGCGATCTCTCGCAGCAGGTCGGGCACCATCACCGGTTTGACCCCGATGAGGACGACGTCGGAGTCGGCAGCCGCCCGGAGGTTGGCCCCCGCGTCCGCCTCGAGGGCGATACTCGTCACGCCCTCCCCCGCGAGCTCCGACGCCTTGGTCTGGGTTCGGTTGGTGACCGTGAGCTGGGGCGCGAGGCCGGAGCGGGCGAGGCCGTGCGCGATGGCACCGCCCATCGAGCCGGCACCGAGGATCGCGATCGGGGGGAGCGTCTGGGGCATACCGCCATCCTACGAGCGCCGTGGAAAATGAGACTCGGTTCAGGTGAAAGACGACGGCGCTAGGATGCCGCTATGACGCTCTTCGACGGCATCTCCGCACGGCTGATCGACACCGACCGACTGACCGTGAACATCCTCGAGCGCGACGGTGACGACCCTGCCGCGCCGGCGGAGAGCACGGTCGTGCTCATCCACGGGAACGTGTCGTCGAGCCTGTTCTGGCAGGAGCTCATGCAGGATCTGCCGAGCGATCTGCGCGTCATCGCGATCGACCTGCGCGGGTTCGGAGGAACCGAGAGCCTTCCCGTCGACGCGACCCGCGGCGTCCGCGACTTCAGCGATGACGTCCACGCGACGCTCCGCGCCCTCGGACTCGACACCGCCCATCTGGTCGGGTGGTCGATGGGCGGCGGCGTCGTCATGCAATACGCGCTCGACCACCCGGCGCTCAGCCTGACCCTGCAGGCCCCCGTCTCGCCGTACGGCTTCGGCGGTACGCGCCGAGACGGCACGCGCCTCACCGACGACGACGCCGGCTGCGGCGGCGGTGGCGCGAACCCGGACTTCGTGCAGCGTCTGACCGATCGCGACGCGAGCGACGCGGCGCCCACGTCGCCGCGGAGCGTCTTCCGTTCCGGCTACGTCGCGCCCGGCTACACGAGCGAACACGAGGACACGTGGGTCGAGTCCATGAACACGACCTCCACCGCCGAGGGCAACTATCCCGGCGACGGCGTCGACAGCCCGAACTGGCCCGGCTTCGCCGCCGGCACGATCGGGGTGCTCAACACGATGGTGCCGCGCTACTTCGACACGTCGGGGGTCGTCAACATCGCCGCGAAGCCGCCGATCCTGTGGGTCCACGGCTCGGCGGACGCCATCGTGTCCGACGCCTCGTTCTTCGACCTCAACCACCTCGGCGCCCTGGGTGTCATCCCCGGGTGGCCGGGTGAGGAGGTGGCTCCCGCCCAGCCGATGGTGTCGCAGACCCGCGACGTGCTGGAGGCCTACCGCGCGGCGGGAGGAGAGGTCACCGAGGTCGAACTCGAGGGGGTCGGACACTCGCCGCATCTCGAGCGCCCGGCCGAGTTCCGCCGCGCGCTGCTCGAACGGATCGGATACATCGGCCGC
Organism: Microbacterium sp. MMO-20; assembly: GCF_037147735.1. NCBI lineage: Bacteria > Bacillati > Actinomycetota > Actinomycetes > Micrococcales > Microbacteriaceae > Microbacterium > Microbacterium sp. MMO-20. Next base: position 118,563 of record NZ_JBBCUU010000001.1, on the reverse strand, counting down.
CCGGCCGACCCTGCTCCGCCCACCGAGGCGATCATCTTGAGCTCTTCGGACTGATCGCGCCGACCGGTCAGCGGCGGGCGTCGAAGAAGGCGCGCAGCACCGCTTGCGCCTCGGACTCGTGGATGCCGCCGACGACTTCCGCGCGCACGGGGAGGCGCCGATCGCGGAGCACGTCGTACACCGATCCGGCAGCGCCCGCCTTTTCGTCCCACGCACCGAAGACGACGCGGCCGACGCGCGCCTGCAGGATCGCTCCGGCGCACATGAGGCACGGCTCGAGAGTCACGACGAGCGTGCAGCCCTCGAGATTCCATGATTCGGCGGATGCCGCTGCAGCGCGCAGCGCGACGACCTCCGCGTGGGCCGTGGGGTCACCTGTCGCTTCGCGCAGGTTCAGGCCCTCACCGAGAACCGTGCCCGCGGCATCCACGACGACAGCGCCCACCGGGATCTCACCGGCCGCCGAGGCCCGCGCGGCCAGCTCGAGCGCGCGGCGCATCGCCGCGTCGTCGCTCGGTCTCGGGGGAAGGGTCACACCCTCAGCGTACGGGCCGACTCTTCGAGGAGCATTCGCGCGCGCGGGAACCGCGCGGCAGCGGCCCGGCGCCGTAGGCTGAACACCATGCGCGTGCACGTGGCCGACCATCCCCTCATCACCCACAAACTGACGGTGCTGCGCGACGAGCGCACCCCGTCGCCGGTGTTCCGGCAGCTCACCGAGGAGCTCCTGACCCTCCTCGCCTACGAGGCGACGCGCAACGTGCGCGTCGAGGTGATCGAGATCCAGACCCCCGTCACGACCACGAAGGGCGTGCGGATCTCCGAGCCGCGCCCGCTCGTCGTGCCCATCCTGCGCGCCGGGCTCGGCATGCTCGATGGGATGGTGAAGCTTCTCCCCACGGCCGAGATCGGCTTTCTCGGGATGGCGCGCAACGAGGAGACCCTGCAGCCCTACACCTACGCCGAGCGCCTGCCCGAGGACCTCAGCGACCGGCAGTGCTTCGTCCTCGACCCGATGCTCGCGACCGGCGGGTCGCTGGGCGCAGCGATCGACTTCCTCTTCGCGCGCGGTGCACAGGACGTCACCGCGATCTGCATCCTCGGCGCCCCGGAGGGCGTCGCGGCAATCCAGGAGCAGGTCGGCGACCGCGACGTGACCCTCGTGCTGGGTGCGCTCGATGAGCGCCTCAACGAGAAGGGCTACATCGTGCCCGGCCTCGGCGACGCGGGTGATCGCCTGTACGGCACCGTCTGAGCCGCCGCTCAGAGCCAGCGGCGACGCTTGAAGATCAGGTAGAGCACGGTCGGGAATGCCACCATCACTGCGAGGGCGACCGGATAGCCGTACTCCCAATGCAGTTCCGGCATGATGTCGAAGTTCATGCCGTAGACCGTGCCGATGAGCGTGGGCGCGAAGATGATCGCCGCCCATGACGAGATCTTCTTCACCTGCTCGTTCTGCTGCAGGTTCACCTCGGTCTGGCGCCGTGCGACGAGCGCGGAGTGCACCGTGAGCGCCTTGTCGAGCACGGCGCGGAACCCGTCGATGCGCTCGGTGACGCGGATCGCGTGATCCTGCACGTCCCGCAGGCGCCGCTGCAGCTCGATGTCGACGTGGTAGACGTCGTGGCCGCGCTGCAGCCACTCGATGATCCCGACGAGCGGGTGGGTCGCGCGGGTGAACCGGATGAGCTCGCCGGACAGCTCGTAGATGCGCCGCGAGAGCGCGTCGTCGTCGGAGTCGCCGAACAGAGCGTCCTCGATCTCGTCGATGTCGTTCTCGATACCGGCGACCACGGGCTCGTACTCGTCCACCATTCGGTCGAGCACCGCGTAGAGCACCGCCTCCGAGCCCAGGGCGAGGAGTTCGGGCTGCTGCTCCAGCCGACGACGGACGGATGCCATGTCGGGAGACTCCGCGTGGCGGATGGTGATCAGGAAGTCAGGCCCCGCGAACAGGTGCAGTTCCCCGATGTCGAGCCGCTCGCGAACGTCGTCGTAGCGAGCGGGGCGGAGCACGACGAAGAGAGTGTCGCCGTAACGCTCGACCTTGGAGCGCTGGTGGCCGACCGCGGCATCCTCGATCGCGAGCGGATGCAGGTCGAACTCGGCCGCGACGGACGCAAGCTCGGCCGCCGTGGGCCGATACATTCCGATCCAGGCGAAGCCCTCGTGGGTCTCCTGCAGGGTGTACGTCTCGTCGAGGGAGCGCGGCGTCGCGACTCGGCGGCCGCCCACGTAGATGGCGTTGTCGATGAGGGTCATGTTGTCTCCGTATGCGCGGGCGCCCGGGTCGCGGACGCACGGAAAGATCGCGCACGCCGGTGGCGTGCGCGCAGATGCGCCGCGGGTCGGCGACAGCTCAGCGCACGAAGACGCGAGCGGCGGACACCGCGGCGCGCGGACTATCGTCTGCCATGGTCGTCACCGCCTTCGCTCGTCGGCGCCGCGGGAAGCATCGGAGCGGATGCGCAGCGCCTCGGCGAGTATACGCCTCGACGGTGACCGCTAGCCGTCCGTGCGGCGCCCGGTCTCCTGCTCCCAGAACTCGAGCTGCTGCGTCAGCGCCTTGGCGAGCTCGAACACCTGCTGCGGGGGGATCCGCACCCGCTGTACGACGCGGCCGGGCACGACCGTGACGGGGTTGCCGTCGGCATCCGTCGCCGCCTGCGGGGGGCGGGCGAGCGAGACGAAGTCCATCACGAACACGTCGGGGGTGTGCCACACGTTGGCGAAGTCGGCATAGCTGCCGGGCACGACCTCCGGCGGCAGGTCGATCTCGAACTGGCGCGGTGCGTCGTCGCTCATGGGGCGAGTCTAGGGCGGATGCCGGGGTCGTGGCAGGCGCGGAGGTTGTGGCGGGCGCTCGGCTCGTCGAGGCGTCAGGCCGCGCCGACGAGGCGCGCGAAGGCGCTCAGCCGGGCCACTCCCTCGGGAGTGCGCGGCAGATCATCGAGGAGGCCCGTCGCATAGACGACGTACGCGGTGTGCTCCGCCCGCGAGACTGCGACGTTGAGACGGTTCTGCAGCAAAAGGAACTCGAGGCCGCGCGGGGCATCGCGACCCGACGACGCGGCGAGCGACACGATCGCGACCGCCGCCTCCTGCCCCTGGAACTTGTCGACGGTGCCGACGGGAACCCGATCGAAGCCTGCGGCCGTGAGCGCTTCTTCGACCGTGACCTGTTGCGCGTTGTACGGCGTCACGACGATGAGATCGCTCTGCGCGAGCGGGCGCGCGGGGGCATCCGCTTCCGGCGTCCACTCCCGCCCGACGAGGTCGCGCACCAGCGCGACGACGACCGCGGCCTCCTCCGGCGACGCCGTGGCATTGCCGGAGTGGCCGAGAGGCACGGCGCACACGCCCGGCTCGACGCCGTCGAGACGGCGCGCTGACGTCGCCGGATGCGCCGCAAGCCGCCCCTCGTACGAGAGTTCCGAGACGGGTGCGGCGACCTCCGGGCGCATCCGCCGCGTCTGCGCGAGGAAATAGCCGCGACCGTCGGGGATGACAGCGGCACCGTCCATGACCCATCCGAGCGCCGATGTGTCGACCGGTTCCGGATGAGTGCCCTGACTTACCTGCGGGAGTTGCTGCGGATCGCCGAGCAGCAGCAGGCGGTCGGCGGCGACGGAGACCGCGATCGTGGATGCGAGGGAGAACTGCCCCGCCTCGTCGATGACGAGGAGGTCGAGGCTGCCCCGGGGCACGCGCCCGGGGTGGCTGAGATCCCACGCGGTGCCGCCGATCACGAAGCCTTCGGGGTGCTCGGCGGCGAAAGCCCCGTAGCCGTCCTTCGCGATCGCCGTGAACGGCGGTGCGTCGCCGCCTGAACTCGCCTTGAGCGCCTTCGCGACCTGCGTAGCCGGCAGACCGGCTGCGACGACGCGCTCGAGCATGTTCTCGACGACGGCGTGCGACTGCGCGACAACGCCGACCCGGAAGCCCTTCTCGGCCACGAGACGTGCGATCACGTGCGATCCGACATACGTCTTGCCGGTCCCGGGAGGGCCCTGCACGGCGAGGTAGCTGTGGTCGAGGTCGAGCACGCTCCGGACGATATCCGCGACATCGTCGGCGCCGCCGTGCGCAAGCGCACCCGAGCGGGTGCGCGGCGCCCGGCGCAGGAGCAGGTCGGTCGCGGCATCCTTCGGGAAGATGTCGGATGCCGCCGCGCCGCCGGGCGTCGCGGCGATCACAGAGTCCGCCCAATGATCGATCGCTGCCTGCTGGCTGCCCGCTTGGGGAGGCGCGGGCGGAGTCAGCGCGATGGGGAGCTCCTGCCAGGTGAAACCGGCAACGGAGTTCTCCTCGACGACGACACCGTCGTCGAGCGTCTCGACGACGCGTACGGTGCGTGCCGCGTGTATCCAGCGCGGACTCGTGTCGATCGGGAACGGCGCGGGCAGCTCGTACAGCACGAACGTCGAGGCGTCGGCGGTGAGCTTCGTCCCCGGCGCCAGGTCGCCGCGCAGCTCGACGACGCGCCGCTGCACGCGCGCACCTTCAGGGACGTGCCAGTCGGTGAGCACGCGTGAGCGGTCGTGGTCGAAGACGACGACGTCGCGCGTGTCCTCCCAGATCGACACGGGCTCGCGCAGCCGCAGGAAGTGTGTCGCCCAGAACGTCTTCGCCTCGCGCGGGTAGTAGTCGATGGCCGCCGCGCCGAGCGCGAGAGCCGCGACGGCGCGCTCGTCAGGCTGCGGCGACGATGCGGCACTCGCGGCGAGCCGTCCGAGCGCTTCAGCTCGCGGCGACGGTTCGTACGGGCGCTCGCTCTGGTCGATGTCGGCGGAGGGAACGAGGTTCGCCTCGCGAGCCCGCTCGACGAGCCAATCGCGCAGGCGCCTGGTCGAGACGCAGTCGTACCTGTTGTAATCGGCGAGGTCGTCCAGCACCCCCTGCGCCTGCGCCCCGTGCCCCGCGTCCTGCAGCGCGCGCGCCTCGACGTACTTGACGATCGAGTCGTCACCGCGCTGGACGTCGCTCGTGCGCACCTCGGCGCCCATGTAGAGCGGCTCGAGCTTCTTGATCGAGTACGAGCGCGACCCCACGCGCAGCGCGCGCCGCACGATCGGATAGAGGTCGACGAACACGCCTTCGCGCAGCAGCGCGTCGACCTCCGCCTCACGCACCCCGTAGCGTGCCGCCATCGCGAGGAGGTGCGTCGTCTCGTACGGCGCGTAGTGGTAGATGTGCATGCCGGGGTGTGCCGCGCGACGGAGCTTCACGATGTCGAGGAACGTCTCGAGCGCAGCCCTCTCCTCGGCGAAGCTGTGCGCCCAGACGGCGGTGTACTCCTCACGGTCATCAACCCAGCCGAAGAGATAGTCGATGCCCCACTGCGGTGTCACTCCCAGGGGCGGCGTCTCGGTGTACAGAGGGTCGCCCTCGAAGTCGAAGAAGATGTCGCCGCGATCGGGCCGTGGCAGAGCCCCGATCGCCTTCGGGAAGACGACCTCGTACGTCGGGATAGCGTGCGGATCGGATATCGCGCCGACGCCCCCCGCAGGGCTCTCGAGCTGCAGACGCGCCTGAGTGCGCAGGCCCGCGAACGTCTCCCCCGACATCCGCTCGGGAGCCTCGCGGGCGGCCGCGAGGTCGTCGATCGAACGGATGCCGTCCGCGCGGAGCCGCTCGCGCTGCACGGGGCGCATGCCGGCGACGAGCAGCAGGTCACGGTGGGCGACGACTTCCGCATCGCAGGTCGCGCAACGCCCGCATGCGACGACGCGGAGCGCTCCGCGATCATCGCCCCAGGCGATCGCGGACCCTCGCGCCCCGGTGGCGAGATCGCGATCGGCGATGAGGGCACGCAGGCGATCGCGGCGCAGCCTGAAGACCGGCATCAGGTCGCGCACCGCGTGCGTCGACGTCGTCCCGTCGCCCAGGAGCAGTTCGACTCGGGCGCTGCGCGGCACCCCCAGCCGATCGAGCTGATCCACGTATGCCGCCAGCTGCATGAGCGCGGTCACGCGGGCGTGCCGGGCGAGCTTCGTGTCCTGAACGACCCACGCACCGCTCTCGTCGCGCACGAGGAAGTCGGCGAACCCGACGAACTCGTCGGTCGAGAAGACAGCCTGGTAGATCACGTCGACGACGGGGTCCGCGAGTGCCGCGTTCGTCGCAGCGACCGCTGCGGCGATGCCCTCGGCATCCGACGAGCGCGTCTCGGGGAGTTCGACGACCCGCCCCGGCCCGGGGAACTGCGCTCGATACGCCTCGAGCTGACGGAGCTCGTGCTGCGTGCCGAGCCGGCCCGCGCGCTCGAGCGTCAGATCCTGCGGCTCTTCCACGGCACTCACGCGCCCGAGCTTCGCGTCGATCTGGCGCAACCACGCGAACTCGCACTCGGCGGCCGCCTTCAGGTCGCTCGCACTCCAGACGATGCGTCCGCCGTCGCCGTCACCCTCGATGTATCGCATGTCGCCCTTCCGCGATCGACACTATCCACCTCCTCCGACACCGCGGGTGAGATGCCAGACTGGGGGCGTGAGCGAGCAGCTACCGTTCGAGAGCGTCTACCGGCACGGCTTCGCGCGCGTCGCGGCCTGCACGATCCCTGTCGCGATCGCCGACCCTGCACGCAACGCGCAGATGGTCATGGCCGCGGCGCGCGAGGCCCACGACGCCGGCGTCGCCGTCGCGGTGTTCCCCGAACTGTGCGTGACCGGTTACGCGATCGACGACCTCGTCATGCAAGACGTCGTGCTCGACGCCGCCCGCGCCGCGATCGCCGAGATCGCCGCGCGCTCGCGTGATCTGATGCCGCTCCTCGTCGTCGGCGCGCCACTGCGGCTCGGCTCGCGCCTGTACAACTGCGCCGTGGTCATCCATCGCGGCCGCATCCTCGGCATCGCCCCGAAGACGTACCTGCCCACCTACCGCGAGTTCTACGAGGCCCGCTGGTACGCCGCCGGCGCCGACGCCCCCGCGACCGCGACCCTCGCCGGCGAGGAGGTTCCGGTCGGCGCCGACCTGCTGTTCGAGGCATCCGACGTCCCCGGCCTCGTGGTGCACGCCGAGGTCTGCGAGGACATGTGGGTGCCGATCCCGCCGTCGTCCACCGCGGCGCTCGCGGGCGCGACCGTCCTGCTGAACCTCTCCGGCAGCCCCATCACGGTCGCCCGCGCCGACGACCGGCACCTACTCGCGAAGTCGCAGTCGTTCCGCTGCAACGCCGCCTACGTGTACGCGGCAGCCGGGCTCGGCGAATCCACGAACGACGTCTCGTGGGACGGCCAGACGATGATCTACGAGTCGGGCGCGCTTCTCGCCGAGACCGAGCGGTTCCCCGGAGCGCCGCGCATGGCGATCGCCGACATCGACCTCGACCGCCTGCGACAGGATCGGGTGCGGCAGGGCACCTTCGACGACAATAGGGTGCTGACCCCTGCGAGCGAGTTCGCGCGCGTCATCCCGTTCGACGTCGCACCGCCGGCCTCCGTCACGACGCTTCGACGCCCCCTCGACCGGTTCCCCTTCGTGCCGGACGACCCGGCCCGCCTCGACCAGGACTGCTATGAGGCGTTCAACATCCAGGTGTCCGGTCTCGAGCAGCGCATGCGCGCCATCGGGTCGCCGCGGCCCGTCATCGGGGTCTCCGGCGGGCTGGATTCGACGCACGCCCTGCTCGTCGTGGCGCGCGCGATGGACCGGATGGGGCGGCCGCGCAGCGACATCCTCGCCTACACGATGCCGGGTTTCGCGACGAGCGATCACACGCGCTCGAACGCGATCGCCCTCGCCGACGCGATCGGCGCGACGACGTCGACGATCGACATCCGACCGATGGCGACCGAGCTGCTGCGCGGCATCCAGCACCCCTACGCCGACGGCGAGCCGGTGTACGACGTGACGTTCGAGAACGTGCAGGCGGGCGCACGCACCGACTTCCTGTTCCGCCTCGCGAACCAGAACGGCGGCTTCGTCGTGGGCACGTCTGACCTCTCCGAGCTCGCGCTCGGATGGGCCACGTACGGCGTCGGCGACCAGATGAGCCACTACGCCGTCAACGCGGGCGTGCCGAAGACGCTCATCCAGCACCTCATCCGCTGGGTCATCGCACACCCCGACTCCGGCGCCGCCCTCACGCAGGACGCGAAGGACGTACTGCAATCCGTGCTCGATACCGAGATCAGCCCCGAGCTCGTGCCCGCCGGTCAGGACGGCAAGGTGCAGTCGACCGAAGACACCATCGGGCCGTACGCACTGCACGATTTCGCCCTGTTCCACGTGCTGCGCTACGGGCTGCGGCCCTCGAAGATCGCGTTCCTCGCCGAACAGGCGTGGGCGGATGCAGAGGCGGGCGCCTGGCCGCCTGGTTTCCCCGATGCGGATCGCTACGCCTACGACCGCGCCGAGATCGTGCGGTGGCTGCGCGTGTTCCTGAAGCGCTTCTTCGGCTTCGCCCAGTTCAAGCGCACAGCGATCCCGAATGGGCCGAAGGTGCTGCCGGCCGGGTCGCTTTCCCCGCGCGGCGACTGGCGTGCGCCGTCCGACGGCAATGCCGATGCGTGGCTCGCCGAACTCGATGCGGCGCTGCCCGACCTCATCACCTGACGCGAGACCGACATCGGCCGCGTTCCTGAGGACTCAGGCGGAGGGAAGCTCACCGACCGCGAGCGTGATGATCCAGCCGTCCTGGGAGGCATCCGTCAGGGCGTAACGCATGTTGCGGTCGCGGAACCATCCGTGCTGACGCGTCGAGTCGAGCCGGACACGCTCGGGAGCCATCCGCACTCCTCGGCCGTCGGCCTCGATCACCGCTTGCACGCTGGTCCAGTGGCGCAGCAGGTCATCGACGTCGTTCTCGTCGACGAGGTGCGAGTGCTTGCGCATGAGACGGAGATCCGCGGGCTCGGGGTGGGCGTCTCTGATGTCGATGCCGAGCGGCAGCCCCGGATCGCAGATGGCGACGACGGTCGCCGCGCGGAAGCTCGCCGTCACGATCGCGATCGGGAGCTCCTCGCCGTCCCGCGAAGCGATCAGGCGCGTGTGGTAGCCGAAGCCGCGCGGAGCTTCGCGCTCGATCCTCACGTCGGTCGGCTCGCAGCCGAGCTTCGCGGCGATGAGCTCTTTCGCGATGATCCGGCGGCGATCGTGCACCGTCGTCCCCGGGTCCCAGCCGAGCCTCGCCGTAACGCCGGCGGGCGCCGGGAGAAGAACCGTCTGCAAAGTCATCTCGCTCCGATCGTCGTGTCCGTCGTGGGACGTGCCCGATAGCTCATCTTTGCGCACGTCCGGGGCCGGGCGGCAGTGGTCGGGGCCGTGAGTACTCACCGTGCCTCCGTGTGAGACTGGAGGGATGAAGCTCCTCGTCGCCGCCCTCGCCTCCGAACTCGTCGCCTTCGAGACCGACCTCGACGGCTTCGAGCGGCTCGTCACGGGTCCGGGCAAGCTGCAGGCCGCGTACGCGCTGACGCGGCGGCTGGATGCCGGGGGCATCGACGAGATCGTCGTCGTCGGCACCGCGGGTGCCCTCGACCCCGAGATCATCGGCGTCCACGACATCGCGGTGGCGATCCAGCACGATGTGAGCGACATCGACGGCGTCGCCGGTCAGCACGTCTCACTGCCGTCGCAGGTGTCGACGGGGCGCGGGACGGCGACGATCGCCACCGGTGATCACTTCGTCGACGATGCCGGTGCCGTGGCATCCATCCGCACGCTCGGCGCGACCCTCGTCGACATGGAGACCTACGCCTATATCTGGGTCGCCGGCCAGTTCGGGGTGCCGATCACGGTGCTCAAGGCCGTCTCGGACAACGCGCAGGACGACGCGATCACCGACTGGCGCGCCGCCGTGGCGGCATGCAGCGTGGTGCTGCGCGACGAGATCCGCTCCCGCTACGGCGTCTGACGTCCGGGCGCCGGCGGCGTTCGCCGAGGTGCGTAACGTGAGGGCTATGAATGTGTCGCTGCGCGCGCCGCGCCGCTCGCCGCTGCTCCAGGTCGTGAAGTCCGCCGTCGCGACGCTCGCCGCGTGGCTGCTCGCGGCGTGGCTGATCGGGGGTCCGCCGCCCGTCTTCGCGGCGATCGCTGCCCTGCTGACGGTTCAGCCGAGCATCAACCAGTCGCTCGGCCGCGGTGTCGAGCGCACTGTCGGGGTCGTCGCCGGCGTCGTCGTCGCGTCCGTCATCGGCATCGTCCTCGGGGGCGGATTCGGCGCGATCGCCCTGTCCGTCGTCTGCGCTTTGCTGCTGACGTGGGCGCTGCGTGCGACGCCGGGCACCGCGAACCAGGTCGCGATCAGCGCGATGCTCGTCCTCGCCCTCGGCACGGCGAGCCCCGACTACGCTTTCGACCGGATCGTCGAGACGGCCCTCGGTGCCGTGATCGGGCTCGTCGTCAACCTCGCGTTCGTCCCGCCGCTCGCGCTCGACCCGGCGCGCGCCCGCGTGGCCACTCTCCGATCGGACACGGCGGATGCCCTCGACCGGCTGGGGGACGCGCTCGTGAGCTCGCAGGATGCCGCCGCTCTCACCGACCTTCTCGACCACGCCCGCGCGGTGCGGGGCTCGGTCGGCGCGGCGGAGCAGGCGATCGCGGACGCACGCGACTCACTCGCGCTGAATCCGCGGGCACGCCGGGCGCGCGCCGATGTCGACGCTCTCGCGCACGATGTGGCGCGGCTCTTCGCCATCTCTACACAGGTCGCCGGCATGACGCGCGCCTTCGTCGACGACTACGAGCCGGGAATCGCTTCGGATGCCGAGGTCGCTGCGATCGCGGACCACCTCCATCGCGCGGCGCACGATCTCCGCCGCGACGAGCGCAGCTCGATGCAGGAGCCTGCCGCGCTCACCCGGCCCCTCGAGGTGCTCTCCGCGCCCGAGCACTGGGTTCTCATCGGTTCGCTCATGGTCGACCTCCGTCGCATCCATGACGCGTTGACGCCGCAGGACGGCTGACGGAGTTCATCGCAACGCGGCGGACTCTTGGCGGATGATGCTCGGTCCCTGCGGCGTCGCCTCCACGGCGAGCTGTGCGGGGAGCTGCTCCTTCATCGCCTCCACGTGACTGATGACCCCGACCGTGCGGCCACCGACGCGCAGGTCGTCGAGCGTGCGCATCGCGAGTTCGAGGGTCTCGGGGTCGAGCGAGCCGAATCCCTCGTCGACGAAGAGGGTATCCAGGCGGATGCCGCCGGCCCGGGCCGTGACGACCTCGCCGAGCCCGAGGGCCAGCGCCAGGGACGCGAGGAAGGTCTCGCCTCCGGACAGCGACTGCGGTGTGCGAAGCCTCCCGGTGTGCGCGTCGAGCACATCGATACCGAGACCCGAGGCACGCCCGCGAGCGGCGCGGGCGTCACTGTGGTGCAGCGTGTACCGACCGGCCGACATCTCGGCGAGACGGACGTTCGCCGCCGCGACGATCTCCTCGAGCTCCGCGGCCAGGACGAAGGTCTCAAGGTCCATCTTCATCGTGTTGGGGGCACGGCCTGCAACGGTGTCGGCCAGACGCGTGACGGACGCCGCCTCGGCGGCGAGATCGGCGACGGCGACGTATGCCTCGTCCGCCTGCTCCGACAGTTCGCGCACCCTCGTCGCGACGTTCTGCGCATCGCGCTCGGCCGCGATGGCAGCCGAGCGGGCCGCGTCCGCCTCGGCGACGAGCGATGCCGCCGCGGCCAGCTCGTCATCTGCGATTTCCGCGCCGACCACCGCGAGCTCGAGCTCGAGGAGGCGTTCGCGGGCGGCCGTGATCGCGGCCGCGTGCTGTGCCGATTCCGCCTCGGCCGCGGCGATCTCGGCGGGTGCGCGCAGCGCGGCACGCGCCGTCTCCAGGTCGTCGAAGGGACTGTCCGAAAGGAGGCGGTTCAGGTCGCCGACCGCCGCATCGTGCGCGCGCCGGCGTTCCTCCACCTCGGCACGCGCGGCCAGGAGCGCGGTCGCACGCGCGCGCCGCGCCTCGCCGTCGGCGATGCGGAGGGCGACGCTGTCGAACGCACCCTTCGCGCGGGCGACCATCTCTTCGAGCCGCGTGATCTCGGCGATCGCCGCCGCCTGCGCGGCGCGCTGCGCGAGCTGGCGGTCCGCGAGCGCCGTGCGTTCGGCTTCTGCCGCGGAGGCGAGTCGGTCGAGCTCGATCCGCTCGGCGGCGAGGAGATCGGCCTGGCGGGTCCCCTCGCCCGCGGCGACGAGGTCCGCGCGCACGCGGTCGAGCTCTGCTTCGATGTCCGCACGCTCGCGCCCGCCGGCATCCGCCCGGGCGGCGGACAGTTCGTCTCGCACGGTGCGAGCGGCCGTCGCGGCGGCGCTCGCGCGGGTTTCGGCAGACTCGAGCGCCGCCTCGGCGGCGGCCAGATCGTCATCGGTGACCGCCACCGAGGGGGCGGCCGCGGGATGAGGATGCTCGACGGCACCGCAGACCGCGCAGGGCTCGCCCGGCACGAGCGCGGCGGAGAGCTCGCCTGCGTAGCCGGCGAGGCGACGCTGCAGCAGTGCGGTGACGGCGACGCCGGCGGCGTCGGCGGCGGTGCGCGCCTCGAGGTGCGCGTGCTCGGCGTCGCTGGCGAGTGGCACGAGCCGCTCGGCGGTGAGCGCCGCTTCGCGGTGGACGTCGAGTTGCGCGGCCCGTGCCCCGAGGTCCGCGACGCGCGCAGCGGCCATGCGCGCGGCGGAGAGGCGCTCGTCCAGCTCTGCGCGACGGGCCGGCACCGCCGCGAGGTCTGCATCGAGCGCGGAGAGAGCGGCAGTCGTGTCGGCGAGCGCGGTCTCCGCGTCAGCAGCATCGTCGCGCAGTGCGCCCAGGGAACGCTCATGAGCGGCGGCGTCCTCCCATCGCGCGAGCTCGGCGGTGATCTCCTGAACGGTGTCAGCCAGAACCGCGGTGAGAACCGCGCCGGTCGCTTCATCGGCCGCGACCCCTCCCCCGCCCACCCAGGCCTCCCGCGCGCGCCGCTCGGCGGTGGTCGCGTCATCGCGATCGCGGGCCGCGCGGTCGGCCGCCTCCAAGGGCGCACGCAGCGCTTCGGCCGCTCGCGCATCGGCGAGGAGCGCGCGCTGGACGCTGATGTGGGGCTCGTTCTGTTCGAGGTGCGCCAAGCGCGCCCGCGCCTCGGCGCGCTCCCGGCTGCGGCGTGCACGGTCGACGAGCGCCGCGTGCGCAGCGACGACCACGTGGTGATGCTCGTCTGCCTGCGCCCGGGCGATGCCCGCCTGATCGGCACGGTAGGCCGCGCGGTCGACAGCAGCGAGGAGGGCCGCCGTGCGCGCGCCGAGCTCGTCGGCAGCGGCATCGGCGGCCACCGCAGCCTCGCCTCCGCTGACCTCTGGCCCCAGCCTGTGCTCGGCGATGAGGCGCTCCGCGAGACCGACAAGGGTGCGCACCTGCTCCCCCGCGGTGTCGAGGCGCTTCTGCGCGTCGCGGCGCCGCGCGTCGAGGTCGGCTTGGTACTGCTCGAATCGGCGCGTGCCGAAGAGCGTGCGCAGGAGCGACTGCCGCTCCTCTCCCGACGCGAGGAGGAACCTGGAGAACTTGTTCTGCGCGAGCAGGATCACCTGCTGGAACTGCTGAGCTCCGAGCCCGAGCACCTCGCCGAGGGCGAGGCCGACATCGCGCGGCTTAGCGGCGCGCCCGATCCACACGCCGTCGACGAGCTCCTCGAGCTCGGCGCGGGCGGGTTCGGTGGTGAGGCCTCCACCGCGCTTCGCGGGACGGTCGTACTCGGGAGCGCGCGTGACCCGCCAACGCGCGTCGCCGACGGTGAACTCGAGGCGCACCTCGGTCGGGTCCGTGAGGAAGCAGTGGTCGCTGCGCAGTCTCTTCTCACCACCCTCGTAGCGCGGCACGCTGCCGTACAGAGCGAAGCTCACCCCGTCGAGAATGCTCGACTTGCCTGTGCCCGTGCGCCCCGAGATGAGGAAGATGCCGTCGCGGTCGAATGCGTCGAAGTCGACGCGCTGCGTCTCACGGAACGGTCCGAACCCGGTCAGCTCGAGCGCGTGGAGCTTCACGTCGCCACCGGCGCGGCGCGGCGCGCGACCTCGTCGCGCTCCGCGCGCTCGCGCGCACCGAGGACGTCACGGACGAGTTCCGCCTCGCGCTCCGACGCCCCCTCGCCGGCGCGTACGTGGACGAGGAACGCGTCGACGAGGTCGGCGTCGCTGCGGGCCGCACGCACGCGCTGCGTGTAGGTGCGGGTGTCGTCCTTCTCCCGCGCGGGTGGAGTGTGGGCGACGGCGGCGCAGAACCGGAAGCGCTGCTGCAGGCGGCGCAGGGGATCGGCCTGCGGCAGAGCGTCGGTGTACTCCACCGCGACCCACGACTCCTCCGCATCAGCGTACGCGGTGCTCTCCAGGAGGTCGTCGAACGCACCGCGGAGCGTCCGCAGCGTCCGCGGTACCGGCAGATCGAGCCACCGGGCGCCGGCGAAGCCTGCGGCATCCAGCTCGACGAGCCACGACCCGCGCGGCTTGTCGCCTTCGCCGAAGCTGTAGTGCAGCGGCGCGCCGGAGTACCGCACTCGATCGGAGAGCTGCTGCCGCCCGTGGATGTGGCCGAGCGCAACGTAGTCGACGCCGTCGAAGGTCGACAACGGCACGACGTCGAGGCCACCCTGCTGGATGTCGCGTTCGAGGTGCGGCGTCGGCTCGACGCCCGCCGCGAAGCAGTGTGCTGCAGCGACCGCACGGACCCGCCCCTCACTCGCGCGCTCCGAGAGATCGGCACGGACGAGGTCCATCGCGTGCGCGAGCGCGCTCGCCTGTGAGCGCACTCCCGGCCACTCGTGCCGCAGAAGCGCCGGCTCGAGGAAGGGGATGCCGTAGACGTGCACGGGGCCGTGCTCGTCGCGCACGGTGATCGGCGTGCCGACCTCCCCCGGATCTGTCAGCACGTGGATGCCGGGGCGCAGGAGCGCCGACTGGAACCCGAGGCGCGCAGCGGAATCGTGGTTGCCGCTCGTGACGATCACCTCGGCCCCGGCGTCGGCGAGCGCGGCGAGCGTGTCGGAGAGCACCCTGTAGCAGGCGGCCGCCGGGGTGGCGGAGTCGAAGACGTCGCCCGCGACGATCACGACATCGACGCCCTGATCCCGCACCTGCGCGACGAGGGCGTCGAGCACGCCGCGCAGCGCATCGAGCGTGGAGTGACCGTGGAAGGTCCGCCCGATATGCCAGTCGGAGGTGTGCAGGATGCGCATGCATCCACGCTAAGCGTGACCTGCGACATGGCCCGCGCGGCCCGCCGTCAGCGGCGCGAGCGACGGCGCGCGACGAGGTCGAACACGCCGAGCGCGAAGGCGATCAGGAGGAAAGCGGCGACGGAGATCATGCCGTAGGCATAGGCGTCGTGGAACACATCGATGCCGTGGCGATCGGAGCCCTGGTCGCGATAGATGGCCGAGTAGAAGAGCGAAAGCGCGACGGCGGTTCCGACGGCCGTGCCGATCCGCTGTCCGAGCTGCCCCACCGACCCGGCGAGGCCGCCCGAGCGCGTCGGGATCTCAGCGAGGGTGAGGGTCTGGTTCGGCGCCACGACGAGGCCCGCACCGATCCCCGCGACGAGCATGACGGCCGCCATCGCGTAGGCGACGACATCGACCGGAACCGTGAAAGCGACGACCGTCAGCGCGACCACCGAGACGAGCACAACGCCGAGCCCCCAGACGACGAGGGGGCGTCCGAAGCGACCGACGAGATTTCCCCCGTACCAGGCGCTCACCGCGCTCGCGAGGGCGAACC
The DNA here is from genome assembly GCF_037147735.1 of Microbacterium sp. MMO-20. Classification (NCBI taxonomy): domain Bacteria; kingdom Bacillati; phylum Actinomycetota; class Actinomycetes; order Micrococcales; family Microbacteriaceae; genus Microbacterium; species Microbacterium sp. MMO-20. The sequence continues at coordinate 102,874 of NZ_JBBCUU010000001.1, read as the reverse complement.
CGATGGACACCATCCCGGCGAACACGGGCTCGAGCCCGACGCCCAGTTGCAGGAACAGCGTCGTCAACAGGAACATCGCCGGGATCGCGGTGAAGTAGGTCGCGGCGATGAGCGTGCCGTTGCGGAAGGAGGCCACGCTGAACAGTCCCAGGGGGATGAGCGGAGCGCGGCCCGACTGCGCGTAGCGATGCTCCCAGCGGAAGAAGAGGACAGCGAAGACGGCGAACAGCGCGAGCGTCCACCACCGCCGCGGATCGTCGTCAGGCGATCCGGTGGTGAAGAGGAACGGCCACATCAGGGTGACGACGACGACGGCGAAGAGGCCGAGTCCGACAGGATCCAACTCCAGACGCGCGGCGCTCGGCACCCGCGTCTTGGGCAGCAGCCAGATCACCCCGGCGAGCACGGCGAGGCACAGGGGAACGTTGATCCAGAAGATGAATCGCCAGCCGTCCTGCGCGCCGCCGAGCGCGATCATGAGGCCGCCGAGCGTCGGGCCGAACGCCGTGGCGATCCCGATCGTCGCCCCGAACAGCCCGAAGGCACGGCCGCGCTCCTTGCCCGTGAACAGCTGCTGGATGGTGCCGATGACCTGCGGCATCTGGATGCCGGCGGCGAGACCCTGCACGAGGCGGCCGGCGAGCAGGACCTCGGTCGTCGGAGCCATCGCGCACACGATCGAGGTGAGGGTGAACAGGCTCAACCCGATGATGAAGAGCTGCTTGCGCGAGCGTTGGTCACCGAGGCGTCCGAACGGCACGAGGGCGAGGCCGAACAGCAGGACGTAGCCCGAGACGACGATCTGGAGTTCGGTGGATTCCGCGCCGAGTGCCTGCTCGATCGACGGCAGGGCGACGTTGACCTTGCTGAGGTCGAGGATGGTGAGCGCCGCGACCGAGACGCACACCCAGAACGCGCGCCAGCGCTGTCCGTGGTCGAGCGGGATGCTGGAGGTCGCGGGAGAGGTCATCGCCCCCAGCGTATTCCTGCGCGGGGCTCGGTGGGCTGCAGGAGGCTCGCGCGCGAAGTCAGAGCCCCTGGGCGAGTCGGTAGTAGGCCTGATTCCAGCGGATCTCCTGCTGGAATCCGCGGACGGTCGTGTCCTCGTCGATGACGAGGAGCTCGGTGCCGGCGATCTCCGCGAAGTCCCGGAACACCTCGATGCCGACCGCCGTCGTCATGACGGTGTGGTGCGCCGCACCCGCGTTCAGCCAGCATGCGGCGCTCGTCGCGAAGTCCGGTGCCGGCTTCCAGATCGCGCGACCCACGGGGAGCTTCGGCAGATCCGGAGCCTCGACGTTCTCGACGACGTTCGCGACGAGGCGGAACCGGTCGCGCATGTCGCTCATCGCGACGACGACGGCGGGGCCGGGGTCTGCGGTGAAGACGAGGCGGACCGGGTCGTCCTTACCGCCGATGCCGAGCGGGTGGACCTCCAGCCGCGCCTTCTGCGACGACAGCGTCGGCGATACCTCCAGCATGTGCGCGCCCAGGATCTTCTCATCGCCCGCGACGAGGTCGTACGTGTAGTCCTCCGTGAGGCTCGCGCCGCCCGGGAGTCCCGCCCCCATGACGTTCGCGACGCGCACGAGGATCGCGGTCTTCCAGTCGCCCTCCGCGCCGAAGCCGTAACCGTCCGCCATGAGGCGCTGCACCGCGAGACCGGGGAGCTGCTTCAGCGCACCGAGGTCTTCGAACGACGTCGTGAACGCGCCGAACCCGCCCGCCTCGAGGAACGAGCGCAGACCGAGCTCGATCGCCGCGCCGTCACGGAGCGACTGGTGACGCTCCGCGCCCGGCAGCAGCTCATCGGCGACGTCGTACTCTGCGAGGTACACCTGCACGAGCGCGTCGATGTCGGCGTCGGATGCCTGGGCCACGGCATCCGCGAGATCGTTCACGCCCCACGTGTTCACCTGCACCCCGAGGCGCAGCTCGGCTTCGGTCTTGTCGCCCTCGGTGACGGCGACGTAGCGCATGTTGTCGCCGAAGCGGGCGAGCTTGAGCGTGTGCGCGGCCTGCCAGCCCGCCGCGGCGCGCTGCCAGTCCTCGACCTGCTGCCGCACGGTCGGGTGGGAGACGTGGCCGACGACGGTCTTGCGCGCGACGCCGAGGCGGGTCTGGATGTACCCGAACTCGCGGTCGCCGTGGGCCGCCTGGTTGAGGTTCATGAAGTCGAAGTCGATCTCGGCCCACGGCAGCTCGACGTTCGCCTGCGTGTGCAGGTGCAGCAGCGGCTTGCGCAGCGCATCGAGCCCCGAGATCCACATCTTCGCGGGGCTGAACGTGTGCATCCACGCGATGATCCCGATCACCGAATCGTCCGCGTTCGCATCCAGCGCGAGCCGGCGGATCGCCTCCGCGTCGGTGAGGACGGGCTTCCACTCGACCGTGACGGGCAGACCGGTCAGACCCTCCGCGACACCCCGGGACTGCTCGGCGACCTGCCGGAGCGTCTCCTCGCCGTACAGTCCCTGACTGCCGGTCACGAACCACACGGTGTAGCGGTCGAGCGAGGTGGTGAGGGTCATGGTCTTCTTTCGGTCGATGGTCGAGGAGCTGAGCGCGCCACGCGCGCTCTAGAGTGCGGCGACGGCCGCGGCCTCGACGGCGAGGCCGGCACGGTAGCGGTCGAGGTAGGTGGCGAAGCCCGCGACGTCCGCGGGCTCGGGAGCGGCGATGGATGCCGCGGCATCCGCGAACACGACATCGGTCAGATATGCGGAGAGGCTCGCCGAGCCGTCCCCGGCGGCGGCCAGGCGGAATGCTGCGAGGACCGCCATGCCCCACGCGCCCCCTTCCGACGCGGTGTCGCCGACGGCGACCGGGGCGGCGAGTGCGGCGGCGAGGAACCGTTGCGCCACTCCGGTCGTCCGGAACATGCCACCGTGGGCATACATCCGGTCGAGGGCGACGCCTTCGCTGTGCAGCACCTCCATGCCGAGCGCCAGGGTGCTGAACACCCCGTAGAGCTGGGCGCGCATGACGTTCGCGAGGTTGAGCGTCGAGTCCGGTGTGCGGACGAAGAGCGGCCGCCCACCGGTGAGCCCCACGATCGGCTCCCCGGCGAGATGGTTGTAGGCGACGAGGCCGGCCGCATCGGGTTCGCCTTCGAGTGCCTCACGGAACAGCACGTCGAAGACGGCGTCACTGTCGAGGCGCGCACCGGCTGCCACCGAGAAGCGCTCGAACAGGCCCGCCCACGCGGCGAGCTCCGAAGCCCCGTTGTTGCAGTGCACCATCGCGACCGGATCGCCGGCGGGCGTCGTGACGAGGTCGAGTTCGTGGTGGACGTGCGCGAGCGGCTTCTCGAGTACGACCATCGCGAAGATGCTGGTGCCCGCGCTGACGTTGCCGCTGCGGGGCGCGACGGCATTCGTCGCCACCATTCCGGTCCCCGCGTCGCCCTCGGGCGGACACAGCGGGATGCCGGGGCGCAGTGTGCCGGTCGGGTCGAGGAACGTCGCGCCCGCGTCGGTGAGTTCCCCGGCGTCCGCCCCGGCGGGCAGCACCTCGGGCAGGAGCGCCCGCAGCGGCGGGATGCGGTCCGGCGCGAGTGCGTCGAAGCGGGCGACAAGCCGCTCGTCGTAGTCCGCGAGCACACCGGCGCCCCGGATCGGGAACATGCCCGACGCGTCGCCGACGCCCAGCACCCGGCGCCCGGTGAGCTGGTCGTGCACGTAGCCGGCCAGCGTCGTCACGTGGGCGACGTCGGCGAGATGGGCCTCGTCGTCGAGCACGGCTTGACGGAGGTGCGCGACCGACCAGCGCAGCGGGATGTTGACGCCGAGCACCTCGCTGAGCTCCGCCGCGGCCAGGCCGGTATTCGTGTTCCGCCAGGTGCGGAACGGCACGAGCAGTTCTCCCGCCTCGCCGAGGGCGATGTAGCCGTGCATCATCGCCGAGACGCCGATCGCCGCGTACGTCGAGGGGACGACGCCGTAGCGCTCACCCACCTCCGCGACGAGCGTCGCATAGGCAGCGCGGAGGCCGTCGCGGACCTCCTCCAAGGCGTAGGTCCACAGTCCGTCGACGTACGAGTTCTCCCACGCGTACGCCCCGACCGCGAGAATGACCGACGGGTCGGCGGCATCCACCAGGCACGCCTTGATACGCGTCGAGCCGAGCTCGATGCCGAGCGCGGTGCGCCCCGACGCGATGAGGTCGGCGCCGTACCCAGAGGTCTGCGCGAAGGTCATCGCCGCTCGTCCCCGCTCTGACCGTAGACGTTCTGGTACCGGGCGTAGAGGGCGTCGATCTTCTCCTGCGGGATCGGGATCAGCTCCCCTCCCTGACGGGCGACGTGCACCGTGCGGGCGACGTCCTCGCACATGACCGCCGCCTTCACGGCATCCTTCGCCGTCACGCCGATCGTGAACGGGCCGTGGTTCTGCATCAGCACCGCGCGCGACCGGTGCCCGCGGAGCGTCTCGACGATGCCGCGGCCGATCGAGTCGTCGCCGATGATCGCGAACGGGCCGACCGGGATCGGGCCACCGAACTCGTCGGCCATCGCCGTGATGACGCACGGGATCTCCTCCCCCCGCGCCGCCCATGCGACCGCATAGTCGGAGTGGGTGTGCACGACGCCACCGACTTCCGGCATGTTCCGGTACACGTAGGCGTGCGCGGCCGTGTCCGACGACGGCGACCGGTCGCTGCCGGCCGTCCCCGGGACGACATTCCCGTCGAGATCGCAGAGGATCATGTTCTCGGGCGCGAGGTCGCCGTAGGACACCCCCGACGGCTTGATCACGAACAGATCCGCACCCGGCACGCGCCCCGACACGTTGCCCCCCGTCCACACGACCAGCCCGTAGCGCACGAGCTCGCCGTGGAGGTTCGCGACATCCGCGCGCACGGCGTCGATGCGCGCGTGCAGCTCCGCATCGATTGCGATGCCCGCCGCGGTCATCGTGCTCTCCGCTTCGTGAGGGCGCGCTGCAGGAGCACGAACACGAGCAGGATGCCGCCGGTGATGATCGTCAGGTACTCCGGCTTGATCGAGCCGTCCTTCGTGATGATCATCCACAGCGCCGCCAGCACGAGCGATCCGACGACGGAGCCGAGCACGTACCCCACCCCGCCGGTGAGGAGGGTGCCGCCGATGACGACGGCGGCGATCGCGTCGAGCTCCCACCCGATCCCGGTCACGTTCTGCGCCTTGCCGCCGACCTCGGCGGTGTAGACGACGGCCGCGACTCCCGCGAGTGCGCCGCTGATGACGTAGATCAACACGCGCGTGCGGGCGACGCGCAGGCCCATGAGCTGGGCCGACGACTCCGCTCCGCCGATCGCGTAGATCGTGCGGCCGGTGCGGGTGCGGTGCAGGAAGAACACCGCCGCCACGACGATGATCACGGCGATGAAGAACCCCGGGGTCAGGACGAGGTCGTTCACCTTGGGGCCGTCGATCAGCTTGAGGTCGGTCGCCAGCAGATGGATCGGCGCGTCGTCGGGGGCATGCACGGGAACCGTCGACAGCATCGAGGCGAGACCACGGGCGAGGAACATCATCGCCAGCGTCGCGATGAACGGCTGCACGTTGAAGTACTGCACGAGGACGCCCGACACGAGTCCGAACAAGGCGCCGAAGGCGATCATCAGGACGATCGCGAGCCATCCGTTGACGCCGATGTCCATGAGCATGACGCCGGCGACGGACGTGAACGCGACGACCGCGCCGACCGACAGATCGATGCCGCCGGAGAGGATGACGACCGTCATGGCGACGGCGAGGATGATCGTCGGAGCGAAGCTGACCAGCAGGCTCGACATCGTTCCCAGGTGGAACACGCGGCCGTAGGCGATCTCGGCGTACACCAGCATGCCGATGAACAGCGCGACCGCGGCGAGCGTCGGGATCAGCGACTGGCTGCGCCCCCAGATACGCGCCCAGGCCGCACCGCGACTCGGCGTGGACTCCGCGTCGGCTCCCCCGCGCGCGGCGGAGCGTTCCCGTGTGGTGGATGCGCCGCTCATGCGACGACCTCCTTCGACTGCGTGGCTTCAGATGTTGTCGCCGGCGGCGCCGCATCGGGCGTGCGCGGCCCGACGCGGCGGCGCAGGACGAGCGAACGAACGCGTTCGGACTGCAGCAGCACGAGGGCGACGATCACGATCGCCTTGAACGCGGGAGTGGCGGCGGCCGAGACGCCGAGGAACAGCACCGTCTTGTTCAGGGTCGCGATCAGGAGCGCACCGACCGTCGAGCCGACGATCGAGAACTTGCCCCCCGCAAGAGATGTGCCCCCGATGACGACGGCGAGGATCGCGTCGAGCTCCATCTGGTACCCCGTGCCCGATACGTCGACGGTCATGACCTCGGAGACCGTGAAGAGCCCGCCGACGGCCGCGAGAGCGGCGGAGAGCACGTAGACGGCGATGAGGATGGGCCGAGGGCGGATGCCGGCGAGCCGGCTCGCGTGCGGGTTGATGCCGATCGACTCGATCATGAGCCCCAAGGCCGTGCGACGCATCACGAGCGAGATGAGCACGACGATCGCGATCGCGAGGACGAAGCTGAGCGGCAGCCCGAGGAACTGACCGTTGGCGAGGGCGCGGAAGGGCGCGTTCTCCGCATTCGTGTTCTGCCCGCCGGTGATGACGCGTGCGATGCCGCGCCCGGCGAGCATCATGACGAGGGTGCTGATGAACGGCTGCAACCCGACGACGGCGACGAGGAAGCCGTTGACGGCGCCGAGCACGGCCCCGAGCAGCACGGCGAGCCCGATGGCGGCGAACATGGCGCCGACCGAGTCGGGCTGGCCGAGACTGCTGAGCGTCACCATCGCGATCGCCCCGCCGACCGCCATGACCGAGCCGACGGAGAGGTCGATGCCGCTCGTGGCGATGACGAAGGTCATGCCGAGGGCGATCATGACGATGGGCGCGGATACGCGCAGGATGTCGAGAACGTTGCCGGCGAGCTGACCCGTCGTCGGGTTGATTCCGATCGCCAGGTACGACGGATCCTTCAGAGTGTTCAGGGCGAGCAGCAGGGCGATGCCCACGATGCCCCAGAACCACGGGGTGCGAGCGAGCGCTCTCAGGCGGGTCATGCCGATTCTCCTTCGACATCGTCGGCGAGTTCGTCGGCGCGGGCCTCGGCCGCCTGCTCGGAGTCGGCGGCGATGATCGAGACGATCCGCTCCGCCGTCACATCGGGGCCGTTGACGACCTCGCCGACTTTCTGATGGTCCTTCATGATCACGATGCGCTCGGAGAGACGAACGACCTCCTCGAGTTCGGAGGAGATGAACACGACGCTCATCCCGCCTTCGGCAAGCTCCGCGACGGTTTCCTGGATATCGGCCTTCGCTCCGACGTCGATACCGCGCGTGGGCTCGTCGAGCAGCAGCAGGTCGGGCTCGGTCGCGAGCCACCGCCCGAGCAGGACCTTCTGCTGGTTGCCGCCGGAGAGCAGGCGGATGGGGCGGTCCGGGTCATTCGGGCGCACGCTGAAGCGCTCCATGTAGGTCGTGACGAGCCGATCGACGTCGCGCGCCGGCACCCGGCGGAGCCAGCCGCGTTGCGCCTGTACGGCGAGCATGATGTTCTCGCGGATGCTGAGGTCGCCGACGATGCCGTCCTCGCGACGGTTCTCCGTCGAATAGGCGATGTGGTGGGCGAGCCCTGCGACGGGTGTCGAGATGGTCGCGGACGCGCCGTTGACACGGACGTTTCCGGCCTCCGGTTTGTCGGCACCGACGATGAGGCGGGCGAGTTCCGTGCGACCCGATCCCAGGAGACCCGCGAACCCGACGACCTCGCCGCGGTGGATGTCGATATCGGTCGCTTCGAGCGCACCGCTGCGGGCGAGGCCCGTCGCCGCGTACACCGGAGTCGCCGAACGATCGCGTTCGTCGACCTGCCGGTTGGAGCCGAGAGCACGGAGAGCACCGAGGTCCTTGCCGATCATCTTCGAGATGAGCTCGGTGCGATCGAGGTCACGCGTCAGGTACTCGCCGACGAATCGGCCGTTGCGCAGCACCGTGATGCGGTCGCTGATCGCGTAGACCTGGTCGAGGAAGTGCGAGACGAAAAGGATCGCGACGCCCTGGTCGCGCAGACGCCGGATGACGCCGAAGAGCATGTCGACCTCGGCTGTGTCGAGGCTCGATGTCGGCTCGTCGAGGATGAGAACCTTCGACTTCGTCACCATCGCCCGGCTGATGGCGACCAGCTGCTGCAAGGCGATCGAGATCGACGACAGCGGCGCCTTCGGGTCGAGGTGTCCGAGACCCATCTCGGTGAGCGTTTCGCGCGCACGAGCGTGGGTCTTCCGCCAATCGATGCCGAAAAGCGAGCGCACCTCGTGACCGAGCATCACATTCTCACCGATCGTGAGGTTGCTGCAGAGGTTGACCTCTTGATAGACGGTGGAGATGCCGGCGGCCTGCGCCGAGGCGGTCCCGGAGAAGCGACGCTCCTCACCGAAGACGAGGATGGATCCGGAGTCGATCTGGTAGACGCCGGTCAATGCCTTGATGAGCGTCGACTTGCCGGCACCGTTCTCACCCATGAGGGTGTGCACCTCGCCGGGCAGGAAACGGAAGTCCACCTCGTCGAGCGCCTTGACGCCCGGGAACGTGATCGAGGCGCCGCGGACTTCGACGATCGGGAGGGGTTCGGTCACCACGTTGAGACTTCCTCAGTGAACGCGCGGGTCGGCGCTGCGGGTGGGTTCGGGTGGGTGGAGTGGGGACCGCCGCGGAACGGCGACCCCCACCCCGATTTTCTGCGTGGAGAGCGTGGACCGGCTTAGAAGCCGAGGCCCTCGTCGAGCGCCTTCTGACCAGCCTCGGGCGAGTCGAAGGTCGCGCTCTTCACGATGATCGTCGAGTCGACGCTTTCGCCTGCGAGCGCCTTCTTCACGGCGTCGACGGCGTCGGTGCCGAAGAACGGGTTGTACTGCGCGACGAAGCTGAGGTCGCCCTTCGCCAGCGCCTCGAGGGCACCCTTGGTGCCGTCGATCGTCGCGATCTTCACGTCGGTGCCGGGCTTGAGACCCGCCGCCGTGACGGCCTGAGCGGCGCCGATGCCCATCTCGTCGTTCTGAGCGAAGATGAACTGGATGTTGTTGTTGTTGGCCTTGAGGACCGTCTCGATGACGGACTTGCCCTCGTCGGTCTTCCAGTTGGCGGTCTGAGCGCCGACCTTGTTCCAGCCCGACTTGCCGGCGATGGCGGCGTCGAAGCCCTCGTTGCGCTCGTTGACGACCGAGAGACCGGGAACACCCTCGAGCACGAAGTAGTTCGCGCCCTGCGGGAACGCGGTGACGGCCCACTCGCCGACCGACTTCGCGACCTGCGTGTTGTCGGGAGCGATGCGCGTGACGTACAGGTCGCTCGGAGCGTCGACGCCGCGGTCGAGCAGGATGACCGGGATCTCGGCCTCCTTCGCCTTCTTCAGTTCGTCCTCCCACCCCGACGCCTCGGTGGCGGTCAGCAGGATGACGTCGACCTCGTCGTTGACGAAGGTCGAGAAGGCGTCGAGCTGCGACTTCTGGTCGCTCGGGCTGGCCGCGGGAGCGTACTTGAGGTCGAAGCCGGCATCCTTCGTGAAGGCGTCCTTGATCGCCTGCTCGTTGGCGTTGCGCCAGCCGCCCTCGGGACCGACGGCGACGAAGCCGACCGTGATCACATCGCTGCCCGCCGCGTCACCGGTGCTGCCGGCGTCGGCGCCGCCGGAGCACGCGCTGAGCCCGGCGACAAGGGCGCCTGTCGCGGCGATCGTGACGAGACCGCGGAATCCGCGCTTGCTGATGTGCATTCTTTCTCCTCCTTGAGAGCCTCGCGACGGTGGCGAGGGGGCGTGTGCTGCGCCAAGCGGCGCGGGCGGGTCGTACGGGTGCTGCGTGATGAGACTCCGAGGTCTCTCCCCACTGATTGTGCGCGCTAACATTCCCGAACCACAAGTCGGCGCGCGACTTTCGTTACATTTCTGTTACCGCGAACAGTCGACAGCAGACCGCGACGTCATCGAGACGGACCAGACGTGGATGAGCGAACGATCAGCTCCGGGGCGATCAGCTCGTGCGTCGCGGTGTCGTCGCCGTCGATCGCCGCGAGCAGCAGACGCAGGGCAAGAGAACCCAGAGCTGTGAAATCCTGGCGCACCGTCGTGAGCGGCGGCAGGAAGTGACGCGCATCAGGCAGGTCGTCGAATCCAATCACACTCACATCCGCGGGCACCCGCCGACCGCGTTCGACGAAGCCGTGGATGAGGCCGAGCGCCATCTGGTCGTTCGCAGCGAACACCGCCGTCGATCGGTCGAGGTCGCCGGCTGCACCGAGACGGTACCCCGACTCCGCGGTCCAGTCCCCCTGCGCGAATCTCCCCTCGGGCAAACCCGCGTCGCGCAGTTCGTCACGCCACCCCTGCCAACGCGCACGAGCGTCGTACCAATCGAGCGGTCCGGCGACGTGGGCGATCTCGCGATGCCCCTGACCGATGAGGTGCGCGACCGCCATCCGTGCTCCCGCATACTGGTCGACTCCCGCGGTGTGGAGGTGCGCGTCGGGTTCGGACTTGATCACGAGCGTCGGCATGTTCGAGCTGTGCTCGCGGAAGAGCTCCGACGCAGACGATCGCGGTGCGATGACGCACAGGGCATCGATCCCCTGGGCCACGAGGTCGGCGATCCCCGCGGAGATGGTCTCCGCGTCCTCGTCCGACGTGGCGAAAGCGCTGACCGAGTAGTGCTGCGCGCGCGCAGCGCTCTCGATCGCTCGCAGAGTGCTGTTCGGCCCCCACTGCACAGGGCTGTCGACGAGTACACCGATGCGCATCGTCCGGCTCGTCGCCAGGGCGCGAGCGATGGAACTGCGCGTGTACTGCATCTCGTCGATCGCCTGGAGGACGCGCGCTCTTGTCGATTCCCTGATGTTGGGATGCCCGTTGAGCACGCGCGAGACCGTCATGTGCGAGACTCCGGCGGCGCGCGCCACGTCGTAGATGCTGGGCTTCTGCCCACCCCTCGTCGCCTCGGGCACCGGTGACCTCCTCATCAAGCAGCGGACGAGACGCGCATGATGACACGTTCCGCGTTCGACGCCCGATGTCGCCATGTTAGGTGACCTTCGCGACCCGCCGAGGCATTGCGGACCAAGACGCGAGCGGAAACCTGTTAGCGAGAACAGATTCATGCGCCCGATTCCGTTGGGTAGCGTCGATGCATGGCTACCGACGGACTGGACGCGCGCCGCGTCGCGGCGGCAGCAACCGAGAGGATCGACGAGACGGTGGATGCCGCGGCCGACGCCGTCGACCGCGCGATCGACGAGGCGACGGGCGTCCCCACCGACGACGGCGAGATCGAGTCGTTCACCCACGACGGGGCGAGCGTGATCGCGGAGCGGCGCGGGGATGCCTCGGCATCTCGCACCCTCGTCCTCATCCACGGGATCGGGATGGGCCGCAAGGTGTTCGCCGATCTGTCGCTGCGCGCCGAGGAGGACGCGCTCGTCGTCGCGATCGACCTGCCCGGCTACGGCGAGGCCCCGGAACCTCCGCGTACGCCCACGATCGAACGCACCGCAGACCTCGTCGCCGCGTACCTGCGGCACCTCGGACGGGGCCCCGTGATCCTCCTCGGGCACTCGATGGGAACTCAAGTGGTGACCGAGGTCGTCGTGCGCCACCCCGGGACCGTCTCGCACCTCGTGCTCGTCGCTCCGACCGTCGACCGGCACCACCGCCACGCCCTCACGCAGCTCGTGCGCCTCGGTCGCGATCTGCTCGGCGAGAGCGCGAAGGTCCTGCTCCTCGGCGCGCGCGAGTACCTCCGCGCCGGCCCCCACCTGCGCCGCAAGATGCGTGCGATGCTCGTGCACCGACCCGAGCACTCCTACCCGCGGATCGACGTGCCGACGCTCGTCATTCGCGGCGAACTCGACGTCGTCGTCCCGCAGGAATGGTTCGAAGAGGTCGTGGCGGCGATCCCCGATGCGTCCTCCTTCGTCGTCGAGGGGCACCACCACGAGACCCTCATCCGCGATGCCGAGCCCGCGGGCACCGAGATCCGCCGGTGGCTGCGCGCGCGGCCCGACGAGGCGAGCGGACTCGACCGCGAGGCGGACTAAGCCGAGAGCTCCGCCACGAGGCGAGCGATCTCGCTCTCATCGAGCGTCATCCCGATGTCGGTGAGGCGATGGCGGAGCGCCTGCTCGACGGTCGCGGCATCCTCGCCCTTCACGTCGGCGTGCATCTGGGCGACGAGTCCGTCGAGACGCTCCTGCTCGGATGCCGTGTTCTGATCCAGCACCGGCTCGTCCTGCGTGTCTTCGGCCATCGGGTCCCCCTCGCTCGCGACTCAGTGACGCCAGTGTCACCCATTGCGTAGAGCTCGCGCAGGGGCTTGACGGCCGAGGAGTGGGCGGGTAGCGCTCAGCCCGCGGCGCGCTGCTCGAGCAGTCCCGCGCGGTCGGGGTGCGCATCGAACCAGTCCGCGACGTACCAGCACACCGGGCGCACGGCGCGGTCGGCTTCCTGCTCGATCTCGGCAACGGCACGCGCGACGACCTCCGCCGCATACCCATGGCCGCGGAACGCCGGGATCGTGTACGCCCGCGTCAACGCGATCGTGCGTCCGTCGTCGCGGTAATCGAGCACGCTCACGAGGTCGTCGCCTCGGTGCAGGGTGTAGCGAGAGGCATCCTTCTCGTTCGCAAAACGAAAGCCCGTCATACCTCCACGCTACGCCGCTCCGGCGACGTCGGCGCCGATTGTGCACTCTGTCACATTCCGTCACGAAACCGAGGCCCTCGACGTGCGGTTTGACACAGTCCGCAACCGTTCGTCATAATCGGCCCTATGACTGACAACGCACGCACTCTGTCCGCCCGGGAGGCGAACGGATCTGCCGGCATCATGATGCCGCGCGTTGCCATGTGTTGCCGAATGTGTCTCTGACGGTCATCCCCGCCGGGTCCGCCCTCGTCTTCTGAACCACGAGCCTGCAGACCCCCGAGTCACCGGATGTCTCCGCCCACAATGCGGCTGACGGATGCCTCGCACACCGGCCCCTCCCCTCCACGGTCGCCTCGCAGCGATGACACGGGGGCCGCTCTCGCAGCACACGCCTGAGCCCGATCGACACGCGCACCGCGCACCGCCCGGGTTCCACCCCGAAGGATTTCTCCTCATGTCGACCACCGCCCTTCTCGACTCGCCCGCCGCTCGCCTCGCTCCCGCCGGTGCGCCCCGCCACCTTCGCGCTGTCGATGCAGCCCCGGCGCCCGTCCCACCCGCGGTCTCCGCGTCCGCGACTCCCGCGACAGGCGCAATTCCGGTGGGGACGGCCCCGCGAGGCTTCGCCCTCTACGTCGGGCTCGACGAGCTCAAAGCCGCCGCCGACGGCGTCTCGCTGTCGACGATCGTCACAGCCCTCCGTCAGACCCTCGCCGAACTCGCGCCCCACGCTGAGAGCTATGCAACCGTCGCGCTCGCCCCCGCGTCCGCCGGCGGTCGCGACGTCGACGTCGTGCGCCTCGCCCTGCACGAGCCGAGCGCCGTCGCCCGCACGAAGACAGAGGAGCCCGACCAGGACCACGTACCCGGTGGCGTCACGATCGACATCTCCCGCCGTCGCGTGCACATCGACGGCGAGGGCGCCGCGCTCACCTTCAAGGAGTTCGAGCTGCTGCAGTACCTCGTCCTGCGCGAGGGTCGGACGATCGAACGGACCGAGCTCGTGGCGTCGCTCTGGAGCCACGCCGACGACGGCGAGGCCCCCGGCGAGCGCACGATCGACGTGCACGTGCGGCGCCTCCGCGCCAAGCTCGGCCGCTACGAGGACATCGTGCGCACCGTGCGCGGAATCGGCTACCGGTTCGACCGGCACGCCGACGTCGTCATCCGCTTCGGCCACGGCGCGCCCTCACCCGACCGCTTCTGAGGCGCACGGTGCGACGACGTTTCCCCGTCGCCCCGGTTTCGTCGTCGCGAATCGTCGCTATCGCGCACGGTAGCGGCATTCTGTGACGACACTCCCCGGACGATCCGACGATACGTGTCGACCGAACGGCCGCTCGGAGTGGCGGCGCTGTCAGGACCTTCACGTACAGTGACCGCATGACGACGCGGACGGGGATGCCGAGGCGGCAGCTCCCGCCCGCGACACGCGACCCCCGCCTGCCTCCCGCACGTCCCCTCGAGACAGAGTACCGTCCGCGGCATCCGATCGACGCCCACCGCGCGATCGCGGTGCAGCAGCGCGGCGCGCACGACCCCGCCCAGACGAGCGCCGCCGGAATCATCTGGCGCGTGAGCCGTACGCCCGCAGGCGTCGCCACGGTCGCCGTCCGTATCGACCGCACGCGCGTGCGCGCCGCCGCCTGGGGACCCGGAGCCGAGTGGGCACTCGATCAGCTTCCGCGCCTGTGCGGGGCCGACGACGATCCAGCCGGCTTCGACCCCTCGCATCACGCGCTGGTCGCCGACGTCCACCGCCGCCACACCGACCTGCGCCTCGGGCGCACCGACCTCGTGTTCGACGCGCTCGCGAGCGCGATCTTCGAACAGAAGGTCACGGGTCTCCAGGCCTTCGGCGCGTGGCGGATGATCCTGACGTGGTGCGGCGAACGCGCCCCCGGACCGACCCCGCGGCCGATGTTCGCCCCGCCCGCCGACTGGCACCTGATCCCGAGCTGGACGTGGCACCGCGCGGGCCTCGAGCCCCCGCAGTCGAAGACGATCACGGCCGCCGCCCGGCGTCGCGCCTCGATCGAGCGGGCTGCCGTGGAGGCATCCTCGGGCGATGAGCGCGATGCGGTGTTCACGAGCTTGCCGGGCGTCGGCGTCTGGACGAGCGCGGAGGCGCGCATCCGCGCCTTCGGCGACCCCGATGCGGTGAGCGTCGGCGACTACCATCTCGCGCACCAGGTCGGGTACGCCCTGACGGGCAAACGCGTCGACGACGACGGCATGGTCGAACTGCTCGAGCCCTGGCGGGGGCACCGGCAGCGGGTGCTCCGGCTGATCATGCTCAGCGGCGCTTTCGAGCCGCGACGGGGTCCGCGGCTGGCTCCGGAGGACCACCGCGGCCGCTGAGGCTCCGCGCGTCTGGCGGATGTCGGACGCCGCGATATCGCGATCTGGCCGGACGCGTGACCGGCGGAGCGGCGTCCGCCCCGCTCGCCGAGGGCACGATCGCCGTGTGCGCCACCCTTGAGAGTCTCACGGGCCCGAGTCACACTGGCGCCATGACGCTGCAACTGAACCCCTACATCAACCTGCGCGGCACGGCCCGCGAGGCCCTCGAGTTCTACCGGTCGGTGCTCGGCGGCGACCTGGCGATCACCGCGTTCTCGGAGTTCCCCGACATGGCTCCCCCCGGCGAGGAACACCTCGTCATGCACGGACAGCTGACGACGGCCGACGGCCTCGTGCTGATGGTCTCGGACGTGCCCTCGACGATGGAGTATGCGGCGCCCACCGGCTTCTCGGTGTCGGTCAGCGGTGACGAAGCCGAGCGACTGCAAGAAGTGTGGGATGGCTTGGCCGACGGCGGCGCCGTCACTGCGCCGTACACGACGCCGCCCTGGGGCGGGACCTTCGGGATGCTCACCGATCGGTTCGGCGTCGATTGGATGATCATGTGCGACGAGAGCACGGGTGAAGAAGACGGCCCTACAGTGGAGTCGTGACGTTCATACCCGGCGCCGACGACGGCCCCCCGAAGACCGGCTGGCCGCGCGGCCGTTGGGGCTGGCTCGGCGGGACGGTCGTGCTCCTCGTTCTCGGCGTCGTCGTGGGGCTGATCCTCGGGAGTGTGTGGCTCGGCCTGACGCTCGCTGTCATCGTCTCGATCGGGTGGCTCATGGCGTACGAGTCCTGGCGCGGCCGCGCTCCGCACCGGGACGACCCCTGGGATGACGGCGCGCAGCTCTGACTCCCCGCGACGCTCGTCGATGGTGCACGGCGAGGCCGCGACGATCCGCCGTGAGCGACCCCTCGGTCAGGATGAGGCATCCTAGGGAACGTGACCACGTCGACTTCCTCCCCGTCTTTCCGGCTGGACCGCCGCGGACAGGAGCTGCGCTTCCGCTCCGTTCGCCTCGCCGCGCGCGAATGGCTGACCCCGGAGTACGTGCGCGTCCGTCTCGAGGGTGAGGAGCTGCGCGGATTCGACTCCCCCGGCGCAGACGACCACATCCGTGTGTTCTTCCCCTCGGGCGAGACCTCGTCGGTCGAGGAGCTCCGCTCCGCCCCGAACCGCGAGTACACACCTCTCAGCTGGGACGGGGACAAAGGCTGGCTCGACCTCGAGTTCGCCATCCACGGCGCCCCGGGCGTCACGGGCGCCACGGGCGCCACGACGGGCGACGGCGTCGCCGCTCCGTGGGCCGCGACCGCCGAGATCGGGGCGCCCGCAGGAGTGGGCGGCCCGCGTGGGTCGCTCGTGATCTCAGGGCGGCCGGACGGCTGGTTCCTCGCGGGAGACGAGACCGCCGTTCCCGCGATGCGGCGCTTCGCCCGCCTCATGGATGCGGCTGCCACGGGACGCATCCTCGTGGAGGTTCCGGACGCCGAGCGCGAGCTGCCGATCGCGGCCCCCGACGGCGTCGTCGTCGAGCAGGTGCATCGCGGATCTGCTCCCGCCGGGTCGGCTCTCGCTGCTCGCCTCGAGGCGCTCGGCGGCGGCGATCGGCCGGAGGGCGACGTCTTCGCCTTCGTCGCGGCCGAGCAGGCGATCGTCAAGTCCGGTCGCGCTCTGCTGATCGAACGGTGGGGTCTCGACGCCGACCGCATCGTCGTGAAGGGCTACTGGAAGCGGAACGAGAGCGAATACCACGCCCCGCACTGAGCGCGCGGACTCCGCCCGCCCGGCGACCGCACGGAGCGTCAGCCTTCGCGTCGACCAGACAGCATCGAGGCCGCCGTGCGCAAGCCCTCGGCATCCGACTCCGACCATCGCGCGACGATCCGCTCGACGCGCTCCGCCTCCACACCCGTCAGTCGCCCGAGGAGCGGGCGCACGACGTCGATCGTGAGCGGCTCGGTGAGGCTCGAGACGCGCGCATCGCGCAGGAATCCTTCGATGCGCGTGAGGTCGTTGCCCGTCAGGACCGCGACCTGCCTCTGCAGCAGGACGACAGCCGCGAGCCGACGCTCGAGAACCGGCTCGGACCACAGCTCCGACGCCAGCGCCGTGATCTCGTCGTGCGACAGTCCGCGATACCGCCGCAGAGTGTCACGCACCACCCCGCGGATCGCCCCCACCGACGCCCCGTACACGTGCAGTCCGCCGACCGACGGGTCCCCATCCGCCCACGTCCGCCACTCGGATGCCTCGGCACGCAGCGTGCGGTCGATGAATGCTGCGGGCGTCTCCACCCTTCCATCCTCCCCCCGTCGCCCGCCTACGATGTGAGGATGGCCATCGCCCTGCGCACGATCGCGTTCCCGTATCGGGCCGTGGCATCCTTCGTGATCCTGGTCGGAATCGCGCGCGTGTCGGGCCTGTGGAGCGCGAACCCGTCGTGGAACTCGTTCCTCTACTACACGGTGATGAGCAACGTGCTCTGCCTCGCGTGGATGGTGTGGTCGGCGATCGTGACGCTCCGCGACGCGCAGAGCAAGGGCTGGCACGGGTACTCGACACCCTCCGCTCGAGGTGAAGCGGCCGTGATGCACGCCATCACCGTCACGATCCTCTCCTCTGGGCGATCATCCCCTACGCGTACCTGGTGTTCGCCTTCACCTACAGCGCACTGGGCGGCGAGTTCGCCCCTGGAGTGCGCGTCCCCTACCCCTTCATGAATATCGAGACGAACGGGCTCGGCGGCGTCGCTCTCTGGATCGCGGGCCTCACCGTCGCGCTCGTGGCGGTCGGCTACGTCTACTACGGGGTCGACCGGCTGCTCGCGCGCATCGCACACACGCGCCGTGACGCCCTCCGCACGCAGACCGCGTCGACGGACTGAGCCCGCGGCCGCGCGCCGCGATCACATCTCTTCGTGCGTGTCCGGATCGCCGTCCCACAGGCGGCCTCGCTCGAGCCCGGAGATCGCGTGGACCTCGGCATCCGTCAGCGTGAAGCCGAAGACGTCGGCGTTCTCGATCTGGCGCTCGGGCGTCGCGGACTTCGGGATGGGTGTCGAGCCGAGCTGCGTGTGCCAGCGGAGCACCGCCTGCGTCGGCGTGACGCCATGAACGGATGCCACGTCGGCGATGATCTGCTCGGTGAGCAGTTCACTGCGCCGCGCGAGCGGGCTCCAGCTCTCGGTGCGGATGCCGTGGGCCGCATGGAACGCGCGCAGCTTCGCCTGCGGGAAGTAGGGGTGCATCTCGACCTGGTTGACCGCCGGCGTGACCCCGGTCTCGTCGATGAGACGTGCGAGCATCGCCTCGGTGAAGTTCGAGACGCCCACCGAGGTGACCTTTCCCTCCTTCTGCAGGTCGATCATGGCGCGGAACGTCTCGACGTACCGATCGACGCTCGGGTTCGGCCAGTGGATGAGGTACAGGTCGATGCGGTCGAGGCCGAGGCGGTCGATCGACGCGTGTGCCGAGTGGATCGTCTCTTCGTACCCGTGCTCGCGACCGGGCACCTTCGTCGTGACGATGAGCTCGTCGCGGATGCCGCTGCGCCGCACCGCCTCGCCGACCTCGCCCTCGTTGCCGTAGTTGACGGCTGTGTCCAGCAGTCGGTAGCCGGTCTCGATCGCCGCGCCGATCGCGGCGATGCCGTCGTCACCGGTCAGTTTGTAGGTGCCGAAGCCCAGCTGGGGGAAGGCGATGCCGTCGTTGAGAGAGACCGTGGGAATCGTGACCATGGTCCTTACGGTACGCCGTGTGCGGGAGGATGCGCCCCGCGGCGGGGGATCAACGGGCGACCGCGAGCAGCCGCTCGAGCACAGTGACCACCCCGGCCTCGGCGTTCGAGGGTGCGCGGTGGCGGGCGACCGCCGCGACATCCGGGTGGGCGTCCGCCATCGCGTAGGACCAGTCGGCGGCCCGGAGCAGCTCGAGATCATTCAGGTAATCGCCGAACGCGGCCGTCTGCGCCGGGAAACGCCGAGTGCCCGCTGGAGGTTCCGGAGCGCCACGCCCTTATCCACGGTCGTGTTCATGACATCAACCCAGTGCCGACCCGAGACGACCACCTGATGCGTCGCACGCACGTCGTCGAGGGCGCGGGCGGTGTGCGCCTCTCCCCCGTCGAAATCGTAGATTGCGAGCTTCAGCACCTGATCCGTCACGGCGAGGAGGTCGGGCACGACCTCGAGCTTCGCGTAGTACTTCTCCACCTCGGCGACGAAGTCGGGCCCGGTGTCTTCGATGTAGGCAGAGCGCTTGCCGCAGACGACGAGGCCCGCCCGCAGGGTGCCGGCGGCGACGAGGGCACGGATGCGTGTGACGAGGGATGCCGCGAAGGCGGTGTCGACGGCATCCGACGACACCTCATCCTCACCGCGCACGACGAACGCCCCGTTCTCGGCGATGTAGTCGAGCTCTCCGGGAACGCGCGCGAACATCCGCTGCAACGTTGCGAGCTGCCGCCCGCTCGCCGGGGCGAAGGCGATGCCGCGCGCGGCCATCTCGTCGAGCAGCGGCCAGATCCCGTCGGGGATCGAACCGTCCGGCAGGAGGAGCGTGCCGTCCATGTCGACGGCGATGAGGCGGATGTCGGGGGTGGTCACCCCTCCATCATTTCAGCGCGGCCGGCCATCACTGGAGCGCGGCGTGGGTGACGGCGTCGGCGAGCTCCGCGTCAATCGCAGCGCGCGCATCATGCGCCGCGGCCGATGCGGCGAGACGCTGCGCGGAGCGGCGGAACGCGGGGGTCCCCAGCACCCGCGTCACCGCCGCCCGCAGTTGATCCGCGCTCGGCGTTCCCGTGCGCAGGTTCACGCCCGCGCCCGACCATGCGACGCGGGCGGCGACCTCGGGCTTGTCTTCGGTGTCGCCGGCGACGACGATGGGCACTCCGGCGGACAGCGCGTGCTGGATGCCGCCGTACCCGCCGTTCGTCACGAACACCGACGTGAGCGGGAGGAGCCGGTCGTAGGGCAGGTAGGTGGCGACGCGCACGTTGCCGGGCAACGGACCGAGGTCCGCCCCGGCGGCCCCGCCGAGGGAGACGACGACGAGCACGTCGAGCTCGGCGAGCGCGCGCACCGTCGGGAGGACGAGCCGGTCGAATTCGCGGTTGTCGATCGTGCCCTGGGTGACATGGACGACGGGGCGCGTGCCGTCGAGATCGCTCCACCATTGCGGAAGGGGCGCCTCCGCCGCAGGCGGAACGAGCGGACCGACGAAGACCGTGTTGGGGGCGAGGTCGCTGCGCGGGTATTCGAACTCGGGGACGCACAGTTGCAGGAAGCGATCGAACGACGCGGAGATGTCCATGATGAAGGCGGTCGAGTCGGTCACTCCGAGCTCCGCGAGAATGCCCTGCGCGACCGACTGCGTCTGTCGGAACAGCACTCGCCGGGCGACGAAGGAGAGCACGCGGTTGCGCACGCGGCCGATCGGACTCGACGACGGCGGGAGGGCGGTGCCGGCCGGCGCGACGTCACGGCTGGACTGCGTGAGCGGAGTGACGCCGAGCGCGAGGATCGGCGGGCGCGGCGCCGATGAGAACAGGAGCGGCGCGACCCCGCCGAAGGCGCCGTCGACGAGGATCGCATCGGGCCGGACGTCGGCGATCGCGCGCGAGACAGCGGCATGCTGATCGGGGATCGTCCGGACGAAGATCGTCTGGATGTCGTACTGCGCCTGCGCGATACCCCGGTATCGATCGCGATCGGGCAGATAGCTCTCGACGTCGCGGTCGTCGAAGTCCGCGCGGCCGGTCAGGGGCCGGAACTCGGCGCCGGCCGCACGCACCCGCTCCTCGAACCGAGCGCCCGTGAGAACGACGACGCGATGCCCCCGTGAGACGAGGTCGGATGCCGCGGCCATCATCGGCACGACGTGCCCGTGAACGGGGGTGCTGCAGATGAGGTAGGTCGCCATCCTCATTATGTAGCACACATTTATTCATTGACGTAGTGCTCTATCCAATGTATGAATGCCTCATGAACGTTCTTCTCTGGTGGCCTCGCGTCCGCAGCTGGTTCTCGATGCGGTCGCGCTGACCGAGGCGCGACCAGCCCCACCGCCTAGGCTCTCCGTTATGGCTTCACGCCCCTACTCTTCGCCGCTGCGTGACGAAGCCACCGCCCGCACCCGGGAGCGGATCGTCGCGGCCGCGGGACGCCTGTTCGCCGCGCAGGGCTACGTGGCGACCACGATGGCCGCCATCGCGCGGGAGGCGGGAGTCTCGGTGCAGAGCGTGCATCTCGCAGGGCCCAAGAGCACGCTGCTGATGGCGTCGTTCGAAGTCGCGCTTGCGGGCGATGAGGGGACGTACCCGCTGCACGAGCGCCCCGCGCTCGCGGCGATCATGACTCTCCCGCCCGACGAGGCACTGCCCGCGTACGTCCACTTCCTCGCTGAGGCGAACGCGCGGACGGCGGGCATCAGTCGAGCCCTGTACGTCGCCGCCGAGACGGATGAGACGATCGCCGCTCTCGTCGCCGACCTCGACGAACGCCGTCACCATGACATCCGCGCGGGAATCCTCTGGTGTATCGACCGGGGGATGCTGCAGGGGGACATCGACGTCGACCAGCGCACCGACGTCCTCACCCACCTCGTCTCCCCGGAGACGTATCGATTCTTCGTGCGCGAGCGCGGCTGGAGCGACGACCTCTACCGAGAGTGGCTCCTCGGCGCCATCGAGCGCCTCGTCCTGCAGCCGTAGGCCGTCAGGGCTTCTCGTTCCGCCGCGCATAGGCCGCCGCGCCGCGGCTGGAGAGCGCGAGCAGGATCAGGACGTCGAGTCCGAGGGGGATGAGGCCCACGTCGAGTGTCAGCTCCTGTCCCTGATCCCACCACCCGACGAACGCGGCGCAGATCGCGAGGGTCGTCACGATCATGATGGCGACGCGCGCCCAGTTGCGACCGACCCAGATGAGGCGCAGCAACACGGCATCCACCGCGAGGACGATCACGGCCGTCACGATCGCGGCGATGACGGCGGCGGACCGCTCGTCATCGGTCAGCGCTTCGATGTCCACGACCGCCTCCGGAGCGAACGCCGCCGCGACGAGCACGGCGGTGCCGGAGAAGATGCGCAGCGCGAGCAGCAGCACCGCCGCCATGACCGCCGCAGGACGCGGCATGGTCGGGTCGTATCCCGTCGGACGGAGCAGACGCGTCGCCGGCTCGAACGCCGGGCGCCGCTCGTGCGGATCGCTCACGCCGCACCCCCGTTCGTCGCCGCATCATCCGTGTCGGGAACGCCCGCTGCCGCGGCATCCACGCCGCGAAGGTCGAGGATCGGCAGGTCGCCGTCGGTGCGGATCGAGTCGCCGCCGCCGTTGCGTGCGTGGTAGCCCGTCGAGAAGTCCTTCAAGATCTCCATCGTGATCGCGGCATCCGCACCGGATACCGTCTGCACGACGTGGTCGCGCTCGACGTCGGTGTCGGCGTCGATGCGGTGGGTGATCTGCAGCGTGAACAGCGACAACCCCACCGACGTATCGAACGTCGCGGCCGCGAGCCAGTCGACGCGGCGGCCGCCGGGCAGGAGCCACCCGTCGGGGCAGCGCCAGAACCGCACGTGGTGCCGTTGGGCCGGGTTGCCGTCGACCTCCTGCTGATACGCGATGTCCTGCTGCCGCCCGAACAGGAACAGGGGACTCACGAGCGCCTCGTCGTAGCTGCGCCGAGTCAGGGTCGACGTCACGATCCGCCACGACGAACGCAGGGTCACGGGGTCGGCACGTCGCCATCCCGATCGCTCCATCGCGGCGACGAGCTGATCCGCGTCGCCCATGAGCGCGAGGTTCACCGGGTCACCCAAGAGGCCGTCGCTCGTCCGGGCGCGCCCGATGAAGTAGTCGGGAACGTAGATCGTCGTGAGGATGCGGTGCAGCCGCGGCAGCACGAGGTAGGCCAGCAGCACCCAGAACAGGATGCCCGCGGCGATGCCCCACCAGCCCAGGTGAAACGTCTCGGTGAGGCTCAGGTAGGCGAGCCAGATCGAGGCGAGGCCCGCGAAGGCGAAGAAGAAGCCGTCCAGCGCGAGACCGATCGACCACGCGCGGCGGCGGGGCGTCTCGGGAGCGGCCATGTTCACACGCTACCGGGGGTTATCCCGAAGCGGGGATGCGGGATGCCTCCGCTGTGCCCCGCGCGTCCCGCCCCTACCGTAGAGCCATGATCAGCCCCGCAGCCGCCGCACCCACAGCGGTGCCGCCCCGCCGCCCTCGCTTCGCGACCCACCTCGGCGCGATCGCGCAGCTCGCCGCGGTGGGCCTCGTCGGTCCGGTGATCTTCTCGGTGCTCGTGACGCTCCTCAGTCTCGGTCTGAGCCTCGTGCTCGTCGTCGGGATCGGGCTCCTCTTCCTCGTGGCGTTCGTGTATGCGCTGTGGGCGACCGCATGGCTCGAGTACGAGCGCGTCGAGGGGCTCTACCGCTACGGCCTTCCGGCGCTGCGCCCGCGCCGTCGGGAAAGCCCCGGATTCGGAGGATGGTTGCGCACGCTGTGGCAGCAGGCCGTCGACGGCGCGATGTGGCGCGGAATCGGCTCGACAGCGATCGCGACGATCCTCGGCCTCGTCGTGCTGCCGCTCGTCTCGGCACTCGCGACAAGCCTCGTCCTCCCGTTCGCGCCGCTCCTCGAGCGCGAGCGCACCGCCTGGCGGCTTCCGATCATCGGGGTCCCGGTGCGAGTCGAGTGGGCGGTTCTCATCGGCATCCTCGGGATCATCGTCTCGGTGGCTCTGCTCATCGGCATCGCGCTGCTGCACGCCGTCCTCACCCGCGCGATCCTCGTGCCCAGCCGCGAAGCGGCGTTCGCCGAGCAGGCGCGCACCGCGGGAACGCAGCGCGAGAGTGCCGTCCGTGCCGGCGAAGTCGAACGCGTGCGTATCGAACGCGACCTGCACGACGGCGTCCAGCCGCGTCTCGTGTCGGTCGCGATGACCCTCGGCCTCGCGCAGCAGAAGATCGACGACGACCCCGCCGCGGCCAAGACGCTCATCGACGAAGCGCACACGTCGACGAAGGCCGCGATCACCGAGCTGCGGCAACTGGCCCGCGGCATCCATGCATCGGTCCTCGACGATCGCGGGCTGGATGCCGCGCTCAGCGCGCTCGCGTCACGCTCGCACGTGCCGGTTCAGCTCGACGTGCGGATCGACCGCCGCTGCAGCCGCACCGCCGAAGCGGCGGTGTACTTCGCGGTCGCCGAATCCCTCACCAATGCCGCGAAGCACTCGCGCGCCGGCGAGGTGCGCGTCACCGTGCGCCTGCGCGACGACGGCGCGGGCCTCGGCCAACCATCCCTCTGGGCGCGCGTGGAGGACAACGGCATCGGCGGGGCGCGGGTGCTCCCCGGCGGGGGCCTCGACGGCATCACGAACCGCATCGCCGCGGCGGGCGGCTCGAGCCGCATCGACAGTCCGACCGGCGGCCCGACCGCCCTGGAGGTGAGCGTCCCATGCGCATCCTGATCTGCGAAGACTCCGCACTGCTGCGCGAGGGGCTGGTCAGGCTCCTGCAGGATGCCGGGCACCAGGTCGTCGCGGCCCTGCCCGACGCCGATGGCATCGCAGGCGCAGTGCGCGACACGGCCCCCGAACTGTGCATCCTCGACGTCCGCCTGCCGCCGACCTTCACCGACGAGGGCATCCGCGCAGCGCTGGCCCTGCGCACCGCGCACCCCGCGTTGCCGGTTCTCGTGCTCAGTCAGTACGTCGAGGAGCGGTACGCGAGCGAACTCATCACGGGCCAGTCGGCCGCCGTCGGCTACCTCCTGAAGGACCGCGTCGCCGACGTGCGCGACTTCCTCGACGCCGTCGAACGCATCGGTACGGGCGCGACGGTGCTCGATCCCGAGGTCGTCGCCCAGCTGCTCACCCGCCGTGCGCGCGACGACCGGATGGCCCGCCTCACCGATCGCGAACGCACCGTGCTGGCCCTCATCGCCGAGGGCCGCAGCAACCAGGCGATCGCAAGCAGCATCTTCGTCACCGAGGCGAGCGTCGAGAAGCACATCACGTCGCTCTTCCAGAAGCTCGACCTCGAGCAGGACGGCGACGGCAACCGCCGCGTGCTGGCCGCGCTCGTCCACCTCGAACATCGCGAGCAGCGCTCGCAGAACGGAATGAACCGATGAGCACGACGATCGCTCCCCCGCCGCCGGGACCACGCACGTCCGCGCGCGTCATCGCGATCCTTGCGATCGCGCTCGGCGCCGTACTCGTCGCCGGCGCACTCGTCACCGGTCTGTTCTCGGCCGTGCGCGCGGCGACCCAGCGCACCGAGACGCTGACTGCGGATGCCCGCGGCATCCGATCCCTCGACGTCGACGTGGCCGCCGCCGACCTCGAAATCGTCTACGGCGGACAAGACGTGACGCTGACCGTCACCGGGAACGTCTCGGACTGGCGGCTCGTCCGTGACGGCGACGGGCTCGCCGTCACGACCCAGCGCGGATGGTGGGGGTCGTGGCGCCCCTTCGGTGACAGCGACCGCGCCGTTCTGACACTCCCGCAGTCGCTCGAGCGCGCGGGCCTGGATGCCGATCTATCGCTCGCCGCGGGGTCCCTGCGCGCGACCGGCGCGTTCGGCGATCTCGACCTCGACCTCAGCGCCGGGGCGATGGATGTCAGCGGCAGCGCCCGCGCGCTCGAGACGGACGTCTCGGCGGGCCGGCTGGTCTTCGACCTCGCCGACGTGCGCGACGCCGATCTGCAGCTGAGCGCGGGCGCCGCGAACGGCACCCTCACGGGCTCCGCGCCGCAGACCGTCACGATCGACGTCAGCGCCGGGCGGCTCGACCTGACCCTTCCCGACGTCCCCTACGCGGTCGGCTCGGATGTCTCGGCGGGCGAGCTGCGCAACGACCTCGACATCGATGCGCGCTCCGACCATCGCGTGTCGGTGAGCGTGTCGGCGGGCTTCGTCGCCCTGGGATCCTGACGAGGTCCGTCGTGAGCGCTAGCGTGGAGGCGTGACCACGCCGATCGATCCCACCACGACTGCCGCCTGGACCGAGCTCACCACGCTCGCCGAAGCCCTCGAGCCCGACCTGCGCCGGTGGTTCGCCGACGATCCCGGCCGCGTCGCGCGGTTCAGCTTCGAGGCCGCCGACCTGCACGTCGACCTGTCGAAGAACCTTGTCGACGATCGGATCGTCGCAGCGCTTCTGCGGCTCGCAGAGGAGACCGGCGTCGCGGACCGCTATGCCGCGATGCTCCGCGGCGAGCACATCAACACGACGGAGGACCGCGCCGTCCTCCACACGGCGCTTCGCCGACCGGCCGGCGCCTCCCCCGCGCTGAGCGTGGACGGCCAAGACGTCGATGCAGACGTGCAGTCGGTCCTGAGCGCCATGGCCGCCTTCGCCGAGCGCGTGCGCTCGGGCGAATGGACGGGCATCACGGGAAAGAAGGTCGAAACGGTCGTGAACATCGGGATCGGCGGGTCGGACCTCGGCCCCGCAATGGTCTCCGCCGCCCTCGAGCCGTACGCGGACGCCGGCATCTCGGCGCGGTTCGTCTCCAACATCGACCCCTTCGACCTCGCGCACAAGACCAAGGACCTCGACCCCGAGACGACGCTCGTCGTCGTGGCATCCAAGACCTTCACGACGCTCGAGACCCTGACGAACGCACGCCTCGCGCGCGATTGGCTCTGGGCCGGGCTCGAAGCCGCCGGCGCGATCGACGGGTTGGACGCTCAGAAGAAGGATGCCGTCGCGCACCACTTCGTCGCCGTCTCGACCGCGCTCGATAAGGTCGAGGCGTTCGGCATCGATCCGGCGAACGCGTTCGGGTTCTGGGACTGGGTCGGCGGACGCTACTCGGTCGACTCGGCGATCGGGCTGTCGCTCATGATCGAGCTCGGACCCGACGCGTTCCGCGAGTTCCTCGCCGGTTTCCACGCGATCGACGAGCACGTGGCATCCACCCCCCTGACCTCGAACGTGCCCGTCCTCATGGGGCTGCTCAACGTCTGGTACACGAACTTCCTCGGGGCGCAGTCCCACGCCGTGCTGCCGTACGCGCAGCAGCTGTCGCGCTTCGCCGCGTACCTGCAGCAGCTCACGATGGAATCGAACGGCAAGCGCGTGCGCTGGGACGGCTCCCCCGTCACGACCGAGACGGGCGAGATCTTCTGGGGCGAGCCGGGCACGAACGGTCAGCACGCGTTCTACCAGCTCATCCACCAGGGCACGCGCCTCATCCCCGCCGACTTCATCGCCTTCGTGAACCCCGCCTATGCGCTCACCGACGACGGGCGCGACGTGCATGGCCTCTTCCTCGCGAACTTCCTCGCGCAGACGAAGGCGCTCGCTTTCGGCAAGACCGCCGAAGAGGTCGAGGCCGAGGGTACAACGGGTGCGCTCGTGGCCGCACGGACGTTCCCCGGCAACCGGCCGACGACGTCGATCTTCGCTCCTGCGCTGACGCCGCGCGTGCTCGGGGAGCTCATCGCGCTTTACGAGCACATCACCTTCACGCAGGGCGCCATCTGGGGCATCAACTCGTTCGACCAGTGGGGGGTCGAGCTCGGCAAGCAGCTCGCCCTGCAGATCGCACCCGCTGTCGAGGGCGACGAGACCGCCTACGAGGCGCAGGATGCCTCGACGAAGGCGCTCCTCGACTACTACCGGGCGCACCGGGCGTAGCCCTGCGGGCGCGACGCCGCAACGCGGCGAGGGGATCAGCCGTCGCCGAGGCGAGTGTGGAACCGCTCGCCGGCGGCGCTGAAGATGCTCAGCACTTCGGCGGGGCCGGCGGCGGTCGCACTGATCGAATGCGGCACGCGCGTGTCGAATTCGGCAGCCTCGCCCTGCGCGATCGTGTGCTCGGTGCCGTCGAGGGCGAGCCGGACGCGCCCGCTGAGAACGTAGAGCCACTCGTAGCCGTCGTGCACGCGGAGTTCGGGTGCGCTCGCGCGCGGCGCATACACGATCTTGATGGCTTGGACGGGCGAACTCTCGAGCGTCAGAGGGGCGATCACCATGCCGTCGCGGTGCTCGATCGCGCGGCGCACCCGAGGGTCTCGCGAGGCCGCCGGCAGGAGGTCATCGATGCGGATGCCGAGAGCGCGGGTCAGTGGCACAAGCAGCTCCAAGGATGCCTGGCGTTTCCCCGACTCCAGCCTCGAGAGCGTGCTCGCCGAGATCCCGGCCTGTCGCGCGAGTTCGTCGAGCGTCCAGCCGTGGGCCCGCCGCGCGGCGCGTAAGCGAGGTCCTACCTGAGCGAGGTCCGTGGTCATGAACCAATCTTGCCACTTTCGCAAGATAGTTTGCGGATCTGCGAAGCCGTCGGCAAGGTGGCAGCATGCAGATACGAGAGTGGGATGCGGTCGTCATCGGCGGCGGTGCCGCGGGGCTCAGCGCCGCGCAGATGCTCGGGAGGGCGCGCCGGCGCACTCTCGTGATCGATGCGGGCGAACCCCGCAATCGTTTCGCCGCGCACATGCACGGTGTTCTCGGGCATGACGGTGTCGCCCCGGCGGAGCTTCTCGCGCGCGGTCGTGCGGAGCTGGATCGCTACGGCGTCGTCGTCGAGGCGGGTCGGGTCGACCGGATCCACGACGAGTCCGGCAGTCTGCGGATCGTCCGCGACGACGGCGCGGTGGAAGGTGCACGTGCACTCATCATCGC
This sequence comes from Microbacterium sp. MMO-20, assembly GCF_037147735.1. Taxonomy (NCBI): domain Bacteria; kingdom Bacillati; phylum Actinomycetota; class Actinomycetes; order Micrococcales; family Microbacteriaceae; genus Microbacterium; species Microbacterium sp. MMO-20. The sequence continues at coordinate 74,192 of NZ_JBBCUU010000001.1, read as the reverse complement.
CGTCGGCGTCCGCGATCGACTGCCCGCGGTGCGCGGCCTCGCCGAGCGATGGGGGAAGGACGTGCTGCATTGCCCCTACTGCCATGGCTTCGAGGTCGCGGACCTGCGGCTGGGGGTGCTCGCAACCTCCGCCCACAGCATCCATCAGATCGAACTCGTCCGGCAGTGGAGTGAGGACGTGACGGCGTTCACAGCCGCGATCGAGCCGCTCGATGAAGATGTCCGCGTACGGTTGACCGCCCGCGGCATCCGAATCGTCTCCGCGCCCGTCGAGAGCCTCGTCAGCGCGCCCGACGGCAGCAGCGCGATCGTGACAGCGGATGGCGTCCACCCGGTCGACGCACTGTTCACAGCGCCCGAGCCGATCCTCGACCTCGCTTTCGCCGACAGCCTCGGCTTGGTGCGAACGGAGGAGCCGGGCATGCCGATCGCCGTCGACGCGCGCGGCGCGACCAGCCATCCGCGGGTGTGGGCAGCGGGGAACGTCGTCGCGCCGTACGGCACCGTCCCGGTCGCGATGGGCACCGGTGCGATGGCGGGAGGTTCCGCCAACGCCGGCCTCGTCGCGGAGGACGCGGCCGCCGCCGTCACCGAGCGCGCCCGCGAGCGCGCAGCGGCGTGGGAGCAGCGCTACGCCGACACCCCGCGCACCTGGTCGGGTCGGGTCAACGCGAGCCTGGCCGCCATCGCCGCGGATCTCGCCCCCGGAACGGCCCTCGACGTGGGCTGCGGCGAGGGCGGGGATGCGGTCTGGCTCGCCGAGCGCGGCTGGCGCGTCACGGGCGTCGATGTCTCACCGACAGCGCTGCGTCGCGCGCAGGATGCCGCGCGCGAGCGCGGGGTCGGCGACCGCTTGGCGGTCCTCGTGAGCGACGGCGCGGATCTTCCGACGAGCGAAGAGTACGACCTCGTCACGTCGAGCTTTCTGCATTCATGGGAGCCCGACTTCCCGCGGCTCACGCTGCTGCGGCAGGCTGCCGAGCGCGTCGCGCCGGGCGGGCGTCTGCTCGTCATCTCGCACGCGGCTCCGCCGCCATGGACGCTCCGGGCGCACGACGGCGACGGACACGCTCACGGCCTGCGGCGGCCGGACGAGGAGCTCGCCGCGCTCGCCCTCGAGCCCGAGATGTGGGAGGTGGAGCTCGTGGAGACCCGCACGCGAACGGCCACCGGACCCGATGGCGCTCCGACGCAGCTGGAGGACGGCATCCTGCTGCTTCGTCGCCGCCGATCCTGACTCGGCTCGGGTCGCGGCGCAGACCGGAGGCTTCGGTCGGAGTCGTCCGACGTGATCCCCCCGATCCGGGCGCGGGGGATCACGAAGGAAGCGCAGGCGACGCTTCCGCCGCGGCTTCGGCGGCGCGAGCGAGCCACGCGGGCGCCGCACCGTAGCGCTGCGGCGGGATCAGCTCACCCGCGGCGCAGTGCGCGACCAGTGCGGAGAGTCGATCCGCCCGGGTCTTCTCGCGTTTGGCGGACTGCACCCAATCCCCGGCGACGCGCCGGTACGACGGTGTCGCCGCCTCCCAGAACGCCTGTGCCGCCTGATTCGCGGCGAGAACAGCGAGCTGAGCGGCATCGAGCTCGCGCCGCGTCTCGGACGAATAGCCGGCGACGGTCTTGTCGCGCCGTTCGTAGGCGGCGAGGCCGGCCGGGTGCATTCGCCCTTCCGCGATCAGTCGCTCGACATGCGCGATGTTGACGGCGCTCCACACCGAGCGCGGCTTCCGGGGTGTCCAGCGCTGGCGACGCGAGGTGTCGTCGATCCGCCGGCTCGTCGAGTCGATCCAGCCGAAGCACAGTGCTTCGGGGACGGCGTCCTCCCAGGTCAATCCGCGCTCGGAGTGGCCCACCCTGCGCAACTCCATCCAGAGCTCCGCTGCGGTGTCGTGATGGCGCTCGAGCCAGGCTCGGAACGCCGCGGCATCCTCGAAGAACACCACGTCCGGTTCACCGTCGTCCACGATCGCGAGGGTAGCAGCGACCTCCGACGCCCCGATGTCCGCCGCAAGAGGGATGGCGGTACATCCACAGGCCGACGACACGGAGCCTCGTGAGCCGAAGACTGGACTCATGAACTCTCCCGTGCTGTCCGCCCATGGCCTCGTCAAACGCTACGGCGACCTCGTCGCGCTCGGCGGTGTCGACCTCGAGATCGCGCCGGGCGAGGCGGTCGCGATCATGGGGGCCTCCGGCTCGGGGAAGACGACGCTGCTGCACTGCCTCGCGGCGATCATCCCGCCCGATGCGGGCTCGGTGCGCATCGCCGCGCCCGGCGCTCCGACGGTCGAGCTCGTCGGCATGAGCGAGAACGAGCGGTCCGCCGCGCGCCGGTCGCTGCTCGGATTCGTCTTCCAGGAGCATCTGCTATTGCCCGAGCTCACGGCGGTCGAGAACACCGCTCTGCCGCTCCTCGTGCAGGGCGTGCCGCGGCGGGATGCCGAGGCGCATGCCGCTGCGTGGCTGCGGGCCCTCGGCCTCGCCGGGATGGAGGAGCGCCGGATCGGGCAGCTCTCCGGCGGTCAGGCGCAGCGCGTCGCGATCGCCCGCGCGCAGGTCACCGGCGCGCCGCTCGTCTTCGCTGACGAGCCGACCGGTGCGCTCGACTCGCACACGTCGGCTGACGTCATGACGGCGCTCCTGGATGCCACAACCGGGCAGGGACGGAGCCTCGTCGTCGTCACGCACGACCCGTCTGTCGCGGCGCGGTGCAGCCGCGTGCTGCGGATGCGCGACGGGCACCTGAGCGTCGAGGTGGCGAGCCGATGACCGCGGCCGCCTTCGCTGCGCCCGCGCCGCCGCACGCGACGTCCGGCAGAGTTGCGCGCGTCCTGACGCTCACGCGCCTGCTCGCCCGCCCTGCGCGGCAGGGGCGCGGCGCGCTGATGCTGCCCGTCGTCGCCTTCGCGGTGACGACGGCGCTCCTGCTCGTCGTCTCCGGCGGAGTGCACATGTTCCTCACCGACCCGCGGGCCGCGGCGAACGCCGAAACATATGCCCCACTGAGCATCTTCGCCCTGGTGCTCCTCGCCGTGCCGATCGCGACGCTCGGCGCTGCCGCCGCACGACTGTCTGCTCGCCGACGCAACGACCGACTCGCAACGCTCCGGCTGCTGGGCGCGACGAGTGGCGAGGTCGGCGCGATGACCGTGGTCGAAGCGGCGGCGACGGCCGCCGCCGGCGCGATCGGCGGTGTCGTTCTGTACGTCGCGCTGCTGCCCGTCGTCGGGTTGCTGCCGTTCTTCGGTGGCCCGGTCGGGGCGGGGGCGCTCTGGACGGGCCCTGCGATCGCGGCATCCGCCGTCGGCGCCGTCATCCTCCTCGCCACAGCGAGCGCCGCTGTCAGTCTGCGGCGCGTGCGGTTGACGCCGCTCGGCGTGCGGCGACGCAGCGACGCACCGCCGCGTCGGACCGCCGTGCTCGTGGGATGCGCCGCGCTCGTCGCCGTCATCGGCTTCGCGGCGAGCCAGTTCGGCATGATCGGCGAAGCTCTCGGCCGCGCCTTCGGTCCGATCGCGATCATCGCCGTCCTCTTCGGGCTGTTCGCGGCCGCCCTCCTGCTCGTCAACGCGATGGGTGCGCCGCTCGTCGCCGCACGCGGCCGGGCGATGGCGCGATCGGCGGCCTCCGCGTCGCGCCTGATCGCCGGTCGCGAGCTCGCCGGCTACGCCGCCGTCGCATGGCGACGCGTATCGGGCATCGCGATGATCGCCTTCATCGCCGTCGTCGGCGGTGCGGGCGCGAGCCTCGCGACGATCCTCGGCACCGACGCCGGTTCGCGGGGCGCAGCCGCGTCCGACGCGATCCTCTTCGCCGACATGCGCACGGGCGTCCTCGTCACTCTGGGCGCCGGCTTCGTGCTGCTGGCGTGCTCGGTCGGCGTCACGCAGGCGGCATCCGTCCTGGAGGACCGCGAACTCATCATCGGGCTCGACCGGATCGGCATGCCCGCCGATCAGCTCCAGAAGGCGAGGTCGCTCACGGTCATGGTTCCCCTGCGGTGGGCGGCGCTCGGCGGGGCTGCGGTGGGCGGGGTGCTCGCGTTCCCGTTCGTCGGCGCTGCGGTGCTGTTCGCGCCCGTGTCGCTCGTCATCATCGCGGGGACGTTCGCAGCAGGCATCCTCATCGTCTGGCTGTCGGTGCAGGCGACGACGCCGATCGTCACGGCGATCCGCCGGGGCGCCTGATCAGCGCAGGACGGGCCGGTTCCACGCACCGGGCTCGGCGAACTCGCCGTACCGCACATCGACTCCCGACGCGTCCACGGATGCCGTGCACACGAGCAGCGACAGCGTCGGGTAGCCGTACGGACGGTTGTCGCGCACGATGGCGCGGTCGTCGACGGGCGCGAGCACGCTCGTGCGCTCGAGGGTGTCGAGCCACCGCTCACGCCAGTTCTCGTCGTCAGCGGCGGGCGCGTCGAAGGCACCTCGCCACGCCGCGATACGCGCCGTCCCCGGGTCGTCGACGTCGTCGTGCGCGATCATGTGGATGCCGGGCTCGAGGTCCACGCGACGGAGCGAAGACCCGTCCCACATCGTGACGGCGGCGCCTCCCGCGGTCACCTCGACGAGGTTGAACCCGTGCGTAGGCGGGGCCGTGATCGGCGGACGGCCCGCGACGGCGTCCAGCACGATCCGCCCGCGCGAGGCGAGCGGCGCGTCGCCGTCGACCGCCACATACGCCCGATTGAGGATCACCGCGAGCGTTCCCGCGGCCGGATCGGCCGCGAGCCATGCGCCCCCGGCGCGTCGATCGCGCACCCCGATCACGCCCGGCTGGTCGGGCCACCACGCGCCGAGCGGATCCCATGCACGCGCCGGGTCCTCGTCGCGCACCGCGAGAAGGCGCACGGGAGCCGCGGTCTCACCGAGCGCAGCCGGCGGCGGGACGTGGACGATGACGGTGCACACAGAGCTCGTGACCTCTCCGCCGACCCCGCGTGGCAGGATCGGACCATGTTCGTTGTCGTGGGCGTGACGGGCGGCATCGCCGCGTACAAGACGGTGCACCTCGTGCGCGCACTCGTGACGAACGGTCACGAGGTGCATGTTGTTCCCACCGCGAACGCGCTGCACTTCGTCGGCGCGACGACGTGGGAGGCCGTCTCGCGCCATCCTGTCACGACGAGCGTGCATGACGATGTCGCGGAGGTGCGGCACGTCGCGCTCGGCACGTCCGCCGACCTCGTCATCGTCGCCCCGGCGACGGCCAACACGCTTGCGAAGATGGCCGCCGGCATCGCCGACGATCTCCTCGGCGTGACGCTGCTCGCGACGACCGCGCCCGTCGTCGTCGCGCCCGCGATGCACACCGCGATGTGGGAGCACGCGGCGACGCAGGCGAACATCCGCACGCTGCGAGAACGCGGGGTGCACGTCGTCGGCCCGGCCGATGGGCCGCTGACGGGCGGCGATACCGGACCGGGACGCATGACGGAGCCCGACGACATCCTCGCAGCAGCCCTGAAGGCGGCGGATGCCGCGGAATCCGGAGACCGCGCCGGACTCACGGATTTCGTGGGACTGGCGGTCGCGGTGTCGACGGGCGGCACGCGCGAGCCGATCGACCCCGTGCGCTACCTCGGCAACCGGTCGAGCGGGCGGCAGGGCGCGGCGCTCGCCCTCGCCGCCGCCGACCGCGGGGCGCGGGTGACGCTGGTCGCCGCACACGTCGACGACGGCGTGCTCGACGCCGCTCTGCGGCATCCACGAATCGTGGTGGAGCGCGTCTCGACGGCCGCCGAGCTCCAGGTCGCGATGGCGGATGCCGCGGCATCCGCCGACATCGCCGTCATGGTCGCCGCGGTCGCCGACTACCGCGTGGCCGCCGTCGCACCGGCGAAGCTGCGCAAGGAGGACGGAGCGCCGCAACTCGACCTCGTCGAGAACCCCGACATCCTCGCGGGGCTCGTCGCCGGACGCCACCCCGGCCAGGTCATCGTCGGCTTCGCCGCCGAGACCGCCGACTCCGGTGCGGAGCTGCTCGAGCGCGGGCGCCGCAAAGCCGCTCGCAAGGGCGCCGACCTCCTCGTCGTCAACCGCGTCGACGGGGAGCGCGGGTTCGAGCGCCCTGACAACGACGTGCTGATCATGGATGCCGCCGGTGAGGTCCTCGCCGAAGCCTCCGGCCCCAAGCGCGCCGTCGCCGACGCGGTCTGGGACGCCGTCTCGGCGCTACGCGCGCGCCGGGCCTGACCGCAGCGGCGCGCGCCCAACCCCAACTGCAAGGCCGCGCCCCCGACACGCCGCCCGCACGCCCCGTCCCACGGCGAGTCGCGCACGGTCCCTTGCAGTTGCGGCGCACGCGCGCGGCCGACGCGCTCCTCGGATGGGGCCGATCAGGCCTTCTTCTGGACGTCGAGGAGCGGATCGCCGTGGGAGACGGGGCCGAGCTTCACGGGGTCGACGGTGTCGAAGGCATCCGCGTTCAGCACGATCACCGGTGTCACGAGCGGGTAGCCGGCCTTCTCGATCACCGATCGGTCGAAGGTGACGAGGGGCGTCCCCTCCTCGATGCGATCGCCGTTCTTGACCTTGACGTCGAAGCCTTCGCCCTTGAGGTTCACCGTGTCGATGCCGACGTGGATGAGGACCTCGATGCCGTTGTCGAGTTGCAGGCCGAACGCATGCCCGGTCGGCTGCGCTGCGGCGACGACGCCGGCACCCGGCGCGTAGACCGTATCGCCGGACGGCTCGATCGCGACCCCCGGGCCCATCACGCCTCCCGCGAAGACGGGATCGGGCACCTGGTCGAGGGCGACGGCGGTCCCGTCGATCGGCGCCGCCAGCTGCAGCAGCGCTCCGACCTCCGCAGTTTCGCCGTCGGCCTTCGTCGCGACGGCGGTCGCGACTCCGGCCGCTCCTGTCGCAGCGCCCGCGAGCAGCTCAGCGCCGCCGGCGACGTTCGACACGGATGCCGCTTCATCGGCGTCGCGCGCGGCCGTGCCCGAACCGGCGGTCGCCACAGCGACCGCGGCGGCACCGGCCTGATCGGGCGTCTTGTAGCCCGAGATGATGACGAGGATCATCGCGACCGCGAACGCGCCGAGCACGGCGATCAGGTAGAGCCCGATCGGATCGAACGCGGGGATCGTGAGAAGCGAGGTGAAGACGAACGCCTGCGTCGTGATGCCGTTCTTCAGGCCCAGGACGAGCGAGCCGATGCCGATGATGAGGCCACCCGTGAGGCATCCGACGAGCATGCGCGGATAGATGCGCTTGAAGCGCAGATGGATTCCGTAGAGCGAGGGTTCCGAGATACCGCCCAGGAGACCCGCCGCGAGAGCACCCGTCGCGGTCTGGCGCATGTCCTTGTCTTTCTCCCGCCAGGCGAGGAAGAGGACTCCGGCCGTCGCGCCGAAGCACGCGAAGTTCCACGCGCCCATGGGGCCCTGGATGAAGTCGTAGCCGAGCGTCTGGATGTTCAGCAGCATGATCGCATTGATCGGCCAATGCAGGCCGAGCGGGACCATGAACGGGTACGCGAGGGGAATGACGATCGCGAAGATGAACGGCGAGAACGAGTTGATCGCGGCGAGCGCACTGGCAAGGCCCGCACCGACGTAGACACCGATCGGCCCGATGAGGAACGCGGTCAGCGGGATCATGATGAGCATCGCGAGGAACGGCACGAAGATCAACTGCAGGTTCTCCGGGATGATGCGCCGCAGCAGCTTGTACAGCGGACCGAGCACGGCCGCCATGAGCAGCGGCGGGAACACCTGGGACGAGTAGTCCGCGATCGGCATCGGCAGGCCCCAGATCTGCACGATCGCGACCTGCGCCTGTTCGAATCCGAACAGCGGGGTCTTGTCGACGCCCGCAGCGAGGCCCGAGAAGCCGGGCAGCATCAGCACCGCCATGATCGCGAAGCCCACCCACGGGTCGGCGCCGATCTTCGCCGATGCGTTGTAGGCGACCATGAGCGGCAGGAAGACGAACACGCACTGCCACATGAGGTTGACGAATGCCCACGACGGTTCGAGGGTGACGCCCGGCGAGTTCCACGCGGGAATAACACCGAGGGTCGCCATGAGTGCCATGAATGTGATGAACAGGGATGCCCCGAGGAGGGCCCCGAGGATGGGCCGGAACGAGTCGGACAAGAACTCGAACAGGCTGTCGAGCCACGCGTTCGTGCCGCGCGGACCCTTCGCCCGCTCGCGCGCTTTGATGTCGGCGTCGCTCTCGCCGGCACCCGTCGCGCCTGCGCCGACACTCGCCATCACCGGCAGCGCCATGATGTCGTTGTAGACGTTCTGCACGCCACCGCCGATCACGACCTGGAAGCGGTCGCCGGCCTGCGGGACAGCCCCCATGACGCCGGGGATCTTCTCCGCGGCATCCTTGCTCGCCTTCGTGCCGTCGTGCAGCTGGAAGCGCAGGCGCGTCGCGCAGTGCGTGAGGCTGGCGACATTCCCCGGTCCTCCGACCGCGTCGATGATCTCTGCTGCCGAATTGGATGCCATGATCTTTCGCTCCCCGAATTAGCGTGTGAAACAGCGTATGCCGCGCCGGATTCCTGGCCTGTGATCGCGACTCTATACCGCGCGCTGACGGGCCGGTAGGGGCCTCGAGCCGTGCCAAATCCGGCCCGCCATCGGCCTCTTGTCGTGTCGTGGCTCCCAGCTTTCACTCAGGAAGCGTGCCGGTTCTGTCCAGAAAACGTTGCCAACCTGTGACCTTCGCGCCCACCCGAGGACGCAGACCGCGGCCGATGCTTCGACATCGTGCGGTTCAGGTTCACCGGAAGTACCCCTATGCCCCGTTTCTCTCTCCGCTCCGCCACGCCCGTTCTCGTCTGCGCGGGTCTCGTCGTCGGCATGATCGCCACGACCGGAGCGGCCCTCCCGCACGCGGCATCCGCGTCGGAGTCCACCGCGACCGCACGTTCGGAAGCCGTTTCTGCGCCCCTCGCACAGATCACCTCCCAGGGACAGTCGGCGCTGCTCGATGCGCGCGCCGCGATCGACGAGGCGCGTCAGGTGACGGTCGACATCCGCACGTCGGGCCTCGATGTCGGCACGACGTCGACCGTCGTGAACACGGCACCCCTGGGCACGGTGATCGAGAAGCTCGAAGACCTCGACGTGACACCGGCGCTCCTCATCCCGTCGCTCACGGCCGAGGCCGCGACGGCGACGCAGTCCGTCCGTGAGCAGGCTGCGATGCTGCGCGGCCGTCTCGACGCGGCCGTCGCGAAGAAGGCGGAAGAGGAAGCAGCGGCGAAGGCCGCCGCCGAAGCCGCCGCGGCCGCTCAGGCTGCTGCCGAAGCCGCCGCCGCCCAGGCCGCCGCCGAAGCCGCCGCCGCGCAGGCGGCTGCGGAGTCGAACTCATCGTCCGGGGGCTCCTCCGTCCCGTCCGTCGACGTCAACGTCGACCCCGCCTCCGCCCAGGGCATCGGCCGCTCGATGGCCGCCGCGAACTACGGATGGGGCGACGACCAGTTCGCCTGCCTCCTGTCGCTCTGGAACCGCGAATCGGGCTGGCGCGTGAACGCGGCCAACTCGAGCGGCGCTTATGGCATCCCGCAGGCCCTGCCGGGCAGCAAGATGGCGTCCGCCGGCGCCGACTGGCAGACCAACCCGGCGACGCAGATCGCGTGGGGCCTCGGCTACATCGCGGGTCGGTACGGCACGCCGTGCGGCGCGTGGGACCATTCGGAGTCCAACGGCTGGTACTGACCGGCGTTTCCCGATGGGGAGCACATGACGAAGGGCCCGAGGTCGACACCTCGGGCCCTTCGTCATGTCACCCTTGGCGACCCTTGAAGCGGGGGTTCTGCTTGTTGATGACGAACACCCGCCCGCGACGGCGGACGACCTGAGCGCCGGGCTGCTCCTTGAGCGACTTCAGCGAGGCACGGACTTTCATGGCGGCTCCTTATTGAGAACTATTCTCAATACCAAGCTAAGGTGGATGACGAGTCCCGTCAAACGAAAGCAGGATCGTCGTGCCCGCCTCCCCTCTGGTCGTCGTCGGAATCTGCAGCTCGGAGCGGCGGCGCTATGCGCAGGCCCTCGGTGCCGCTACCGGCCGTCCGGTCGCTCATGTCTCCGATTCCCCGACTATCGTCGTGCCGCTCGCACGCTCGCGTGCGGACAGCGAGCGCATCGTCCTCGATGTGGATGCCGCCATCGACGCGCTGCACCTGGAACCGTGCCTGCGACGCCCCGCAGCCGAGATCATCTGCGTCGTCGACGCCGTCCATCTGCTGGACGACCTCCGCGACGACTCGCCCCTCGTGCGCCGCGCTGCACCCGGCGACGATCGCGGCGACGTCGGCGCGCGCGCCCGACGCGCGGTCTCACAGTTGGAGGCGGCCGCGCACGTGTGCATCGTGAACTGGGAGCGCGTGGACACGGCGACTCTCTCGGTCCTCATGTCCCTCGTCGCGCATCTGGGACCGACGGCGCGAGCGCGGCTCTCCCGCGGCGCGGCCGACGACATCCGCGCGCTGCGCGCTGGCGGCACTCCCACGGGCGTCGAGGAGGTTCTCGAACGCGCGGGCTGGGTGCGGGCCCTCAACGACGAGCACGATCCGTATCTCACCGACCCTCGCGTCACGACGGAGCGCTACGAGCGCCTGCTCCCCTTCCACCCGGCGCGGCTCGTGAGCGCACTCGAGAGCATCGATGAGGGAAGGGGAGGCCGCATCGTCCGTTCGGCGGGCTTCTGCCGGATCGCCTCGCGCGCGCATACCCTCGCGCGCTGGGATCAGGTGGGATCCGCGATCTGGATCGACCCCCTCGACACCGCGATGGCGAGCAGCCTCACGGGACAGGACCTCGTTTTCACCGGAATCGACGTGATGCCCGGAGCGGTCGCGCGCATCCTCGATACCGCCCTCGTCACTCTCGACGAGCTCGCCGCGGGTCCCGCCGAGTGGGTGAGGTGGGCCGACCCGTTGCCCGAGTGGTTCGTCGATCCGGAGCTGCTGTAGAACGGCCGAGGCTTCGCGTCAACCCCCTCGCTCGGCTGACGGCGACGACGTTAGCGTCGATCCACTGGCGAGAGAAAGGGGAACCTGATGGGACTCGACGACAAGATCAAGAACGCGGCCGAAGACCTCGGCGGCAAGGTCAAGGAGGGCGTCGGCAAGGCGACCCACAACGAGAAGCTCGAAGCCGAGGGCAAGGCAGACCAGGCGAAGGCCCACGTCAAGAAGGCGGGCGAAGACGTCAAGGACGCCTTCAAGTAAGCAGCCCCGCAACGCCCGAATGCCCCCGTATCCCAGGACGGGGGCATTCGTGCGTCCGGGGAGAAAGCCTGGCTTCGCGGGTGCCGGGTCGGCGACAGCCGGGAGTCGACGTGTCGGTCGCGAACACGAACCTATGGATGCGATAAGAATCACGAAAAGATAACGACGAACCCTTGTGGACCGTTATCTGGCCGTTATAGAGTGCTTGCACGGTAGTTGTTTTGCTGTGGCAGCTACCGACATGTGATTGCAGGACACTCTTGGTGCAAGGGACAAGGGCCGGTCGGATGCCTCTCCGACCGGCCCTCACTCTGTCTGCGCCACCCTGTGATGGACTGGTGCCATGACCGACCTCGCGATCTCGCTGACCCTCGACGGCTCCCCCGACCTGCCGAGCGCGGCGCTGCAGGCGCTCTACCGCATCACCGGTCGCTCCACGGTCGAACTTCGGCACGCGATCCGCGACCGCACGCCCCTCGTCACCGCCCGTCTGTTCGGCGCCGAGCACATCACTGCCGCACCGCGCCTCGAGAAGACGATCGCGTTCCTCGACGAGCACGGACTCGCTTTCGCGCTCACCGAGACGGTCGACGGGCTGGCCTCCCCGATCGATCGCGCGACGCTCCGCGCGATCCTCGAGCCAGGAGACGGCTCGGGCGGCTGACGTCAGACGCCGCCTCCTCCGCCTCCCCCACCGCCACCCCCGGCCGAGCCGCCGCCCGACGATCCACCGGAGGTGGACGACGAGCTGGATGCCGCGGCCGACAGCCCCGCGATGCCCGACGAGAACGATGCGGCGTCGAATGCGCCGGTGCCGTAGTACCAATACGGCCCGGTCGCGCCGACGGCCGTGTAGAGGACGGCGAGCTCGCGCGACCACGCCTTCTCCTGCCCGAACACGACCGCGTACGGCAGCAGCTTCTCGTAGAGCGCGAGCTTCTGCCGTGGGTCGTTCACGTCCACCGTCACGCGCTCCGCGCCGGACGGGGATTGGAGCATGCGGATCCGGTCGGCCTCGGCCCACGCGATGAACTCCTCGAGCCCCCTAAGGTGATCCCGCGTTTCGGCGCCCGCGGCCGAGAGCGGCCTCCGTGCGACGAGACCGACCACGACGACCACGATGACCGCCGTCGCTGCGATGAGAGCCGCCGGTACGAATCCGCCGATACCCGCAGAGAGCATGAGGACTCCCGAGAAGACCACGACGGCGCCCGCGATGAGGGCGACGACGATCGGCCACGCCCGCGACCCCGCGGGCACCGTCTTCCGCAAGCCGCGCGCCACGAGCTCCCTGTCGGCCATCGAGAGCAGCTTCTGCACGCGCGACGCGAGTCGCGAATCCTGCTTTCCGAACTCGTAGCGCTCTCCCGGCATCCCGCTCGGGAAGAGCGCCTGCAGCAGAACGTGACCGTCGGCGTCGGCGCGCGCCGGGTCGACCAGCTCCGCGACGAGCTTCGTCTTGCCCGTCCAGGTGCGATCGCCCTCGACGATGCGGATCGAGCCGGAGACGGCCTGCTCGAGGATCTCCGCCGCGACCGCCTTGTCGCGCTTGCCGAGAAGCACAGCGCTCTCCAAGGCATCGACGTTCGACGGCGGATCGTATTCGGCGATGATCGTCGGACGCCCGGGATCATCGGCGAGCGGGCGCCTCCGCGCGCGGATCGCGAGCGCGCCCGCGCCGACCACACCGAGCACGCCGACGCCCTGGATCCATCCGAACGGCGAATCGAAGTAGTTGTCGTCGAACAGCGCGAAGGTCCCCGGCACGAACCCCACCGACATCGTGAGCGTCTGGTGCGGTGCCAGCGCCCCGGCCGATGCCGTGATGACGACACCTCCGTCCGGGATTGTCTGGGAGGTGATCGAAGCGCAGGCATCCGACGCCGCCTGGCCGCCTTGATAGCACGCCATCTCGCCCGTGAGGGCGGACGCGAGGGCCGCGTCCAGGTGGAGGCGCGCCGTGACCGCGCCGAACGGCTGGGCCCAATCGACGCCGTTGACGTCCCAGTAGAACTCCAGCCCGGTGTCGGGGAAGTCCCACGTCACGTTCTCGAGTGTGTACGAGATCACATACGTCTGGCGTCCGTGCACGTACGAGTCGGCGCGCGAGACGATCGAGAGCGCTCCGTCGACATCCTCCGTCTCGCTCTCGCGCGGCACACCGTTCTCGTCGGTCACCGACTGCAGCCGCGGGTGGAGCGGCTGGTGATTGTACGTGTCGGGGACGAGGCGGCGGATGCCGCGGTTCTGGTCGCTCTCGGGGAAGACGGCGACGATCGTCTCGACGACCTCGAGCCGACTCGTGCCGTCATCGGCGCGGGTGAGGGTGTAGTCGGCGTCGAACGAGTCGAATGTGAAGTCGTCGACGTCACCGGAGACGGCCGTGAGGGCGCGATCCGCGGATGCCGCGAACGCCGTCACCGGCGAGATCAGAGCGGCCATGAACGCAACGATCAGCGTCGCCGCGAACCCCGCGGCGAGCTTCGCGAGCGGCGTCGCGAGGGTGCCGGCAGGGGACGCTCGCAGGCGGGATCGGGTCATGCCCCCCACCCTAGGACGCCCTGTCGGCGCCGCGCACTACAGTGGACGCCATGACCGATCGCCGCCTCGCCGTCGCCGCGTGGGAGAGCCTGTTTCGCGCGCAGCACGAGGTGTTCCGCGAGATCAGCACCGACTTCTCCGAGACCGACCTCACGCAGGCGGAGTACGACGTGCTGCTGACCGTCACGCGTGGCGAGTCCGCGACGGCTCGCCTGCGCGATGTGACGGCGAACATGCTCATCAGCCAGCCGAGCGTCTCGCGGCTCGTGGATCGCATGGTCGCCCGCGGCCTGCTCGCCAAGTGCCCGGACCCGCAGGACGGCCGCGGCGCGATCCTGCGCGCGACCGACGAGGGGATCGCCGCGTTCCGGCGCGTCGCCTCCGCGCATGGCCGATCGATCGCCGACCGGATGTCGGTGCTGAGCGACGCCGAACTCAGCCAGCTGCAGTCGCTCGCGACGAAGCTGCGCGGCTGCTGATCCGACGTCCGGCCTCAGGCTGTGCGGCGACGCAGCGTGAGCGATGCGAGAACGAGCGCGGCGACGGCGAAAGCCGCGACGATGAGAAGCGGCCGCCACAGGTCCCACCCGTCCGCGCCGGTGGCGACGGCGTTCACCGCATCGATCGCGTGGCTGAGCGGGAGCCAGTCGCTGATCGCGTGGAGGACGTCGGGCATCTGATCACGCGGCATGAAGAGACCCCCGAGGATGATCTGCGGGAAGACCAGCAACGGCATGAACTGCACCGCTTGGAATTCGGTGCGCGCGAATGCGCTCGCGAGGAGACCGAGCGCCGTGCCGAGCAGGGCGTCGACGACGGCGACGAGGCCGAGCTGCCAGAGCGGCCCGTCGACGTCGAGGCCGCAGACGAGCACCGCGAAGGCGACCGTCACGACCGCCTGAAGAACGGCCATGAGTCCGAAGGCGAGCGCGTACCCGGCGATGAAGTCCGCCTTGCCGAGCGGCGTCGTCATGAGCCGCTCGAGGGTGCCGCTGCGACGCTCGCGCAAGGTCGTGATCGACGTGATGAGGAACATCACGACGAACGGGAAGAGCGCGAGGATCGGGCCGCCGACGCGGTCGAACACGCCGTCCTGATCGCTGAACAGCCAGGCGAAGAGGCCGACGAGCAGGCTCGGTGCCACGAGCATGAGGATGATCGAGCGCGGGTCGTGTCCGAGCTGACGCAGCACCCGCCCTGCGGTGGCGAGGGTGCGCGCGCCGTTCACGCGGCATCCTCGCGTCGGATCAGGGCGAGGAATGCGGCATCCGGATCGGACGCACCAGTGCTCTCCAGCAGCCCCGCAGGCGTCGTGTCGGCGATGAGACGACCCGCACGAAGGAGGAGCAGTCTGTCGCAGCGCAGCGCCTCGTCCATGACGTGGCTCGAGATGAGCAGCGTCGTGCCCGCGTCGGCGAGCGCGCGGAAGAGGTCCCACAGCTCGGCGCGCAGGACAGGGTCCAGCCCCACCGTGGGCTCGTCGAGGACGATCAGCTCCGGCGTACCGAGCATCGCGACGGCGAGCGAAACGCGATTCTCCTGACCGCCCGAGAGCGCACCGACGAGCCGATCGGCCTGCCCCTGCAGCCCGACTTGGCCGATCACTCGGTCGACGTCGCCGCGCGGCGCCCCGAGAATACGTGCGAAGTAGCGGAGGTTCTGACGCACCGTCAGATCCGAGTAGACCGAGGCGGCCTGCGTGTCATAGGCGACCCGGCGACGGAGACCGCGACTGCCGGCGGGAGCGCCCAGCACGGTCACCGTGCCCGCGGCGATCTGCTGCACACCGACGATCGAGCGCAGAAGCGTCGTCTTGCCGCACCCGGACGGGCCTAGCAGGCCCGCGATCGAGCCCGTCGGGATGGCGACGTCGAGCCCGGAGAACACCTCGGTCCGGCCCCGCCGTACGCGCAGTCCCCGCACCTCGACGGCGGTCGGACTCATGCGGATGCCGGGTTCGACGCCTTGCCCTCCAGCCACAGCGTGTCCGTCGCATCGCTGTGGGTCGTGCCCGAGCCGACGTGCTTCGCGTCGATCTTCGGTCCTTTCGTGATGACGTGCACGAGCGCCATGGCGTGCCCGCGCCCGAGGCCGTAATCTTCGGCGAGCCACGCGATGATCTCGCCCGCCTTCGTGTCGACGCCGTACCCGCGTGCCGTCGCCTCGTCGATGAACTGCCGCGGGGTGCGACCGGTCTTCTCCTCGATGTTGTCGAGGTACGCCTGGAATGACATGCCGCTCAGCCTAGAACCCCCGAGCGCTCCGCGGTGGGAGACGACGAGAACGGGATACCGAGGGTGTGAACCCGGCATCCCGTTCTCGCTGCGTCTTCTTACTGGTCGATCGGCTGCGGCTCCGACGTGGACTCACGCGCCTGCACCGTGGACGCGGCGTCGGAGACGACGTGCACCTTGCGCGGCTTGGCCTTCTCGCTCACGGGGATCGTGACCGTCAGCACACCGTTGTTGTAGGTCGCGGCGATGCCGTCGGTGTCGATGCCCTGGCCGAGATTGAGCTGGCGGAGGAAGCTCGCGGCCTCACGCTCCCGCGTGATCCACTTGACGCCCTCGCCCTCGCTGAGAGTGCGCTCGGCACGGATGGTGAGCAGCTGACCGTCGACGTCGACGTCGACGGAGCCGGGGTCGATGCCCGGCAGATCGGCGGTCAGCACGTAGTGGTCTCCGTCGCGGTACAGGTCCATCGGCATTCGGCGCGGTCCGCGTCGCGTGTCGAGGAGCCCCGCCGCGAGGCGGTCGAGGTCGCGGAACGGGTCATGAGTGGCCATTGTTCTCTCCCTTGTCCAAGATGATTGCGGATGATCTCAAAGTTGAGCCTAGCCGACTCAACCGATCTCAGATTAGCACTCTCCCCCTGAGAGTGCCAACGGCCTCAGCCGTATGCGCCGACGAACCCGCGACGCGCGCGTGAACCCTGCGCCCGTGGGCAGCGCTCAGCACTCGATGACGTTGACCGCGAGACCGCCCTCGCTCGTCTCCTTGTACTTCGTGGACATGTCGATGCCCGTCTGCCGCATCGTCTCGACGACCATGTCGAGCGACACGTAGTGCTCCCCATCGCCGCGGAGGGCGAGTCGGGCCGCCGTGACCGCGGTGGATGCCGCGATCGCGTTCCGCTCGATGCACGGGATCTGCACGAGACCGCCGACCGGGTCGCACGTGAGACCGAGGTGATGCTCCATCGCGATCTCGGCGGCGTTCTCGATCTGCCGGTTCGTCCCGCCCATGACGGCCGTGAGCCCTCCCGCGGCCATCGCGCACGCCGAACCGACCTCGGCCTGGCATCCGCCTTCGGCGCCGGAGATCGACGCGTTCGCCTTGAAGAGCGAGCCGAGCGCCGTCGCCGTGAGGAGGTAGCGCCGGATGCCGCGGCGGCGGTTCGCCTCCGCCAAGGCGGCTTCGTCCTCATGATCGGGCGTCTCGAGTGCGCCGAGCGCTCCGGCGCCGTCCGGCGGGTGCAGGCCGAGCAGCGCCGACCCGACGAGCTCGCCGTAGGGCGTCACCGCGGTCGACGAGCCGAGCCCTGAATCGGCGAGGAAGCGCCACCAGTACATCGCGACGGCCGGGACGATGCCTGCGGCACCGTTGGTCGGCGCGGTGACGACGCGGCCACCCGCGGCGTTCTCCTCATTGACGGCGAGGGCGAACGCGCCCAGCCATTCCCCGGGGAGCTCGCGCCCGGTTCCCGCCTCCGCCGCTTCCAGCTGTTCGCGGATCGCGCTCGCACGACGCTTCACACGCAGGATGCCGGGGAGCACGCCTCCGGTGTGGTCCGAGTGGAGCCCCGCGTCGACGCACGCCGTCATGGCGTCCCAGATGGCGTCGAGCCCCGCGGCGACGTCTTCTTCGGGACGCAGCGCCTCTTCGTTGCGGCGGGCGGCCTCGGCGATCGTGAGACCCCGCTCGTCGCACAGCGCGAGGAGGTCGGCGGCGGTGGAGAACTGCAGGGGGAACGGCGTGGAGGCCACCTCGATGTCGGCGCCTTCGCGGCGGATGAATCCGCCGCCGATCGAGTAGTAGGTGTCTTCGGCGAGGACGGCACCCGCGGCATCCCAGGCCTGCAGCGTCATCGCGTTCGGGTGACCGGGCAGGCGCGTGCGCGGCTCGAAGGCGATGTCGGCGCGGGCGAACGAAACGGGCCTCTCGCCGGCCACGAGAAGCGACGCCCCGTCCTCCCAATCGGCCCACGCGCCACGGACGAGATCGGGGTCGACCGTCTCGGGCTCGTGACCCTGGAGGCCGGCGACGACCGCGTCGGGCGTGCCGTGACCGATCCCGGTGGCTCCGAGCGAGCCGTACAACGCGCACGTCACGCGGGCGAGACCCGGGAGCGCATGGATGCGCGCCGCGAAGTCGCGCCCGGCCCGCAGGGGGCCGACCGTGTGTGAGCTCGAGGGTCCCACTCCGATGGAGAACAGCTCGAACGCCGAAACGTACGCACTCATCCTTCGAGCCTACGCCGGGCCGCCGCGCGATGGCACGCGCGCGCAGCCTGCGCCGTAGGCTGATCCGCATGGGGACTGACCTACCGTGACCGCGCTCACGACACTCGCATCCGACCGCACGGCGGCCCTCGACGCCGCGGAGGCGGCGGGGCGCGTCGACGACGCGTTCCGGGGTCGCTTCGACGCGCAGTTCCCGCGTCTGCACGGCCTCTTCACGCGGCTCTACGGCGAGCGGCCCGATGGGCAGGAGCAACTCGCCGCGACGGTGGCCGCGGCATCCACCTCGTGGAACGCACGGCCGCTGGAACTCAAGGTGCGCGACGCGCAGCGCGAAGCGGATGCCGGCTGGTTCCAGTCCGAGCGCATGCTCGGCGGCGTCGCCTATGTGGATCGATTCGCCGGCAACCTCGCCGGCATCCGCGACCAGATCCCGTACTTCCGCGAGCTCGGCTTGACCTATCTGCACCTCATGCCGCTGTTCGACTCCCCCGACGGCGACAACGACGGCGGTTACGCCGTGTCGAGCTATCGGAAGGTCAATCCGAGCCTCGGGACGATGGAGGAGCTCACCGATCTCGCCGCGGACCTCCGCACGGCCGGGATCTCGCTCGTCGTCGACTTCATCTTCAATCACACGAGCAATGAGCACGAGTGGGCGAAGAAGGCTGTCGCGGGCGACCCCGAGTACGCCGACTTCTACCTGATCTTCGACGACCGCGAGATGCCCGACGCGTACGAGCGGACGACACGCGAGATCTTCCCCGACGACCACCGCGGGTCGTTCGTGCAGCTCGACGACGGTCGTTGGATCTGGTCGACGTTCTACCACTACCAGTGGGACCTCAACTACGCGAACCCCGCGGTCTTCCGCGCGATGGCGGGCGAGATGCTGTTCCTCGCGAACCGCGGCGTCGAAGTGCTGCGGATGGATGCCGTGGCCTTCATCTGGAAGCGCCTGGGGACCTCGTGCGAGTCGCTCCCCGAAGCGCACCTGCTGCTGCAGGCGTTCAACGCCGTGCTCGCCATGGCGGCGCCCGGCATGGTGTTCAAGTCGGAGGCGATCGTGCACCCCGACGAGGTCGTCACCTACATCTCGCCCGAGGAATGCCAGCTGTCGTACAACCCGCTGCAGATGGCGCTCACGTGGGAGGCGCTCGCGACGCGCGACGGGCGGCTCCTGCAGGACGCCCTCGAGGAGCGCCACGCCCTGCCCACCGGCACGGCGTGGGTCAACTACGTGCGCAGCCACGACGACATCGGGTGGACCTTCGCCGACGAGGATGCCGCGCGCTACGGCATCGACGGCTACGCGCACCGGCAGTTCCTCAACCGCTTCTACACGGGGCGGCACGACGGCACGTTCGCGCGCGGCGTCGCCTTCCAAGAGAATCCGACCACCGGGGACGCGCGTGTCACGGGAACGACGGCGTCGCTCGCCGGAATCGAAGCGGGCGACGCGGGCGGCGAGGACCGGGTGGTGCTCGCTCACGCGTTGGCGCTGTCGACCGGCGGCATCCCGCTCCTGTACTTGGGCGACGAGGTCGCCCAGCTCAACGACTACTCCTATCGTGACGACCCGGTGCGCCGGGGCGACAGCCGCTGGGTCCACCGCGGCAATCGACCGCGCGATCGATACGCCGAGCGGACCGACGTGAACACCCCCGCCGGGCGCGTCTTCCGCCGGCTGACGAAGCTCATCGCCGTGCGGCAGCAGGCGAGCGAGTTTGCGGGCGGCGAGCTCATCGGGTTCCGCACGCCGCACCCCTCGGTCATCGGCTACCAGCGGCCGGGCGCGCAGACGCGCGTGCTGGCGCTCGCCAACGTCGGGGATGCCGAGGTGCAGATCGATCCGCTGACGCTGTCGGGCTTCGCCCGCGACGCGTACGACCTCGTCCACGACGCGGAGGTCGACCTCGACGAGGGGCTCACCCTCCCGCCGCACGGCTTCGTCTGGGTGCGGGTCACTCCGCTCTGATCGGTCACCCGATCGGACGGGGTGTGCGCCGCGGGGCGGGCTCCGCACACGCGCGGGCGGACGGTCCGTCTGGTGAACGTCTGCGGGGCGGATGATCGTCCGAGGTGTGCGGCTCCTCTTGATCCGACTCGATCCGGCGTATTGAATGGCCGACGACAGCCGCGCGGCGCTCCCGCCGCACGGCGAGCCGTCCAGAGCCATGACAGGAAGTGATCCCCGTGGGAACCACCGTCTTCGAAAGAAGCGCACCCTCGGCATCCGTCGTCGACCACAGTCTCGACCAGACCCGCGAGGGCGTCTTCTGGATCGACGATCTGCCCGCAGCGCTCCGCCCCGACCGGCCGCCGCTGCGCGGAACGGTGCGCGCCGACCTCGTCGTCGTGGGCGCGGGGTACACGGGGCTGTGGACGGCCCTTCTCGCGAAGCTCCGCGATCCGCACAGACGCGTCGTGATCGTCGAGGCGCAGCGGGTGGGCTGGGCGGCGTCCGGCCGCAACGGCGGCTTCTGCGAGGCGAGCCTCACGCACGGGCACGAGAACGGCGCGAGCCGGTGGCCGAAAGAGATCGACACGCTCGAGCGACTCGGGCGGCAGAACCTCGACGAGATCGAGCGGACGGTCGCCGACCTCGGCCTGGACGTGCAGTTCGAGCGGACGGGGGAACTCGCCCCCGCGATCGAGGAGCACCAGCTCGCGTGGCTCGATGACTGGCGCGCCGAAGCGGCGGACGATCCCGATGTCGTCTATCTCGACGAGGAGGCGGTGCGCGCCTCGGTGAACTCGCCGACCTACCTCGCGGCGATCTGGGAGAAGCGGTCGAGCGCGCTCGTGCACCCCGCGCGGCTCGCCGCAGAGCTCGCGCGGGCCTGCGAGGAGCGCGGCGTCGAGATCTTCGAGCGCTCGCACGTGACGTCGCTCGATTCGTCGTCCGCCGGCGTGACGGTGATCACGTCGGGTGGGTGGGTGCGCGCGGCACAGGCGGTGCTCGCGACGAACGTCTTCCCGTCGCTGCTGGCGCGCAACAAGCTGATGACGGTGCCGGTCTACGACTACGCGCTGATGACCGAGCCGCTCACCTCGGAGCAGTGGGATGCCATCGGATGGCGTGATCGCCAGGGCATCGGCGATATGGCCAATCAGTTCCACTACTACCGGCCGACGCAGGACGGGCGGATCCTCTTCGGAGGCTACGACGCGCTGTACCACTACGGGCGTCGCGTAGACCCGCGGTACGAGCACCGTCCCGACGTGTGGCGAAAGCTCGCCTCCCACTTCTTCACGACGTTCCCGCAGCTGGAGGGGCTGCGCTTCTCGCACGAATGGGCGGGAGCGATCGATTCGTCGACTCAGTTCACAGCGTTCTTCGGCACGGCGCGCGGTGGCCGCGTGGCCTATGCCGCCGGCTTCACTGGGCTCGGAGTGGGGTCGACGCGGTTCGCGGGCGAGGTGATGCTCGACCTCCTGGCAGGTGAAGACACCGAGCGCACGCGACTGGAGATGGTGCGGAAGCGCCCGCTGCCGTTCCCGCCCGAACCGGCGGCGGCGGTGGGAATCAACCTGACGCGATGGTCGATGAACCGCGCCGATCACAACGAGGGCAAGCGGAATCTGCTGCTGAAGACCCTCGACGCGCTCGGGCTCGGGTTCGACTCGTGAGCGGCTCTGACCTGGGCGAACTGGAAGCCGGCGTCGTCGTCTCCGCTCTCACCGTGCCCGTGCCGCTCGCCGCGGTCCCTGCGGAACAGATCGTCTCGGGCTCGCCGTCGACGGGCGCGGTCGACCTCGACGAGGACATGGGCATCGGCGTCTGGGAGATGACCGTCGGCGCGATGCGCGACACCGAGATCGACGAGGTCTTCGTCGTGATCGCCGGCGATGCGACGGTGGAGTTCGTCTCGCCCGCACTGGACGCCGTCGAACTCGCGCCGGGCGCGGTGGTGCGACTGAGCGCCGGCATGCAGACCGTCTGGACGGTGCGCGAAACGCTGCGCAAGATCTACTTGGCGTAGCGACAGACTCGGGTCAGCGCTTGGCGGTGACCTCGACCTCGAACTCCACCTTCTGTCCCGTCGAGCTGTTCGTGAGGGTCACGGCGGAGTCTCCCTCCGACAGCGCCGTGAGACCGGGGTTGAAGCTGGCTGAGGCATCCTTCTTGCCGGGCGTGAACGACACCACCTCGGGATCGTCGATGTCCGCCGTCCAGTCGGTGAAGGTTTCGTCGTCGCCGACGAGGTCCACTGCGCCGCCCACGGGCACCGTGACGGTCGTGCCGTCGATCTCCGTGAGATCCGCGATGACAGGAGCGGGCAGTTGCGCCGACGCGCTCGTCGTCGCCGGCGTCGAGCTCGCACCCGAGCAGCCGGCGAGCGCGACGAGCAGAGCGAGGGATGCCGCGGCGAGGGCCGTGCGGACAGGGCGAGTTGCAGTCATGTGGGTTCCTCCGGTCTGCGCCGACGCGCGTCAGGGGCACCCTATCACCCGACCGAGAAACGGAGCACCCGACAGTCCGTCTCGCGGAGCCCGGAGAACCCCTCAGATCGTCGCCGGAGATCCGCCACGTGGGAACGCAGAATCGTTTCGGACCGCGATGGAGAGGACCTCGGGATGACCCGCAAGAAGCTGCGCACGATGACGCTCGTCGGCATCATCTACTTCTCCGTCTCGGGCGGCCCCTTCGGCCTCGAGGAGCTGATCTCGACGTCCGGGGCGGGCATCGCCCTGCTCGCCCTCGTCGTCGTGCCGATCGTGTTCAGCGTGCCGACGGCGCTCATGTCGGCGGAGCTCGGCAGCGCGATCCCCGTCGAGGGCGGCTACTACTACTGGGTGAAGTCTGCGCTGGGGCCCTTCGCCGGCTTCACAGTGGGCATCTGGCAGTGGCTCAACGCGTTCCTCGACACCGCCCTGTACCCCGTGATCGCCGTCGACTACCTCGCGCAGTGGTTTCCCGCGCTCGAACGCGGCAACGGCGCCATCCTCTCCCTCTTCGACGGGAGGGTGAGCCTCGACTGGCATTGGCTCACCGCGATCGCCTTCATGGTGCCGCTCGCCTGGCTCAACATCCGCGGCTCGCGCCTCGTCGGCGACTTCTCGGTGCTGCTGATGGTCCTGATCCTCCTCCCGTTCTTCGTCATGACGGTGCTCGGACTCCTGCGCATCCTCGGCGGCTCCGCCGCGCTCGATGCCATCCCCTTCACGGCTCCCGAACAGACGCCGATGGCCGCCTTCGGCGCGGGTCTCGGCATCGTCATCTGGAACTACATCGGGTGGGACCAGCCGTCGACCGTTCTCGGCGAGGTCGATCGACCGGGTCGCACCTACCTCAAGGCTCTCGCGATCTCCCTGCCGCTCATCGCGATCGCCTACATCCTGCCGACGATCGCGGCCCTCGCGTCCGGACTGCACGCGGACGACGTCACCGCGTGGGAGGACGGTGATTTCGCCGCGGCGGGTGGCCTGCTCGGTGGGCCGTGGCTCATGCTCGCCATCACGGTCGGCGCACTGGTCAGCCAGATCGGCCTCTTCTCGTCGCTGCTCATGTCGGGCTCGCGCGTGCCGAAAGTGCTCGCCGCCGACGGGTATCTGCCGCAGGCGCTCGCGCGCGACGGACGCTACGGCACGCCGACCGCCGCGATCCTCGTCAGCTGCGCGATCTTCGCCGTGTTCTGCGCGCTCGACTTCGCGACTCTCGTCAACGCCGACATCATCACGAACCTCGCCGCGCTCATGCTCGAGTTCGCCGCCTTCATCGTGCTGCGCCGCCGCTACCCGAACCTCGTGCGCCCGTTCGTCGTCCGCGGCGGGTGGGTCGCGGTCGGTCTCGTTGTCGCCCTCCCCGCCGCACTCACCGTGTACATGGTCATCTCGACCTTCCACGAGGAGCCGGGCGCACTCTGGGTGGGCCTCGGCATCCTCGCTTTCGGCGTGCTCCTCTACCCGGTCCTCACGCGCTTCGTGAAGCGCGGCCGACCTGACGCCCCGGTCGATATCGATCTCGGCGCACCGGCGCGGACGGCGACGACCGCTCGCTGATGCCGGTCACGCCCGCACGGCGGACCGCCGCACGAGCAGGGCGAAGTGCAGCGCGGTGAGGACCTCACCGTCGTCGAGGTCGACTCCCAGCAGATCCTGGATGAGCGCGATGCGCTGATAGAACACCGATCGCGACAGGTGCGACGCGGACGCGGCAGCCGTGCGGTTGCCCGGGTGCGCGAGCATCGCGCCCAGCACATCGAGGAGGTCGCCGCCTCGGTGCAGGTCGTACTCGATGAGCGGTGTGAGCATCCGCTCGCCGTGCTCCAGCGCCCGGTGGTCGTCGCGCAGGCTCGCGACGAGGCGCGCGAGGGGTCGGTCGTCGCTGCGCCGGATCTCCAGCGTGCCGCCGGTCACCCCACCCTCGCCCGCGGGCCGACCGCCACGCAGCCCGCGCCCGCTCGGCGACCGCGACAGATCGATGGCCTCGCCGAGCGACGCGAGGCCGCCCTCGAGGTCGTTCGCCACCGGTCCGACCGAGACGACGAGGCGTGCGGGTACGCCCGGCGGCAGCGGCAGCTCTCGCACGAATCTCGTGACGAGCGCGTCGTCGACGGCGAGGCGCGGAGGCAGGGAGAGCAGCAGGCGGATGCCGTCGCGCCCCTCCGCTCCGGGGGCCGGCCGTCCCGACGACAGCGCACGACCGCCGAGTGCCTGCGCCGCGGCATCCACCCCGCCGACGATCGCCTCGGCAATCGCGCTTCCTCCTCCGGCGAGCACGAGACCGACGAGGCACGCGCCATCGACGGGAACGCCGGATGCCTCGACACGCGCCGTCGCGGCGCCGAACGCGCCGAAGCGGCCCGACAGCAGGTCCTCGAGCAGCGCGCGGCGCCCGATCCGGGCCCACTCCTCGCCGACACCATCCGTGAGCCGCCCGAGCGCGAGCGCGATCGCGCCCTGTTCGAGCACCCCGACGCGTCCCGCGGGGTGCGGCGGCCCGGGCAGCGCGACGAGGTGCCCCCAGCGCGTGCCGCGCGCCTCCACCGGGATGATGAGCCAGCCGTCGGCGTCATCCGCGGCCGGGGGCGACGCCTCGGCCGCGCGGTGCGCGGCACGCGAGCGCGCCTCCCAGCCGGTGAGAAGCTCGCGCTCCCGCGCGGGCGGCACGCTGCCGACGACGACTTCGTGTGCGAGATTCTCGAGGATCACCGGCGCCCCGAGCGTCGCCGCAAGCTGGTGCACGATGAAGTCGGCGGGTGACCCGCGCAGTGCGAGCGCGGTGAAGCGCGAACGCACCTCGTCACGGGCCTGCAAGGCCGCCGACTGATCGGCGATGATGCGCCGGTGCACGGCCTCGGTCAGCTGGACGAACTTCACCTCGTTGTGCAGAGCGACGAGGGCCAGCCCCTGCGCGCGCGCCGCGTCGATGACGACGGCGGGGACGTAGCGGTAGTGCGTACCGAGCTCGAGCACGAGGCACGCGAGTCCTGCGGCGGCCAGGCGCCCGATGAAGGCACCCAGCTCAGCCGGGTCGGCCGGCCACCCCTGCCCCGTCGACAGCAGCAGCTCGCCGCCGTCGAGGAGCCGGGCGACGCCGGCACTGTCGGACACGTGCACCCAGCGCACGCGCTCCTGCAGCGCCGCCTCGTCGGCGAGGACCTCCGGACGCCCGGCCGCGAACACGTCCAGGGCGAGCACCTCTCGCACGGTGGGCAAGCTCTCCGGCGGCGCGCTCGGACGGATTGTCCGATCGTTGGGTTCTTCGCGACGCTCAGGCATCCGTGATCACGTTCTCTCGCTGTCAGACTGGATGCTGACAACGATAGACCACGCCGGTCGGTCTGTCCGGAGCCACGGCTCCACCGGCTCGCCACCCTCGAGGGAGACCCATGACCCCCGTCATCGCGCACTGGATCGACGGCGCCGACGTCGCGTCGCACAGCGGACGTACCGCCCCCGTCTACAACCCGGCCACGGGCGCCGTCACCGCTGAGGTGGCTCTCGCCGATCAGGCGGAGATCGACGCGGCGATCGCCTCAGCAGTGCGCGGGTTCCAGACGTGGAGCGCCTTCTCGGTCGCGAAGCGGCAGCAGGTCCTCTTCGCCTTCCGCGAGCTGCTCAACGCCCGCAAGGGTGAGCTGGCGGCGATCATCACCGCGGAGCACGGCAAGGTGCTCTCCGACGCCATGGGCGAGATCGCTCGCGGGCAGGAGGTCGTGGAGCTCGCGACGGGCTTTCCGCACCTCATCAAAGGGGCCTACTCGGAGAACGCGTCGAGCGGCATCGACGTCTACTCGCTCAAGCAGCCGCTCGGAGTCGTCGGCATCATCTCGCCGTTCAACTTCCCGGCGATGGTGCCCATGTGGTTCTTCCCGATCGCTCTGGCCGCGGGGAACGCGGTCGTGCTGAAGCCGAGCGAGAAAGACCCCTCGGCGGCGCTCTGGATGGCCCGGCTGTGGCAGGAGGCGGGCCTTCCCGACGGAGCGTTCACGGTGCTGCAGGGCGACAAACTCGCCGTCGACGGGCTGCTCGAAAGCCCTGACGTGCAGTCGATCTCGTTCGTCGGATCGACTCCGATCGCGCAGTACATCTACGAGACGGCGTCTCGGCACGGCAAGCGCGTGCAGGCGCTGGGCGGGGCGAAGAATCACATGCTGGTGCTCCCCGACGCAGATCTCGATCTCGTCGCCGACCAGGCCGTGAGCGCCGGGTACGGCGCCGCCGGGGAGCGCTGCATGGCGATCTCTGTCGTTCTCGCCGTCGACCCTGTCGCCGACGCCCTCGTCGATAAGATCGCCGAGCGCATCGCGACCCTGACGATCGGCAACGGCGCGGATGCCACCGAGCCCGACATGGGCCCGCTGATCACGGGCATCCACCGCGACAAGGTCTCCTCCTACGTCGACATCGCCGAGGCGGACGGTGCGCACGTCGTCGTCGACGGACGCGACTTCACCGTCGAGGGCGCCGAGGACGGGTTCTTCTTCGGCCCGACGCTCCTCGACCACGTGCCGACGAGCAGCCGCGCGTACACGGAGGAGATCTTCGGTCCCGTCCTCTCCGTCGTCCGCGTCGCGAGCTACGACGAGGGCGTTGACCTCATCAACTCGGGGCAGTTCGGCAACGGAACCGCGATCTTCACGAACGATGGCGGCGCGGCGCGGCGCTTCCAGAACGAGGTTCAGGTCGGCATGATCGGCATCAACGTGCCGATCCCCGTTCCGGTCGCGTACCACTCGTTCGGCGGGTGGAAGCAGTCGCTCTTCGGGGATGCCAAGGCATACGGCGTGCACGGGTTCGACTTCTTCACGCGCGAGAAGGCGGTCACAGCCCGCTGGATCGACCCGGCCGCGCGCGCCGACGGGGCATCCGCCGGCATCAACCTCGGCTTCCCCCAGAACCACTGATTGGACCGCTCATGACCGACTCGTCGATCGACCTCGAAGCGAACGCCCGCGTGCGCGCGGACGACCGCGGCCACGTCTTCCACTCCTGGAGCGCACAGGCTCTCATCGACCCGCACCCCGTCGCCGGCGGCGAGGGCGCGAGCTTCTGGGATTACGAGGGGAACACGTTCCTCGATTTCTCGAGCCAGCTGGTGAATCTCAACCTCGGACACCAGCACCCCGATCTCGTCGCGGCGATCCAGGAGCAGGCGGGCCGGCTCGCGACGATCCAGCCATCGATGGCGAACGACGTGCGCGGAGAGCTCGCGCGGCGCATCTCGGAGATCGCGCCCGACGGGTTCTCGAAGGTGTTCTTCACGAACGGCGGCGCGGATGCCAACGAGAACGCCGTCCGTATGGCGCGTCTGGTCACGGGCAAGCGCAAGGTGCTCTCGGCGTACCGCAGCTACCACGGCAACACCTCGACGGCGATCACGCTGACCGGCGACCCACGGCGTTGGCCGAACGAGCCCGCCGACGGTTCGGTCGCGCACTTCTTCGGTCCGTACGCGTATCGGTCGCCGTTCCACTCGGCATCCCCCGAGGAGGAGACCGCGCGCGCGCTCGAGCACCTCGAGCAGACGATCATCCTGGAGGGGGCGTCGACGATCGGCGCGATCATCCTCGAGACGATCGTCGGCACGAACGGCGTGCTCGTGCCGCCGCCCGGCTACCTTCCCGGCGTGCGCGCCCTCTGCGACAAGTACGGCATCCTCTACATCGCCGACGAGGTCATGGTGGGCTTCGGCCGCGTCGGCGAGTGGTTCGCCTTCCAGGCGTTCGATGTCGTCCCCGACCTCATCACCTTCGCGAAGGGCGTCAACTCGGGGTACGTGCCGCTCGGCGGCGTGGTCATCTCCGATGCCATCGCGAGCCGTTTCGACACGGTGGCCTTCCCGGGCGGGCTCACGTACTCGGGGCATCCACTGGCCTGCGCCGCGGGCGTCGCGACGTTCAAGGTGTTCGCACGCGACGGCATCCTCCCTCGCGTGAAGGATCTCGGCGAACGTGTCGTCGCGCCGCGACTGCGGGCGATAGCCGAGAAGCATCCGTCGGTCGGAGAGGTGCGCGGCCGGGGCCTGTTCTGGGCGATCGAGCTGGTCCGTGACCGTGCGACGCGCGAGCCGCTCGTGCCCTTCAACGCGTCGGGTGCGGATGCGGCGCCGATGGCGGCGATCACCGCAGCGTGCAAGAAGGCGGGCCTGTGGCCCTTCACGCATTACAACCGCGTCCACGTCGCACCGCCGCTCGTCATCTCGGAGGACGACCTCGTGCGTGGCCTCGACATCATCGATCGCGCGCTGGACGTCGCCGACGAGTACGTGACCGGCTGACGCCGCGCCGCTCCCCCGACTCGTCGGCGCGAAATGTCGCTACCGCCCTGGATAGCGACCATATGCGCCGACGATTCCGGCCGACGCGACCATCTGCGCCGACGATCTAGAGCAGACCCCGCCCGTCGCGCAGGTCGAAGATCAGCTGGGTCTCGGTCGCCCGCACGACCGGGTGCACCGTGATGTGCTCGAGAACGATGTCGCGCAACGCCGCCGTGTCTGCCGCGGCGACGTGCACGAGGAAGTCGTCCGCGCCCGCGACATGGAACACCTGCAGCACGCGGGGCGTGTCGGCGAGGGCATCGGCGAGGGCGTGCACACCCTCGGGCGTGTGGTTGGTCAGCCGCACGCGGATCATCGCCTGCAGCGGATAGCCGAGGGCGTCGGGCTCGACGCGCACCCGCGTATCTCGGATCACCCCGCGCGACTTCAGCGACCGGACGCGATGGGCGCACGTCGACTCCGCGATGTCGAGTCGCTGCGCGAGTGCCTTGTTGGTGATGTCGCCGTGCTGCGTGAGGATGCGGAGGATCGCGACGTCGAGTTCGTCGAGTCCACCCGCGTCGGGTGCTTGCGTTCTCGCCAAGGAGGCCCCCGTTCACATGTCGCTCATCGTCGAGAAGTGCTGAAGAGAGCTCCATTCTTGCGCATTCTTCGGAATCAGAGCGCGAATGCCGATTGCATCGCAAGATGGACGCCATGCGCGATGATCTCTGGCACCTCGACACGCTCGCCGTCCATGCCGGACGCGACGACCTGGCGGCCCTCGGCGTGCATGCCCCGCCGATCGATCTGTCGACGACGAATCCGCTCCCCGACATCGACCTCGGCGGCGACTCCTACGAGGCCATGGCGACCGGCGGTCGCCCGGTCGCTGAGGGCGGCATGGTCTATGCGCGCCTGTGGAACCCGACGGTGGCCCGCTTCGAGGACGCGCTCGCGGCGCTCGAGCACGCCGAAGCGGCGGCCGCCTTCGCGTCGGGCATGGCGGCGATGACGGCCGTCGTGATCGCGCACACCGTCTCCATCGGAAAGCCCCACGTCGTCGCGGTGCGGCCGCTCTACGGGGGCACCGATCACTTGCTCGGATCGGCCATGCTCGGTACCGAGGTCACCTTCTGTCATGAGGACGAGGTCGCCGCGAGCATCCGCCCCGATACCGGGCTCGTCGTGCTGGAGACGCCCGCCAATCCGACCCTCGAGCTGGTCGACATCGCCGCCGTCGTCGCGCAAGCCGGAGAAGTCCCCGTCGTCGTGGACAACACGTTCGCGACGCCCGTGCTGCAGAACCCGATCGATCTGGGCGCGACGATGGCACTGCACAGCGCGACGAAGTACCTCGGCGGACACGGTGACGTGATCGCCGGCGTCGTCGCCGGGTCCGAACAGTCGATCGAGGCGCTGCGGCGCGTGCGGGCCATCACGGGCGGACTCCTCCACCCGCTCGGGGCGTACCTGCTGCACCGAGGACTTCCCACCCTCCCGCTGCGGATGGAGCGCCAGCAGCAGAGCGCCGGGCGCGTCGCCGCGTGGCTCGCGGACCACCCCGCCGTCACCGAGGTGTTCTACCCCGGCCTGGACGGTGACCCGCGGGGTCTTCTCGGTCGCCAGCTGCGCGGCCCCGGTGCGATGATCGCGGTGCGCCTGCGGGGAGGCTACGACGCCGCCGCGGCCGTCACGACGCGCGTGCGCCTGTTCACCCACGCCGTCTCGCTCGGCGGTGTCGACTCGCTCATCCAGCACCCTGCGGCCCTCACGCACCGGCCGGTTCCCGCCGAAGCGAGGCCGGGCGCCGACATTGTGCGCCTCTCGATCGGGCTCGAGGATGCCGCGGACCTCATCGACGACCTCGATGCGGCCCTCGCCGCGGCCGACCGCGATTCCGGTGACGCGTACGCCGGCAACCGCGCCGAGGTTCCCGGCGTGCGCGCCCACTGAACGGCGGTCGCGGGCCGAAGGCCCGTCAGAGCGTGCGGGCGAAGGGGTCGAACCCGTCCTCGAGGAGCGGGACCGGCGCCACTGTCGAGGCGATCCGGACGGTCTCGCCGGAGGCGGCGGCATCCTGAGCCGACAGCATCACGTCGAGGACGTGATAGCCGAGCTCGCCCGTTGCGATGTGCGGCCGATCCGCGGCGATCGCGCGCGCCATGTCGAGGACGCCGAGACCACGACCCGTGACGGTGCCCTGCTCGGGGATCTCGATCCATTCCTGGGCACCCCGATTGGCGTCGGTGATGGTACCCACGGGCTTCACGTACGCAATGCGGCCCGAGAACATGTTGGGGTCGGGGATGACGATCGACCCCTCCGAGCCGTGGATCTCGACGACGCCGGCCCGTTCGAGCGCGGAGTCGAAGCTCAGCAGGTGGGTGCCGTGTTGCCCACCCGTGAAGGAGGTCAGCACCTGCACGGTCGAGGGGACCTCGACGGGGAAGGTCTCTCCCGCACGCGGGCCCGTGCGGATCGTCCGCTCGAGCTGCGGGCGTGATCCGCGCGCGGCGACGGCCTCGATCGGGCCGAGCAGGCTCACGAGCGCCGAGAAGTAGTACGGCCCCATGTCGAGGAGCGGGCCCGCGCCGTTCGCGAACAGGAATGCGGGCTCGGGATGCCAGGCATCCGGGCCCTGCGTCTGGAAGATCGTCTGCACGAACAGCGGCGTACCGATGACGCCGTCGGCGATCGCGCGCTTCGCGGTCTGGAAGCCGGGCCCGAGGAGCGTGTCGGGCGCCGAGCCGATGCGCACGCCCTTCTGCGCGGCGAGCGCGAGGAGCTCACGCGTCGAGTCGCGGTCGAGACCGATCGGCTTCTCGGTCCAGACGTGCTTGCCCGCCTCGACCGCCGCGCGCGACACCTCGACGTGCACCGCGGGGATCGTGAGGTTCACGACGAGGTCGACATCGGGGTTTGCGAGCACGTCCGTCGCGGTTCCCCAGGCGGCGATGCCGAACTCCTCGGCCTTCGCCTGCGCACGCTCCGGGATCACGTCGCCCACCGCCACGACCGCGACGTCGGGGAAGGACGTCAGGTTCTCGAGGTAGGTCTGGCTGATGACGCCCGTGCCGATGATGCCGACGCCGAACGGACGCGTTGCCACGGTGCTGCTCGTACCGCTCACGCGACGAACCCGCCGTCCTTCAGGAAGGCCAGCGAGGCCGCGACGTCGGCGAACACGTCGCCGGGCGCCTTGTCGTACTCGATGACCGCGTAGCGGATTCCGGTTCCCGCCTGGAGCGCGGCGACCAGCGGCACCTCGCCTTCGCCGGCGCGACGCTGGTCGAGCGCGTCCGAGCCGAACTCCGCGGCGCCGGGAGCCCACGGGTTGGATGCCGAGACGACGCCGTCCTTCACGTGCACCGCGGTGAGCCGTTCCCCCAGGCGCGCGACGAGGGCGGGCAGGTCCTGACCGCCGGTCACCGCCCAGAACAAGTCGAGTTCGAGCTGCACGCGCTCATCGGTGAGAGCGACGAACCGCTCGTACGCCGAGACTCCGTCGAACGACGCCACGAACTCCTGCGCGTGGTTGTGGTAACCGACCGACAGGCCGAATCCGGCGGCTGTCTCGACGAGCGCGTTGAGGCGCTCCGCGATGTCGGTCACGCCCTCCTCGGTGAGCCAGCGGTCGGGCGCGACGAACGGATCGATGACGGTCTGGATGCCGATCTCCGCGGCCGCGGCGAAGACGACCTCCGGGGCGGGAGTCGGGATGGAGCCGTCCGGCGTCCACAGTTCGTCGGTCAGGAGCGGGGCATGCCCCGTGGGCGCAGCCAGTCCTGCGGCATCCAGCGCCGCCCGGATCTCCGCCGGACGCGACACGAAGTCGAACGCTTCGACGTTTCGCAGCCCGATCTCGGCGAGCCGATCGAGCGATCCCTGCAGATCGGCGGAGAACTCCTCGCGCAGCGTATAGAGCTGGACCGAAGCGTCGGGAAGGGTCATGGCACGTCCTTCTGGGTACGTCATTGTGGGATGCCGTGCGGATGCCGGCGGCGGCGAGACCGACGATACCGCAGAAAACCTCCAAGTGGAAGTTTTTCTGATCGCCTCCGTCAGCGCAGCGCCGCCAGGATGACCACAACGAGTCCGAACACCCCGATCAGCGCCGTGAAAGCGGCGACTGCGCCAAGCAGCGCACCCCCGGGGAGCACGCGCCCCGCCGCGCGCTCGAGGAGCACGTCGTTGACGCGAGCGGTGCGGTGCCGGGCGGCCTGCCACAGCGCACCCGCGCAGACGAGGCCGACGAGACCCGGCACGACCCAGCCCACGCCGCCGAGGGTCGCCGGGAGCATCCGCATCGCGACGAGCGAGCCCACGGCGAGCGCGAGAGAGGTGCGCCGCCAGGCGAGCTCGGTGCGCTCGGGCTGAAGTCCGGGATCGTACAGCGCGCTCATCGCAGAAGGACGGCGAGCAGCACGAGAACACCCGAGACGCTCACCGCGAGGGCCAGCACGGGGCCGAGCGGCGACGCCGGCAGCGGAGCGCCGAGGCGCATCGCCCGCTCGGCGCGGATCCAGCCGAACCATGCGATCGCGGGGGTCGCGATGCCCACCGCGAGAAGGACGAGGGATGCCGCGAGACGCAGGCCCGCATGCAGGTCGAGTCCCAGCACCTCGAGCGCGACGCCGCCCGCGACGAGCGCGAGCGCCGTGCGGATCCACGCGAGGAATGTGCGCTCGTTCGCGAGCGTGAAGCGGGGGTCGGGCTCGTCACCGTGGCGGTAGACGGCGGAGGGGAATCGGGGACGATCGCTCATAGCGCCACCGTACGGAACCCGGCGTTGCCCATCGAGGAGTCAGGGGTGTTCTGCGACCGCGCCGAGTTGCGATAGCGGTTGCAGTAGGAGATGTGGCAGAGATAGCTGCCACCGCGCAGGACGCGGGTCGCGCCGGGCCCGGGGTCGCTCGGGCCGCGCGGATCGGACGCGGGCGACGCGCCGTAGAACGCCGGCGAGAACCAGTCTCTGCACCACTCCCAGACGTTCCCGACCATCTGCCACAGGCCGTAGCCGTTCGGGGTGAACGTGCGCACCGGAGCGGTCGTGAGCCAGCCGTCCTCGCGGGTGTTCTCGTGCGGGAACACACCCTGCCAGATGTTGGCGCGCCAGCCCCCGGCATCCACCTCCTCATCTCCCCACGGGTACTTCGCGCCTGAGATGCCGCCGCGCGCGGCATACTCCCACTCGGCTTCGGTGGGCAGGCGTCGCCCCGCCCATGCGCAGTAGGCGACGGCGTCGTTCCAGCTGATGTGCACGGCGGGGAAGCCGAACACCTCCGCTTCGGTGCGATATCCGGTCGCGTCGACGAAGGCCGCGAACGCTTCGTTGGTCACCGACGACTCATCGATCTCGAACGCACTCAGCGTGACGTCGTGCAGCGGCACCTCGCCGTCGCCCGGGTTGCGATCACCCGAAGAGTCGCCCATCGTGAACGTCCCGGCGGGGATGCGCACCTGGGGGACGAGGTGACGGCCGTCCCGGCGACGGCCGCCGGTCGAGGCGGCGCGGCGAGGGTGAAGAGCTCACGCGCCGGCGCTCCGCACCCGCATGCAGGGCCGCAGGACTCGCTGGACACGTCGCCGCCACCTCCCCGGTCGTGGGAAGAAGAAGACCCCCGGTCTCCCGGAGGTCTTCGTCACTGTCTCAACACAGTGTGCGCCCGAAGGGACTCGAACCCCTAACCTTCTGATCCGTGTACGCGCACACCCTCCGCGAGCCAGTCTAATGTGACGCCCGTCAGCCGCGCCCAGCGAACAAACGCCGTGGCGGTCGGCTCACTGCGGCCCGTCTCCCAGTTGCTCACAGTGTTGCGAGCGATTCCCAACGCCTCGGCCACTTCGGCCTGCTCCATGCCCGTGAGCGCGCGGGAGGCCCGGAGCCTTGCCGCAACGCCCGTGTCCTGAATGAGTGTCATGGGACACACACTAGCGACCTAGCGCCCAATATTGCGACACGCCGCGCTCAATTCGCGGTTCTGCGTGTCGTGCCTGTCAGCGTGTGCGTCATGCACAAATCTGCGACACGGGCGAGGGCGCTCGCTCTGAGAAGGCATCTCAGGCCACGGGCGAACCGTGGCCTAACGAGGGGATGACCCAGGCCGATTCTAGGCCGCACACCCGCCGCCACGAGACGGACCGGGAGACACGCGGGATGCGCTCCGCGAAACAAGATGCAACCCGAGAGACGACGGGGCCGCGGTAAAGGCATGACCGGGCGCGGCAAGTCCCCTCACACTCATCCCGTCGTCTCGCATCCCGTCCGTGTCGGCCTCACCCGCCGAGCACTCCAAGGCTCCAGCCTGGCTCCGTCAAGCAGCCCCGAGTGTCCCCTCCCGCGCTCTCACGCGTAGGGGGGGGCACCCACCTCACCAACCTTCACCATCAAGCAGGAACGACGGGACATGCCCCACTCGCACCACTTCGACCCGGTGAGCGGGTGGTGTGCCTGCGGATACCGAGACGACGGCCGCCTCATCATCCAAGCCACCATTGTCCGCCCAGGCACCCAGACCGACCACGAGAAAGACACGACGACATGACCACCACCATCACCCGCGACGACGCGGCATCCGTCCTCGCTGACCTCGTGGCCGGAACCATCGACGCCCACGAACACCTCGAGGCAGGCGACCTCGAGACGGCAGGCGCTCTCGCGCTCAGCGTCGCCATGCGCCTGTTCTCCATGGACCCGAGCGCCGCCCGCATCATCCTCGCCGCAGCTCTCGAACACCTCGCCGCCGAAATCCTGTCATGACACCGCGACCCACCCACGCCACGCTCTCGGCCATCACCGACCTTTCAGCCCTCATCGACTCGACGCGCAACCTGGCCGACCGTGCCCGAGCGCTCCGCATGACCGACACAGCCCGCGAACTCCGAGCACTCGCCACCGACCTCGACGGCTCCCGCACCGCACTCATCACAGACGGCGAAGCGGCACTAGACGACGCCCTCGACGCGCTCGAGTACGCCGCCGACGAACTCACCGAATACGCCGCCCGCATCGGCCGCGCGCGAGGCCGCGCATGAACCCTGACACCATCCCCATGCCCATCGCCCTCGCCCTCGGCGCAGCACTCACCATCATCTACCTCGCCCAGACCTGGAAGGCCCGCCGATGACCACCATCACCCGCGAATACCTCGCGTCCACGGACGGCATCATCCTCGCCGTGGAACTCGACCTCGAGCCGCACGGATGCCGAAGCGGGCGCATCGACCTCGCACCGACCGCGCCGCGCATCCGCGTCGAACGATGCATCGCGGACGCGGGCCCCGGCTGGATCACATACGCTCCCGGATGGCTCGTCATCTACGGCGACGCCGGAGGCGACTGGTGCCACCACGACGAATGGGACACCGCTCTCGCCTGCGCCACCGACCGCGCGCGCGCTCGAGCACTCGGCCTCCTCGGACGGTGGTGAGCCATGCGCATCTGCGCCGTCGCCGGATGCCGACGCCGTGCCCTGCGTCGCGAGGTGCTGTGCGCCTGGCACACCATCCGTATCTGGTGGTCGCTCTGGCTCGATGAGCGCAGCCGATGAGCGCCAAGCATCAAGACCCGGAGTACCGGCGCAACGCCGCCACCATCCGTAAGCGCGTGGCATCCGCGCACCGCCGAGGCGAGGCCGTGCCGTGCTGGCGATGCCGACGCGCCATCACCACCCGCACACCCTACGACGTGGGCCACGTCCGAGGCCCGAGCCACGCCCTCGACAACCTGGCACCCGAGCACCGCCACGAGATACCCGGCATCTGCCCAGGCAACCGAGCCAAGGGCGGCAAGGTCGGCGCGCAGATCACCAACGCCCGACACACACCGACCATCCCGGCCGACCGCGTCACCGTCTGGCCCATCTGACCGCGAGTCTTTGAGGCGCGCCGCCATCACTACCGCCACCGGCAGCAAAATCCCCCCCCTGATCAGGACATCAACATGACCGAACACGACCCATTGGCCCCGACCGACTGGGACGACGCACCCCTCCCCGACGAGGTCGCCGCCCACCCTCTCCTCGCCATGGACTCGTTCGGCATCGCCCACGCCTGGAACGCGCTCCGCGACTCCGGCCGATCCCCGCTCGACGTGTCCCCGATCCGCTCGACTCACCAGTCCCGCGCCGAGTTCCTGGTTGGCGCATGGGCGCTCGACAAACTCGTCCCGCCCCGCCTCGGCGGATCGCTCCTGGGCAACCTCCAACCCCAGATGCTCCACACCGCCGACGTGCTCGCAGCGGAACGGTTTGTCAACGCGATCCTCGAGCCGCGCCGATCCGCCAAGACCACGAGCGTCTGGTGTGTCCTCATCGGCCGGTGCTGGATGCGCCCCGTCTACATGGCCGGGTACACCATGCTCACGACGGCGAAGAAGGCCAACGAGCGGTTCAAACTCGACGTGCGCGATCCCATCTTGCGCAAGTGGCGCGACAAGCGCGACCGCCCCCTCAAGGTCAACGAGTCGAACGGCTCCATGGGCCTCGAGTTCGCGAACGGCTCCAAACTCGCGATCCTCTCGCCCAACGGTGACGACGTGCGCTCCGGCGCGTACGACATCCTCGTCATGGACGAGGGCGGCGAGGCCGAACCAGACATGTGGGATGACATCGTCGGGGCCGTCGTCCCCTCGTTCGACACCCGCGGCGACGGCGCGCAACTCGTCTACGCCGGGACCGGTGGCCACTACCGCGAAGGCTCCCACTTCTGGGCCGCGCTCCACGACCCCGACGCGGGCCGCATCCGCTACGGCGTACCCGACGACTTCAACGACGACGCCCTCGCCTCCTGGGACAGCATCGGCCCCCTCATCGACGCAATACACCCCGGCCTCGACGGCCTCACCACGCTCGAACAGATCAAGCGCAACTACCACCTCCTCGGCCCCGCCCGATTCGGCCTCGAGTATTGCGGGCACTTCGGCCGCGCAGCAGGCAACGACACCGCCGTCTCGCTCACCGCCTGGGAACGCACACGCCTCGACGCCGCCGTCCCCACCGGCATCACGCCCATGTCTCTCGCATTCGCCGTGCACCCTGGCGGCGCGTGGGCATCCATCGCCGTCGCGTGGCTCCTCGACGCCGCACCCGGCGACCTCGTCGCCGCCGCCAACGCGCTCGAGGGCGACGACGCGCCGCCCCGCATGGCCGTCAAGATCGTGCACCACCAGCAGGGCAACGCACGCCTCGAGTACACCCTCCGCGACCTCGCCCGCACCTACCGGCTCCCCGTCACCTACGACAACGCCCCGCAAGAGCGCGCCATCGTGGAACGCCTCCAACGCATCGCCCGCCCCCGCCCCCGCGTCAACGCCATGACCATGGCCGATAAGTCCGTCGCCACCGCGGCACTCCTCAACGGCATCGAACACGGCACCATCGACCACTGGGCACAAGCCGAACTCGACGCCGCCGCCGCCCTCGCCGTGTACCGCCCCGGCAAGATGCGCCTCCTCGGCGTACCCGACGACTCCGACCCGACCCAGGAAATCACGCCGCTCGAGGCCGCAGCCGCCGCCGTACACGCCCTCCCGACCGCCGCCCCGGCCGCGCCATTCTCCGCCATCGTTGTAGCTAACTGACAACAGTTATCCACAACCTCGTTGCGAATCCTACAAACCCACGCCTAACGTTCTCACCGATGTCACGCCTCACAAACGCCGTCTCGGCCCTGCTCCCCGGATTCATGTTCCCGTGGTCCGTGCCCACGTCGCACCTTCAGGCGCTCGTGCACAAGGACATCGCGGGCACCGACGACGCCGACATCGTGACGCGCGCCGTCGCCATGCGCGTCGCGCCCATCAAGCGGGGCCGCGCCGTCATCATCGGTCGCCTCGCTGACCTCCCCATGGAACTCGGCAAGGTCATCGACGGCGAGTTCGTGGCCGACACGACGCAGCCCGAGTGGCTCACCCGAACCGAGAGCGTCGCCACCACCCCGTGGTATCGGTTCGCGTCCGCTCTCGATGACGTGCTATTCACCGGCTGGGCGCTCTGGTCCATCACCCGCGCTGACGGCGCGATCACGGATGCCGACTACATCGAGCGCAGCCGGTGGAAGTTCGACCAGGCCTCACCCACAGGTGTCGCCATCGCGTACGGCACCGAGGCCACCGGCCTCGTCTGGGTGCCCGTCACCGACCCCACCACCGTCATCCTGTTCGCCGGTCCCGACGATGGCCTCCTCGAATCCGCCCAGGACTCCATCCGCGGATGGCGGCACATGGAACGCGCCTGGGTCGGCCGCGTCCGCAACCCCATCCCCCTCATCGTCATCGAAGAGAAGGAACTCAACGGGGCCACCGAAGCCGAGGCCAAGAACGTGGTCAACACGTTCGCAGCCGCACGAACCGCACCCAACGGGGCCGTGGGTTTCGTCTCCGCGAAGTTCAACGTACGGGCGATGGGCGAAGCCAAAGCGGACCTCTTCAACGAGGGCCGCAACGCCGCGCGCATCGACATCGCTAACCACATGAATCTCCCGGTCTCCTACCTCGACGGCTCCACCGCCACCTCGTCCCTCACCTACGTCACGCAGGAGGGCGACCGAAACGCGCTCGTGGATGACCTCGAATACTGGCTCACCCCGTTCGAGGCGCGCCTCTCCGAGGCCGACGTGGCGGGCGACGGCAAGGTCATCCGGTTCAACCGCTCCAACCTCACCGCCACCCCCAACGACCCATACGGGGCCGGTTCCCCACGGGATGCCGCGCCCGCACCCCAGGAGGCCACCGCATGACCAACCACCTGTTCGCCGTGGACACCGAGGCCCGCACCATCGAAGGCCTCCTGATCCCGTTCAACGAACTCAGCCGCCCGAGCATCACCGCCGAACCGGTCATGTTCACCGCCGCATCCGCCCTCACGCTCCCCGCGGACCCGTCCGTCGCCACCCTCTACGACAACGACCACGACCGTTTCGAACCTCGCGGCCGTGGTGTGGAGTTCACCACCACGACCGCGGGCGTCACCGCCAAATTCTCCGTCGCGCGCACCCCTGACGGTGACGCACTCCTGGCTCGAGCGGCGAAGGCCAAGGAGGACGGCAAGCCGCTCCGCCTGTCCGCCGAAATCAAGGGCCTGATCCGAAAGGGTCGCGATGCCGTCGCCGGGGCGATCACCGGGGCATCCATCGCCACCGAAGGCGCGTTCGCGTCCGCCGCCCTGTTCTCCGCCGAAACGAGCGAACACGACGAGAGCCGGTACACCGACGAACACGGCGTCACCTGGCAGCGCGTCCGCGACACCGCCACCATCACCGACGACGACGGCACCACGACCACCACCACCACCGTCGTGGAATCCACCACCACCGCAACCGAGGCCGACGAGGCCGAACCCCAGGAGAAGGAAACCGCCCTCATGACCG
Organism: Microbacterium sp. MMO-20; assembly: GCF_037147735.1. NCBI lineage: Bacteria > Bacillati > Actinomycetota > Actinomycetes > Micrococcales > Microbacteriaceae > Microbacterium > Microbacterium sp. MMO-20. The sequence continues at coordinate 33,910 of NZ_JBBCUU010000001.1, read as the reverse complement.
CCACCACCATCGTCCCCGGCCAGCCCGCCCCCGCCCCCAACCGCTCCCTCAACGGCCTGTTCTCCGCCATCGCCCGCAACGACGACGACGCGCTCCGCAACTACTCCGACGCGGGCGAACTGTTCGCCCTCGCCCAGGTCCAGCAGTCCGGCCCCACCACGGTCACCATCGGAGACGACACCGCGCAGCGCGGCTACCTGGGCGAACTCTGGAAGCGCGCCCCCTACAACCGCCGTTACGTGCCACTCATGCAGCAGGAGACGCTGACCTCGTGGTCGATGTACGGCTGGCAGTGGGACGACGGCAAGGAGCCGACCGTGGGCGACTACACGGGCAACGCGGCCGAAGTCCCGAGCAACGCCGTGGACACGCGACCCGTCACCATCAACGCATCCCGCCTCGCCGGTGGCCACCGCCTCGACCGCCGATTCCGCGACTTCAACGACCAGTCCGTCATCGCCTCCTACCTCAACTTGCAGACCGAGGACTACAAGCGCAAGACGGACCAGAAGGCCGTGACCGCTGTCCTCGCCGCCGCGACCGTCACGGCCCCCGGCGCGGTCCCCGCGGGCATCGCCAAGGGCCTCGCCGCCATCGTGGACGGTGCCCTCGGCGTCATCGCCACCGAGAACAGCCCGTCCTACGCCCTCGTGGACCCGGCCCTCTGGCGCGACATCCTCCTCACACCGAAGGACGACATCCTCGCCTACCTCGAAACCGGCTTCGGCTTCGAACAGGGCACCGGCCCCGGCTTCACCATCCGGCCCGCCGCGACCTCCGGCAAAGTCGTCGTCGCGGCCAAGGAGGCGCTCACGTTCTACGAACTGGGCGAAACGCCGATCCGCGTGGACGGACTCGTCCCCGGCAACGGCGCGGAGGACGTGGCCGTGTTCGGCTACTGGGCCACGCTCACCAACAACGCCGCCGCCATCCGGTCCGTCACCCCGGCCTGACCGAGAACGGGAGCGAACACGATGCCCTGGCTCAACCCCGCCGACGAGTCCGACGTTGAACTCCTCGCCGTCGTCTGGCCCTCGATGCCCGACGACCCGACGCTCACCGTCTACCTCACCGCCGCCAAAGCCGCATGCATCGCGTTCGCTCCCGCGCTCCCCGAGGGCGGGGCGGTCCCCGACGAGTACCGGCTCGCCCAGGCGATGCAGGCCGCGAACATCTACAACGCGGCCCTCGCCGCCCCCGGTGGCGACCTCGACGGCGGATCATTCGGCCTCGTCGCGCACCCCCTCGACTGGCAGATCAAGCAGTTGCTCCGCCCCCAGTCAGGCGTGGGAGTGATCCTGTGAGCATCCGCGCCGACCTCGCCACCACCCTCCGCAACGCCTGGCGAACCCACCCCGTCCTCAAGAGCCTCCGCGTGGTGTCCACCGAGCGCAACGTTGGCACGATCACCGAGCCGACACTCCTGATCCGCCAGAAGTCCATCGGGAAGGCACCCGCCGCCCCCAACTCCCACTGGGCCGTGGGGATGCTCCTCACCGTCATCACCCGCCACACCGACCCCGAGAAAGGCGCGGCGGAACTCGACACCCTCGTCCCCGCCGTCCTCGCCTACCTCGACCGCACGTTCATGCACGAGGACGCCGACGCCGTCGCATACGGCACCGAGCGCCTCGCCTACGACATCCCCACCACCGTCCTCGCGCCCAAGGAGTAGCCGCCATGGCAGCCATCGCCATCGTCCCCATCGTCCTCAACGACATCGACCTCAAGATCGCCGCCGACAACTACGAGGCATCCGTCTCCAAAGTGGAACTCGTGCCGACGACGCCCACGACCGTCTGGCGCGGCATGACCCCCGCCGCCAACATCCCCCTCGCCGGAACGCCCGTCTGGGCGATGAACGTGTCCGGCGCGCAGGACCACGCCACCGCCTCGAGCCTGTCGCAGTACACGCAGGCCAACGCGGGCACCGTCAAGACCGTGACGCTCAAGCCCAAGAAGGGCACCACCGTTCCCACGTACAGCATCGACGTGCTGATCCTCGCCACCAAGATCGGCGGCGACGTGGACGCCGTGGCCACGTTCGACGCCACGTTCCCCTGCCAGGGCCAGCCCGTCCGCACCGTCGCCTGACCCGTGCTCGACGTTCGCAAGTCCCGCGAACTTCAGGCCACCATCCTGGCCATCGCCAACGTGGACAAGCCCATCCGCAAGATGATCCGGCAATTCACCAAAGCGATGGCCGCGCCGGAGTTCCGCAAAGCGCTCGAGGCCAACGCCACAACCAGCCTCGAGCGGCGGGCACTTGTGGACACGTCCGTCGTCACGGTCACCGATCGCAACGTGCGGATGCAGTCAGCCTCCAAAGGTCGCCCGCTCTCAGGCGGGTTCAACCCCAAGACGAACTACCCGGCCGCGGAATGGGGAGTCGACAAGTCCCGACGCACCACCAGCACACGACGCACCAAGGGCGGAACAGCCCACAAGGTCACCGAGCCGATGCCCTCCAACCTCAAGGGCCGCACCCGCACCGGCTGGGTATTCCGCCCCGCCTCCCGCTCCATGGTCCCCCGCCTCGCATCCCTATGGGTGCAAACCACCGTCCGCACCATCGCCACCGCCCTCGAAGGAAAGCAAGAGTAATGGCCGGTCTGACCCTCGACATCGCCGCGAATACGCGGTCCGCCGTGTCCGGCGTCAAGGACGTGGGCGAGGCGCTCGAGAAGGTAGCCGATTCTCTCGATGACCTTGCCCGCAACGCGCAGCGCCCCGAGAACGCCCTCGAGCGCATCGGAGACGCGGGGAAGGATGCCGCGCGCGACATCGACCAGGCGGGCGACAAAGTCGAACGCACCTTCCGCGACATGGTGCAAGACGCGAAGAAGGCCGACCGCGCCGTCTCCGACGTGGGCGACAGCGCCAAAAAGGGAATGGGCAAGGCCTCCGAATCGGTCACCGAGTTCAAGGCCGAAGCGCTCTCGAACTTCTCCGAGGTCACCTCGTCTTTTGACGGCTCAATGTCGTCTATCGCGGACCTTGCCCAGGGAACCCTCGGCGGCATCGCCGGGTCACTCCCCGGCATCGGCCTCGCGGGCGGCATCGCCGCCCTCGGCATCGGCGCGATCACCTCCGCACTTCAGGAGGCCGCAGACCGCTCCAAGGAAATCAAAGACGGCATCGTCCAAGACTTCCTCGACCTCGGCAGCGCCCTCGACGCCGAGGCCGTCAAAGCCCGCGCGCGCGACATCCTCGGCACCGACGAGACGCGCAAGCAGGCCGACATGCTGGCCGATCTCCTCCACATCACCGTGGGCCAAGCAGCCCTCGCGATGGCGGGCGACTTCGACGCCGCGGGCGTCACCGCTCAACAGGCTCTCGACGGCATCAACAACGCCTCGAGCAACGTCGATTACGACACCCTCATCAAACTCCGCGACACGATGACATCCACCGTGGACGGCTTCCAACTCGGACAGCAGGCAGCCGACGACCTGGCCGACGCCATGCGCCGCAAAAAGGCAGCCGACGACGACGCCGCGAAATCCGCCAAGGAGGCGGGCGACCGGGTGCGTGAGTTCTTCGACCAGGCCCGCAACCCTCCGCCGCTCGAGCAAACCGTCCGTTTCCGCGTGGACGACTCCGAGGTCCGCGCGTACCGCGTACCGCAGAAGGTCGGCATCGCGACCTACAAGGCCGCTCAGACCGCATGGGATTGACCGAACATGGCTGACATCATCACCTCCGGCGCGTCCGTGATCGCGCCCACCATCATCCTCGGCTACGAGTCCTCGCGAGAAACACGCACCGTCGTGCACCCGATCCTCGGACGCCCCGCACCGGATGCCACACTCCGCCCCGCTGGCCTCCGCACGGGACGCCTCGAACTCGGATTCTCCGCGCCCACCGCCGAGGCCGACAGCGCCGCCGCCGAAACGATCCTCTCCACCGCGTCCACGTTCACGCTCGTATCCGCCGACCGCACCACCGCGCAAATGGCGTTCGTTCTCCCCGAAGGCGGGCGACTCGCCCGCGCTCTCGAGGACGCCACCCGCAACGCCTGGGTTGTCTCGTTCGGCTGGGCGGAGGTCAGCCCGTGACCACCGCCATCCACACTTACGCCGCATCTATCGGCACGACGCCCCTGTCCGTGCGGTCCGACTCTGGCGGGTCTATCACCCTCGACGCGGCCAGCGCTCCGCACGTCAAAGGTGCCCTCGTCATCGCGCGGCCGTCCGCCGCGACCCTCGCCGCTCTCGACCCCCGCAACAGCATCGTCCCGCGTGTCGTCGTCACGGCATCCGCTGGCATCCCTCGCACCTTCAATCTGCATGTGCGCGACCTCGGCATCACCCATCTGGGCGCGCTCGTGTCGCTCACGCTCGCTTCCGACGAGGGCCTCCTCGATGACTACGCGCCGCTCGAGGACGACCGCACCCCACGCCAGTACGAGGCATCACTCCGCGCCGTCGTCGGGTACGTGCTCAACAAAGCCATCCCCGGCGCGACGCTCGAGGCATCCCCCGCCAACGACGCCAACGTCACGGCGTACTGGGCGGTAACCAACCTCCTCGCCAACCCCACCGTGGAAACCGCCCTCGCACCGTGGACGAACGGCGGCAACTGTTCCCTCTTCCATGCGTCCGTGGGTCGGACCGGCACCACCTCATGCGGCTTCAACTCGTCCGCGGCGGGCCTGCTCGCCGTCATGCCGCACGCGCTCAACAGCGGCCCGAACGTCACCCCCGGCAAATCCTATGTACTCGCCGCGCACGCGCAGCAGTACCAGGCATCCCCGGCGCGCAGCATCCGCGCGGGCATCCGGTGGCTCAATGCCGCCAACATGCCGGTAGGCCCCGACGTGGAAGGCGCGTGGGTGCCGATGACCTCCACCGACTGGGCGGCGCGGCCCTACGTCATCGCGACCGCGCCTCCGGGCGCGTCCAAAGCGGAAACGTTCTGGCGGGTCACCGGCTCCACCGCGGCCGGCCAAATCGGGTACGTGGACGACGCCATGTTCTACGAGGGCAACGAACTCATCCCCGCGTTCAACGGCTCCACCGTGGCATCTGCCACCTACACGTACGGCTGGGCGGGCACCGCTCACGCGAGCGCATCCACCCGAACGCCCGTGCTTGAGCGCAGCCCCGACGCGCTCATCTGGCGGGCAGGCCAGACCGCCATGGCGTTCCTCCACTCACTCATCCAGGCCAACGGCCTCCGGCTCGTGTGCGACGAACAGCGAAAGTGGACACTCCGCGGCGAGCTCTACCAGGCCCCCGGTGCGCTCACCCTCCGCCACGCGGTCAACGTGATCGACGCCGACGAGAAGATCAGCCGCGGGGCCGGATTCTGGTACGACGCCCGCGTCACCCGCTACAAGTGGGTAGACCTCGATGGCATCCCCCAAGAGCGCGTGGACGCCTACGCCCTCACCACCCCGTACACCCGCCTCACCCTCGTAGACGTGGATGCCGCCTACCCCGGCCCCGGGCGCTCCGAGTACGCAGTGCGCCGCGCGCAGGGCGTCGGCCGCGAGGTCACCGTGGAAACGGTGAGCGACTGGACCGCCCGCGCGGAACAGCCCGCCTCGATCCTGCTCGAGGGCGCACCGCTTCAGGCCGCGAACACCCAGTCCGTGACATTCGACTTCACTACCGACCGCATGACCATCAGCGCCCGCACCGTAGAAATCGGTGCGCGATCCATCAACGCCCTGACCGGCACCATCAACGCCCTGACCGGCACCATCAACAACCTTTAGGAGGCACCCGTGGCAATCGGAGACGACGCCCTCGCGGCGGGCATGACTCTCGTCAACGGCAACACCCCCAACAGCGCGCCCGCCATCGACGATTACATCAACGAGACGCGCGACCTCATCGCGCAACGCACCAGCGCAATCATGCCCATCGCGAAGGGCGGCACCGGACAGACGACCGCCGCCGCCGCGCGCGGCGCTCTCGGCGCAGCGCCGACCACCCACACGCACCGCATCGGAGACATCCTCACCTCGGACGGCTCTGGTTCCTACGCCGACGCGCTCCAAACCCAACTCACCGGCATCAGCAACGCGCTCCAAACCCAACTCACCGGCATCAGCAACACCGCCACCACCGCCAACAGCGTGGCGGCGAACGTGGCCGAGGGCATCCTCAACGCCACCTCTTACAACCGAGGACTCACCGGTTCCTACCGCGTCGCCTACCTCGGCTCCACCGGCCTCCTCGGCTGGGTGTCGTCCAGCCGCCGCTACAAGCAGGACATCGCAAGCGCGCCCATCGACGTGCAAGCAGTCCTCGCCATGGACGTGGTGACGTTCCGCTACATCGAGGGCGACGGGACCATCCAACACGGCCTCATCGCCGAGGACCTCGAGGCCCTCGGCCTCACCTGGCTCGTGGACTACGGCGAGGACGGCGACACCCCGCAGGGCGTGCGCTACGACCTCCTCGCCCTTGCCCTGCTCCCCGCCATCCAGTCCGCCCACACGCGCCTCGACGCCATCGAGACGCACCTCGACGCGATAGGAGCATCTCTCGATGCGCCGACCGATTGACCCGCCCATCAACATCACGGGCGACCGCGCCTCACACGCCGAATACGGCGTCGGCCCCGCCACGGACTACGGATGCAACGTGGGCACGCCCGTCTACGCGCCGTTCGCTGGGCGGCTCAGTACCTACGTCACCGACGCGGGAGGCCTCGGCGTCATCCTCTGGGGAGCGGATGCCGCGTTCTACGGTCAGCACCTCTGGGTGCGCATGAGTCCCGGCGACTACTCCGAGGGCGACCGCATCGCGCTCAGCGGCAACACCGGCGCCCAAACCACCGGCCCTCACCTTCACTGTTACGTCATCATCCACGCGACCGGTGAGCGGCTCTCCATGGAGGAATACCTCGGCCGCTCGAGCGCCGCAGCAGGAACCGCACGCCCCTTCCCCGCCACACCCCCACAGACAGGAATGCCTGACATGCTCCTCTTCAACGGCGTATCCGCCCCGCAGGACTTCTACCTCGCCACTTACGACGGGCGACGCCTCAAGATCCGGCCCACACTCGGCACCGAGCGGCGGCTCCTGCTCAACGCCGTCCCCGCGATCCCGCGCGCGCAGCTCACCGATGACGAGGTCGTGGACCTGTGCGCCCAGGGCGGCTACGTCTGGGACGCCGCGAACGCCCGCGCGCTCTACGACGGCGCGGTGACGTACTAGTGACGCTCACCACCACCACCCCGACGCGCGTCTATCGCACCGAGCGCGCCGCGCGCCGGGACCGCGGCGGAGTCCCCGCCCTCGTCCCCGGCACCTACACCGCGCTCGAGCAGCGAGGCCGCACGGTCCGCATCCCGGCCGGATGGATCAACACGAAAGGCATTACGTGACCACCACAGACCCCATCGAGATTCTGTACGCCCGCCTGGACGAACGGCTCAAGACCATCGAGCGTGAGATGGGTTCCATCCGCGCCTCGCAGCTCGCCAACGCCGCGCCCCCGCCGCGACCGTCCTGGCCCACCATCGTCGCCGCAGTCACCGCCGTCGCGGCCCTCGTCATCACCCTCGCCACCAAGCTCTAGGAGAGTCATGCGAAACATCAAGTGGTACATCGTCCGCCGCTACGTCTACGGCGTCGCCGTCGCCGCCCTCGGCATCCTGACCTACCACAAGGTCATCCCGCTCGAGGCCGTGCCGGTCTACCTGCCGCTCGTGCTCGCCCTGCTGAACACGCGGCCCCCGGCGACACCCGACGAGGTCAGCGGCCCTTAGTCAGCCGCCAGTCCACACCGGCCAGGACCAGGCCGCCCGCCAGGGCAGGCCCGCCGATGGCCAGCAACAACGCCCCGACGTACACCAACGCCGGGGCGAACGCATACCCACCTGTCAGCGACATGACTGTCAGGAGAACGCCGACGAGGGCCAGGACGGCCCCGCCGCCGATAAGCGGGATCATAAACGGGTTGGACTTCATGCGCTCAACCTACCGCGACCGACAGACGCGCCCCGCCACGGCTCGCACCCTCGACTATCCGGCGCTTGCGGTCATCCGGCTGACGGACGTACACCCGAACCATGTTCAGGTTCGCCCACCCCATCAGGTCAGCAACGACATACGGGTCGCCCTCGGCCTGCATCCAGAACCGCGTGGCCGCACGGTGTCGCAACTTGTGCATGGTCCAGATGCCGCCCAGCAGCCGCGCGACGCGCTTACCGACCCACTGCGCCGAAACGTGGCCGTGGTCGTCGCCGGGGAATAGGTAGCCCATGCCGTGCGACTCGACGCGCTCGAGCAACGCCTCCGCCATCGCGCGCGTCAACGGGACGTAGCGAATCTTGCCACCCTTGCCATGCACCCGCAGATCGTGGCCGAGAAGCGTCTCCACGATGTCGCGGCCCTGAATCACCGACACCTCGGCGCGGCGGAGTCCATGCTCCGCCGCCAGGTCAATCCATAGCGCCTCGTCCGCGTCGGCGCGGATCAACGCCTCGAGGTAGACCCGATCCGGCACCGGCTGGGGGTCAGGGTCAGCGGGCGAGATTCGCACCACCACGGCCGTAGGGTCGGCCGTGGTGAGGCCCGCGGCGCGGCCCCACCGGTAGAACTCCACGAATGTGTTGCGGCGGCCTCGGCGCGTCTCTCGTGCCCACTGCTGGGCGTCCATGTACGCGACGAGGCCAGCACCGTCTAGCTCCCACGGGCCGACACTCACCCGCACGGCCATGTGCGTGAGGTGCTGACGACGCGAGGCAACCGACGTGGACGCGATCCCAGCTGACCTTTGCGCCGCTAGGAACCCCTCTATCGCCCTATCCCAATCCGGTGACATTAGAACGCTCTCACAATCCCAAGCATAAGAAACGTTCAGCGGACCTTCAGACTCGCGTAACGAGCCTGTGCAGCTTGCCGTGTTGTACCGACCGCATCGCCTATGTATGCCCACGAGCGGCCCACCGAACGCTGGCCCTGAACGGCCACGCGGATCGCCTGCTCCAGGTCATCCCGGAGGGAAACGAGTTCGGCTAGCTCGAACTCGTCGGAGTCCGCTACACGCTCACCAGCGCGGCGGATGATGCGGCGCGCGAAACCGAGCCAGCGGGCCGTTTCCACCTCTTGACGGGCCATCACACCGCCCGCGATCCGGTCGCGGATTCGGTGTCAACCGAAAATTGACGCACCCATTCGGCCGGTGCGGGAGCCACGATGCTCCAGAACGCGTCATGAAGCTCGGGCGCGCACCATCCGCAGGAGCACCCGAGGGGGCAGTCGCCGCGGTCATGCAAGTCGCGGCATGGACAGCGAGACGACAAAGGCCCGCCGTAGCGGGCCGAGCCGTACTGTCTCAACACAGTGTGCGCCCGGAGAGACTCGAACTCCCAACCTTCTGATCCGTAGTCAGATGCTCTATCCATTGAGCTACGGGCGCATGCCTTCCTCGCGGAGGGCCGTGGAATAGCTTAGCGCACGGTGACGCGTGCGCCGAATCGAGGCCCTACTCGAGTTCTGCCGGGTCGAATCCGCCCTTCGAGGTCGTGCCGTCGGGGGCGACCTCGGGCACCTCGCCGGCCTCACGCAGGGCACGCTGCGCCTTCGCGCTGCGGCGCTGCGCGCGCAGTTTCGGCAGATCGACGAGGCGCAGCGCCTGCATGCGCGCGGTCCGCATGCGCTCGTAATCCGGGTCGAGATCGGGGCGGGATGCCTCGATGCGGAGCGTCCGATCGATGTTCTTGGCGACCTCCGCCCACGCGGCATCCCGTGCGTCAGCGATGAGCAGGCGCAGCTCGGCATCGTCTGCGGCACGCAGACGCAGCTGCTCGGCGACGTGCAGCGATTGCTTCTCTCGCCGGCGGAGGTTCCGCACGTCGCGGGCGCGATAGTCGTGCGTGCCGTCCGAGTCGTAGTGACGCCCGCGCGCACGTCGACGTTCGGTGGCCGTCCGTGCGGCATCCGCCTCAGCTTCGGCTGCGAGCCCCTCGAGCGCGGCGCGAGCCTCGGGCAGATACCGCTCGAGGTCGAAGTCCTCACCCTCCGCGAGGATGTGCACGAGGATCGTGTTCTTGAGACTCAGACGCGTCGCGGCCGAGGCGATGTAGAGCCCCTCGGCGACGATGTCGCGTGTGCGCTGTCGCTTCTTCTTCGCCACGGCACCCCCTCCCCTCGATCCTACGAGGCGCTGTCGGCGAGAATCGAGACAGCGACGGATTCCCCTGCCGGATTCCGTCGAGGGCGTCAAGCGAGAAGAGGCGAGGATGCCACGGTTGGATGTCTCAGGCGCGACGAGCGTCATCACGGGCGCCGCGAGCGGCATGGGCGCCGAGGTCGCGCGACAGCTGGCCGCGCGGGGCGCGCGCATCGCGCTCCTGGATCGCAATGCCGACGGCCTCGCCGCGACCTCCGCCGCGCTCGCCGGCTCCGGCCATACGACGCATCTCATCGATCTCAGCGACGATGCGGCGGTCGCCGCTCTCGCGACGCAGATCGCGGCAGCGCACCCGCACGTGCAGACGCTCGTCACGTGCGCGGGCTCGTCGATGCTCGGCAACATCGATCAGCTGACGATGGAGGAGATGCGCTGGCTGATGGACGTGAACCTCTGGGGCACGGTCAACATCACGAAGGCGCTCCTGCCGGCGCTGCGCCGCTCCCCCGCGGCGCACATCACGCACCTCGTCTCGATCTACGGACTCGCGGCGCCCGCAGGTCGGATCCCCTACGCGATGAGCAAGTACGCCGTGCGGGGCTTCACCGAGGCCCTCCGGCACGAACTGGAGGGGTCGAGCGTCTCGGTGGGCGCGATCTACCCTGCCGGCGTCAAGACGGGCATCATCCTGCACGGGCGGTACGCCGCGGCGATCGATCCCGCCATCGCGCAGCGGGCCGCGCAAGCGCAGGCCGCGATGTACCACACCGAGCCGGCGGATGCCGCGGAGAAGATCGTCGATGCGACAGTGCGCCGTCGGGCGCGCACGATGGTCGGCCGCGAGGCAGGTCTGGTCGACGTGCTGACCCGCCTCGCCCCGGTGCGCTACTGGGCGGCGATGCGCCGACCGTTGCGCGACGCCATCGACACCACGACCCCGATCCGCTGATCAGGCCCGATCAGGCGGGCTTGCTGTACCGGTCGGCGCTGAAGCCGATGATGAAGTAGCCGATCGGCGCGATCAGGAACAGCAGGAAGAAGGAGAACACCGCTCCATGATCGAACGCCCGACCGACTCGGACGGCGACGATGATCGCGAAGATGATGTTCACGAACGGGATCAGGGCGAGAAGACCCCACCAGGCCGAGTAGCCGGCGATCTTCACGAGGAAGAACCAGTTGACGATCGGGATGAGCGCGAGAATGCCCGGGTAGCCGGCCTTCGTGAAGACCTTCCACATCGCGATTGCGAGAAGGATGTAGTACGCGAGGCCGATGATCGTTCCGGCGGTGCCGCCGAAGACGTTCTGCCAGTCGCCCATCGAGGTGTTGTCAACGTCCATGGCGCTCATGCTAGGGGGTGTCCTGCAACGCGCGCACGCGGATCGCCATCCGACACGCCGCAAGAGAGGAGCACGGCGCGTCGGGGATCGGCGCGCGCCGTCCGCCGTCAGCTATCACGCTCGTGACTCGTGAGCAACCCCCTGCCAGCGAGCCGTCGCGTTCCGTAGCCTCAGGGTCGAACCACCCCCCTCTGACGAAAGGAGCGCCTCATGGGATTCCTGGACGACGCGAAGGAGACCGCCGAGACGGCGGGTCGCAAGATCAAAGAAGGCTTCGAGGACGCCAAAGACCGCATCGGCGACAAGCTCGACGAAGTGAAAGCCGATGCCGAGGTGAAGAAGGCCGAGGCCGAGCGCGACTCTGTCGAGAAGCGCAACGAGGTCAAGGCGGATCTGCGCGGGGACGCCGACTGACATCGTCTCGCGCCGGCTTTCCTCCTTTGCCGGCGCTTCGCAAAGGGCCTCGGAGAATACTCCGGGGCCTTTCTGCTGCCCGGCTCCGCTGCCGCGCCCTCAGAATGCGGTGATCCGCCAGGATGCGGTGGTCTCGGCACCCGGCGCAAGAACGATCAGTCCGGCGTCGAAGTCGTAGCGGTCTGCGTTGAAGGCATCCGGCGCGCACGTCATGGGCTCGACGGCGAGACCCGCGCGATGGAACGGCTGCGCCGCGCCGCCGGGAAGATCCGCGGTGTGCACCTGCACCCAGGGGCAGGTGGAATCCCATGTCATCTCGACGCCGGTGCCCGAGGGGTCGCCGAGTCGCACCGTCGCAAATCCGTCCGGTGTGCGCGTGAGACCCGTGTAGGCGTGGTCGATCTCGACGGCGCCCAGCACGCGCGACGGATCCGACGCACGCCAGTCGAAGCGCTCCGGGTCGAACGTGGCCACGTCGCGGAGCGCCACCGGCGAGAGACGATCGGGCGTGACCTCGAGCACGTCGGCGGCGGGGAGCGTCAGCGTCCACGTGTCGAGCGCTCCGGGGCCGGCGACGAGGTAGGGGTGGGGGCCGGTGCCGAAGGGCGCGGCATCCTCGCTCTGGTTCACCGCATGGACGGTCTGCGTGAGACCGGTCTCGTCGAGGGCATACGTCGTCTCGACCCGAACGCGCCACGGGTAGGCCGTTCGGGGCTCGATCACCGCGGCGAGGGTGACGGACGCATCCGTCTGCGCGGTCACGGCGAAGTCGAGCCAGGTGACGAGGCCGTGCAGAGCGTGCCCGCGCTTGGGCTCCGTGAGTGCGAGCTGGAACTCCCCGCCCGTGAACGCGTAGCGCCCGTCGACGACGCGGTTCGGCCACGGGGCCAGGAGCGCGCCCCGGTAGCCCGGCCGCACCTCGTCGACGCCGAACGGCACGACGAGGTCGCGTCCCGCGAAGCGCAGGGCGCGCAGCGACGCGCCGATGCTCGCGATCTCGGCCTCGTATGCGCCTGCGCGCAGGGTGTACGGAGTGCCGGAGCGGGGGGTGGAGGTCATCCCCCCATTCTTATGGACGTCAGGGCGTGGGACCTGTCGCGACCGGCCGCTCGGGCTGGTTCGACCACGCGCTCCACGAGCCGGGGTAGAGGGCCGCATCGTAGCCGGCGACGGCGAGCGCAAGCACTTGCTGGGCGGCGCTCACGCCGGAACCGCAATAGACGCCGACAGGGCCGTCACCGAGGCCCATCCCCTCGAATCGCGCGCGCAGCTCCGCGGGTGAGCGCAGAGTGCCGTCGGGGTTCAGATTGTCCATGGTGGGCGCACTGAGCGCGCCGGGGATGTGTCCCGCGCGCGGATCGAGCGGCTCGACGTCTCCGCGATAGCGCTCACCGGCGCGCGCGTCGAGCAGGGCACCGTCGGGGCGAGCGGCGAGCGCGGCGGCCTCGTCGGTCGTGAGCTGCCCCAGCGTGCCCGACCGCAGCGTCACCGCGCCCGACTCGGGCTCGACCTCGCCGGTCTCGAGGGCAAGTCCCGCGGCGCGCCACGCGGCGAGTCCGCCGTCGAGCACGCGGGCGTCGACGCCGGCATCCGTGAGCATCCACCACGCGCGCGCGGCAGCCCAACCCTTGTCGTCGTCGTACACGACCACGACATCGCCGTCGTCGACGCCCCAGCTCCGCACGGATGCCTGGAATGCCGCTGCGGAGGGCAACGGATGCCGGCCCTCGGTCGGATCGCCGTGCGCCGCGAGTTCGCGGTCGAGAGCGACGTACACCGCACCGGGAACGTGTCCGTCGAGATAGAGGGGGTGACCGTCGGGGCCACCGAGGCGCCAGCGCACGTCGAGGACGACGGGCGGGCGCTCTGCGCCGTTGCCCTGGAGAAGCGCGTCGAGGCGGTGCGGGTCGATCAGATGACCTGTCATGATCCGAGGCTACGCCGCACGTGGACGCCCGCGCCGCGGTTTCTCGGTCGCGAGCTCGAGGGCGAGCGCGTGACGCGGCCTCGCGGCGAGGCGCTCGGCGACGTGGCCGAGCCAGCGCACTTCGGCCTCGGCCGCGAAGACCATCGCATCGAGGATGAGCGCACCGGCGAGTTCCTCGGGGGTCTCGGGGGTCTCGGGACCCTCGGGGGTCTCGGGGCCTTGGGAGCCGTCTGCGAAATGCCGGCGCGCCCGCAGCTCGTCGAGCCCGGCACGCGACGCCGACTCCTGCGCGCGGACGACCGCGACGGCATCCACCCCCGGCAGCGTCGCGGCGATCGCAAGTTTGATCGCGAGCTCGTCGCGCGCGCCGGCTCGTCCGACGGGGGCGGCCCACCACGCACGGACCTCCGCCCTGCCGGCATCCGTGATCCGCCAGTACACATGACCCTGCTCATCGACGTCGTCCTTCACAACGAGCCCGTCGCGTTCGAGGCGTTCGAGCGTGTTGTAGATCTGACCGACGTTGAGCGGCCACGTCGCGCCGGTGCGCCGGTCGAACTCGGCACGCAGCTGATAGCCGTAGCAGGGCCCCTGATCGAGGATCGCCAAGAGGCTCTGGCGTACCGACATCCGCGTCTCCCGTCCGCCCGGCGAACGCGCCGGGTATCTAGTTTCCGAGTATATGCATACACGGAAACCTCGCGGCTACTCGTCGCGCAGACGCACCGCGAGAGCGGCGATGGTCCCGACGGCCGCGCCCACGATCGTGTCGACGACGCGCTCCAGCGCGAGCGTGATGTTCGCGCCCTCCCCTGACGCCGCCCCGATGAGCAGCAGCACGAGCGGGGTGATGAACACGAGCGCGAGCGCGTAGTGCCGCACCACGGTCAGTTCGATGGTGACCTGCAGCGCACCGAACACCAGCCCGAGCGCCCAGACGGGCAATGCCAGCAGCGCGAGGCCGAGATATACGACAGCGCCGAAGACCGTTCCGACGGTGCGATGGATGCCGCGTGCCGCCGCCGCACGGCGCCCCACCGGCATCCCGACGACGGCGAGTCCCGCGCAGATGATCCAGTACGAGCGCTCCGGGTCGATGAACACCGCCGCGCCGACGCCGACGATCGCGACGATCGCCGCGCGGACGGCGAGTGTCTGGGCGACCCCGCCCCAGCGGCGCGGGAAGAGCGTGCGCACGGGGCGCACCTGCTCGCGACGGTACCGCGGCAGCAGCAGTGGCAGAACGACGAGGAGGCACGCGAAAGCCGAGGATGCCGCGACGACGCCGAGGTACACCCCAGGATCGACGATGCGGACGCCGTCGCGGATCGCCGTGACCTGCGTGGACAGGCCGTAGACGAGCACGAAGAAGACGGGGCCGGGCGGCCCCAGCGAGAACCATCCGGCGAGGCTCGCCGCAACGACGGTGAGCACGAGCACGCCGACGAGGACGACGATCGTGCCGCCACCCGCCGCGAGGACGCCCGCGGCAGCGCACGCCAACAGCGCGAGCGCCATGACCGGCGCGAACCGGGCCCGCTGGCGCGGGCGCAGCCAGCCGCCGTAGATGACCGTGAACGCGCCGCTCGCGGTGAGCAGGGCGATGTCGGAGCGACCCGCGAGGGCGAGCACGACGATCGGCACGGCCATCGCCAGCCCGGCCTGGACGGCGAGGGGCCAGCGCCGGCCTGTCGACGGCCCGAATGTCGTGAGACTCGTGACGAGGTGCGCCGTCTCCGCGCGCAGGCGCACGAGGAAGGGCGAGGGGGTCACGTCTCCATTGTCCCCCGCCCGCGTCATCGCCAGCCCGCCCACGGAGCCTGGCCGACTCGCCGGAAGTGCATCACGCGCTGTACACGACACACAGCAATCGCGTAGCCGACGGCGGTAGCGTCGGGCGGGTGAGCACCGATGCGCGAGGACTCCTGGTCACCACCGACGAGGGTGTCGCGAGCTTCTCCCCCGACCAGCTGCGCGCGATGCGCGACGAGTTCCAGCGGTTCCTGCTGGAGTACCAATTCGGGTTGCGCGAAGTCGAGACGAAGCTCGGCATCCTCCGCGACGAATTCCTGCAGATGCACGACTACAACCCCATCGAGCACGTCTCGAGCCGGGTGAAGACGGCCGACAGCCTCGTCGAGAAGGTCATCCGCAAGGGCGTGGAGCCGAACTTCGACGCGATCCGCGGCGCGATCACGGACATCGCCGGCATCCGTGTCACAACGAGCTTCTCGAAGGATGCCTACCGTCTCTTCGACCTTCTGACGGCGCAGGACGACATCACCGTCCGCGCGGTCAAGGACTACATCGCCGAACCGAAGGAGAACGGCTACAAGAGCCTGCACGTCATCGTCGAGGTACCCGTCTTCCTCTCGACGGGACGCGTCGATGTCGCCGTCGAAGTGCAGTTCCGCACGATCGCGATGGACTTCTGGGCGAGCCTCGAGCACAAGATCTACTACAAGTACGCCGGTGTCGTCCCCGACGGGCTCCTCACCGAGCTGAAGGATGCCGCGGACTCGGCAGCTCTGCTCGACGCCCGCATGGAACGTCTGCACGGGCAGCTGCACGGTCCGGCGGCCGGCGCGATGCGCCGGGTCTGATCAACCGAGCGCCGCGCGCCAGTCGGCGAGCAGCTGCGCAGTCGCGCGGGTCTGCACCCACGGCATCTCGGGCGCTTCGGTGCGCCCGGCTCGCAGCGCTGCGATCGTCGCGTCCGCCTCATCTGCCATGGGGCTCGACGTCGGGACCGAGATGCGCTCCTCACCGCCGTTCCGCCGCAGCACCGCCTCCGCTGTCGACGAGACGCGGCTGCCCCAAACGTTCGGGATCTCGATCTCACCGCGCGTCCCTCGAATCGTCGCGGTACGCGGGAGGGCGCGCGTGACCGACGTCGAGACGAGGGCGCGGATGCCGCCGAGATCGATTTCCGCCCGGGCGTCCTCGTCGACTCCGGTCTCGCCGATGACGCCCTCTGCGGCGGTGATCGAGAAGCCGTCGTCGAGGCGTCCCGCCCACGCCGCGACGCCCACGACGAGGGAGACGGGGTAGCACCCGACGTCCAAAAGGGCTCCGCCGGCCAGCGCGGGGTCGAACAGACGTCGGATGCCGCGGTCCGCCGGCCCGCCGAGAGCAGTCTCCACCTCGACGATCTCTCCGACGGCGCCGCTGGAGACGAGGGTGCGCAGGAGATCGGCGAACGGTCCGAACCGGTACTTGAAAGCCTCGACGAGGGGAAGACCGGCGGCCGCGGCCGCGGCGAGCACGCGCTCGGTCTCGGCGACGTCGACGCCGAGCGGCTTCTCGCACAGGACGGCCTTTCCCGCGGCGAACGCGGCGAGGGCGAGCTCAGCGTGCGTCGTGTGCACGGTTCCGATGTAGACGGCATCCACGTCCTCACGCGCCAAGACGTCGTCGTAGGATCCGGCGACAGCGTCCGGGAACACGTCCGCGAACCCGTCGGCGAACACGCGCGCCCGTCGTTCGTCTCGCGCCCCGACCGCACGCAGCGTGCCCAGCTGCGCATGCGGGAGTGCGCGCAGGAAGTCCCCGGTGATCACACCGGCTCCGAGAACCGCCCAGCCCGCCGCGCCCGTGTCGCTCATGGCTCCACGGTACTGCGACGAGTCAGGCCGAGAGCGCCTGCTCGACGTCGGCGAGCAGGTCGTCCACGTCCTCGATCCCCACCGATAGCCGCACGACCTCGACGGGCACGGCCGCCTCGGTCCCGCGGACAGACGCATGGGTCATCGCGTCGGGGTAGTTCACGAGCGACTCGACACCCCCGAGAGACTCCGCCAGTGTGAAGAGCCGGGTCGACTCGGCGAACCGCCGGGCGGCCTCACCCGTCTCGAGTGCGACCGACACGATGCCGCCGAATGCCGACATCTGCCGGGCGGCCAGCTCATGTCCCGGGTGTTCTTCGAGGCCGGGGTAGTAAACACGCGCGACGCGTTCATGCCCCGCGAGGAATGCTGCGACGGACGCCGCGTTCTCACTGTGCCGCTGCATGCGGACGGCGAGCGTCTTAATGCCCCGCGTCGTCAGCCACGCGTCGAGCGGGCCCGAGACAGCGCCGACGGCGTACTGCAGGAAGCCGATCTGCTCGGCGAGCGCATCGTCGTTCAAGACGAGCGCTCCTCCGACGACGTCCGAGTGCCCGCCGAGATACTTCGTCGTCGAGTGGACGACGACATCGGCTCCGTGCGCGAGCGGCCGTTGGAGCGCCGGGGTCGCGAACGTGTTGTCCACGACGACGAGCGATCCTGCTTCGCGCCCGATCTCCGCGAGGCCGGCGATGTCGGTGATGCGCAGGAGCGGGTTGGACGGCGTCTCCACCCAGAGGATCCGGGGCGTCCGATCCGCAACGGCCGCACGCACGGCATCCGCATCGCTCATGTCGACGACGCGCAGGCTCACACCCCACGGGCCGAGGACGCGCGCGAGCAGCCGGTACGTCCCGCCGTAGACGTCGCTTCCGAGGAGCACGTCGTCGCCGGGCGCGAGCGCCGCTCGCAGCAGGGCGTCCTCAGCGGCGAGTCCCGACGCGAAGGAGAACGCGTGCGCGCCGCCTTCGAGTGCTGCCAACTGCTGCTGCAGAGCGGTGCGCGTCGGATTGCCGCTGCGCCCGTACTCGTACCCCTGACGAAGGCCCCCGATGCCGTCCTGGGCATATGTCGTCGAGAAGTGGACCGGCGGGATGACGGCGCCGGTGTCGGCATCGGGCTCCTGCCCGGCGTGGACGGCGAGGCTCGCGAATCCGCGGGCGGCGGGGGTGGTCATGCGCGTGCTCCTTCGGTGAGGGTGGAATCGGCGTCGAGCTGGATGCCGCGGGCGTCGAGCCATGCGTCGTCGTAGAGCTTGGTCAGGTATCCGCGTCCGTGGTCGGGCAGCACGACGACGACGACGGCATCCGCCGACAGATCCCGTGCGGTGCGGAGCGCCGCGACGACCGCCATGCCGGAGGAGCCGCCGACGAGAAGCCCCTCCTCACGGGCGAGGCGGCGCGTCATGGCGAAGCTCTCGGCATCCGACACGCGTTCGTATCGGTCGACGACGGACGCGTCGAATGTGTCGGGGAAGAAGTCCTCCCCGACGCCCTCGACGGCGTAGCCGTGGATCGGGCCGCCCGAGTAGATCGACCCTTCCGGATCGGCGCCGACGACCGTGACCTCGCCGGCCGTCGCGCGCTTGAGGAAGCGCCCCGTCCCGCTGATCGTGCCGCCCGTGCCGATGCCGGCGACGAGGTGCGTCACGCGACCGTCGCTGTCGCGCCAGATCTCGGGACCGGTCGTCTCCTCATGGGCGCGCGGCCCGTTCGGGTTGGCGAACTGGTTCGGCTTGAACGCGCCGGGGATCTCACGCGCCAGCCGGTCGGACACGGAGTAGTAGGAGTCGGGGTGCTCCGGCGGCACGTGCGTCGGCACTTCGACGACTTCGGCGCCGTACGCCCGCAGCACGGCGGTCTTCTCGCCCGTGAACTTGTCGGGCACGACGAAGATCATCCGGTACCCGCGCTGGAGCGCCACGAGCGCGAGCCCGACGCCGGTGTTGCCGCTCGTCGGCTCGACGATCGTGCCGCCCGGTTGCAGCAGCCCGTCACGCTCGGCGGCGTCGATGATGCGTGAGGCGATACGGTCCTTCGCCGAGCCGCCGGGGTTGAAGTACTCGACCTTCGCGAGCACGGTGGCGTCGATGCCGGCGGTGACACGGTCGAGGCGGACGAGAGGGGTGTTTCCGACGAGGTCGGCGACGTGCGAGGCGTAGCGCATGAGAGGTCCTGAGGGTGGGGCCGCGAGCGCCGCGCCGGTGAAGGCGGGGAGTCGGCGCGCAGAAGGCGGCGGGCTGTCGGGGTCGTCGAAGGAGCCGAGAACGGCTCAGCGACAACAGCGACAGGTCAAGGACACGCCTCGAAGATACCCCGCCGCAGAGGGATGCCACGAAGTGTTACGACGGCGCCGTCACAATCGCGACCTCACCCCTACGCTGAGCGCGTGAGTACGAACGACGACTGGAGAGGGTTCGGCTTCGACACCCGGCAGGTGCACGCGGGCGAGGCCCCCGACGCGACGCATGGTGCGCGCATCACGCCGATCTACCTGAGCGCGGCGTACCTGTTCGATGACTTCGCCGAGGCGGAGGCGCGGTTCACGGGCGCCGATGAGGGGCAGCTCTACTCGCGCAACGCGAACCCGACGCATCACGTCGCCGAGCGTCGCCTCGCGTCCCTGGAGGGTGGCACCGGCGCGATCGTCGTCGGCTCGGGCCAGGCCGCGATCACGGGCCTTCTGCTCGGTCTCGCAGCCAGCGGCGAACGTCTCGTCTCCGCCGCGAGCATCTACAGCGGCACACGCATCCTCTTCGACCGCACGTTCGCGCGCCTCGGCGTCGGCGTCGACTACGTGCGGGACCCCACCGACCGCGCCGAGTGGGATCGGACCATCACGCCCGGAACGAAGGCGATCTTCGTCGAGACGATCCCGAACCCGAAGAACGACCTCGTCGATGTCGCCGCCGTTGCGGAGGTCGCACGCGCCCACGGCATCCCGCTCATCGTCGACAACACCGTCGCGACGCCGTACGTCATTCGCCCCTTCGAGCTCGGGGCGGATGTGGTCGTCCACTCGTCGACGAAGTTCCTCACCGGTCACGGCGCCGCCCTCTCCGGGGCCATCGTCGACGGCGGCTCGTTCGACTGGTCCGGCGCGGCACGCGCGTACCCCGGGATCACGGCACCGCCGGCCGCCGGCGCGCCCTCGTTCGCCGAGAAGTACGGTGCGCGCGCGCTCGAGGCTTACCTGCGCTTCGGGATCGTGAACGATCTCGGCGCAGCACTCTCCCCCGTGCACTCCTTCCTGCTGCAGCAGGGAATGGAGACGCTGTCGCTGCGGATGGCGAAGCACCTCGCCAACGCCGACGAGATCGCGCGCTGGCTCGCCGGGCACCCGCGCGTCGAGAGCGTCGACTACGCCGGCCTCGAGTCGAGCCCCTACCACCGGATCTCGCAGGAACGCTTCGGCGGTCACGCGGGATCGGTGTTCGCGTTCACCGTTCGAGGCGGCCGCGCGGGAGCGCAGCGGTTCTTCGACGCGCTGCGCGTCGTCAGCCGCATGACCAACATCGGCGATGTGCGATCGATGGCGCTGCACCCCGCGACGACGACGCACGCCTCGTTCTCCGCCGAGGAACGTGCCCGACTCGGCATCTCGGACGGCCTGATACGCCTCTCGATCGGCATAGAGACGGCATCCGACCTCATCGCCGACCTCGATCAGGCGCTACGCGCGACGATCGACTGACCCCGCGCGCGGATCGACCGCACGGATCGCGTGCCGGGCGGGCCAGCGCCGGACACGGCGTCCGACGTTGCCGCCGAGTGGATGCCGCGCGCCGATCCTGCGCAGTAGCGTGAGAGCACGTCGATCGGAGGACCGGATGACCCGTAGCGATGCCGACCTGCAGCAGATGGCCCGAGACCACCTGTGGATGCACTTCGCCCGCCAATCCGTCATGACCGAGGGCCCCGGGGTCCCGATCATCGTGAAGGGGCAGGGCCACCACATCTGGGACAGCCGCGGCCGCAAGTACATCGACGGGCTCGCGGGGCTCTTCGTCGTCAACGCCGGCCACGGGCGCGCCCGCCTCGCGCAGGCCGCCGCGAAGCAGGCCGAGGAACTCGCGTTCTTTCCGATCTGGTCCTACGCCCACCCTGCGGCGATCGAGCTGGCCGACCGGATCGCGGGCCTGGCCCCCGGCGACCTGAACCACGTCTTCTTCTCCACCGGCGGCGGCGAAGCGGTCGAGACCGCGTTCAAGCTCGCGAAGCACTACTTCAAGCTCACGGGCAAGCCGACCAAGCACAAGGTCATCTCGCGTGCGATCGCGTACCACGGCACGCCCCAGGGCGCGCTCGCGATCACCGGCCTGCCGGGGATGAAGGCGATGTTCGAGCCGGTGACGCCGGGCGGCTTCCGCGTGCCGAACACGAACTACTACCGCTCCGCCGAGATGGGGTTCGCAGGCTCCACCGAGGAGGAGTTCGGTGTCTGGGCCGCGGACCGCATCGAGGAGATGATCCTCTTCGAAGGCCCCGACACCGTCGCCGCCGTCTTCCTCGAACCGGTGCAGAACTCCGGCGGATGCTTCCCGCCGCCCCCGGGCTACTTCCAGCGCGTGCGCGAGATCTGCGACCGCTACGACGTGCTCCTCGTCTCGGACGAGGTCATCTGCGCCTTCGGTCGACTCGGCACGTATTTCGGGGCGGATGCCTACGGCTATCAGCCCGACATGATCACCTTCGCGAAGGCGGTGACGAGCGGGTATTCGCCGCTCGGCGGCACGATCGTGAGCGACCGCGTGTACGAGCCGTTCAGCCGTGGCGACGCGTCCTTCCCGCACGGCTACACCTTCGGCGGGCACCCGGTGTCGGCGGCCGTCGCGATGGAGAACCTCGACATCTTCGAAGAGGAGCAGCTGCTCCAGAACGTGCGCGAAAACTCGCCCGTCTTCCGCCGCACTCTCGAGAAGCTCACAGACCTGCCGATCGTGGGCGACGTGCGCGGCGACGGGTACTTCTTCGGCATCGAGCTCGTGAAGGACAAGGCCACGAAGACGACCTTCGACGACGCCGAGTCCGAGCGACTGCTGCGCGGCTTCCTCTCCGGCGCCCTCTTCGAGGCGGGGCTCTACTGTCGCGCCGACGATCGCGGCGACCCCGTCATCCAGCTCGCCCCGCCGCTCACCATCGGGCCGAGCGAATTCGACGAGATCGAGCAGATCCTCCGGAGCGTGCTGACCGAGGCCTGGTCGCGGCTCTGAAGCCCGCCATCCGCGCCGCGCGAAGCCACGTACTCCGCAAGCTGTCACCTACTCCGCATCGTGCGAGCGCTTTCGGTGCGAAGTACGTGACATTCTGCGGACTCGGTGCGGGCGCGGGGCATGTGCTCCCCGATCGACCGCTCTCGGCATACCGCAGAACACGGCATCCCGACCTACAATCTCTCCCGTGGGAACCATCTACTACGGCGGGTCCGCGACCCCGATCCACATCGAGGACCGGGCCCTTGCACACCTGAAGGTCGTGATCGCGACGAAGCTGCGCCGCGGCGAGAGCTTCACGGTCTCGTGGCGGCACCTCGAGGACGAGCCGCGCGGGCGCAGCACGATCTGGCTGCACCCCTCGATCCCGCTGCGGTTCGTGTTCAACGACCCCGAGCCGGCGGAACTCAGCCGGGAATGGATCGAGCATCTCGCACAGTCGGCGAACTCCTCCGGGGGCATCAACCTGATCGCGGAGCACATCGAAGACGAAAGCGCCCCCGACGATGCCCCGCAGACCGTAGAGGTCGCTGAGTAGAGCGGCAGCGAGCGGGCCGGCTCAGCCGGTCATGACCTCGCCGGCGTACGCGCCCTCGGGTTCGGGCACCACGTGCAGCCCGGCCGTCGAGTTGGCGGCATGCGTCAGCGCCTCGAGCCACGCGCGATTCAGCGCGGGCTGCCGACTGCCGTTGAACTTGTAGACGAGCGAGGCATTGGGATGCAGCCACACCGTGGTGCGCCCATCCCCGAGGCTCGGCTCGTTGCGCCACGTGAACGGGAAGGGTTCCCCACGGCGCAGTTTCTGGGTGATGACGACCTGGAGGTGCGCCAGCAGCCGGTCATCGAAATCGACCTTGACGTTGCCGTCGTAATTGAACCTACCCACGCCCCTACCGTAACGCCTCGGCGCGACGGGTGATCTCGTCGTAGGCGAGGTCGGCCCCGCCGACGGGCGCCGAGAGGGCGAGCGGCGCGTCGACGACAGCCATGACGCCCGAACCGCCGAGCAGGAGCGAGCACAGCGTCGGGTTGCCGTCGTGAATGCTCGGGAACTCGACGATGTCGCTGCCGCCGCAATCGCGCAGGACGAGTGCGTACGAGAGCACCGCGTCTGCGATGTCGTCGGTGGTCAGGATGCGATGCCCCTCGATCAGGATGTCCTTCATTACTACGCCTCGCGATGTCGATGCCGGTCCGTGGCATCAAGACAAGCGGATGCGGCGCGCGCAACGCAGGGGGTTGACAGACCCGACCACGACTGTCAAGCCCCGCGCATCAGTGTGAGGTCGGGAGCATGATCGACGCATGACACTCGCGATCATCCTCCTCGTCGTCGCCATCGTCCTGATCCTCCTCGGCGTCTTCGTCGAAGCGGCGAAGTTCCTTCTCTGGATCGGACTGGTGATCCTCATCATCGCGATCATCGCGTGGCTCATGCGCGTTGTGAAGCGGAACGCGTGAGCTCACGCGTTCCGCACACTCGGCCCCCTGCGCTCAGGCGCGTCGGTACTGCCCGACCATGGGGCAGTCGAACGGGTCGCGTGCCGCGAGACCGACGCGGTTGAGATACTCGATCACGATCGCGTACGAGCGCAGCAGGCTCGTCTCGGTGTACGGAACGTCGTGGGTGGCGCAGAAATCGCGCACGACGAGCCGTGCGCGCGACAGGTGCGGGCGCGCCATGCTCGGGAACAGGTGGTGCTCCACCTGGTAGTTCAGGCCGCCCATGAGCCACGTCGCCCACCACCCGCCGCGGATGTTGCGCGACGTGCGCACCTGCTTGCTGAAGAAGTCGAGGCGCGCTCCTTCGGCGATGACCGGCATGCCCTTGTGGTTCGGCGCAAACGACGCACCCATGTACACGCCGAAGACGGCGAGCTGCACGCCCACGAATGCGAACGCCATGCCGAGCGGCAGCAGCAGGAAGACCGGCACGAGCACGAGAGCGATGCGGGCGGCGATGAGAGCGAGCTCGATCCAGCGCCCCCGCACCGGCTGCCGCGAGAGAAGATGCCGGATGCCGAGGACATGGAGGTTCAGTCCCTCGAGCGTCAGCAGCGGGAAGAACAGCCAGCCCTGACGCCGGGTGATCATCCGGCGCAGGCCGCGCGCCTGCGCCGCGTCCTCCGAGAGGAACGAGATCGTGTCGACCTCGATGTCGGGGTCCTTCCCCACACGGTTCGGATTGGCGTGATGGCGGGAGTGCTTCGAATCCCACCACGAGTAACTGATGCCGACGGCACCTGCCGCGAGCACGCGCGCGAGACGGTCGTTCGCGGGCCCCGAGCCGAGGATCTGGCGGTGCGCGGCCTCGTGCGCGAGGAAGGCCACCTGCGTGAAGACGATGCCCAGTGCCGCGGCGATCAACAGCTGCAACCAGCTCTCGCCGAGCAGCACGAAGCCCGCGACGCAGCCGGCGAAGGCGACGGCGATCAGGGCGCCGACGCCCGCATAGAAGCCCGTCGCCCGCTGCAGGAGTCCGAGCTCCTTCACGACCTGTGACACCTGGGTGTAGGCCCGAGCGACGGGTGGGAACGTCTCCGCGGTCGCGTATGTGCGGCGGATAGGGCCGAGGGTGGACGGGGGTGAGACGGTGGCACTCATGCGGCGGCTCCGGTCAGGTGACGGGTCAGAGCGACCCGATCGGGGAAGCCACAGGCGGATGCCGATCGCTGGACCCGACACTACGCTGAAAGACATGCCCCGCTAGGCATGTCGGCACACATTCGGAGGACTCTCACATGCCCCTCGCTCTCGCGATCGATCTCGGCGGCACCAAGGTCGAAGCCGCTCTCGTCGACGAGACCGGCGCCCTCGTTGAAGGATCACGTCGCCGTCACCCGACCGGTGCGGCCGCGGCCACCGACGTCGCCGTTCTGCGGCACGCCCTGGAGACCGTCATCGCCGGTTGCCGCACGCACCCGCGTTGGAGGGAGGTCAGTGCGGCGGGCATCGGATCTGCCGGGCCCGTCGACGTCGCAGCCGGAACGATCGCACCGATCAACCTGCCCGCAGCGCACGGCTTCGACATCGTCTCGGCGGTGCGGGCGGCCAGCGGTGTGGATGCCGCGCACCTGCGCCTCGACGGCACCTGCATCGCGCTCGCCGAAGCGTGGCTGGGGGCGGCGCGCGGCGTCCGGAACGCGATCGTCTTCGTGGTTTCGACGGGCGTGGGCGGCGGCATCGTCTCGGACGGCCGGCTCGTGGCCGGAGGCACGGGCAACGCCGGTCACCTGGGCCAGATCGTCGTCGCAGACATCGAGGGCGATGCCGCGGCAGCCACGGTCGAACAGCGTGCCTCGGGTCCGCACATCGTCGCGTGGGCGCGAGAGCAGGGCTGGTCGGGCACGACCGGCGAGGAGCTCGCCGCCGCGTATCGGGAGGGCGACGCCATCGCCGTCGCCGCCGTCGCCCGATCCGCGCACGCGATCGGCGTCGGCCTCGCGAACGCGGCGACCCTCCTCGACCTCGAACTCGCCGTCGTCGGCGGCGGATTCTCGTTCGTCGCGGACGATTTTCCGGAGCTCATCGCGGCGGGCGTCCGGGCGGCGTCGGTCAACACGTATGCGGCTCGGCTCCGCGTCGAGCGCGCCGCGCTCGGAGGCGACGCGCCGCTCATCGGCGCCGCCGCGCTGGTCCACCGCGCCGACCTCCTCTGAGAGAACGCGTCAGCACTCAGGCGGCGGGGCTCCCGAACCACGCGATTGCGTCGTCGAAGTCGAGGGTCTGCCGTACCTCGGTCGATACCGAGTACCACGCACCCTGCAGGCAGACGAAAACGTTGCCGACGTGGTCGACGTAGCCCAGGACGGTGCCGTCGCGGGTGATCTCGAATCGATCGACGCCGGACGGGGTCCACGTTCGGGTCGCTCGCGCACTCCGGGGTCTGGCGGGCGGTGATCTCCTCGTCGATGGACGTCCCGCACCTGCTGGCCGCGATGACGACTCTCCTGGCGTTGCTGGGCGGTCTGACCAGGGTCTGGCGGTTCGACCGGATGCGGACGGTGTTGGACCACCGCCCGGGCGATCTCATGCCGATGTTCGCGGCGTTCGCGAAGCACCACGGTGTCCAGGCGATCGTCTGCCGGCCCCGCAGCGGGAACCGGAAGGGCGTGGTCGAGAAGAACAACCACACCGCCGCGCAGCGCTGGTGGCGGAACCTGGCGGACGAGCTCACCCTCGAGCAGGCGCAGGCCAGCGTCGAGGCGTTCGCCCGACGGCAGGACGACCGGCCCCGGGAAGACCTCGACGGGCGCACCACCGCGGCGGTGATGTTCGCCGCAGAGCGGCTTCGCCCGCTCCCGCCGGTCCTGTTCCCGGTGATCGTCACCGAGGAGCGCACCGCGACCCGGCAGGCGTTGATCGACTGGCGCGGGAACCGGTACTCCGTTCCACCGGAGCTGGCCGCAGCGAAAGTGATCGTCCAGCAGCGGCTCGGCGCCACCAGCATCGACATCGCCACCGTCTCAGGAACGGTCGTTGCCAGGCATCGGGTCGCCGAGTCTGGGCTTGGGGTCACGATCCGCGACGCCGGCCACGTCACCGCCCTCGAAGCCATCGCGTTGGCGTCGGCGCCTCCCGGGCGCCCGCACCGCCGCAAGGAACGCATCCCACCCGGACCTGCCGCGCTGCGCGCCGCGGCCGTCCTCACAGGCACCGCCGCGGCGCCGTCGACCGTGATTGACCTGGCCGCCTACGAGCAGGCCGCGAAGAACAGGAACACCCTCCTATGACCACCACCACGACCAAGACCACCGCCGCGGCCGTATACCAGCAGCTGCGCGGACACCTTCAAGATCTGAAGCTCGCCGACGCCGCCGAAGCCCTCCCGAAGGTTCTCGACCAGGCGACGGCGGAGGGTTGGACCCTCACACACGCGCTCGAGCACCTGCTGCGCGTCGAGGTCACCGCGACCGACGCCCGTCGGCTCGCGGGCCGGTTCCGGTTCGCGAACCTGCCCACCGGCGCCACTCTCGGCGACTTTGACCTCGACCACGCCTCCGGCATCGACCGATCCCTTCTCGCCGAGCTGGGCACCTGCAGGTTCATCGACACCGCGACCAACGTGCTCCTGATCGGCCCGCCCGGGGTCGGGAAGACACACATCGCGACCGGGCTCGGACACGCCGCAGTGAAGGCCGGATACCGCACCTACTTCACCTCCGCCGCAGACCTTGCCGCCCGCTGCCACCGCGCCGCGATCGAGGGGAAGTGGTCGACGATGATGCGGTTCTTCGCCGGTCCGACCTTGCTGATCATCGACGAGCTCGGATACCTGCCGCTGCCCGGCGAGGCCGCGTCAGCCCTGTTCCAGGTCATCAACCAGCGCTACCTGAAGACCTCGATCGTGATCACAACGAACCGGCCCGTCGGAGCCTGGGGCGAGATCCTCGGCGACACCACCGTCGCCGCCGCGATGCTCGACCGACTCCTGCACCGATCCGTCGTCGTCACCCTCGACGGCGCCTCCTACCGGCTCCGCCACCACGCCACCGCAGCCGACGAACTCCGCCGCGTCACGACCGGCACGAACCTGCGCTAGCGTTACCCCGCGACCTGGGGAACTTCGGCTAGCAACTCTGGGGAGATTCGCTGAGCGCCGTCACCGCGTCGGGCATGTGGGGCGACGAGCCGCCGTTTCCGGACTGACGCTACCCGGGTGTCATGATCCCGGCGCCGTTCAGTGATCCGCGTCGAGTTCGTGTAGAGGCGGTGCCGGTCACGTCTGCCCGCAATCCACTCCCCGCTCACGCAGGGCCGATCGAACGGCGCGCACCAGTTCGGGAGCGTTGTCGGTGTCGCTGTGCACGCAGATGGTTTCGATGGGATCGAAGGTACTGTCGCCGAGCATGTCGGTAACGCGCGCGGCGGCTCCCCGTGGACCGCCGAGTTGCTCGTACGTCCACCCGAACATGACCACGTCGGCACCCACGTACGGGCGGTCAGCGAAGAACTCCCGTCGAACGGCGAGCCCAGCCTCGCGGGCGGCCCGCTCGGCTTCCGAGCCCGGTAGAACGTACAGCGCTAGCGAGGGGTCGAAGTCGCGGACGGCTGAACTGATTGCCGCCGCGAGGTCGGGGCGTTTAGATGCCATCATGTAGAGCGCGCCGTGCGGCTTGACGTGTCGGATCCGTGTTCCGGAGGCCCGCACGAACCCGTCGAGGGCGGCCAGCTGGTAGAGGCTGTAGTCGTATGCGTCGGCA
Source organism: Microbacterium sp. MMO-20 (assembly GCF_037147735.1). NCBI lineage: Bacteria > Bacillati > Actinomycetota > Actinomycetes > Micrococcales > Microbacteriaceae > Microbacterium > Microbacterium sp. MMO-20. Next base: position 5,111 of record NZ_JBBCUU010000001.1, on the reverse strand, counting down.
GCGCTGATATCGATCTCGCGGCGGCCGAAGCCGAGCCGGTCCGGAAGGCCCACATGGGCACCGATCGCGACGCCGTGCTCGACGGCGCTTTGCACGGCCTTGCGCATGCTCGCCGGATCGCCGGCGTGAAAGCCGCACGCCACGTTCGCCGAGGTGATGAGCGGCATCAGTTCGTCATCGCTGCCGTACCGGTACGGGCCAAAGCTCTCACCGAGATCCGCGTTGATGTCCATCGTCCGGGTGGCCGGCCAATCGACCCGCGCCGTCCCCGCTTCCATGCCCGGCTCAGTCAAGGATCGGTGCCCGACGTGCGTTGACGAGAGGTGCAACGACTGCGGCGAACTGCAGCAGGCGCCGCTCGGTGAACGGCGTGCCCAGCACTTCGAGCCCGACCGCGAGCCCGCCTTCTGTGAATCCGACGGGGATCGAGATTGCGGGGAAGCCCGCCTGGGAGGCGATGACCGTGTTCGTGGGGAAGGTCAGCGCGGTGTACTGGCCCGCGCGCAGCCCGTCGTGTGTGGGCGCCGGAACCTGAACGGTTGGAGAGACGAGCAGGTCGGCGCCCGCATCGGCGAACAGGGTGCGCAGCAGGCGGCGGAAGTGCTCCTGGTTGAGTCGCAGACGCGTCACCTCGGCGTCGCCGTCGACATGCGCGGGGCCTTCGGCGATCGCGGGGATGAGGTCGTTGAGCTCGTTGTACGTTCCGGCCGCGGTCAGTTCGTCGAAGGAGGAGACCGAGCCTGTCCGGGAACTGAGGAAGCGGTTGAGATCGCTCCGCGATTGCCGCACGTAGACGGACGTGTCGGAGATCCATTCCGTCAGCCCCTCGATCTGCACCCCTTCAACGATCGCGGCGCCAGCATTCGCCATGGCGGCGATCGCGCCACGGACCACGCGATTTACCTCCTCGGCGTCGCCTCCGCTGCCGAACGCCGTCTCGAGCACGCCGACACGCCAGTGCGACATGGGCGGCGCGTCGGCGAGTGCGGCGATGTATCCGCCGACCGACGATTCCGTGGCGGCCACGGCCGTGTATTCGTCGGCGGGGTCGTAGCCGACCATCACCTCGAGTAGGGCCGCGAGATCGTCGACCGTACGCGCCATCGGGCCCGGGGTGTCCTGGAAGTGCACGAGCGGCGAGAACCCGGTGCGGCTGATCAAACCGGTGGTGACCCGCAGGCCGTAGATGTTGTTGAACGATGCGGGGATGCGGATGGATCCGCCCGTGTCTTCACCGACGCCCACGAGGCCGAAACCGACCGATACCCCCGCGCCGGTGCCGGCGCTCGACCCGCCGGAATCACGTGTCGGGTCGTACGCGTTGAGGGTGTGTCCTGTACGCGACGAGGACGAGAACCAACCGGCCGCGAAATCGCACATGGCGGTCTTCGCGAGGATGACCGCTCCTGCGTCCCGGAGCAGCTCGATCACGCGCGCGTCAGCCTGGGGGATGTAGTCGGCAAAGGCGGCCGAGCCGAAGGACGTCGGAATGCCCGCGGTCTCGGCCTGGTCTTTCACCAGCACCGGCACGCCATGGAGCGGGCCGGTGAGCTGCCCCGAGGCGGAGAACGCGGCGTCCCGCGCCTCCGCCTCGGCGAGCGCCGACGGGTTGACCGTGACCACGGCGTTGATCGCGGCCCCGTCGACGTTGTGTGCCGCGATGCGGTCGAGGTACCACTGGGTGAGCTCGCGTGAGGTCAATTGCCCCGCGCGCACCTCCTCGTGGAAGCGAGCGATGGTGAGCTCTTCGACGTCGTGGTTCTCTGGCATTTGCGGAATCCTTTCGGGGGAGCGGGAATGGTTCAGGCGGCGGTCTTGATGGCCGGGGTGCGGGAGGCCGTGCGTGCCGGCATGCCGAGCGCCAGGTACGCGACCGCCGAGACGACGAGGCCGACGACAACGGTCGACCACGACGGAGCGGCGAAGTTGATGGCGAGCGCCGCACCCGAGCCGATCGCCCAGGCCGCGAAAGGCTGCCAGCGGAAGCCGACGACGTCGTCCGTGAGTGTTCCGCGGCGCACGACGAGCTGGTCGACGATAATGATCGCGCCGATGGGGGGCACGATGACGCCCAGGAGGTTCAACCAGTCGATGAAGAAGCTCCATACGCCCAGGGTGGCGACCAGGATTCCGATGGCGCCGAGAACGACCGTCAGCACGCGCATCTTCCCCTTGACGATCGCCGACCAGCCCACGGCGCCGTTGTAGAGACAGTGGGTGCAGACCGAGCCGAGGTTGACGACGAGGAAGGCGATCGCCAGGATCGGGAAGATTCCGCCCTGGCCGGCGATGATGCCGAACAGGTCGCCGGTTCCTGCGGTCGCGGCGGCGATGATCCCGCCGACGATCATGGCGAAGAGATTGCCGACCGGGAACGCGGTCGAGGTGGCGATCCAGGCCTGGCGCGGGGTTTTCGCCCAACGGGTGAAGTCGGCCGTCATGGTGCCCGAATCGGCGAAAAGTGCGAAGACGAGCGTAACGCCGACCCCGAGCGCCAGGGAGCTTGCCCCGTCGCCCTCGTAACCCCAGACATCCACTCCGCCGGAGGTGGCCTGAATAGCGGCGTAGACGCCGAGTGCCAGGAACAGGGGCACGGAGATGGCACCGATGATGGCGAGCGCCCGGATGCCGAGCAGTGTGAATAGCGTGAACAGGATGCCCGCGACCAGCGCGACGATGGCCGCATTCAGGCCGAACGCGCTCTCCATGCTCGCTCCGACCAGACCGGTCTGTACCGCGAACCATCCGATCACCAAGGTCGACAGGAGAGCGGAGCAGACGATGTATCCGGTGCGCCCGAACGTCCGCGAAGCCTGGAGTGAGAAGTTGAAGCCCGTCTTGGCGCCGAGGCCGCTCAGCATACCGACGTACACGAAGAGCAGGGCGTTGCCGATGACCATCGCGGCCAGTCCGCCGCCGAAGCCGAGGCCGTGGACCAGCGTCGCGCCGGTCATCGCCCCCGTGATGATCATGGGAAAGCCGGCCCACACCGACGAGACGGACAGCAGCGATCGCCGCTTGTCTGCGGGGACCGGTGTCGACTCGAACTCCTGTTGGAGCACTTCCTTTTCGAGGGTCTGAGACATGGTTACGTAAACCTCCAGAGGGCAGGACAAAACCTGCGTAGGGGTGGATCCGCTCACCTGCGGGCGCGGGCGCAGCGGTGGTGCTCGTGCCGGGTACGCCGCACCGGCACGTCGGGTCAGGAGGAAGCCAGACGCTCCTCCAGGGCGGAGACGACCGTCTTCGCCGTGTAATCCAGGTGATGGGCCGTCGCAACGAGAAGACCTGAGAGGTCCCCTCGACGAATGAGATCGAGCATGAATCGGTGTTGCTGCTGCGACTCGGAGAAGTCGTCCACGCGCGAGGCGTAGATCGCCATGTAGGGCTCGACCTTGCTCCAGACATCGCGGATGAGTCTCAGCAAGTGGTCGCTCTCCGACGCCTCGTAGAAGCGCAGATGGAACCGCTGGTTGAGCGCACGCCACTGGTCAGCCGACAAGCCGGGTTCGTCCATGTCGGCAAGGATCCGCTCGAGCTCGTCAAGATCGTGAGGGCCGACGCGCGCGATGGCCCACTCGGCCGCAAGCTGCTCGAGCCGGAGCCGGATCTGGAAGACCTGCTCAACCTCGTCAGGTGAGAGCAGAGTGACGGTCACACTCCGTCGGCCGAACACGACGAGGCCGCAGGCCTCGAGCCGACGCAGCGCATCGCGCACCGGCATCGTGCTGACCTGGAACGAATCGGCGATCGATCGGATCGTCAGCTTCATCCCCGGCAAGAGCGCACCGCTGGTGATCGCCTTGTGCAGACGGGCGTACACCTCGTCGTTCACCGTGGCGACCCGAATCGGCTGCGCTTCCATCTACCCTCCTTGAGTGCACCAGGTGTGATTTGTGATCACATACAGCGTCGCTCACATCGAAGTCGGTGAAGTGGCAGTTCCGTTACGTTCATGTAAATCTGCCTGGCAGCGCACCCGCGTTTGGCCCGTGCGCCTACTTGTTCAGCGGTCTCGTGCGGAGATGTCGCAAGACGCCCGCACCAGGCGACGGTTTCGACGTCCTATGGTGACTCAGCCAGCGCGAGCGCTCGTCGCGTCCAGCGTGACCTCGCCGACTTCACCTCCGAGGTCAGGTGGAAGGGACTGCTGCACCACGTTAAGGGGCACTACTGCTGCCGCTGGTCACGACGTCGACCGGCGAAAACTGGACAGGGCTACGCGTCGACAAGATCGTAGAGCTGCGCCACGCGAACCTCAGCGCCTAAGCGGGTGGACTCTCGGACCGTCTGTGGGCAACGGCGTTGCGCCAGACGACGCAGTCGACCTGCCCGCGAGGTCCGTACCAGGCGACGATGACCACCCGATCATTCCAGCCGCGTGCGTACGCCGCGATGCGCTCGGCCGCGCGATCCGGCCAGCTCACCCACACCCACACGGGCGGGAGTGACCCCTTGACCCACTCGATGCGCTGCGGCCCGTACGCCTGCTGAGGGAGCGTGCACGGCGGGGGAGGCGCATCGAGCAGCGACTGAGCGTGCTTGGCTGCGAAGTGCTCTTCCCGGCGGTTGGTGGTCACCGCGGCCACTCCTTCCTCCGGCCAAGATTCCGATAGCCACACTAGAACATCTGTTCTATTCTCAGTAACCATGACGGCGATTGAATTAGAACAGGAGGCTACTATCTGGCTGGTCGACGAGCAGCCGGCACGCATGTTCTACGCCGGCCGATGCTGGACCGTCACCGACGAGCCCACACGGCTGCGAGACAGCGTGTGGAGCATCGACCCCGACGACACCCACCGCGGCCGCGGCATGTACGGGTGGCGATTCCAAGGCACCGACCCGGCCGGCGAATCGTTCGTCTTCGACGTCTACGGCGGTGCCGGCAGTTGGCACGTGCACCGCGCCTACTCCTGACGGGAGCCGATGTCGGCCGCACTCATAGGCTTCAACCATGCGGACGCCTTCTGCGATCGACGATCAACTTCGAGCCACGGTGGGCCGCCCCCTTCATTCGGTCCGGTCGCTGTGCGAGTCGTCGGTTTCCAGTTGATGGGTGCATTGCCGAGCGTAGTCGACCGGTGCGAGGTATCCGAGCGATGAGTGCC